>CANJGB010000007.1 GCA_947473805.1 Alphaproteobacteria bacterium
CGTCCGGCCCTTCGCCAGCTCCACCTCGGCCTGCCGCAGCAGCCCGATGATCTGCTCCGCCGTATATCGCTTCCTTGGCATCGTACCTCCTCCATGTGGAGGCCGAATTCTCCCTCAAATCTTGGAGCCCTTTAAGGGATGCAGACCAGATCAGCACCGTGTTGATCGCGGCGGCATCGCCGATGGGCTCGTCCAGAATGTCCACGAGGCGCGGCAACATCGAGGTGATGTCCGGCGCGATCTCGATCTCGTGCAGGCGGATGTCGAACTGCTTCGCCAGTTGCCGGGCGTATTTCAAATCGTCCGGCATCGCCTCCAGTTTCATGTCCTCGGGCCGGAACGCGATGGTGTAGCTGTCGAGGCTGCCTGCGGCGCGTTTGGCCAGCACGGTGATCAGGCTGGAATCCAGGCCGCCGGACAGGAACGTCGAGACCGGCACGTCCGCGATCATGTGCGCCTCGACCGAGTCCGCCATGATGCGGGCCAGGTCCGCCGTGCTGACGGTGCGCGACTGCGCCGCCTCTGCCTCGGCGTGCAGGTCGTAGAACCGCTTCACCTCCAGCCGGCCGTCAGTGCTGAATTTCGCCCAGTGTCCCGCCGGCAGCTTCGCCACGCCTTGCCACATGCAGAACGAATCCGGCAGCCAGCCATAGACGAGGCTGGCGACCAGACCCTGCGGGTCCAGCTTCACATCGCCGAGGGCGGGCAGGATGGCTTTCAGTTCCGATCCGAATACCAGGCCCTTGCCGCGTTGTGCGTAGTGCAGCGGCTTGATGCCGAACTGGTCGCGCGCGAGGAACAGCGTGCCGCTGGATTCCTCCAGCAGGCCGAAGGCAAACATACCGCGCAGGCGGTGCAGGGCATCCGGACCCCAGCGCCGCCACGCCTCCAGCAGCACTTCGGTATCGGAACTGGTGCGGAAGCGCGCGCCGAACCCTTCAAGCTCGGTCCGCAGCTGCCGGTAATTGTAGATCTCGCCATTGAACACCAGCGCCAGGCCGTCCTTCACGAACGGCTGGTTGGCGGCATCGGACAGGTCAATAATCGAGAGACGACGATGGCCCAGCAGCACCTCGCAGCCGGGCCGGTCATGACGGTAGGTCGCGCTGGCGTCGGGGCCCCGATGGGCTATTCGGTCCAGCATGCCGGGGAACCGGGGTGCCGCTTCCGGCATGTTGTAGATGCCGACTATCCCGCACACGAAGCCCGCTCCTTAAGCGACGGCCAACCAGACAGAGGGTCGCGACAAGCGACCCACCGGCAAGATATAGTAGGTTCGTTGGCCTAGATATGGGTTAGTTGAGCTGCAAGGTCCGTGCCGTGTGCGGGATAGTCTTCGCCTTCGCCAAGGTTCCGGGTGCGCTGCCCGACCCTGCGGCATTGGACCGGATGGACATCGCGATCCGTCATCGCGGTCCCGACGAACATGGCCAGAAACGCCTTGAGCAGGTGGCCATGGGCCACCGCCGTCTCGCCATCATCGACCTCCAGGGCGGCCAGCAGCCCATGGGCAGTCCCGATGGACTGGTCTGGATCGTATTTAATGGCGAAATATACAACTTTAAGGATGTGCGGGCTGAACTGCACCGCGCCGGCCATAACATTCGCGGCACGTCCGACACTGAAGTCCTGCTGACCGCCTATCTCGTCTGGGGTGCCGATTGCCTCGCGCGTCTCAACGGCATGTTCGCCTTCGCCGTCTTCGACGGTCGCGATGGCAGCGTGTTCGCCGCACGTGACCGCTTCGGCGAGAAGCCGCTCTACATCGCCGAGACCGACCAGGGCATCTATATGGCGTCCGAGCTCAAGGCGTTGGTCGCCGGCGGCTATGTCGCAAAGAAGCTCGATCCCCTCGCGCTGTACGACTATTTCACCGGCCATTACATCAAGGGGCCGCGCACGATCTTTCGCGGCGTGCGCCGGCTGCAGCCGGGCCACTGGCTGCGCTACACGGCACAGGGCGGCACGGTTGAACAGCGCTACTGGGCGCCGCCGGCCCCGACCAATGAGCTGACCGACGAGAAGTCGATCATCGCGCAGTCGCTGGACCTGTTGCGCGATTCGGTCGGCATGCGCCTCGTGTCGGATGTACCGCTTGGCTTCTTCCTCTCCGGCGGCGTCGATTCTTCCGCGGTCGTGGCCCTGGCCAGCGAAGTGGCGGGTACGCGGCTCGAAACCTTTTCCATTGGCTTCGACGAAGCGCGCTATGACGAGCGCGAACATGCCCGCTACGTGGCGAACAAGTTCGGCACCAGGCACCACGAGTTTGTCTTGCGGCCTGCCGGTATCGATGTCATCGACCGCATCGCCTGGCATTGCGACGAACCGTTCGCAGATTCCTCCGCCCTGCCGGTGTGGTATCTGTCCGAGATGACGCGCCAGCACGTCACAGTGGCGCTGTCGGGTGATGGCGGCGACGAGATGTTTGCCGGCTACGACTCCTATCGCGGCCATCTGTTGAGCGAGCGCCTGCGCCGCCTGCCGGGCTTCGTGCGCGCCGGGGCGGTTGCGGCGCTGCGGGCCATGCCCTCGGGCAACACCGGTCGCCGCGCTGCGTGGCTCAAGCTCGCGCGCAATATCGAGGATGCGGGCCTGCCGTCTGGCGAACGCTTTGCCGCGAAGCAGCAGGCAGTGTTTCGCCGCGATTACCTGGCCTCGATCTCGCCGTGGCTGGCGCCACAATGCACAAAGGGCAGCGACCAGGTTCTCTACGCCGCCATGTTCGATTCCGGCATGGACCCGCTGGCGGCCATGACCCTGTGGCAGCAGACCGTGGGCCTGCCCGATGACATGCTGGTCAAGGTCGACCGCACGAGCATGGCGCACGCATTGGAAGTACGCGCGCCGTTCCTCGACCACCGCATCGCCGAGTTGATGAACCGCGTCGATATGAACGTGAAGCTGCCGGACGGGCGGCAGAAATACATCCTGCGCAAGGCGATGGAGCGCTGGTTTCCGGCGGACTTCCTGTGGCGGCGCAAACAGGGCTTCGCGGTGCCGCTCGACCACTGGTTCAAGGACGGTCTGAACGACCATGTGCGCCAGACCCTATTGGCGCCGAACGCCATGGTGGGTCACCTGTTCCGGCGCGACGCGCTGGAGCGCATCATCGGCGAGCATCAGCGCCTTGACCGTGACTGGGGCTTCGCCCTGTGGGCGCTCCTCATGTTCGAGACCTGGTGCGCCCGCTACGAAATCGGGCCGGACGCGCTGCAATGACCACGAAGCCCCGTGTCCTGATGGTCGGGCCATGGCCGCCGACGACCGGCGGCATCACCACCTTCATGCGCAACGTCGTCGCCTCGCCGCTGAAGGACCAGTACACCTTCGTGCCCTTCACGACATCGCGCCCCGGAAAGCGCAACGTCGCCGGCGACAATTACGGCTACATGGCGATGTTCCGCGGCGGGCTGAAGCGCGTACTGCAGGGCATCTTCATCACCCTTTGGCACCTGGTCATTTTCCCGTTCGTGCTGCTGGTCCGGCGTCCCGCCCTCGTCCAGATCCACGCGCCTGATTTCCAGGCCTTCTGGGAAGGGGCGCTCTACCTGTTGATGGCGAAAATTCTTCGCTGTCCCGTTGTTTTCCGCATCGGCGGCTCGTTCAATCATTTCTGGAACGCGTCCAGCCCGCGTATCCGCAATCTGATCCGCCGCACGCTCGGCGCCGCCGATGTGCTGGTGGTGCAGTCCGATCACTGGCGGCGCTACGTCATCGAGAATGTCGGCCGCGCCGGCCCCATCGTCGTGGTGAACAACTTCGTCCCGGCCACAACACTGGCCCGGCGCGCGGAGGCCCGCCCCGGGGTGCCCCGGTTCCTGCTCTATGCCGGCGAAAATCCGAAGCTCAAGGGTGCCTATGTGGTGTTCGAGGCGGCACGCGCGCTCAAGGCACGCGGGATTGCGGTCAATATCACCCTGATGGCGGTCACCACTCCGCTGCGCGACGAGATTGCCCGCGAGGGTCTGGGCGCGCTGGTCAACCAACGCGACTTCCTGCCCCATGCCCAGGTCATCGATCTGTTGCGCCAGACCGACGTCTTTCTCCAGATCAGTTACAGCGAAGGCTTTCCGAACACGCTGCTTGAGGCCATGGCCGCGGGCTGTACCGCCATCGCCACGCCGGTCGGCGCGGTACCCGAGGTAGTCGGCGAGGACGGCATTGCCGCGTTCATAATCCAGCCGGGCGACGCTGTTGCCCTGGCCGAACGGATGGCCCGGTTCGCGACCGAGCCGGGGCTCGTCCAGACCATGGCTGAGCGCGCACAGTCGCGGTTGGCCGAAAAGTTCACGGATCGGGTGGTCGCCGTGGCCCTGGACCGCGCTTATCGCACCGCCATGGGCTCATAGCGCACGGGATGATTCACCCGCCGGCGACATCTCGATCAGCGTGCTTTGATGAAGTCCGGCGCGCCGCTATGATCCGCCGAGATTGAGGGGAAGGAGTCCGTATGGACGAGGGGACAATCCGGGCGTTCTGGGAGAAATACCCGTGCGGTGACGTGCTGGTCGGCCGGCTGGAAGACAAGTACGCCGGCAACTACAAGCGCTTCTTCGACGAGTACGACGCCTTCCGCTATGACATGGAAGACCACATTCCCCGCTGTCTCGACGAAGTCGACTGGGCCGGCAAGAAGGTGCTCGACATCGGTCTCGGCCAGGGCGCGGATGCGGAGCAGATCGTCCGGCGCGGCGCGCTGTGGACCGGCTTCGACCTGACGCAGGAGGCCATCGACCGCGTCGGCACCCGCATGGAGATCCGCGGCCTCAAGATCGAGGGGCTGCAGCGCGGCACGATGATGGCCATGCCGTTCGCCGATGGCACGTTCGACATCGTCTTTACCCACGGCGCCTTGCCCACCGTTCCCGACACGACAGGTGCGGGCAGGGAGTTCGCCCGCGTGCTGAAGCCGGGCGGCAAGCTGATCATCATGGTCTATGCGCGCCACTCGCTGAACTACTGGCTGTCCATCGCGGTGCTGCGCCGCCTCGGGCTGATCTTCCTGTACTACACCGGCATCAAGGCCGGCGGCATCTACGACGTCCACGTCCAGCAGGCCAAGGAGCAGGGCCTGTGGAAGTATCTGAAGATGGAAAACTTCATCCATCGCAATACTGACGGGCCGTACAATCCCTATATCCGCGTGCATTCCGTTGCCGACGTGCGCAAGGAATTCCCGATGTTCGAGATCGAGCGCGTGCACAAGGAGTTCATGTGGGCACCACCGCTCAAGGTGAAGTGGCTGCGCTTCCTCGCGCCGCTGATGGGCTGGCACCTCTGGGTGCACCTGGTGAAGAAGTAGCCGCGTGAAGGCTGCCGGCGCCCACATCCGGCATCACAGCCGCTTCTATGTCGGCCTCGCGGCCGGCCTTGGAGTCTGGCTGGCGGTCAACGTCGATGCGTCGCTCCGCTTCATGGTCGCGGGCGACGCGTTCTACATCATCTACCTGGCATCGACCGCCGTACTACTCTTCGGCGCAACATCGGCACGCCTGCGCGAGCGGGCGGCGGCGGCGGTCGACGACGAGGGCGTCGCGCTGATCGCCGTCATCACGCTGGCGGCGATTGCGCTGAACCTGAGCTCAATGTTCGTGTTCCTGAGCCAGCCCGAGGGCCCCGACCTGCTGCACGCCGCGCTGTCGATCTCGGGCGTGCCGCTGGGCTGGCTGACGCTCCACACCGTCATGGCCTTCCACTACGCACACCGCTACTACGCCCGCCGTGGTGGCCCGCGCGGCAAGGCCGGCGATCCGGGCGGCCTCACCTTTCCCGGTGGGGACGAGCCTGGCGCCTACGATTTCCTGTATTTCTCGTTCGTCGTGGGCATGACGGCCCAGGTGTCCGACGTGCAGGTGACCAGCAGCCGCATGCGCCGGCTGACGCTCGCGCATGGCATCGTGTCGTTCTTCTACAACACGGTCATCCTGGCGCTGGCGGTGAACATCGCCGTCGGCTGGAGCCACTGAGGCTCAGTCGGACGTCAGGTCACGCTTGCGCGTTTCGTATTCTTCCTGGGTAAGCTGGCCTTCACCCTTCAGCTTTTCCAGTTCGCTCAGGCGATATTCAACCGTCTGATGCGATGACTGCACGTCGTCATTGACCTGGCCGGGGGCGGGAAAGGCGACATCCTTGGCGCCCGGGCTCAGCATCGAGCGCCGCGGCGCTGACAGGTCATGGTCGGGCAGGGGTTCGTCACGCCGTCCCTTCAGCACGACCCAGCCAATGCCGACGCCGACGACCAGCGCAACCAGCAGGAAAACCACGAGTGACCACAGCACGGGCGCCTCCCCTTTGGCGGGATGTTGCGCCCACTATATTACACTGCGGGGCCGTTGGCTTCCCGGTAACGCTCGCTGGCGCGTTTCTTTACGCTGGCCGATTTCAGCTGGCCGCACGCGGCCATGATGTCCCGCCCGCGGGGCACCCGCACCGGCGAGGAATAGCCCCCCTCCAGCACGATGCCGGCGAACCGGCGGATCGCCTCGGGCGTCGAGCATTCGTACGGTGCGCCCGGCCAGGCGTTGAACGGGATCAGGTTGATCTTCGCCGGGATGCCGGCCAGCAGGCGCACCAGTTCGCGGGCATCCGCCGGGCTGTCATTGACGTCCTTCAGCATCACGTATTCGAAGGTGATGCGCCGGGCATTGTTTGCGGTCGGATAGTCGCGGCACGCCTGAAGCAGGTCCTTGATCGGGTATTTGCGGTTGATCGGCACGATCTCGTCGCGCAGCTCGTCGCGCACCGCGTGCAGCGAGATCGCCAGGTTCACGCCCAGCTCCTCGCCGATGCGGCCGATCATCGGCACCACGCCGGCGGTCGACAGCGTGATGCGCCGCTTCGACAGCGCGATACCCTCGCCGTCCATGACGATCTTCAGCGCCTTGACCACGTTCTCGACGTTGTAGAGCGGTTCGCCCATGCCCATCATGACGATGTTCGAGATCATCCGGCCGTCCTTCGGGCTCGGCCATTCGCCAATCGTGTCGCGCGCCAGCATGACCTGGCCGACGATCTCGCCCGCCGTCAGGTTGCGCACCAGCTTCATGGTGCCGGTGTGGCAGAACTTGCAGGTCAGGGTGCAGCCGACCTGCGCCGACACGCACAACGCGCCCCGGTCCTCTTCCGGAATGTGCACGCACTCCGCCTGTTCGCCATCGGCGAAGCGGATCAGCCATTTGCGCGTGCCGTCACTGCTCTGCTGCAGCTGGTCGGCAACGGGGCGGCCGATGATGAAATGTTCGTCCAGCCGCTTCTGCATGTCGCGGGCGATGGTGGTCATCGTGTCGAACGAGGTGGCGCCGCGGTGATAGATCCAGTGCCATAGCTGGTTGGCGCGCATCTTTACCGCGCGTTCGGGCTCGCCGATGTCGCGCATCGCCGCGGCCAGTTCCTCGCGGGTCAGGCCAACGAGGTCGCGCTTGTTGCTTGCCGGCGCCAGGGTGCGCGTGCCGACAGTGACGTCCGGGACGATGCTCATGGCGGGCAGGCCGCGTCGATGGCCTTCAACGCCTGGGCGAAGCCTTGCAGTTCGTAGATATCGGTCGTCGCCGTGCCGCGCGCCGAAACGCCCTTCACCTCAAGGCTGCGCCCGCCGGCCATGGCGTCGGCCAGCGCCTTGTCGGTCTTGGCGTCGGGCGCCCAGGCGGAATCCTCGCGCACGAACAGCGCGAACTTCGTCGGCCCCACCGCTGCGTCCACCGTCGACTTTTCCTTCAGGGCATAGCCCAGGTGCAGCGCCACTTCGGCGCGCACCTTCGCCATGCGGCGGTGCGTGACCGTCAGGTAGATCTCGTCGCGTCGCGCGGTTTTGGGCTCGCTCGTCTTCGGCCGGCCCAGCACATAGCAGACCTGTTCCTTGCCCTCGGTATAGGCAAAGGCCGTCCAGCCATTGAAGGCGCCAATCTGCTTCGGCTCGGGCTCGGCGAGCGCCGTCAGCATGGGCGCGCAGACGGCCAAGGCGACGCCGATGCCGAAAGAAAGCGTTTTGAACATGATCGGAACATAGCGGGGCAGGCAGGCGATTTCCAGTTCCAGTCAGGAATCGTTCTTAAGTCAGGCCAACTTGCCTTGCCCGCCCGCGGGGCCAGTCGCTACAAATGCCGCCATGTCCCTGCCGCCTTCGGCCACAGACCCCATCCGCGCCCGGCTGGCCGATTGGGTCGAGGCCGTGGCGCGCGACCGCGACCGCGCCGCCTTTTCCGCGCTGTTCGCGCATTTCGCGCCGCGGCTGAAGACCTATTTGCTGCGCCAAGGTGCCGACAATGCCCTGGCCGAGGAGCTGGTGCAGGAAGCCATGCTGACGGTCTGGCGCCGCGCCGAAACCTATGACCGACGGCAGAGCACAGTATCGACCTGGCTCTATACCGTGGTCCGCAACAAGCGCATCGACCGCATCCGGCGCGAGCGCCGGCCCGAGGTCGATCTCAACGACCCCCTGCTAGTGCCCGACGAGCCGCAATCGCAGGAAGCGGTCATCGATGCCGGCCAGACGGAGATGCGCCTGCGTACTGCCATTGCCGACCTCCCGGCGGAACAGGCCGACCTGATCCGCATCGCCTTCTTCGAGGATCGTACCCATCGGGATATCGCGGAGTCACAGAACCTGCCGCTCGGCACCGTGAAGTCGCGCATCCGCCTCGCGCTGGCGCGGCTGCGCAAAGTGATGGAGCAGGACTAGGTCGGCCGAGGTCGCGTCGCCCACCACGACAACAGCGGCGCCAGCGGCATGGGCAGCACGATCAGCCACACCGTGGCCATGACCGTGCCGTCGTGCAGCACGCCGGCCATGACCGAACCCAGCGCACTCATGGCCGCGTGAATGGTGCCCAGCAGGCCGGATGCAGTGCCGATCATGCGCGGATCGACGCCTACCGCCACCGCAATGCTCATCGAGAACAGGAAGCCATTCGCGACCGCGACCAGCATCAGCCAGGACAGGAACAGCGGCAAGGACAGCGTGCTGAACAGCGCATGCCAGAGAACCCAGGCGCAGGCGAACAGGCCCAGCGCGCCGCCGATGTGGATCAGCCTGGTCGGCGCGACCCGGCGCGAAAGCAACGCCACCGTGAAGGACGTGGTGATGTAGGTCAGCGGCATGGCGGCAAACGCAAGGCCGAACTGGCTAGGTGATAAGCCCAACAGGCCGGTCATCACGAACGGCGCCTCGGTGACGATGGCGAAGAACGAGCCGAAGAACAGCCCGCTGCCCAGCGCCAACCCCATGAAAAGCGGCATGCGCAGCAAATGGCGATAGGCGGCAAGGATAGACAGCCGCGGCCCGCCGCTGGGGACATGGCTTTCCGGTACGCTGGTCCAGGTGCCGACGAACATCAGTGCGCCATAGGCCGCGAGTACGAACAGGCCGGCGCGCCAGTCGAAATATTCCACCAGCAGGCCGCCGATGACCGGGCCCGTTGCTGGCGCGATGCCGGTCACGCTGCCCATGAACGACAGGATCGAGGGCGAGCGTTCCGGGCCGAAGCGGTCGCGCACCACGGCGCGCGGCAACACGATACCGGCGCACATGCCGACGGCCTGCAGGACGCGCCCCGCGATCATCACCGGTATCGACGTCGCCAGCCCGACCGCCAGGCTGCCCAGCGCAAACAGGGCCAGGCCGAACAGCAGCGGCCCGCGCCGGCCCAGCCGGTCCGAAACAGGGCCATAGACCGGCTGCAGCACCGCCAGTGTCACCAGGTACGTCGCCACGGTCAGCTGGATGGTCGATACCGGCACGTTCATGCCTGCCGCCGCCGGGATCAGCGCCGGCATGAACAGGGCATAGGTCAGCGGCGAACCGGCGCTGACGGCTGTCATCAACGCAACGATCAGGCGGCCATTGGCCGGCGCGGTCACTTGCGGGTGAACCGCAACCCGCCGTGGACGTGCGGCGGCAAGGGCTCCGGCTGGCCGGTGCTCGACACCGCGCGGTTGCCGAACTTGCCGACGGTGATCAGCCGGTCGTACATGACGATGGCGCCGGCCATGCCGACATTGATGCAGAACCGCGTCGGAATCTTCACGATATGGTCGCAGCGTGCCACGAGCTCCGCTGACAGCGAGCCGCCCTCTGGTCCCAGGACATAGGCCGCCTGCGGCGGGTGGCGGAACACCGGCAGGTCGACCGCTTCGTCCAGCAGTTCCACGCCGACCAAGCGGCAGCCTTCCGGCAGGGCAAACTCCGCCACGCTGTCATAGGCGTACCAGGGCACCTGTTCCGGCGCGCGGCTGGTGTCGGATCGCGCCGCATTCACCGAATAAGCGGCGTTGATGGTGAAGGTAAAGCTGGCGCCGAACGCATGCGCCGACCGGAACAGATTGCCGGCGTTCATGGGCTTCGACAGATGCTCGACGCCGATTCCGAAATATCCGCGCACCCTGTCCCCGCCCGCCTGGTTCCGTGGTAACAAGGAACCCGTGTAGCGCATGGCACAGGACATGACAAATCCCGACCATTTCTGGGGCCGCGTGCCTCCACCCGGCCCGGCGCCGCTGCAGGTCGATGTGGCGCGCGGCGCACTGGTCGAAAGCCGCCACGCGGTCGCCTGCGCCGTGGCAGACGCCAATGGCCGTATCGTCATGCAGTGGGGCGACATCGCATCGCCCGTCTTTCCGCGCTCGGCGATCAAGATGCTGCAAAGCCTGCCGCTGGTCGAAAGCGGCGCGGCGGACCGGTACGGTTGCACGCCCGCCGAATTGGCCCTCGCCTGCGCGTCCCATGGCGGCGAGCCGGTCCATGTGGCGAAGGTCGGCCAGTGGCTGGCCCGCATGGGCCGTTCGGTCGACGACCTGGTTTGCGGCGCGCACTGGCCGCTCTCGGCGGAGGCGACGCGCGAACTCGCCGCGCGGGGCCAGCTGCCCACTCGCCTGCACAACAACTGCTCCGGCGAACATGCCGGCATGCTGGCCACCGCCCTGCACCTCGGCGAGGACATTGCGGGCTACGCGCGGCCCGATCATCCGGTGCAGCAGCGCATCACCGCCGCCATCGGCGATCTCTGTGGCTTCGACGCGGCCCTCGCGCCAACCGGTACCGATGGCTGTTCCGCGCCGACCATTGGCATTCCGCTCGACCGCATGGCCGTGGGCCTGGCCCGGTTCGGCGCGCCCGGCGCCTTGCCGCCCGTCCGCGCCGCTGCCTGCCGCCGGCTGTTCGGCGCGATGGTGGCCGAACCCTACATGGTCGCCGGCGCCGTGCGGCTGTGCACCGCCATCAACGGCGCCGGCCGGGGCCGGGTCGTGGTCAAGACGGGGGCAGAGGGCGTCTATGCCGCCATACTGCCGGAAAAAGGCTTGGGCCTTGCGCTGAAGGTCACTGACGGCGCGACCCGCGCGGCGGAAACTGCACTGGCCGCCCTGCTTGACCATCTGGGCATCATGGACGACGACCTGCACCGCGCAATTGCCGCCGTGTCGGGGCCGGTGATAAAGAACTGGGCCGGCCTTTCCGTGGGCCGGATCGGCGTCACCGAAATCAGTTTTTAGCGCGAGGAAATGACATGAAGGCGGTGGTCTGCGAGAAGTTCGGCGCGCCCGAGGATCTGGTCGTCAAGGACATGCCGCCGCCCGCCGCGCTGGCGCCCAACCAGGTGCGCATCCAGGTCCATGCCGCGGGCCTGAACTTCCCCGATGCCCTCATCATCGAGAACAAGTACCAGATCAAGCCGGCACTGCCGTTCATCCTCGGCATGGAATTCGCCGGCACGGTGCTTGAAACCGGTGCGGCTGTCACCCGCGTGGCCAAGGGCGACCGTGTCATGGCCGTGGGCGCCGGCGGCGTCGGCGCCTTCGCCGAGGAATGCATCGCCAACGAGGTGATGACGTTCAAGGCGCCGGCCAACGTGCCGTGGGAGGAATGCGCCGGTTTCCCGGTCGCCTATGGCACCTCGCACCATGCACTGGTCAATTGCGCGCACCTGCAGAAGGGCGAGGTGCTGATGGTGCACGGCGCCACCGGCGGCGTCGGCCTGACCGCGGTCGAGATCGGCAAGCTGATGGGCGCCACGGTCATCGCGACCGGCGGCTCGGACGAGAAGCTGAAGATCGCCAAGCAATACGGCGCCGATTACGTCATCAACTACACCACACAGAACATCAAGGACGAGGTGAAGAAGATCACCCGCGACAAGGGCGCGGACGTGATCTACGACCCGGTCGGTGGTGACGTGTTCGATACCTCGCTCCGCTGCATCGCGTTCAAGGGCCGCCTGCTGGTCATTGGCTTCGCCTCGGGCCGCATTCCGACCCCGCCGGTCAACCTGCTCCTGCTGAAGGAATGCTCGCTGGTCGGCGTGTTCTGGGGTGCGCTGCAACAGCGTGCGCCCGACCTGCTGCGCTCGGGGCTGGAGGAGCTCAGCCGCTGGCACGCCGAGGGCAAGCTGAAGCCGCACGTGTCGATGACCTTCCCGCTGGCCGAAACGGCCAAGGCCGTCCGCACGCTGCTCGAGCGCAAGCAGACCGGCAAGATCGTCATCAAGGTCCGCTAGGCGCATGGCGGCGGGTGCAGACCTGGCCGCCCGCCTGCGCGCCGAACTGGCGCCGCTCGGCGCTGTCGAGAAGAAGATGTTCGGCGGCACCTGCTTCATGCTCGATGGCAACATGGTCGCCGGCACCTTCGGCCCCGACCTGCTGGTCCGCACGGGGAAGGACGGCTACGCCGCCGCCCTCGCGCAGCCCCATGCCGGCCCGATGAAAATGGGCGCGCGCACCATGCAGGGCTTCGTCGTCATCGCTGCCGCCGGCATCCGCACGCCCGCCGCATTGCGCAAGCGGCTCGACGGCGCCATTGCGTTCGTTCAGACGATGCCGGCCAGGCCGGCGAAAAGCGCAATCGCGAAACCGCGCCGCTAGTTCTGCAACTCCGGCAAATTCGCGAACAGGTCCAGCGCGTCCGGGTTCGCCAGCGCCGCCTTGTTCTTCACCGGGCGGCCGTGCACGACGTGCCGCACCGCCAGTTCGACGATCTTGCCCGAGATGGTGCGCGGAATGTCGGCTACCGGCACCACCTTGGCAGGCACGTGGCGCGGCGTGGTGTTCTTGCGGATCTGCAACTTGATTCTGTCGCGCAAGGCATCGTCCAGCTCCACGCCCGGCTTCAGCCGCACGAACAGGACCACGCGCACGTCGTTGTCCCAGTCCTGGCCGATGACGAGGCTTTCCACGACCTCGTCCATCGCCTCGACCTGGCGGTAGATTTCCGCCGTGCCGATGCGTACGCCGCCGGGGTTCAGCACCGCGTCCGAGCGGCCATAGATCACCACGCCGCCATGCTCGGTGACCTCGACATAGTCGCCGTGGCACCAGACATTGGGGAAGGTCGAGAAATAGGCCTCGAAATATTTCTTGCCGTCGGGGTCGTTCCAGAAGCCGACCGGCATCGAGGGGAACGGCTTGGCGCAGACCAGTTCGCCCTTCTGCCCGGCCGGCAGGCGGTGGCCCTCCTCGTCGAATGCTGCGACATCCATGCCCAGCATCGGGCCCTGGATTTCGCCCTTCCACACCGCGCCGAACGGATTGCCGCCGACGAAGCAGCCGATGATGTCGGTGCCGCCGGAAATCGACGCCAGGCCGACATCGTCCTTCACGTGGCTGTAGACATAGTCGAATCCCGCCGGTGCCAGCGGCGAGCCGGTCGACAGGATCAGGCGCAGGTCGGTCAGTTTGTGCGTCTTCTTGGGGTCGGTGCCGGCCTTCAGCAGTGCGTCGATGAACTTGGCCGACGTGCCCATGTGGGTCATGCCCCAGGCATCGGCGAAATCGAACATTGTGTTCATGCTGGGATATGAGGGCGCACCGTCGTACAGCAGCACCGTCGCGCCGGACGCCAGGCCCGACACCAGCCAGTTCCACATCATCCAGCCGCAGGTGGTGAAGTAGAACAGCCGGTCGCCCGGCTTGATGTCGCACTGGAGCTGCTGTTCCTCGAGGTGCTTGATCAGCGTGCCGCCGGCGCCGTGCACGATGCATTTCGGCATGCCGGTCGTGCCCGACGAATACATGATGTAGAGGGGGTGGTTGAACGGCAGGCGCGTGTAGGCCACGTCCTTCGCCGGATAGGGCGCGACGAAGTCGGCCCACACCGTCGCCCGCGCATCGACGCCCGCCAGCGCCGGCTTTGACGCGACATAGGGGATGACGACGATCTTTTTCAGGTCGGGCAGGGCGGCGCCGATGGCTTTGATGCGCTCCAGGCAATCCAGCGTCTTGCCGTTGTAGAAATAGCCATCGGCGGCGAATAACACCGTCGGCGCGATCTGGCCGAAGCGGTCCAGCACGCCGTTGATGCCGAAGTCCGGCGAGCACGACGACCACACCGCGCCGATGCTGGCAGTCGCCAGCATGGCCATGATCGCCTCCGGCATGTTGGGCAGGAAGCCGGCGACGCGGTCGCCTTCCTTCACGCCCTGCGCCAGCAGCGCCTGCTGCAAGCGGCTGACCTCGTCGTACAGCTGCCGCCAGGTGATCGTGCGCTCGACCTTGTCCTCGCCGCGGAACACGATGGCTAGGCTGTCGTCCTTCTTGCGCAGCAGGTTCTCGGCAAAATTCAGCTTCGCGTCGGGGAAGAACCGCGCGCCCGGCATCTTGTCCGAATTCTCGCTGCGCCGCTCGCCCTTGGTCTCGGCGAGGATGCCGGTGAAATCCCAGACCAGGTCCCAGAACGTGTCGCGGTCCTCGACCGACCAGCGGTGCAGGGCATCGTAATCGGCGAATTTCTTGCCGGTCTTCGCCTCGGCGGTCGTGACGAAGCGGGCCAGGGTGCTGCCGGCCTTGCGGCTCTCGCTGGGTTGCCAGAGAAGCGTCATGCCGGAATCTCCTATCGGGCGCCGTAGGCCATGCGGATGGCGTCGATGCGAATATCCTGCCAGACGCCGTGCTTCACATAGGGGTCGGCCTTGGCCGCCACCTCGGCCGCGGCGCGGTCGGGAAAGTCGACGATCAGGCTCGACCCGATCATCACGCCCGCCTCGTTCATGATGGCGCTGGCGCTGACCAGCTGCTTGGCCTCGTACAGGCGGGCAGCGTTTTCCAGGTGTTCCGTGCGGGCGGCCTGGCGCCGGGCGGGCGCCCCGTCATCCTTTCCGTCATAGGCGGTAATCAGGAAATGCATGGCGGCAAGGCTCCGGGCCGGGTGTACACTCGGTCAGTCTAAGGTCCATCCATTCCCGCCGCCAGACTCTCCGCAGTCCGTTGCCGCCCGGCGGCGTGCAATTTCCTCGAACCCCCGATGATTCCACTTCCTGTGACGATCCACCGCGCCATCGCCCGCTGGCAGGCCATGCCCGGCGTTCTACGCGGCCCAATGCTGGTGATCGGCTCGGGGCTCACGTTCAGCGGCATGGTGGTGATCGGCAAGTTTCTCGGCGACCGCATGTCGGGCATCGAGACCGCCTTTTTCCGCGCTTTGTTTGGCTGGTTTTCCCTGCTGCCCTTCGTGGTCATGGCCGGGCCCGCCGCGCTCCGCACCCGCCGGCCAGGCACCCATATCATCCGCGGGCTGCTGGGTTCGCTCGGCCTGGCGCTGACCTTCGTCCTGATCACCAAGCTGCCGCTGGCGGAATTCACCGCCCTCAATTTCACCAAGGGCCTGTTCCTGGTGGTGCTGGCCGCCTTGTTTTTGGGCGAACGCTTCCGTGCCCGCCGGGTCATCGCCACCCTGGCCGGGTTCTGCGGCGTGCTTGTCATGCTGCAGCCGCAGGCCGGCGTCAGCCTCGCCGCGCTCGGCGTCCTGTTCATGGCGTTCGTGAACGCCATCTCGCTGGCCCTGATCAAGGACATGATGAAGACCGAGGCGCCGGTCACCGTCATCTTCTATCTCGGCACCATCACGACCATTTCACTGGCGCCCGTCACGGCCTATGTCTGGGTTACCCCCGACTGGAACGACCTGCTGCTCATCTTCGCCATCAGTGTGTTGGGCACGGTGGGGCAAAGCCTGCAGGTCCGCGCCTTCCGCGCCACCGACGCCTCGGTCCTCACGCCGTTCGAGTATTTCCAGCTGATCACCGCCGCTTTCATGGGCTTCATCTTCTTCGGCGACCTGCCGGGCATCTGGACGTGGGTCGGTGGCGCCATCATCGCCGCCGCCAACATCTACATTGCGCTGCGCGAAAACCGGGCGCGCAAGGCTGTCGCATGATCGCCCGGGTATCGTCCGGCTGGCTGGCGATGCCGGGGATGGTGCGCGGCCCGCTGCTGATGACGGCGTCCGTCGCGTCCTTCTCTGCCGCCAACCTGCTGATAAAGTTTCTCGGCAGCGCGGTGCCGGCGCTCGAGGTCACCTTCATCCGGTTCCTGATCGGCTGGGTGACGATCGGCTTCTTCCTGCCGTCGGCCGGCCTCGCCGCTTTGCGTACACACCGGGCCGGCGCCTATTTCTGGCGCGGCCTGCTCAGCATGACCGGCACGGCGATCATGTTCTACGCGTTGACCGTGCTGCCGCTGGCCGAGGTCACCGTCTACAACTTCACCCGCGGCCTGTTCCTCGTCGTCCTCGCCGCCCTGCTGCTGGGCGAGCGGCTGCGCTGGCGGCGCATCACCGCGACCGTGATCGGCTTTGTCGGCGTGGTGGTTGCCATGCGTCCGCAGGCGGGGATCGACCCCATTGCATTACTGGTTCTGCTGAACGCCTTCATGGGCGCGGTCGTCTGGGTCCTGATCAAGAAAATGATGCGGACCGAGGCGCCGTTCACCGTACTCTTTTACCACGGCATGAGTACAACCCTGCTGGCGCTGCTGCCGGCGATCTACGTGTGGGTGACGCCGACCTTGCCGCAGTTTCTTCTGCTGATCGTCATCGGAATCCTCTCGACCCTGGCGCAAAGCTTCCAGGTGCGCGCGTTTCGCGTCGCCGACGCCACGGTGCTATCGCCGCTCGATTATCTGCAGCTGCTTTTTTCCAGTGTGTTCGGTTTCCTGTTCTTCGCCGAACTGCCGGGCCTGTGGACCTGGATCGGCGCGGCTTTGATCGTCGCGGCCAACATCTACATCACGCTGCGCGAAAACCACCTCCGCCGGCAGGTCCAGCAATGATCGTGCCGTCTCGATTACTGGCTCGGTGGGACGCGCTTCCCGGCCATGTCCGCGGCGGAGTGCTGACTCTCGGCTCCGGCGTCGCGGCAACCCTGATGGCGGTGACCGCCCGCTTTCTGGGCGACCGCATCCATGCCACCGAGGTCGCGTTCTTCCGTGCGGCGTTCGGCTGGCTGTCGGTCATGCCGTTCGTCATTGCCGCCGGTCCGCGCATCCTGCGTACCCAGCGGCCGGGGCAGCACCTGGTTCGCGGCGTGTTCGGCGGCATCAGCATGCTGTCGCTGTTCTATTCCATCATGCACCTGCCGCTGGCCGATGCGACGACCTACTCTTTCACGCGCGGCATGTTCCTCATCGTCCTCGCGGCGCTGTTCCTCGGCGAACCGTTTCGCTTTGCCCGCGTCTTCGCCATCGTGGCGGGCTTTGCCGGCATGTTGGTCATGCTGCGGCCGCAGATGGGCGTGCAGCCGGCAGCACTTGTGGCCCTGGGCGGCGCCTTCTTCACGGCCTTCTCCGTCGCCTCCGTAAAGCTGCTGATGCGCACCGAATCGCCGGTTACGGTGATGTTCTACTTCGGCCTTTGCTCGACCCTGCTGACCCTCGTGCCGGCGCTGTTCGTCTGGGTCACGCCAAACCCATGGGAAATGGCGCTGATGCTGCTGGTCGGTGCGCTGGGCGCGCTGAACCAGACGCTGTTCCTCCGCGCCTATCGCGCAACCGACGCCACCGTCCTCGCGCCGTTCGAATACACGCAGCTGCTCACGGCCGCGCTGTTCGGCTACCTTTTCTTTGGTGACGTTCCCGGCCCCTATACCTGGATCGGCGCGGGCATCATCGTGGCGGCCAATCTGGCGCTCACCTACTGGGAATCGCGGCGCAAAAGATGAGGCCCGTGGCCGCCATTCTTCTGCCGTTGAACGCCCGCTGGAACGCGTTGCCCGGCCAGCTACGTGGCGCGATTTTGATCACCCTGTCGGGCGTGTTCGGCACCGTCATGAGCGTGGTCATCAAACTTCTGGGCAGCCGCATTCCAACGGCCGAGGTTGCCTTCATCCGCTCGGTCTTCGCCTTTATGTGGATCGCGCCGTTCGTCTTCGCCGCCGGCCTGGCCGTGCTGCGCACCGCCTATCCCTGGTGGCACGTCATTCGCGGCGTGGCCGGCTCTCTCAGCCTGCTGGGCTCGTATTACGCGCTGATACATCTGCCGATAGCCGACGCCACCGCCTATGGCTTCACGCGCGCTTTGTTTCTTGTTGTGCTGGCGGCGCTGTTGCTCGGCGAGCCGTTCCGCACCAGCCGGATCGTCGCAACGGTGCTGGGCTTCGGCGGCACGCTGATCATGCTGCGCCCCCATGGCGGCATCGAGTTTGCCGCGCTCATCGCACTCGGTGCCGCTCTCTCCACCGCATTCTCGGTCACCTCGATCAAGAAGCTGATGCGGACCGAGGCGCCGGTCACCGTGATCTTCTATTTCAGCCTGACCAGCATGGTCTTCACCGCGATCCCGGCGATCCCGGTCTGGGTCATGCCCCATGGCGACGAGATCCTGCTGCTGGTCGTTGCCGGCGCGCTGGGCACCGCGAACCAGGCGCTGATCGTGCGCGCCTACCGCTCGGCCGACGCCACGGTGATCGCGCCGTTCGAATACCTGCAACTTCTATGGGCGGCCGGCCTCGGCTTCCTGATCTTCAGCGACGTGCCCGGCATCTATACCTGGCTCGGCGCCGCCGTCATCGTCGCCGCCAATCTGATGCTCACCTATTGGGAGCGACGGCGGAAGGTCTAGGCGTTCAGCCGGCCAGGCTTCGGCCCGCCTGTGGCCCAGTCCAGCAGTTCCGCGACATGCACGACCGGGATGCCGGTGCCGCCCGCGAGCTGTTCCATGCAGCCGATATTGCCGGCCGCGACCACGTCGGGGCGCAGGCTTTGGATATTGGCCACCTTGCGGTCGCGCAACGCGGTGGCGATGTCCGGCTGCAACAGGCTGTAGGTCCCGGCCGAGCCGCAGCACAAGTGGCCCTCCGGCACGTCGTGCACCCGATAGCCTGCCGCCGCCAGCAGCGCTTTCGGCTGGTTCACGATCTTCTGCCCGTGCTGCAGCGAGCACGCTGCGTGGTAGGCCACCGTCACGTCATGGCGCGCCTGCGGCTTCAGGCCCAAGTCGGCCATGACCTCGCTGATGTCGCGCGCCAGCGCCGAGATGCGCGCGGCCTTTGCCGCATAAGTCGGGTCGAGGCGCAGCATAAAGCCGTAATCTTTCACCATCGTGCCGCAGCCCGAGGCATTGATGACGATGGCATCCAGCCCGCCGTCCTCCAGCACCGCCGTCCATGTATCGACATTGCGCCGCGCCGCGTGCAGCGCCTTGTCCTCCTCGCCCAGGTGATGCACCAGCGCGCCGCAACAGCCGGCGTCCGGCGGCACCACGATGTCGCAGCCGTGCCGCGCCAGCAGACGCACCGTCGCCTCGTTGATCTGCGGCGCCAGCACCTGCTGCACGCAGCCCGCCAGCAGCGCCACGCGCTTGCGCCGCGGCCCTTCCGCCTTCGTGGCCGTGGCGATATCGCGCTTCACGGGCAACCTCACCGGCGCCGCGTCCAGCAGCGCCCGCAACACCTTCGGCATCAATTTGCGGAACGGCCGGCCGAGGGCTGCTGCCCTTACCGCCGCTCGGAACAGCCCGGGACGCGGCAGGACCGCCGCCAGAAGGCGCCGCATCAGCCGGTCGCTCACCGGCCGCTCATATGTTTCCGCCACATGCGCGCGCGCCTGATCGACCAGGTGCATGTAGTTGACGCCGGACGGGCAGGTGGTCATGCACGACAGGCACGACAGGCAGCGGTCGATATGTACGACCTCTTCGCTCGTCGGCGCCCGGTCCTGTTCCAGCAGGTCCTTGATCAGGTAGATGCGCCCGCGCGGGCTGTCCAGTTCGTCGCCCAGCAATACATAGGTCGGGCAGGTGGCGGTGCAAAAGCCGCAATGCACGCAGTTGCGCAAAATGCCGTCGGCTTCCGCGATGGCCGGGTCGGCAAGCTGGGCCAGGGAGAACGCGGTCTGCATCAGAACTCCCGATACATGCGGCCGGGGTTCAGGATGCCGCGCGGGTCGAAGCTGTGCTTCACCCGCTGGCTCAGCGTGGCCAGGGCCGGCGGCAGCGGTTCGAACACATCGAGGCTGGCGCGCACATCGTCCGGCGCGCGTACCAGCGTCGCATGCCCGCCATGCCGCGCCGTAAGGTGCCGCAGCAGTTTTGCGCTCTCTGCCGCCTGCGTCGCCGGCACCGCCAGCCACACCAGGCCGCCACTCCAGTCGAGGAAGTATTCCGCGTCGGGCAGGCCGGCGACTGCCGCAGCTGCTGCCGGTGGCACCGACATGCGCCAGACGATGCGGTCGTGATCCCCGGCAAAGGCCGCGGCATCGCGTACGAATTTCCACAACGTGGTGGAGGCTTCGCCACTCGCCACATTCGTCGCCTTCAGACTTTCACGCAGTGCCGCGGCGCGAAACGCCACCGACGGCTCCGTACCTTCCAGGCGCAAGGCGACGAACGCATCACTGCCGAAATTTCCGATACGGCCTGGCAGCCACGCCGCGCCGCTGACATCGTGCGGGCTGGCCAAGGCCGAGCGCATCACCTCTATGGCCGCTACGGCATCGACGCCATGCACCATCACGGTGCACGCCGTCTCGGGCCGCGGCAGTACCTTCACCGTCGCCTCCGCCAGCACCGCCAGCGTGCCGTACGACCCGGCCATCAGTTTCGACAGGTCGTAACCGGTGACGTTCTTCACCACCCTGCCGCCTGACTTGAAAATCTCGCCGCGCCCGCTCACCGCGCGGAAGCCGAGCAGGTGGTCGCGCGCAGCTCCGGCCTGGATGCGCCGCGGCCCCGACAGGTTGCACGCAATGACGCCACCCAATGTCTGAGGCCCGGTCGCGCCCAGCAGCGCGCCATAATCCGGCGGTTCGAACGCCAGCTGCTGTCCTTGCGCTGCAAGTGCGGCCTCGATCTCCGCCAGCGGCGTGCCCGCGCCTGCGCCAAGGACCAGTTCCGCCGGCTCGTACAGGCTGATGCCGGTGAGACCCGCAGTGGACAGTGTGGCTGCCGCCTGCACGGGCCGCCCCAGCCTCCGCTTGCTGCCATGCCCGACAATCTCGAGGCTGTCGCGGGCACTCGCAATCGCCTCGGCCAGGCCGGCCATGTCGGTGGGTTGCAGCACGGCCATGGTTCAGAAGCGCGGCAGGTCGGGGAATGGCATCGCCCCGCCATGGATGTGCATGCGGCCCAGCTCGGCGCAGCGGCGCAATTGCGGGAATACCTTGCCAGGATTCAGCAACTGGCCGGGGTCAAACGCGCATTTCAGGCGCATCTGGTGGTCCAGGTCGGTGTCGGTGAACATCGCCGGCATCAGGTCACGCTTCTCGACGCCCACGCCATGCTCGCCGGTCAGCACGCCGCCGACCTCGACGCAGGCCAGCAGGATGTCATTGCCGAACGATTCCGCGCGGTGCAGTTCGCCCGGCTTGTTCGCGTCGTACAAAATAAGCGGGTGCAGATTGCCGTCGCCCGCGTGGAATACGTTGGCGACCTTCAGGTCGTACTTCGCTGACAGGTCCTTCATGCGGTGCAGCACTTCCGGCAGGCGCCCGCGCGGGATCGTCCCGTCCATGCAGTAATAATCCGGCGAAATGCGCCCCACGGCGGGAAAGGCTGCCTTGCGCCCGGCCCAGAAGGCCAACCGCTCCGCGTCGGTGCGGCTGATCTGGCAGGTGGCCGCGCCGCATGTCGCCGCGATGCGGTCGATCCGCGTAACCAGGTCGTCGATCTCCACCTCGGGCCCGTCCAGTTCGACGATCAGCAACGCCTCGACATCCAGCGGATAGCCCGCATGCACGAACGCTTCCGCCGCGTGGATGGCCGGCCGGTCCATCATCTCCATGCCGGCGGGAATGATGCCGGCGGCGATCACCGCGGCGACGCAATCGCCCGCCTGCTCGCTGGATGGAAAGCCGATCATCATCGCCTTCACTTGCGTGGGACGGGGCAGGATGCGCACCGTCACCTCGGTCACCACGCCCAGCAGGCCCTCCGAACCGGTCAGCACGCCCAGCAGGTCGTAACCGCCGGCATCGAAATGCTTGCCGCCCAGGCGCACCACCTCGCCATCCATCAGCACGACTTCCACGCCCAGCACGTTGTTGGTGGTCAGGCCGTATTTCAGGCAGTGCACGCCGCCGGAATTCTCCGCCACGTTGCCGCCGATGGTGCAGGCGATCTGGCTCGATGGATCGGGCGCGTAGTAAAAGCCCTCGCCCTCGACCGCCTTGGTGATGGCCAGGTTGGTCACGCCCGCCTGCGCCACGACGCAGCGATTGGCATAGTCGATGTCGAGAATGCGGTTCAGCTTGCCCAGGCCCAGCGTGATGCCATCCGCCAGCGGCAGCGCCCCGCCCGACAGTGACGTGCCCGCGCCGCGCGGCACGATCTTGATGCCCTCGCGGTGGCAATAGCGCAGCACGGCTGAAACTTCGGCGGTGTTGCCGGGTAGCGCCACGACCAGCGGCGGCTGGCGATAGGCCGTCAGGCCGTCGCTTTCGTACACGCGCCGGCGCGGCTCATCCGCAATCACCGATCCCGCCGGCAGGATGCCGCGCAAATCGGCCGCGATCTCGCCGCGGCGGGCAATGGTGGCGGCATCCGGCTCCGGCATTTTCATGAACTGAGGGTCCGCCCCACGCTTCGACAAGCTCAGCATGAGGCTACCGCAAAATCTCTCAGTCGTCCTCATCCTGAGCTTGTCGAAGGGTGAGGCGTGTCACCGCTGCCGGGCTATTTCACCGCGTCCGGCGGCAGGCCCAGCCAGTCGCGGGCGCGGTCGCGATGCGCGGGCTTCAGGTTCGCACCCAGCGACTTCACCACCGCCAGCAGCACCGCCGCATCGTCGGTATAGCCAAGGCCGGCGATGAAATCGGGGATGGCATCCACCGGCGCGACGAAATAGGCCAAGGCGCCGAAAATCGCGGCGCGGACATAGGTCGGCGTTGCCGGGTCGGTGGCGCAATAGAACGCTGCCAAGGCGTCCTTGGCGAACGGGATTCGCCCGGCCAGCGGTTTCAGCTTGGTGAAAAAGGCGGTCGCGTCCATGCCCCCTATGTCGGGATGGTTCGCCGTTTCGACAAGCCGGTTTCGATCTGGTATGAGCGCCCAGCGTTTTGCGAGCCGCGTTTTAGGTGGGGGAAATCATGCAGTTGAACGGAATTGCCGCGGTCGTGGCCGGCGGCGCGTCGGGCCTGGGCGCGGCTACCGCACGCGAACTGGCCGCAGGCGGCGCCAAGGTCGCGATTTTTGACCTGAACGTCGATCTCGCGGCCAAGGTCGCGGCCGAAATCGGCGGCATTGCCATGCGCTGCGATGTCACCTCCAGCGACAGTGCCGAGGCCGCTTTCGCCGAAGCTGCCGCCAAGCACGGCGCCGCGCGCGTGCTGGTCAATTGTGCCGGTGTCGCCAATCCGGCCAAGGCGGTCTCGAAACGCGGCCCGCTGCCGCTGGCCGATTTCAACAAGGTGGTGCAGATCAATCTCGTCGGCACCTTCAACATGGTGCGCCTCGCCGCCTTCGGCATGCAGCAGCTGGAACCGCTGGCGGACGGCGAACGTGGCGTGATCGTCAACACCGCCTCCGTCGCGGCCTTCGACGGGCAGATCGGTCAGCCGGCCTATGCGGCGACCAAGGCTGCCGTCGCCGGCATGACTCTGCCGCTGGCACGCGAATTCGCCGAAACCGGCATCCGCGTCTGCACCATTGCGCCGGGCCTGTTCCTGACGCCGATGCTGGAAGGCCTGCCGCCGCCGGCGCGCGATGCGCTTGTCGCCTCGACCCTGTTTCCCAAGCGCCTCGGTCATCCCGGCGAATATGGCCGCCTCGCACGCCACATCGTCGAGAACGCGCTGCTCAACGGCGAAACCATCCGCCTTGACGGCGCGATTCGCCTGGCCCCGCGCTAGGCGCCCGCCGCCGCGTCGATGAATTTCGCCAGTTTCACGTCGCGCTCGCTGACGCCACCGGCGTCATGGGTCGTAAGGGTGATCTCGACGCGGTTATAGACGTTGAACCACTCCGGGTGATGGTCATGCTTCTCGGCCGCCAGCGCGACCCGGGACATGAAGCCGAACGCGGCGTTGAAATCCTTGAAGCGGAACTGCTTGGCTATGGCGTCGCGCCCGGCGACGTCCGCCCAGCCGGGTAGTTCGGTGGCCAGTTGCGCGCGGCGGGCGGGGTCGAGCTTGGCGACGGGCAAGGCGCACCTCATGTATTCTGGAACGACACGGAGGTTAGCCCATTCCCATGACCGGTATCCACGCGCCCACGCTGGACGATATTGAACGCCTTGCCCGCGCCGCCCTGCGCCGCATTCCCGATCCGCTCCGCGCCCATGTCGAGGGCGTCGTCATGCAGGTGGTCGAGTTTCCCGACGACGAGACAATGAAGGACATGGAACTGGAGACCCCGTTCGACATCCTCGGCCTCTACAGCGGCATTCCGCCGGGCCACAAGGACGGCGGCGCCATCGCGCGTCAGCCTGACATGATCTTCCTCTACCGCCGCCCGATCCTGGATTACTGGTGCGAGACGGGCGAGGAACTGGCGCACGTGGTGCGCCACGTCGTCATCCACGAAATCGGCCACCATTTCGGCCTGTCCGACGAGGACATGGAGGCGCTCGAGGAAATGGAGGACTAGAGCGCCGCTACTCCTCCGCCCCCGCGGTCGCCATCCACATCGATTCGGCGCGCACCTTGTCGCCGAGGGGGAACACCACTTCCTCGCGGTACAGCGCGCCCGAGCCGTGGCCGAGGAAGCTGGAGTAGAGGATGAATTCACCGACGCGGAACGGCTCGCCCAGATAGTCGCCGCGCAATTGCAGAAACGGCAGGACGCGTGCGCTGTCGCCGCTGAGCCGCGCCAGGCTGACATGCGGGTGGTACTTGCGCCGGTCCGGCTCCATGCCGACGCGGATCAGGGCTTGTTCGATCTTGCCGCGCAACCGCATCAGCCCCTCGTTCGGCCGCACGCCTGCCCACAACATGCCGCCGCCGCGCTTGTCGCTGAACATGCCAAGACCGCGCAACTGAATGTCCGGTTCCGGCATGGCGATGGCGTCGAGTGCGTCCGCGATGTCGTCCGCCGTGGCGCCGTCCACTTCGCCGATGAAGCGCAGCGTCAGGTGCATGCGGTCGGGATCGATCCAGCGCGCGCCATGCAGCCCACAGGCAATGCCAAACAGGTTCTCACGCACCGACTCCGGCAGGGGAATGGCGACGAACAATCGAATCATGATGACGCTCCTCTAGAGCGTGGACGTCAAAACGGGCGGAGAGCTTGGCGGGGATTGGGCGTCTGGGCGGCAATACCTCCTATAACCAATTGGGGCCAGGAGCGGCACGAAGACACAACACCTTGTAGCACAACGAAATGCACTTGGAAATCGTTCAGGGCCCGCTCAGCATTTTCTTCACCACAGGCGCAATCCGGTCGACCAGCAGGGCCACACCCTTGGCGTTCGGGTGCATGCCGTCCGCCTGGTTCAGGTCGCGCTGCATCGCCACGCCGTCGAGGAAAAACGGATACAGCGTTGCGCCATACTTCTTTGCCAGATCGGGATAGATGCTGTCGAACGCCGCGCCGTAATCCTTGCCCAGGTTGGGCGAGGCCAGCATGCCGATCAGCAGAACCTTGATGTTGCGGCCCTTCAGCGTGGCGAGGATGGCATCCAGATTGGCGCGCGTATCCCTGGGGTCGATGCCGCGCAGCATGTCGTTGGCGCCCAGCGCGACGATGACAAAATCCGGCTTGTCGGCCAGCGCCCAGTCCAGCCGCGCCCGTCCGCCGGCTGATGTGTCGCCGGACACGCCGGCATTGACGATGCTGACGGGCGTGCCGTCGGCGCGCAGCTTGGCCTCGAGCCGGGTGGGAAAGGCATCTTCCGGTGGCAGGCCGTAGCCAGCGGTCAGGCTGTCGCCCAGCGCCAGGATCTTCGGCGTTGCCGCAAGGGAAGGGGCCGCAACGAGCAGGAACAGCGCCAGAAGCGCGTACATGCTAGCGTTGAGCAGAGCGTTGAAACGGCGGAAAGCCGGGCCATATGACCCTAGGGCTTGCTGCGCGACCGGGTTGGGGGACATTGGATGACCGAACGGATGGCGGACCTGCGTGACGTCCATCTAACATTGGTGAGTGGTGCCGGTGCGGTCAACATCCTGCGCGGTGTAAATCTCAGTGTCGAGCGTGGCGAGACCGTCGGCATTGTCGGCCCCTCCGGCTCGGGCAAGTCTACCATGCTGGCCATCATGGCAGGCCTGGAACAGGCCAGCAGCGGCACCGTGCGCGTCGCCGGCCAGGATTTGAACGGCCTCGACGAGGATGGTCTGGCCCGCTTCCGGCGCGCCCATGTCGGCATCGTCTTCCAGTCCTTTCACCTGATCCCCACCATGACAGCGCTCGAGAACGTCGCCGTGCCGCTGGAACTGGCCGGACGGCGCGATGCGTTCGATGTCGCCGCCCGCGGCCTGCAGGCGGTCGGCCTCGGTCATCGCACAGGTCACTATCCGTCCGAACTGTCCGGCGGCGAGCAGCAGCGCGTCGCTCTGGCCCGCGCGACCGGCGCCAATCCGGAACTGCTGCTGGCGGACGAGCCGACCGGCAATCTCGACGGCGCGACCGGCCGCACCATCATCGACATGATGCTGGCGCAGAACCGCGAACGAAACGGCACGCTGGTTCTTATCACCCACGATCCGGAGGTCGCGCGCGCCTGCGGCCGCATCGTCCGCATCGAGGACGGCCTGGTGGTCGATGACGGCCGCCGCGCTGCGGTCGCGGAATGACTTCATGAACGGCTGGGTGGTCGCGGCCCGCTTCGCCCGCCGCGAGTTGCGCGGGGGCTTGCGCGGCTTCCGCATCTTCATCGCCTGCCTGGCGCTTGGCGTTGCCGCCATTGCCGGCGTCGGCTCGCTGGCATCGGGCATCGTCGCCGGGCTCAGCAGCGACGGCCGCGCGCTGCTGGGTGGCGATATCGAACTGCGGCTGACCCATCGCACCGCGTCGCCCGAGGAGCGCGACTGGCTGGCCGGCCGCGGCGCTGTTTCGGAAATCGCGCAGATGCGCGCCATGGCGCACAATCCGGCCGGCGGTGGTCGCACGCTGGTCGAACTGAAGGCTATCGACAACGCCTATCCGCTCTACGGCGCGCCGGTCGTGCAGCCCGACCTGCCGCTGGCCCAGGTGCTGGCCGTGCGCAACGGCGTGCCCGGCGCCGTGGTCGATGAGACGCTGCTGATCCGCCTCAAGATCGGCACCGGCGACAGGATCACCGTCGGTGACGGCACATTCGAGGTGCGCGGTGTCCTGACCAAGGAGCCCGACCGCGCGACCGAGGCGCTGGCGCTGGGCCCGCGCGTGATGATCTCGCTCGACGGCCTGCGCAGCACCAATCTCGTCGTGCCGGGCAGTCTCGTCACCTGGGCCTATCGCCTCGCTCTGCCGCCGGGCACGGATGCCGCCGTGGCGCAGCGTGACGCCACCGCCGCGTTTCCCGATGCCGGCTGGCGGCTACGCACCTGGCGCAACGGCAATCCCGGCCTGCAGCAATTCGTCGACCGCGTCGGCCTGTTCCTGGTGCTGATCGGCCTGACCGCCTTACTGGTCGGCGGCGTCGGCGTCGGCAACGCGGTCAAAAGCTATGTCGACAGCAAGACCTCGACCATCGCGACGCTGAAATGTCTGGGTGCCGAGGGCGGCTTCATCTTCCGCGTCTATCTGATCCAGGTCATGATTCTGGCCGCGGCCGGCATCGTCATCGGCCTCGTCATCGGTGCGGGCCTGCCGATCCTGCTGCTGTCGCTGTTCGGCGGCCTGCTGCCGTTGCCGGTCAAGATGGGCCTGTACCCCGCGCCGCTGGCGCTGGCGGCTTTGTACGGCGTCCTCATCGCGCTGGTTTTCGCGCTCTGGCCGCTGGCCCGCGCGCGCGAAGTGGCCCCTGCGGGCCTGTTCCGCGATCTCGTTGCCTCGGGTCGGCGTTGGCCCCGGCCGGTCTATGTCGCCGCCACGGCGGTGCTCATTGCCGCGCTCGCCGCCATCGCCATCCTGACGACGGACGAGCGCCGCTTCGCCGTCTGGTTCGTGCTCGGCGCGGCCGGCAGCTTCGCCATGCTGCATCTCGTGGCCCTGGGCCTGATGGCGCTGGCGCGCCGCGCCGGCCGGCCGCGCTGGACCTCGCTGCGCTTCGGCCTCGCCAATCTTTATCGCCCCGGTGCGTCCACCAGTGGCGTGGTCCTGTCGCTCGGCCTCGGCCTGACGCTGCTGGTCACCGTGGCCCTGATCCAGGGCAATCTGGCGCGGCAGATCCAGGACCGCCTGCCGACCGAGGCGCCGGCGTTTTTCTTCGTCGATATCCAGCCCGACCAGATCGACGCCGTCACCCGCGCCGTGCACGCCATTCCGGGCGCCGGCGAAATGGTCGACGTGCCGTCACTTCGCGGTCGCATCACCAGGGTGAACGGTGTGCCGGCCGAGCGCGCACGTGTTTCTTCCGACCAGCAATGGGTGCTGCGTGGCGACCGTGGCCTGACCTACAGTGCGACGCTGCCGGCGAACTCCACCCTGGTTGCGGGCGAATGGTGGCCGGCGGACTATGCCGGCCCGCCGCTGGTCTCGTTGGAGATCGAGGCGGCCAAGGGCATGGGTGTCGGCATGGGCGACACCATTGCCGTCAACGTGCTGGGGCGCGAGATCGAGGCCCGCATCGCCAATCTGCGCAAGGTCGAGTGGGGCAGCTTCTCGCTGAATTTCGTCATCGTCTTCTCGCCCAATGCGCTGGCCGGCGCGCCGCGCACCCACCTGGCCACCGTCAAGGCCGACCCGAAGGCCGAGGAGGCGGTCTTCCGTACCGTCACCGACCTCTACCCCAACATCACCGCCATCCGGGTCAAGGAAGCGCTGGAACAGGTCAACGGCCTGCTGGGCCAGATCGGCCTCGCCATCCGCGCCGCCGCCGCCGTTACCCTGCTGGCTGGCGTGCTGGTCCTGGCCGGCGCGATCATTGCCGGCCGCCGGGCGCGGACCCGCGATGCCGTCCTGCTCAAGGTCCTGGGCGCAACCCGGGCCGAAGTGCTGCGGATCTACATGGTCGAATATGCGCTGCTGGGCCTCGTCACCGCGGTCATTGCCGGGGGGCTGGGCTGGCTGGCATCCTGGCTGGTGATCACCCAGATCATGAAGACCGCCTGGGTCGCCCTGCCGCTGACGCTGCTGGTCACCGCCCTGGCCAGCATGGCGGTAACGGTGGCATTTGGTCTCGCCGGCACCTGGCGGACCCTCAGCCAGGCCCCGGCCCGGGTTTTGCGCCAGAATTAGCCATTCGGGACCAGGGGACAGTCCTGCGACGATAGGTCGCGAATCAGCTTGTATTCTCCCCCTTGCCCCCCAATATGTGCCCGCAGGGAGACAACCAACGGAGACCGCCCACATGGCTACCCAGTTCAATCGTTACGGCGCCGTCGGCGGCACCGCCAGCCAGGCGGTCGTCGACCAGGCGCTGCGTTCGTACATGCTGCGCGTCTACAACCTCATGGGTTCGGGTCTCGCCCTCTCGGGCGTCGTGGCCCTGCTGACCTATCAGGCCGGTCTGTTCCAGTACGGCATCATTGGCTCCATTGCCGCCTTCGTGGTGATGATGGTCATGAGCTTCGGCATCAACAAAATGTCGGCCGGTACGCTGGGTGTTCTCTACTGGGTCTTCACCGCGTTGCTCGGCCTTGGCCTCAGCGGCATCTTCGCCGTCTATGGCCTCGGCGATATCGGCAGGGTGTTCTTCATCACCGCCGCCACCTTCGGCGCGATGAGCCTGTACGGCTACACCACGAAGCGCGACCTCAGCGCCATGGGCAGTTTCCTGTTCATGGGCCTGATCGGCGTCGTCATTGCCAGCATCGTCAACATCTTCCTTGCCAGCTCGATGCTGCAGTTCGCGATCTCGATCATCGGCGTGCTGGTCTTCACGGGCCTGACCGCGTTCGATACCCAGCGCATCAAGGTCGAGTTCAACGAGTCCAACCCGTCGGAAGTGACTAACAAGCAGGCCATTTTCGGCGCGGTGTCGCTCTACCTGAACTTCGTCAACCTGTTCCAGCTGCTGCTCAGCCTCATCGGCAACCGGAACTAGGCGAATCGGCGCAATAGCGCCGTCCCGCCAACGACCCTAAAATGAGGCGCCCGGTGGATTTCCGCCGGGCGCCTTTTCTTTGGGGTTTCGCCGATGCGCCTGCTCATCGCCATGATGAAGCACGAGACGAACACCTTCTCGCCCATCGTCACGGACTGGGCGCGGTTCGACTCCTGGGGCGCCTATCAGGGCGGCGACGTCATCAGCGCGTTCGAGCACACTGGCATGCCGGTCGGCGCCTATATCGAACTGGCCCGCGCGGAGAACGCTGAGATCGTCACCCCCATGGCGGCCGAAGCCATGCCGTCCGGCATTGTCACCGCCGATGCGTATCGCCGCCTGACCGAGCCCATTCTCGAGGCCGTCGCGCGCGGCGGCTTCGATGCTGCGCTGCTCGACCTGCACGGCGCCATGGTGGCCGAAACGACCGACGACGGCGAAGGCACGCTGCTGGAATCGATCCGGCGGCTGGCGCCCAACCTGCCCATCGCGGTCACCTGCGACCTGCACTGCAACCTGACCCGCCGCATGGTCGAGAACTGCACCGCTTTGATCGGCTACAAGACCTATCCCCATATCGACATGCACAAGGTGGCGCGTCAGGTCGGCCGCATCGTGCTGGACAGCGTGGCGGGGAAGACGGCGCCGGTCATGGCGTGGGGCAACGCCCCGCTGCTGTCGCAGACCCTGTGCCAGGGCACGGCGGATGAGCCGATGCGCACCCTCATCGCCATGACGCGCGAGGCCGAGAAGGATGGTCTGCTCGCCGCAACGGTGTTCGGCGGCTTTCCGCTGGCCGACATGCCCGATGCCGGCAGTTCAGCCGTGGTGGTTGCCGATGGCGATGCCGCCCAGGCCGCCGCCGTACGCGACGGCCTGGTCGCCGCCCTGTGGGAACGCCGCGCCGACTTCATCTACAAGCCCGAGCCATTGCGCGATGCGGTGGCGCGCGCCGCGAAACTGACCGATGGTCCCGTCATCCTGCTCGACCATGCCGACAATTGCGGCTCCGGCGGCACCCAGGACGTGATGACGGTGGTCGAGGAGGTGATCCGCCAGGGGCTGGAGGGCGTCGCCGTCGCCGCCGTCTGGGATCCCGAGGCGGTGCGTCGCATGCAGGCCGCCGGCATCGGCGCGACAATTACCCTCGACCTGGGCGGCAAGACCGACATGCCGTCGATCGGCGAGCGGGGGCAGCCGCTCAGCGTCACCGGCCGGGTGCGCACGCTGACCGATGGCGAATGGGTGGTGCAGGGGCCGATGTACACCGGCGTGCGGGTCCATATGGGACCCAGCGCCGTGTTCGATACCGGCAAGGTCAAGATCGTGGTGGTCAGCCGCCACCACGAACCATGGGATACCGGCGTGTTCACCTCGATGGGCATCCTGCCGGAGCACCAGCGCTACCTGTTGCTGAAGTCGCGCATCCACTACCGCGCGGGCTTCGCAGCGCTGGCCAAGGCGACACTGCGTCTGGACGGCAGCGGCGTGACAACGTCAGACAATTCGAAACTGCAGTTCCGCAAGTTGCGCCGGCCGATCTACCCGCTCGACCGCATCAACGAGCCGTAAGGCCGCAAGGTAGATACGTCATGCCCGGGCTTGTCCCGGGCATCTGATGCCATCGGCCAAAGATGGCCGGAACAAGTCCGGCCATGACGACGTGGGAAGCGGCGGCTCAGCCGCCCTTCTTCTCGTCCTTCGGCTCGTCCAGGATCATGTCGGACAGCTTGCGGGTGAAGCCGTCCGCCAGGCCGTTCGGCATCTGGTAGGCCCAGCCGGCGACGCGCTTCGCTATCGTCTCGGCTTCCTTCTTCACGGCGTCCGGGTCGGCCTTGGCCTCCTCCTTCTTGCCGTCCTTCTCCACCGCCTCGGGCTTGTAGGCGGCGGCGCGCTCGGCGTTGAACGCCGCCTCGAACGTCGACCAAAGCTTGCCGTCGACCGTCGACGTGCGCACGGTGACATCGAGTCCGTCCAGCGTCCGGTACCTGGCGACGACCCGGTCCTTCAACGCGATCTGGTCGGCCTTCTTCACGTCGTCGAAGGTCAGATAGTCCAGGCCGCCGGTGATACGGGTGATCTCGTAGTCCGACTTCAGCCGCTTGCCGGCCGCAAGCGGAGTGGCAAGCTTGAATTCTTTCGGCTTGTCGGCATCGCGCACGATCTTCACGACCGGCTCGTTGCCCGGCTGGCTGATTTCGACATCCAGCATGCGGTCGCGCGACAGGCGGCTGATGCTGGTATCGACCCAGCGCATGATCTCCGGCTGGGGCGACAGGCGCGCACTGGCCAGCAGCGACTGCTTCTCGCCCGGCCGGCGGACATAGATCTCGCCCGGCTTGCCGGCCACTTCCTGTTCCTTGACCTTGCCCAGGATCAGCGTGGCCAGCACGGCGTCCTTGGCATCCTTCAGTACGACGCCGACCGCATCGGGCGTATCCTTGCCCGGATCGCCGACACCCAGGCGGTTGTAATTGGCCGGGTTGTCGGTACGCGGCTCCAGCACGCGCAGTTCGGCCATGCCGACCACGGTCTTCTTCACCTGGTTCGGATCGGCCGGGTGACCGGCGCGGTCGGGCACCACCCACACATCGCCCTGGCGCACGATCTTGAAGCTGTTGTTCTGCCCGGTGACACCGATCTCGGCGACGTCGTTCACCCTGGCCGTCAGGCCCGGCAGGACGGCGCCGCCGCCCTGGTCCGCCTTCGTCACGGTCTGGTCATGCCATACCGTCCACGCCGCGCCGGCCGCCACCACGACGGTGGCGCCGACCAGGATCGCCCAGCTTGTCGACCGCATTGCTGCCTCCGCTTCTAGTGCCGCGCCACGCGGCGCTGCCGGCTCTTGCGCCGCGCGATCGCCATGACCAGCGCGAACAGGCCGACCAGGATCGGCATCAGGCCGATATTGACGAACTTCACCCAGGTCTCGACGCGCTGGATGTCCTTGTTCAGGTCACGCTGCACCTGGCGCAGTTCCTGGCGGGTCTTCACCAGTTGCTGGCGGAAGCCGTCAATGGCCGACTGCTCCTCGGCGCTCAGCAGTGCATTGGTGCCGCCTTGGTTCTTCGACTGCAGGTCGCCGATCTTGCGCTCGGTCTCCTGCAATTCCTTGCGCAGGCCCTGTTCGCGCGCGGCGAACGCCTGGCTGGCCTCGCGGCGCAGCTGCTCGACACGCTCGAACGGGCGCAGGGAGCGGCCGCGGCTGCGCAGGCTGATCAGGTCGTTCGATCCCGCCAGGTTGTCGATTGCGTTGACCAGCATGTCGCCATTGGCGGCGATCGGCACCATCAGGCGCTGGCCCATCAGGTCCTGGTCGCGGACCCAGAAGCGGTCCTCGATCATGTCGGCATCGGCCACGACGATGATGTTCACCGGGCCCTTGCTCTCGGCCAGGTGCGGCGCATCCGGCTCGGCCGGCTTGCCATCGTCCTTCTTCTCTTCCTCTTTCTTCTCGCCCGCGGGACGGCCCTCGGGGAACGCGCTCTTGACCGGGCCGGTGACACGCGCCGCCAGGGTGTAGCGTTCGCCGCTGGCCTTGAACGCGGCCAGGAGGCCCGGCGGATCGGGCTGCGTCTGCACCTTCTCTACCGGCAGCAGCATGGCGCGGTCGGACGAGGTGATCAGCGGGGTGAACGTCGTGGTCGCGCCCGGCTTCGCCTTCAGGGCGCCGGACGTGGCCATGTTAACGCCGTTCAGCTGGCCGGTGATCACGTCGCTGCGCGACAGGTTTTCCGCCGGCACCGCCAGCCACGCGATGTAGTCCACCACCTGGCGTGGGCCCATCTGGACCTTCTGCGCCATGCCGGCATCGCCCACGACCTGCTTCGGGTCGAAATCGACGCCCCAGGCGGTGAACAGTTCCGGCAGGTTCGAGCTCTGGTCGCTGCCCGGCTGCGGCGGCTGGCCGGTCATCGGGTCGGGCATCATCGCCGCGCTCTCGTCGAACGGATCGACGAAGGCGATGACACGGCCGCCGCGCAGGGCGAACTGGTCGATGGCGTACAGCGTCGCCGTGCTCAGGTTGCGCGGATGCACCAGCACCAGCACGCCGATGTTGTCATCGATCTTGGTGACACCGCCGTCCAGCGACTTGATCTCGAAGAACTGGCGCAGCTGCTGCATGATCGCGTAGGGGCGCGACTGGCCGCGCATCGCCGCCATCATGCCGCCCGGGCCGAACTGCAGCGGCAGCGCTGTCAGCAGGCCAACGACCGGCTTCTTCGGCGCGCTCAGCGCGTAGATCAGCTTGGTCAGGTCGTATTCCAGGAACTCTTCCCGCTCCATCTGGAAGAACGGGACCACTTCCTGCGCGTCGACCGAATTGGTGCCGACAAGGCCGAAGTAGAAGCTGCGGCCGTCGCGGTCGATGCCCTGCACGCCGGCCTGGACCGCGCGGTCCTCGGCGTCCGAGAAGGGTTCCGGATCGATCACTTCCAGCTTGATGCGGCCGTTCGAGCGCGAGGCGAACTGGCCCAGCAGCTCGCGCACGCGGTCGGCATAGGTCGCCAGCTGCGGCACGTCATTGGCCATCGACTTCGAGAAGAACAGGCGCAGGCGGATCGGCTCCTGCAGGTTCTTCAGCAGGTTCTTGGAACCGTCCGACAGCGTGTAGAGGCGGTTCGCCGTCAGGTCGAGCCGCGCGTCGTCCAGGGCGTACTTGGCCAGGATGTTCAGGCCGAAGAACAGCACGACGGCGAGCAGGACACCGGTGCCGGTGAGGAGTTTCTTGTTCATGGCGCGCGCCTTACCCGGCCTTGTTGGCGTCGACGACGACCGCGTTGGCAAACAGCCACAACGCGATCAGCGAGATGAAGAAGATCACGTCGCGCAGGTCGATCACGCCATCGGTGATGGCGCCGAAATGCTGCAGGAAGCTGAACGACGCAATGGCGTCCAGCACGACCTGCGGCGTCCAGCCGACGAAGAACGACGTGACCATGGGCGAGCCGGCGACACTGAACGCGAAGCAGACCACCACGCTGACGACGAAGGCGATGACCTGGTTCTTGGTCATCGCCGAGATGCAGCTGCCGATGGCTAGATAGCCGCCAGCCATCAGCAGAGAGCCGATATAGCCAGCCAGCACGACCCCATGGTCCGGACTTCCCAGCCAGCCGATGGTCAGCCACAGCGGGAAGGTCAGCGCCAGCGCGATGCCGGTAAAGGCCCACGCCGCCAGGAACTTGCCGAGGACGGCGGTGCCGATGCCGACCGGCAGGGTCAGCAGCAGTTCGATGGTGCCGCCCTTGCGCTCTTCCGCCCACAGCCGCATCGAGATCGCCGGCAGGAAGAACAGGTACAGCCACGGCAGGTACAGGAAGAAGGCCTTCAGGTCGGCCTGGCCGCGGGCGAAGAAATTGCCAACGAAGAAGGTGAAGATGCCCGTGACGAACAGGAACATCACGATGAACACGTACGCCAGCGGCGTCGCGAAGTAGCCGCCCAGCTCGCGGCGGAATACGGCGAACAGGTCCCTCATGCTGCCGCTCCCGTGATCTGCCGGAATGCGGCGTCGAGCCGTCCGGGTTCAACCTGGAGATCGCCCAGCCGCCAGCCCTCGGCCTCGGGCCAGCCCTCGGCTACCAGCCGGCCGTGGCTGATAATGATGGCCCGGGTGCAGATCGCCTCGACCTCTTCCAGGATGTGGGTGGAAATGATGATCGCCTTCTCGGCCGCCATGCTGCCGATCAGGCCGCGCATTTCATGCTTCTGGTTCGGGTCCAGGCCGTCGGTCGGCTCGTCCAGCACCAGGATCGGCGGGTCATGCAAAATCGCCTGGGCCAGGCCGACGCGGCGCTTGTAGCCCTTCGACAGGGTGTCGATCGGCTGGTCCAGCACGTCGCCGATATGGGTCTGCTCGATCACCAGGTCCAGCCGGCGGCGGCGCACGGGGCCGTCCAGGTGGCGGATGTCGGCAATGAAGTTCAGGAACTGGCGCGACGTCATGTCCGGATAGGCCGGTGCGCCTTCCGGCAGGTAGCCGATGTTGCGCTTGGCCTCGATCGGGTCCGCCACCACGTCGTAACCGCCGACATTGATTGCACCCGCGCTGGGCAGCAGGAAGCCGGTAATCATCTTCATTGTGGTCGACTTGCCGGCGCCGTTCGGCCCGAGGAAGCCGATCACCTCGCCCCTGCCGACACCAAAGCTGACGTCATCGACGGCCAAAAACGACCCGAACCGGCGCACCACATTGCGCACATCGACCATCGCTTCCATGGCAACGCCTCCCCCCGACTGGAATGTCAAAGCTCTCTCTCCCGTCGTTTTTCTAAATCTTTGGCCCACTTACGACCTTTGACCGCAGGGGCGACCGGTAAATACGGGCAAAAACCCGCATCTTCAAGGGGTACCGGTCATGGACACGACGAACGGGCGCAGGGCATAAAGCCGCAATGGCTGAAACCCTCGATTCCGCTGACGTGCCGTCGCCCTGCACCAAGGTCTGCAAGCTCGACCGCACCTCGGGCCTTTGCATGGGGTGCCTGCGCACAAGCGCGGAAGTCGAGGCCTGGCGCAGCCTGCGCCCGGACCAGAAACGCGCCCTGCTGGACCGGCTGAAATTGCGCCGGTTGCCTTCGCAACCGCAGCAATGTTAAATCCGCCCCACGTGATGGTTCCCGCAAGGGACGAGAAAGGGAATGCGGTGCGCCGGTCGGGTTTCGACCCCCTGGCAATGCCGCGGCTGCCCCCGCAACTGTAAGCGGCGAGCGCCACCCGCTAAAGCCACTGGTTCAAACCCCAAGGGGTACGGCCGGGAAGGCAGGGTGGAGGTGCTTTGACCCGCGAGCCAGGAGACCTGCCCTCACGGCGTCACCCAACTGTCGGGCGGGGTGCCCCGATGGTCAGGAATTCCCGTTTGCGGTGACGCGGGTACGTGTCGCCGTGTGAGGGGGTTCGGTCGGGTGCCGCACCAACGACGAAAGCCGTTCTGCGCGTGGCGGGTCAGCGATGACCCGCACGGGCGGTCCTTTGCGCGGTTTCCATTAACCGTGTGCAGAGGTAATCCGCAATGAATCGTCATCTTGTTCCATCGCTCGCCGCCCTGTTGCTGGCGGCCGGCACCGCCATGGCCGCCGATCCGGTGCCGACCGGCGACGAGGTCGTCGTCACCGGCAGCCGTATCGGCCAGGGCACGGCCGGCACCAGCACGTCCGTCATCACGGCGGAGGATATCGCGCGCTCGCCGGCCTTGACCCTGCCAGACATCCTTGGTCTTGAGGCCGGCGTGCAGACCCGCGACCTCTTCGGCGGCGTCGGCGGCTCGCGCGCGACCGTCGATATCCGCGGCTTCGGTGCCAGCGCCAAGTCCAACACCCTGGTCCTGGTCAACGGCCGCAAGATCAACGACTTCGACACGTCGGGCATCGACTGGGCGTCGATCCCCAAGGACAGCATCCAGCGCATCGAGGTCACGCGCGGCAACGGCAGTGCGGTGCTCTACGGCGACGGCGCGGTCGGCGGTGTCATCAACATCGTCACCAAGTCGTCGGTGGGCGCGAAGCCCAGCGGGTCGGTCCATGTCGCCTATGGCTCGTTCTCGACCCGCCAGGTCGAGGCCTCGGCCTCTTCCGGCAACGTCGACGGTTTCTCGCTCAATGCCTTTGGCAGTTACCTGAACGGCGACGGCTATCGCGAGAACAGCGAGATCATCGACCGCAATCTGGTGTCGGAGCTGCGCTATGCGCCCGCCGACGGCAGCGACTGGTTTGTGAAGATCGGCGCCGAGGACCAGTCGCTCGGCCTGCCCGGCGTGCAGCGTCTGCGGCCCGGTTTCGCGGGCTGCCCGCCGGTCACGCCGACCCGCCGCGATGCCGATACGCCGAACGACAAGGCGCTGCAGAACAGCCTCAGCGCCACTCTTGGCCACAGCCGCAGCCTGTCGGACGGCCTGTCGCTGATCGTCGATGGCGGTGTCCGTCACAAGGACCAGACCGGCGAGTTCATCGACGCCTGCGGCGGCGGCAGCAGCAGCTATGTCGAAACCGAGATGAACACCTGGTCGTTCACGCCGCGCCTCACGGCCGACTGGCAGCCCATGGGCTATGCCAGTTCGGCGACGTTCGGCATCGACACGTATTATGTCGACTACGAATCGTCACGCCGCCAGACGCGCGGGGTCGAGGCCGTGCACATCTATAACGGTTCGCAGATCAGCCTTGCGGCCTACGGCAACAACGAACTGGCGCTGACCGGTTCGACCCGCGTTGCCACCGGCTTCCGGGTCGAGAATGCCCGCCTTACCGCCGGTGACACGCTCAACTCCACGGCGCCGGGTGCGTTCGGCGCTGCCGACCAGTCCCTGACCCAGAGCGACACGATGTACGCGGTGAACCTCGGCCTGGAACAGGACGTGGCAACCGGTTTCACGCTGTTCGGTCGCGTCGGGCGCAGTTTCCGCACCGCCAATATCGACGAGCGCATCGGCGCCACCGGCACGTCGCTGGATCTCAAGCCGCAATGGTCGTTCGATACCGAGGTCGGCGGCCGTGCCACGCTTGGCCCGGTGAAGCTGCAGTCCAGCGTCTATCGCATGCGCCTGCACGACGAGATTCATTTCGTCGCCGCGACCTTCACCAACGTCAACCTCGACCCGACCGAGCGGATGGGCTGGGAAAACTCGGCGGAATGGCAGGCGCTCGACACCCTGCGCTTCAAGGGGGCGGCCAGCTACACGCGGGCTCGTTTCGTCGCCGGCCGCTTCGACGGCAACGACGTGCCGCTGGTGGCGCCGTGGTCCGGCTCGGTCTCGGCCTTCTGGGACTTCATGAAGGACATGACGCTTGCCGCCACTGTGCATGCGGTCGATGACATGCGTCACGACAACGACCAGGCCAATTTCCAGCCGAAGATCGGCGCCTGGTACACCGCCGACCTGAAGCTTATGGGCAAGATTGGCCCGGTGGACTGGTCGGCGCAGGTTAACAACCTGTTCGACCGGCAGTATTACACCTACGGCATTGCCAGTGCGGCGACCGCGGGCGTGTACAACATCTATCCACTGCCCGAGCGTACTTACACGCTGCGGGCCGGGGTCGCGTTCTGACGGCGCTCCGACCACAAGCTGCGACCGGCGCGGTGGGCCAGGCCGCCGCGCCGGTTTCCTTTGCGTCCGGTTTTCCGCCGCGCCGCATCGTCTGCCTGACCGAGGAAACGGTCGAGACCCTGTACCTTCTGGGCCAGCAGGACCGGATTGTCGGCATATCGGGCTATTGTGTCCGCCCGCCCGAGGCGCGGCGCGAGAAGCCCCGCGTCTCCGCCTTCATCAGCGCCGATATCCCGAAGATCCTTGCGCTGCAGCCCGACCTTGTCCTGACCTTTTCCGATCTCCAGGCCGACATCGTCGCCGGTCTGGTGCGCGAGGGCGTGGCCGTGCATGCGTTCAACCAGCGCAGCATCGCCGGAATCCTCGACATGATCCGTCTGCTCGGCGCGCTGACGGGCGTGCCCGAACGGGGCAGGGCGCTCGCCGCGGAACTTGAGGTGCGGATGGATTACGTCCGCCAGCGCACGTCCACGCTCCCGCGCCCGCGCGTCTTCTTCGAGGAATGGGACGAACCGCTGATTTCGGGCATCAAGTGGGTGTCCGAACTTGTCGCCATTGCCGGCGGCGACGACATCTTCCCGGAACTGGCGCAGCAGCGCGCCGCCAAGGACCGCATCGTCACGCCGGACGAGGTCATTCGCCGCCGGCCCGACATCATCATCGGCTCGTGGTGCGGCAAGAGGTTTCGGCCTGACCGCGTCATGGCGCGGCCCGGCTTCGATGCTTTGCCCGCCGTGCGGAACGGCGCGGTGCACGAGATCAAGTCGCCGCTGATCCTGCAGCCCGGCCCCGCCGCGCTGACCGATGGCCTGGCCGCGCTCGAGGCCATCATCGCGGCCGCTGCGGTGACCGCATGACCCGCGCGCGCGTCACGCTCATTGGCCTGATCGTCGCCGTGTTCTTGCTGGCGCTGGCGTCGTTTGCGGTCGGCCCGGCGAACCTGCCGCTCGCCGGCTTGCTGCATGGTCTCTTCGGCGGCGACGACTGGGTTGCGCTGGTCGCCCGCGAAATCCGCCTGCCGCGCGTGCTGCTCGGCCTTGGCATCGGCGCGGTGCTGGGCCTGTCCGGCGCGGCGTTGCAGGGCCTGTTGCGCAATCCGCTGGCCGAACCGGCGCTGGTCGGCGTGTCGGGCCTTGCCGGCCTCGGCGCGGTGCTGGTTTTGTATTTTGGCGTCGGCTATGGCTGGCCATTGGCCGTGCCGCTGGCCGGCATCGGCGGTGCGGCGCTGGCCGTCGCACTGCTCTATGGCCTCGCGGGGCGCGAGGGCGGCACCGCGACGCTGATCCTCGCCGGCGTCGCGATCAACAGCCTCGCCGCGGCCGGCACCGCACTGGCGCTGAACTTCGCCGCCAGCGCCTTTGCCGCCGTCGAGATCACTTTCTGGCTGCTCGGCTCGCTGACCGACCGCTCGTTGATCCATGTCGCGCTTGCTCTGCCATTCATGGCCGTGGGTGCGGGCCTGTTGCTGTCGTGCGGGCGCGGTCTCGACACGCTGGCTTTGGGCGAGGATACGGCGCGCAGCCTCGGCACCAATCTGCGTTCGCTGCGTTTCCGCGCCATTGCCGGCACCGGCCTCGCCGTCGGCGCCGCGGTCGCGGTGTGTGGCGCCATCGGTTTTGTCGGCCTCGTCGTGCCGCACCTGTTGCGCCCGCTGTTCGGGCATGAGCCCGGCCGGTTGCTGGTGCCAAGCGCCCTGGGTGGCGCGGCTCTGGTTCTCGGCGCCGACATCGTGGTCCGCATCGTGCCGACCGACCAGGAGTTGAAGCTGGGCGTCGTCACCGCGTTGATCGGCGCGCCGTTCTTTCTCGGCCTGTTGTGGCGTTTGCGGCGCGAACTCGCATGACCGCGCTCAGGGCATCCGCGCTCGCTGTCGATCTCGGCCACCGCCGGGTGCTGCACGATGTTGGCTTCACGGTCGCGCCGGGCGAGCTGGTCGGCCTGATCGGTCCGAACGGCGCCGGCAAGACGACGCTGCTGCGCACGCTCGCCGGCCTCGCCGCGCCGGTATCAGGCACGGTGACGTCGAATGGCGACGATCTCTATGCGCTGAAGCCACGCCAGCGTGCGCAGCGCCTCGCCTATCTGGCGCAGGACCGCGCGGTGCACTGGCCGCTGCCGGTGGAACGCCTGGTGTCGCTGGGCCGTGTGCCGCACCTCGCGCCCTTCGCGCGGCCGACGCCCGCCGATGCCGCCGCCATCGAACGCGCCATGACCGCCTGCGCCGTCACCGGCCTGCGCGCCCGCAGCATGGCCAGCCTGTCGGGTGGCGAGCGTGCCCGTGCGCTGCTGGCGCGCGCACTCGCCGCCGATCCGTCGATCCTGCTGGCCGACGAACCGGTCGCCGGTCTCGATCCGTATTACCAGCTGCAGATGATGGACCTGTTCGCGGCGCGCGCGGCCGCCGGCCTCGCCGTCGTGGTCGTCCTGCATGATCTCGCGCTGGCGCTCCGCTATTGCCACCGCCTGTACCTGATGCAGCAGGGCCGCATCGTCGCCTCGGGCCCACCGGTCGAGGTGCTGACGTCCCAACGCCTGGCGGCGGTCTATGGCATCACCGCCTCGTTCGGCACCGTGGCCGGCCAGCCCGTCGTGTCGCTGGAGCGTGCGCCATGATGCGCCGTTCGGTTGTCGCCTTCATTGCCTCCGCCGCCGCCCACGCCGCGGTCCTCGCCTGGGCCGCCTCGTTCATCCCGGGGCGTGAGCAGCCGGCAGAACCGGCGATCAGCGTCGACTACGTGACCCTGCCATCGCCACCCAAGGCGCCCGACGCACCGCTCCCCACGCCGGCAGAATCTCTGCCGGTGAAATCGCCCGCGCCGCCCGAGATAATTCCGCCGCGGCCCGTCCAGGTACCGCGGCCCCAACGCCCTATGGCTATCGCGCCGACTTCGCCTGCACCCCAGGTCGAGGCGAAGGCCGACGTTCCGCCGGCGGACATTGCGCCACCGGCCGTACCGGGCGAGGTCATCGCCGCCATCCCCGCGCCGTCGGTTTCTGCATCTCCTGCCGGCGCCTCTCGCGCACCCACAAATGCGGTGGCGGCACTGGGTGCGGCGCGCTCGCCCGTCGCCTACGCCAGCAACCCGAAGCCCGTTTATCCCGGCATCGCGCGCCAACGCGGGCAGGAGGGGCGCGTCATGCTGCATGTGGTTGTGCGCGAAAACGGCGAACCGGGTGAAATCACGATTCTCCAGTCCAGCGGCTACGCCCTGCTGGACCGCGCCGCGCGCGATGGCGTGGCGCGCTGGCGCTTCGCGGCGGCAACTGTGGATGGACAGCCGGCCTCCGGCGCCATCGATGTACCGGTGACGTTCCGCCTGGACGAATAGGATCAGGGTAAGGCGGGTCCCCGACAATCCAAATATCGAGCGGATGGAGGGGGGAGACATCGGCTCGGCGACAACCGCCGGGGACCCATTGATAGTAGTGGTGGGGCAATGGGGCGGGTGCGCGGCGGGAATATGGCCATTTCGCGGCAGCGCGTGCGCCAGGGCCTAAAACCTGTTACCTAGTCGGACCTTGCGTCACCCGCAGGAGAGCCCCGCGTGGCGAAGTTCATCGGCCTGACCGACCCGCTATACGACTACATCACTTCGGTTTCCCTGCGCGAATCGCCCGTCCTGGGGCGCCTGCGCGCCGAAACCGCAACCATGCCCCGGGCGCAAATGCAGATCGCCCCCGACCAGGGCGCCTTCATGCAGATGCTCGTGCGGCTCACCGGCGCACGCAATTGCCTCGAGGTCGGCGTGTTCACCGGCTATTCCGCGCTTGCCGTGGCGCTGGTCCTTCCGGATGACGGCCATCTCACCGCTTGCGACATCAGCGTCGAATATACCGCCATCGCCCGCCGCTACTGGCACGAGGCCGGTGTCGACAAGAAGATCGATCTCCGCATCGGTCCCGCGCTCAAGACGCTGGACGTCCTGATCAGCGAGGATCGCACCGGCACCTACGACTTCGCCTTCATCGACGCCGACAAGGCCAGCTATGACGGCTACTACGAACGTGCATTGAAATTGCTGCGCCCTGGCGGCCTGGTTGCTGTCGACAACATGCTGTGGGGCGGCAGCGTGGTCGATGCCGCCAAGTCCGACCCCGATATCGCCGCCATCCGCGCGCTGAACAAGAAGGTCGGCGCCGATACCCGCGTCGATGTCAGTCTGCTGCCGGTGGGTGACGGCCTGCTGCTCGCCCGCAAGAGGGCATGAGCGTATTCCTCGCCAAACGTCTGGCCACCATGGTGGCGACGCTGCTGTTTTCTTCGCTCGTCGTCTTCCTGGTGCTGGAAATCCTGCCGGGTGATCCGGCGCAGGTCCTGCTGGGCGTCGACGGCACGCCGGAACAACTCGCCGTGCTGCGCGAGAAGATGGGCCTCAACGCGCCGGCCGCGGCGCGTTACTTCTCGTGGATCGGCAACATGCTGACAGGTGATTTCGGCACCAGCTATGCCTATGGCGTGCCGGTCTGGTCGCTGCTCGAGGAGCGCCTGGCGCTGACCGTGCCACTGGCCCTTGTCGCCATGGCGATGACCGCCTTGTTCGGCCTCGTACTGGGCGTGTGGGCGGCGGCGCGTCACAACCGGCCGGGCGATCTCGCCATCATGGGCATCAGCCAGCTCGGCATCTCGATCCCGAACTTCTGGTTCGCGCTGATGCTGATCCTGCTGTTCGCGGTCAAGCTCGGCTGGTTCTCCGCCGGCGGCTTTCCCGGCTGGGAAGACGGCGTGGGCGAGGGGTTGAAGGCGCTGCTGCTACCGGCTTTGGCTTTGGCCACCGTGCAGGCGGCGATCCTCGCCCGCATCACCCGCTCGTCGGTCATCGACGTGTTGCAGGAGGATTTCGTCCGCACCGCCCGTGCCAAGGGCCTCGGCCGCCGCGCGGTGCTGTGGCGTCACGCACTGCGTAACGCATTGATCCCCGTTATCACGGTCATGGGCCTGCAGTTCGCCGAACTGCTGGTTGGCGCCATCGTGGTGGAACAGGTGTTCACCCTGCCCGGCATGGGCCGCCTGGTGTTCCAGTCGATCGCCAATCGTGACCTGCAGGTGGTGAAGGGTATCGTCATCCTGCTCGCCTTCATGGTTGTCGCCGTGAACTTCGCCGTCGACCTGCTCTATGCCCTGATCGACCCGCGCCTGAAGGCCAGCGATGTCTGACATGGCCGTCGTATCGTCCGGCGCCGGCTTCTGGCGGCGCGCCCGCCGCCACCGCAGCTTCGTGTTCGGCGGCATCCTCTCGGCGGTGCTGGTTGGCACGGCGGCGCTGTCGCTGGTCTGGACGCCGCATTCGCCCTATCGCATCGACATTCCGAACCGCTTGAAGCCGATGTCGCCGACCTACTGGCTGGGCACCGACCCGTTCGGCCGCGATGTCTTTTCGCTGCTGATGACCGGGGCGCAGAATTCCATCGTCGTCGGTGTTGTGGCCGTCGCCATCGGCATGCTGCTCGGCACCGCGCTGGGCCTGCTCGCCTCCGCCCGGCGCGGCTGGGTCGAGGAGCTGGTCATGCGCTTCACCGATTTCAGCTTTGCCTTTCCCGCCATCCTCACCGCCATCATGCTGACCGCCGTGCTCGGCCCCGGCACGGTGAATTCCATCATCGCCATCGGCATTTTCAACATCCCGGTCTTCGCCCGCGTCGCGCGCGGCGCGGCGAATGCCGTGTGGTCGCGCGAGTTCGTGCTGGCGGCCCGGGCCTGCGGGCGCGGGCGCCTGCGCATCACGTTCGATCATGTGCTGCCCAACATCGTCTCGGTCATCGTGGTCCAGGCCACGATCCGCTTCGCGCTGGCGATTCTGGCCGAGGCCGCGCTCTCCTATCTCGGTCTCGGCACCCAGCCGCCGAATCCGTCCTGGGGCCGCATGCTGAACGAGGCGCAGACGCTGATCTACATCGCGCCGCAGCTGGCCATCTTCCCCGGCATCGCCATCGCGCTTGCCGTGCTGGGCCTGAACCTGCTGGGTGACGGCCTGCGCGACCTCGTCGATCCGCGCCTGATACGCCGCCGCTGATGGCCGAGGTTCTGCTCTCCGTCCGCAACCTGCGGGTCGATCTGCCCGGCCCCGGCGGCCCGCTGCCGGCGTTGCGCGGCATCGACTTCGAGATCGCGCGCGGCGGCACGCTGGGCCTCGTTGGCGAATCCGGGTCCGGCAAGTCGATGACGGCGCTGGCGCTGATGGGCCTGCTGCCCGAGGGCGCAAAACTTTCCGGCTCGATCCGCTTCGAGGGGCGCGAACTGGTCGGCCTGCCGGAAAGCGCACTGTGCGACCTGCGCGGCAACCGCATCGCGATGACGTTCCAGGAACCGATGACCGCGCTTAATCCCGTTCAGCCCATCGGCCGCCAGGTCGCGGAATCGATGATGCTACATCGCGGCTTTTCGCGCGCCGTAGCGGAAGACGAAGCCGTGCGCCTGCTCGACCGCGTCGGCCTGCCCGATCCGCGCCGGCGGCTCGCGTCATATCCGTACCAGCTGTCCGGTGGCCAGCGCCAGCGGGTGATGATCGCATTGGCGCTCGGCTGTGCGCCCGCGCTGCTGATTGCCGACGAACCCACCACCGCGCTCGACGCCACCATCCAGGGCCAGGTCCTGGCCCTGCTGCGCGAACTGGTCGAGGAGCGCGGCATGGCCCTGCTGCTGATCAGTCACGACCTCAACGCCGTCGCCGCCGCGGCAACCGATGTCGCGGTCATGTACGGCGGCGCCATTGTCGAGCGCGGCCCGGCTACCTCCGTCTTCCGCGCGCCCGCGCATCCGTACGCGAAGGGCCTGATCGCCGCCCTGCCGGCGCTTGAGCCAGAACGTCTGGCCGGCGCGCCGCGCGCGCGCCTGCAGGCCATTCCCGGCAGCGTGCCCGATCTTGCCGGCTTCGGCCCGGGCTGCACGTTCGCGGATCGCTGCGCCTGGGTCATCGGTGCCTGCCGCGCCGCACCGCCGCCGCTCGTGCCCGTCTCGCCTGGCCACAGCGCCGCCTGCATCCGCCTGGGTGACCTCTCGTGACCGCGCCCTTGCTCGAGGTGGAGAACCTGGTGCGCACCTTCACGCTGCCGCGCGAGCACCTGTTTCGCCCGCCGCCGGTGGTGAACGCGCTGCGCGGCGTTGGATTCACCATCACACCGGGGCGCAGCCTGGGCCTGGTCGGCGAATCGGGCTCCGGCAAATCGACGCTGGCGCGCCTCGCCATGGCGCTGGACCGGCCGACGTCCGGCACCGTGCGCCTCATGGGCCACGATCTTTTCGCGCAGCCGGCGGCCAAGCTTCGGACGCTCCGCCGCCACATGCAGATGATCTTCCAGGACCCCTATGGCTCGCTCGACCCGCGCCAGAAGGTCGCCCGCATCGTTGCCGAACCGCTCGAGGCGCTGACCGGTGCGCCGAAGGCGGAGCGTGAGGCCCGCGTGCGTGAGGCTTTGGCCTCGGTCGGTCTCGGCGATACCGCGCTCGACCGCTACCCGCACGAATTTTCCGGCGGCCAGCGGCAGCGCATCGCCACGGCGCGTGCGCTGGTGACGCGCCCCGACCTTATCGTCGCCGACGAACCGGTCTCCGCGCTCGACGTCTCGGTGCGCGCCCAGGTGCTGAACCTGCTGCGCGACCTGCAGGAGAAGTTTTCCGTCACTTTCTTGATGATCAGCCACGACCTCGCCGTCGTCGACTACCTGTGCGACGACATCGTCGTGCTGAAGGACGGTCTCATTGTCGAAAGCGGCGCGTCGGCAGAAATCCTCCGCCGCCCGCAGCACCCCTACACCCGCGAACTGATCGCCGCCGCGACGAAGCGGTACAGCTGACGGGCCGGCAGAACGTCCTCACCCTTCGACGGGCTCAGGATGAGGACGACTGCGCGTCCGATTAGCCTCATGCTGAACTTGTCGAAGCGTGAGGTGAGCCCGCATCCCGGGTTGACCGCGCCGCCGCACAGGGTGACAATTCGGTTACCGCAACGGTATGCCGGAGGGCCGATGAGCGAGGTGGTCGATTTCGAACGGTTCGCCCGGCGCCACACAGTTCAGGCGTCCGGGCAGGTTCAGCCTCCCGAGATTTTCTTCGACCGCCGCGAGTTCAACCGCATCCTCAATCTGTATGGCCGCATGGTCGCCGCCGGCGAATGGCGCGACTACTCGATCGGCCACAATGCCGAGAGTTGCAGCTTCGCGGTATTCCGCCGCTCCGCTGACGGGCCGCTCTACCGCATCGTCAAGACGCCGAAACTGGCGCGCAAGCAGGGCGCCTACGCCATCCTTTCCATGGCCGGCCGCATTGTGAAGCGCGGCCATGACCTGGAAACGGTGCTGCGCTATTTCGAGCCCAGCGACCTGAAGCTGGTTTAGCTACTTCCCGTCCAGGACCTTGGGCCGACGCTTCTTCGCCGGATCGAGGTTGGGGTTGTGCGCGTCATTGCTCGGCCGCTGGATCAGGTCGAAGCCACTGGGCGTCTGCGCCTGGCGCGGCGGGTTCAGCGGGTTAATTGGCTTGGCCTTCGACGTGGATTGCGCCTGGGCGGCGCCAGCGGCGAGGATCAGGACGGCGAGCGCAGCGACGATTGCACCTTTCACGGGATTATCTCCTTCCCTTTCGACCCAAGGTTAGCCTATCCGGACAAGACGTCGTCCGCAAGCCGGGGCCGAAAAGAAAATGGCCCGGCTTTCACCGGGCCATCCGAGGTGCAAACCTCGACGAAGCGTAATTACATCGCCTTCTTTTTCGCCTTGGCCTTTTTCGGGGCCTTCTTCGCCTTCGCCGGCTTCACGGCCTTCTTCTCGGCCTTGGCAGGCACGGCCGGCTTGGCGGTCTGTACCTGGGCGTAGGCCGGGGTGCTCAGAACGGGCGCGGCACCGGTCGAAATCAGGCCGGCAATGGCGAGGGCCGCGAGCGCGGCAGGCAAACGGATCTTCATGACAGTGTTTCCTGTTGCAGGGGCCGCCCCTTATTGGGCGATTCGTACCCGCCAATCATGCGCGCCCCGTGGAACGGCTGCCATAAGCCGCTTCACCTAGCGACTCGATGACGCAGGCAATATGGTGCACCACCTTGACCGGCCCGGCGGCCGTGACTACATCGCCGACACCATCTCATCATCGTCGACAGGGATTTTACGGATGACGGACCAGTCCATGCAGTTCCAGGCCGAAGTCGCCCGCCTGCTGCACATCGTCACCCATTCGCTCTACAGCCAGAAGGAGATCTTCCTTCGCGAGCTGATCTCCAATGCTTCCGACGCCTGCGACAAGCTGCGCTACGCGGCCCTGACCCAGCCCGACCTGCTGGCCGACGCCCCCGACCTCAGGGTCATTCTCACGCCCGACAAGGCCGCCCGCACCCTGACCATTGCCGACAACGGCATCGGCATGAACCGCGAGGAGCTGATCGGCAATCTCGGCACCATCGCGCGCTCGGGCACCGAGGCCTTTACCACGCAGCTTTCCGGCGATGCGGCCAGGGACGTGAACCTGATCGGCCAGTTCGGCGTCGGCTTCTATTCCGCCTTCATGGTCGCCGACAAGGTCGAGGTCACCAGCCGCAAGGCCGGCGAGGCCCAGGCCTGGCGGTGGACGTCCGATGGCGCTGGCGCCTTCACTATCGGCGAGGCGGGCGACGCGCCGCGCGGCACCAAGATCGTGCTGCATCTGCGAAAGGAAGCGGACGAATATCTGGAGCCGCAGCGTCTCCGCACCATTGTGAAGACCTATTCCGATCACATCGCGCTGCCGATCCGCCTCGACGCCGACAGCAAGGAAGAAACGATCAACAGTGCGTCGGCCTTGTGGACGCGGCAAAAGAGCGAGATCACCGAGGACCAGTACAAGGAGTTCTACCACCACGTCGCGCACGCGTTCGACGATCCGTGGCTGACGCTGCACACCCGCGCCGAAGGCAAGCTGGACTACACGCTGCTGCTGTTCGTGCCCGGCCAGCCGCCGATGGACCTGTTCAACCCGCAGCGCAAGGCGCACCTCCGCCTGTACGTGAAGCGCGTCTTCATCACCGACGACTGCGAGGATCTCGTGCCGTCGTGGCTGCGCTTCCTGCGTGGCGTCGTCGATTCCGCCGACCTGCCGCTGAATGTCAGTCGCGAAATGCTGCAGCACAATCCGGTCTTGGCGCGCATCCGCCAGGCCATTGTGCGCCGCGTTGTCGGCGAACTGGAAAAGAAGGCCGAGAAGGCGCCCGAGGACTACGCGAAGTTCTGGGGCAATTTCGGCGCGGTGCTGAAAGAGGGCATCTACGAGGACGTCGAGCATCGCGACCGCCTGATGAAGCTGGCGCGTTTCCGCTCCACCCACGGTGAAGGACTTTTCTCGCTTGCCGATTATCTCGGGCGCATGAAAGAAGGCCAGGACGCCATCTACACCGTCAGTGGCGACAGCCTCGAGGGCCTGCAGAAAAGCCCGCAGCTCGAGGGCTTCCGCGCCAAGGGCGTCGAGGTCCTGCTGTTGACCGATGCGGTCGATGACTTCTGGCTGAACGCGGTGCGCGAGTTCGAGGGCAAGCAATTCCGCTCCGTCACCCGCGGCGCCGCCGACCTCGCCACCATTGCCGGCGCGACGGATGAGAAGAAGCCCGAAGCCGCGCCCACCGCGCAGCTCGCGACCCTCGTCGCCATGTTCAAGCAGGCGCTGGGCGAGGCGGTAAAGGATGTGCGCGAGACCGACCGCCTGACTGACAGCCCCGTCTGTCTCGTCGCCGCCGATGGCGACCTCGACATGCATCTGGCCCGCATGCTCAAGCTGCACAAGCAGCTCGAGAAGGACAGCCCGCGCATCCTGGAAATCAATCCGCGCCACCCGCTGATCCGCCGCCTGGCGGAACGCGCGGGCGAGGCGGGGGCGGCCGATGCGCTTTCGGATGTCGCGCACCTGCTGCTTGACCAGGCCCGCATCGTCGAGGGCGAACCCGTCCCCGACACCTCCGCCTTTGCCCGCCGCCTTGCGAGCCTGGCGGAAAAGGCCGTCTGACTTGGCGCGTCCTCACCCTTCGACAGGGTCAGGATGAGGACGACTTAAAAGTCTATCACTAGCCTCATGCTGAGCTTGTCGAAGCGTGAGGCTGCCCCTCAGTGCCCGCCCGCCGCACCCGCCGGCGCCGGCTTCGGTTTGCGTAGCAGCGGCATGAACAGCAAGCCCATCGCGAACACGCCGGCCATGATCAGCAGGCAGTCGTTGAACGTCAGGACATAGGCTTCGCGCGTCAGCATCTGCCAGACGACCTTGATGGCCATCTTGTCGGTATCGCCCGGCATGGTTACCGCCAGCCGTGCCGACAGGCCATCCAGCACCGACTGAACCTCTGGCCGTCCGATGTTCAGGTTGTCGGCCAGGCGCGCCTGGTGCAGGGCCAGACGGTCGGCAATCACCGTGTTGATGCCGGCCAGGCCGATGGCGCCACCCAGGTTGCGCATCAGGTTGAACAGGCCCGACGCGTTCTTCAGCGCCAGCGGCGACAGCGTGCCCAGCGCCAGCTGGTTGATCGGCAGCATGCACAGGATCAGCGCCAGGCCGCGCACCGCCTGCGGCAGGAAGAACTCGCCGAACGACGCATCCGCCGTCAGCCTCGAGTTGAGGAACAGCCCGGTCGCGAACAGCGTCAGGCCAAGGGTCAGCAGCACGCGCGGGTCGAACTTCCGCGCCATCGCGCCGGCAATCGGCGCCGACATGCACTGGAAGATGCCGACCACCGCCATGATGGTGCCGATCTGCAGGCTGTTGTACTGGCGCACCTGGCCCAGGAATTGCGGCACGATGTAGACCGCGCCGTACAGGCCGATGCCGATGATGAAGGCGTACAGGCAACCCACCGCGAAGTTGCGGTCGCGGAACGAGCGTAGGTCCACAATCGGCTGCTTGTAGGTCAGCACCCGCCAGAAGAACGCCACCGCGGCAACCGCGGCCAGGACGGTAAAGTCGGTGATGTAGCTGTTCTCGAACCAGTCCTTGCGCGGCCCTTCCTCCATGACGAATTCCAGGCTGCCGAGAAACAGGGCCATGAACAGCAGGCCCAGGAAGTCGAACCCCTTCAGCAGCGTGCGGTCGGGCCGGTCGATGTCCAAGAGCGTCCACACCATGATGACGACGGCCGTGCCTGGCACGACGTTGATCAAAAACAGCCAGTGCCACGACATCAACTGCGTCAGGTAGCCGCCCAGCGTCGGGCCGATGGTCGGCGCCATGGTGGCGGTCAGGCCGATCAGCACCGAAACGCCGGCGCGCTTCTCCGGCGGAAACATGATGTACAGGCTGGCGAACACCGTCGGGATCATCGCGCCGCCCAGGAAGCCCTGCAGGACACGGAACACGATCATCGATTCGATGTTCCAGGCCAGCGCGCACAGCAAGCTCGACGCGGTGAACGCCGCCGCCGACATGACGAACAGCACCCGCGTCGACAACAGCCGCGACAGCGTGCCCGACAGCGGGATCATCACGACCTCGGCAATCAGGTACGAGGTCTGAATCCAGCTGATCTCGTCGGCAGAGGCCGACAGGCCCGCCTGGATTTCGCGCAAGCTCGACGACACGATCTGGATGTCCAGGATCGCCATGAACATCCCCAGCACCATGCTGAAGAAGCCGAGCTTCTTGCGGAAATCGCTTTGCTCCGCCTTCCGCGCCGGGCGGGGCGGGGCCAGCGCGCCGACCGTCACATCGGTCATAGTTCTAGTGCGCCGCCGCCGCCAGCGCCGCGCCGCCGGTGCGCGTGTCCACCGCGGCGCTGACCGACAGGCCGGGGCGCAGGCGCAGCAGCGTGACATCGCCCGCTTCCAGCGCGATGCGCACCGGCACGCGCTGCACGATCTTGGTGAAGTTGCCGGTGGCGTTTTCCGGTGGCAACAGGCTGAACCGCGCGCCGCTGGCCGGCGCGAAACTGTCCACCTTGCCCTTCAGAACATGGTCGGGAAATGAATCGACGTGCAGCTCCACGCTCTGGCCGATCGCCATCTGCGCCAGCTGCGTCTCCTTGAAGTTCGCCACCACGTAAACCAGCGGCAGCGGCACCAGAACCATGGCCTGGGTGCCGGGGCGCAGGTACTGGCCCACCTGCACCGTGCGGTTGCCGACCGTGCCGTCGAACGGCGCGCGGATCACCGTGCCTTCGAGGTCGTTGTTGGCGCTGGCCAACGCGGCCTCCGCCTGGCGCAGCTTGGCCTCGGCCTCGCGCTTCGAGGCGTTCAGCACCGCCACCTGGTTGCGTTCGGCCGCCAGTGCGGCGCGCGCCCGGCTGACCCCGGCCTCGGCCTTGCGGGCATCGGCGTCGGTGCTCTCGAACTTCTGTCGGCTGGCGAAATCTTCTTTGGCCAGGCGCTGCATGCGCTCCAGGTCCAGCTTTGCCCGGTTCTGTTCCGCATCGACGCTCGACACCGATGCCTGGGCCTGCGCGATGACCGATTGCTGCAGCACGATACGGCTGTCGAATCCGTCCAGCGCGGCGCGCGCCACGTCCACCGCCGCCTGCGCCTCGGCCACCCGGGCGGCATAGTCGCGGTCGTCGATGGTCAGCAGCACATCGCCGGACCGCACGACCTGGTTGTCACCGGCGGCCAGCGTTTTGACATAGCCCTGCACCTTGGGCGAAATCGGCGCCATGTCGCTGGCGACATAGGCGTTGTCGGTCGATTCGATGTAGCGCCACTCGGTCGCCCAGCGGTAGCCGACAAAGGCTGCCCCCAGCACCACCACGCCGGCCACGGCGAAAAGGATCGGCTTCTTCTTGCTCATCATGATGTCCCGCAATCGAACCGAACGGTTCGGTTCGATGTTGACCAATATCGGGCGCTTTGCTACACCAAGTCAAGATCGGACCGAACCGTTCGGTTCGACTGGGTGGAGAATCCCCTGACCGACGCCGCGTCCCCGGTGCACAAGCCCGAATCGGCCAAGGCGCAGCACATCCTGGCCGCCGCCGGGACGGTGTTCATGCGCGAGGGCTTTGCCAATGCCAGCGTGGACGAGATCGTCCGCGAGGCCGACGTCTCGAAATCCACCGTCTATGCCCACTTCGCCGGCAAGGAGCAGTTGTTCGCCGCCGTGGTCGGCACCCAGTGCCAGCGGCTGGCAGATGCCGTCAGTCATGGCGATTCCGAGGTCCTGCCGCTGCGCGACGCGCTGATGGAAATCGGCCGCCGCGTGCTGACCCTGTTCCTGTCGCCGCGCGGCCGCGCCATCTTCCGCATCGTCATCGCCGAGGCGCCGCGCTTTCCCGAACTCGGGCGCATCTTCTATCAGGTCGGCGCCGAACTCCTGCATCGCCGGCTCTCGGATTTCATTGCCAACGCCCATGGCCGCAACGAGCTGGTCGCGCCCGACCCGTTCATCGCGGCGGCGCACCTGATCGGCCTGCTCAAGACCGACCTGCAGTTCCGCTCGATGCTGTTTCCCGATCTTGAGTTCGAACCGGCCGAGATCGATCGCAACGTGACGCTCGCCGTGGACGCGTTCCTGAAGATCTACGGCAAGCCCTAGGCGTTGATGTAGCGCCCGCTCGGCATCTCGGTGATGGCGTAGCCCGAGCCCGCGGGGATGCGCACCACAGGGCCGCCCGGCGCATGCGGGTCAAACACCGGCATCACCGTCTGCACCGTCTCGCGGCGCATCGCCGTCATCGCGTCCGCGACGGTGGCATAGCCCACCAGCTTGATCAGGTTCATGTGGGTCGGGAACATCAGGCGGTACTTGCCCTGTTCCACGGTTTCCAGGGCGCGCTCCGGCCGCACCCAGATGGAATCCACCGACTCAAGTCCGTCGTGCCGCGCCAGCTGCCCCTTCGGCGCCTCGGCCAGGAAGAACAGCGTGTCGAAGCGCACCTTCGCCGTTAGCGGCGCGATCCAGTGCGCGTAGTGCACCAGTTCGTCCGGCGTGAATTCCAGGTCTTCGGCCGCCGCGAACTCCACCAGCGACAGGTCGTCCTTCGCCAGCGCGACGCGCTGCGTCTCCAGCGCCAGCACTTCGTCCTTCGTCAGGTACGTGTCGCTGCCGCGGCGATAGGCCATCAGGATGCCGGTCTCCTCGAACGCTTCGCGGATCGCCGCCAGCGCCAGGGCCAGGCGGTCCGGCGCCATGTCGCGGCCGGTGCGCACCCGCGCCAGCAGGTCGGGATGCGCATCGCCCTTTTCCAGTTTTCCGCCCGGGAAGACCAGCGCGCCGGCGAAGTGCATCTTGTCGTGGCGCTGCACCATCAGCGCCTCGATGCCGTCCGGGCCATCGCGCAGCACGACGGTCGAGGCGGCGGGGATCGGCGTGACGGGATTTGCGGGGGGCGAGGGGAAATGCTGGGGCTGACCGGACATGAGGGGCACAGACTCGCGCCTGCGCCGCCATCTGTCAAATGCCCGCGGCAGGTCCGTCCGGCAGGCGCACGCCACCCAGAAGCGGCCCCATGTCCTGGCCCTGGACCATCAGCGCGCGGCTTTGTCCGGCCGCCCGCGGCGGCAGTGCGACCGGCGCATGGCCCGCCTTGCCGTCCCACGTCCCGAGAACGTCCAGGCGCCGCACGACGTTGTGGTAGGTGAACGTGTTGCCGGCATTCTCGCCGCGCGTGATGACGACCGGCGCCGATGCAAGATAGTCGACCAGCACGATGTCGGCCGGTATCCCGTCGGCGGCAAAGGTCAGCACCGCGCGCGCGCCATCGACCGCTGCACTGAACGCCGCGACCTTCGCCTTTGCCAGCAGCGCCTGCACCTTGCCGCGGTCCGACCCCACGGCGTCGCCGGCGCCGTTCACGATCGCCTGCGGTGTATAGACCGAGCGGCTGCGAAAGCTCTTCGCATAGGCGCGCTGCCGCGCCGTGGCCCAGGTGGTGGAAAACGAATCCTTCCAGCCAAGATAGTCCCAGTAGTCGACGTGCAGCGACAGCGCCAGCACATCGGCCCGCTGCGCCATCGCGCCCAGAGCCGCATCCGCCGGCGGGCACGAATTGCAGCCCTGGCTGGTGAAAAGCTCGACGACAGGCACGGGCTTCAGTTCCTGCGCCGCCACGGGCAGGGACAGCAGCAGGAAGGCGAGGGGCAGCAGGTTCTTCATGCCGCCATGCTGCGCCGCCCGGACTTCACGGACCAGTCACGATGCGGTGATGGCGGTGCCCGGCCCTCGCTGGATGTGCCGGAATTCCGTGCTAGTATCGGATTCCGGATCAGGGGATCCGGTTCAGATGTTCTTGCGCTTGCCTGCCGGCGTCGTGCTGGGTGTTGCGTGTGCGTTGATCATCCTGGGTGGTGCGGCCGAGGCCGCGCAACCGGGCCGTGTCGCGTTGGTGATCGGCAATTCCAACTACCGCGAAGCCCCGCTCAAGAACCCGCAGAATGACGCGAAGGCCATGGCCGCCGCGCTCCGCGACCAGGGCTTCGAGGTGATCCTGCGGCAGAACGCAAACAAGACCGACATGGAGCGCGCCATCGCCGATTTCGGCGACAAGCTGAGTGAGGGCGCGACCGGTCTGTTTTATTACGCCGGCCACGGGATGCAGGTGAGCGGCCGCAACTTCCTGATTCCTGTCGATGCGCAGATCACATCCGAACAGCGCGTACGGCTTGAGACGCTGGACGTAGATGTCGTCTTGGACCAAATGGCCGCGGCCAAGAGCCGGGTCAACGTGGTCATCCTCGACGCCTGTCGCAACAACCCGTTCGAGCGCCGCTTCCGCAGCACTGGCGGCGGCCTGGCGCAGATCAACGCGCCCGAGGGCACGCTGATCGCCTACGCCACCTCGCCCGGCAAGGTGGCGGCCGATGGCGATGGCGACAACGGCCTGTACACCGAGGAACTGCTGAAGGCGGTGCGCCAGCCGGGCCTGAAGGTCGAGGATGTGTTCAAGACGGTGCGCGTCGGCGTGACACGGCGGTCGAACGGGGCGCAGACGCCGTGGGAGGCGTCGTCCCTGGTTGGCGATTTCTACTTCAAGGACAAACCAGTGGAGGTCGCGGTTGCGGCGCCGGCCCCGCCGCCCGCGCCCGTCATCGCGCCGGCCCCTGCCATCCCGGCCCAGTCGCTCGACCTTGCCTTTTGGGACGCGGTGAAGGGCAGTTCTGATCCGGCGGAGATGAAAGCCTATCTCGACCAATTTCCGACCGGCACGTTCGCCGCGCTCGCACGTGTGCGCATGGCGGCTTTGTCGGCACCCAAGCCGGCGCCCGCTCCGCCAATCCCGGTCGCGGCGCCCATGGTCAAGGTCGAACCTGCGCCGGTTGTCATGGCGGCTCCGGCATCGCCCGCGGCGAAGCCGGATCAGCAGGCCGCACTGCCGCCCGCCACGGCTCCGATGCCGGCCGGCACCTTCGACGGCAGGTACGAGACCAGCGTTGTCGGCCCCCGTGGCGCCCTCAAGATGCTCATCGACGTCGAAGGCGCGCGCATCACCGGCTTTACCACCGGCACCGGCGATTGCCGCGTCACGGGTGCGATCGACGGCAACGGTGCGGTACGGCGCATGGAAATGTCGTGTCCGAGCGGCAACCGATATCAGTTTAGCGGCCAGTTCCGGGTCGATCCCGCCACCGGCGCGGTGCGGGGCGAAACCACCGAAGCCGGCGGCTTCTTTACGCCGAAGGTTCAGGTCTTCCAGAAGTAAGTAGCGCAGCGCGCGGCGTCGCTTTGACGCGCCCGGTTGATGGAACATCGGTTGGCGCTCCACCGTTCCTGGGACGGGAACTGGAGATCGCCATGAATATTTTTGCCGTCCGCATCGCCGCGCCGCTTCTGGCCCTGACGTTTTTTGCGCTCGGCGCCTGTTCCGAACAGGCCGATCTCCCGCTCTCCGCCGGCACCGGTCCCTCGCCGCAATTGCCGGCGCCGAAATCGGCGCTGATCCCGACCGTTAATATCGCGCCCGCCAAAGGCTGGGCCGATGGTGCGTTGCCGGTTGCGGCACCCGGCCTCGCCGTCGCCGCTTTCGCCGACAACCTCGACCATCCCCGTTGGCTGTACGTGCTGCCGAACGGCGACGTTCTGGTCGCCGAAACCAATGCGCCCGAACGCCCGGACGAGGCCAAGGGCATCAGGGCCTGGGTCATGGGTCTGGTGATGAAGCGCGCCGGTGCCGGCACGCCCACCGCCAATCGCATCACGCTGCTCCGCGACAGCGATGGCGACGGCGTGGCCGACCTGCGCTCGATCTTTATCGAGGGTCTGAACTCGCCGTTCGGCATGGCGATGGTGGACGGTAATCTTTACGTCGCCAATACCGACGCCGTCGTCCGCTTTCCCTATCACGACGGCGACGTGAAGATCACCGCGCCGGGACAGAAGCTGGCCGACTTGCCGGCTGGTCCGCGCAACCATCACTGGACCAAGAACCTCGTTGCCAGCGCTGACGGTACAAGGCTCTACGCCTCGGTCGGCTCGAACAGCAACGCGGCCGAGAACGGCATCGCGGTGGAAGAGGCCCGCGCCGCGATCTGGGAAATCGACCGCGCCACGGGCGCTAAACGCCTCTACGCCTCGGGCCTGCGCAATCCGGTCGGCATGGCGTGGTCTGGCGATGTGCTGTGGACCGCGGTGAACGAGCGCGACGAACTCGGCTCCGACCTCGTGCCCGACTACATGACCTCGGTGAAGGACGGCGGCTTCTACGGCTGGCCCTATTCGTATTACGGCCAGCACGTGGACACGCGGGTGCAGCCACCGCGGCCCGACCTCGTCGCCACGGCGCTCGCGCCCGACTACGCGCTGGGTCCGCACACCGCCTCGCTCGGCCTCGCCATCGTGAACAACACGAACCTGCCGGCGCCCTTCACCGCAGGCGCCTTTGTCGGCCAGCACGGCTCGTGGAACCGCAACCCGCCCAGCGGCTGCCGCGTTATCTTCGTGCCGTTCAGCAACGGCCGCCCGACCGGCGATCCGGTGGATGTCCTGACCGGCTTCCTCGACAAGGACGGCAAAGCCCTCGGCCGCCCCGTCGGCGTCACGCTCGACAAGAGCGGCGCGCTGCTGGTGGCGGACGATGTGGGCAACTGCGTGTGGCGGGTGCGCCGGGATGGCTGACAGCAATGCGCGAAACGCGCGTCAATCGCGATCTGCGTCAAGATTTCTATTTGTATCGCCGCGCTTGAAACGTCGTACGCGTGGACCATGTCTGATGCTCGTTCTTTGAACCGTGGATCTGATCAGGCACCTCGTCACTCCCGCACATGCGGAGTCCAGCGGGAGACGCTAAATCTTGATCGCGCACCTAAGCGAGACCCGGCGAATCTAAGCCAGACTCATCGAATCTAAGCGGCGCGCAGTCAAATCTAGGCGGGAGATAGCAGGAATAAGCGGGCCGCCGCGCCCCGAAACGGCAGAAGGCCGCCGGCTTTCACCGACGGCCTTCGCGGCTCTTGTTTCTCGCCGCCGCACCGCGCCGGCGGAAACAACATGTTGTGGCGTTACGCCGCCTTCTTGAGGTTGCGCAGCACGTAGGCCAGCACGCCGCCGTTCTTGTAGTACTCGATCTCCTCGGCGGTATCGATGCGGCACAGCACCTCGATGGTGTCGACCATGCCGTTCGACCGGCTGATCGTCACCGGCAGCATCATGCGGGGGCGCAGGCCGCCCGAAATGCCCTTGATGTCGAACAGTTCGGTGCCGGTCAGCGCCAGGCTCTTGCGGTCGGTGCCGTCCTTGAACTGCAGCGGCAGCACGCCCATGCCGACCAGGTTCGAGCGGTGGATGCGCTCGAAGCTTTCCACCAGTACCGCCTTCACGCCCAGCAGCAGCGTGCCCTTCGCGGCCCAGTCGCGCGACGAGCCGTTGCCGTATTCCTTGCCGCCGATGACGACCAGCGGCGTGCCGTGGGCCTTGTACTTCATGGCCGCGTCGTAGATCGACATGGTCTCGCCATCCGGCATGTACTTGGTCACGCCGCCTTCCACGCCCGGCACCATCTCGTTCTTGATGCGGATATTGGCGAACGTGCCGCGCATCATGATCTCGTGGTTGCCGCGCCGCGCGCCGAACTCGTTGAAGTCGGCCGGCGTCACCTTGTGGTCCAGCAGGAACTTGCCCGCCGGGCCGTCCTTCTTGATCGAACCGGCCGGCGAGATGTGGTCGGTGGTGATCTTGTCGCCGAGGATGGCCAGCGGCCGTGCGCCGGTCACATCGCCCGGCGCGCTGGTCTGTTCCGTCATGCCGACGAAATAGGGCGGGTTCTGGATGTAGGTCGAGGTCGCGTCCCAGTCATAGGTCTGGCCGGTGCTGACCTTCACCTTGCGCCAGTTGGCGTTGCCCTTGAAAACGTCGGCATAGCGCGCGCGGTAGCTGCCCGACGTGACGCACTTGTTGACCACCTTCTGGATCTCTGCGTTGCTCGGCCAGATGTCCTTCAGATAGACCGGCTTGCCCTTCTGGTCGGTGCCCAGCGGGTCGCGCGTGATGTCGATCGTCAGCGAACCGGCAATGGCATAGGCCACGACCAGCAGCGGCGAGGCCAGGTAGTTGGTCTTCACCTGGGCGTGAACGCGGCCCTCGAAGTTGCGGTTGCCCGAGATCACCGCACCGGCGGTGATGTCGTTGTCGGTGATCGCCTTGGCCACGTTGTCCGGCAGCGGGCCGGAATTGCCGATGCAGGTCGTGCAGCCATAGCCGACCAGGTTGAAGCCCAGCTTGTCGAGGTCCTTCTGCACCCCGGCCTTGGCGAAATAGTCGGTGACCACCTGGCTGCCCGGCGCCAGCGAGGTCTTGACCCACGGCTTGACGCGCAGGCCGCGCTTGACCGCGTTGCGCGCCAGCAGGCCGGCGCCCAGCATGACGCTGGGGTTCGACGTGTTGGTGCAGCTGGTGATCGCCGCGATGACCACGTCGCCATGGCCCAGGTCCCAGTTCGCGCCATCCACCTTGAAGCGCTGGCCGTTCTCTTCCGGCGTCTTCTTGGTGAAGGTCGGCAAGGCGGTGATGTACTCGCTGGCGACGTTCGACAGGGCGACGCGGCCTTCCGGCCGGCTCGGTCCCGCCATCGACGGCTCGACGGTGGCGAGGTCCAGCTCCAGCGCGTCGGTGAACACCGGGTCCGGCGTCTTCGGCGTGCGGAACATGCCCTGCGCCTTGGCATAGGCCTCGACCAGGGCGACGCGCTTGGCGTCGCGGCCGGTGCGCTTCAGGAACGACAGCGTCTCGGCGTCGACCGGGAAGAAGCCGCAGGTCGCGCCATATTCCGGCGCCATGTTGGCGATGGTCGCGCGGTCGGCCAGCGCCAGTTCGTTCAGGCCGGGGCCGTAGAACTCGACGAACTTGTTGACCACGCCCTTCTTGCGCAGCATCTGCGTGATGGTCAGTACCAGATCGGTGGCCGTCGCGCCTTCCTTGACCTTGCCGGTCAGCTTGAAGCCGACCACTTCCGGCAGCAGCATCGGCATCGGCTGGCCCAGCATGCAGGCCTCGGCTTCGATGCCGCCGACGCCCCAGCCCAGCACGCCCAGCGCGTTGACCATGGTGGTGTGGCTGTCGGTGCCGACCAGCGTGTCGGGATAGGCGATCTCGGCGCCGGCCAGGCGGCCGGTCCACACCGTCTGCGCCAGGTATTCCAGGTTCACCTGATGGCAGATGCCGGTGCCCGGCGGGACGACGCGGAAATTGGCGAACGAGTTCGAACCCCAGCGCAGGAAGGTGTAGCGGTCGGTGTTCAGCTGGTATTCGCGCTCGACGTTCTTCTTGAACGAGTCCTTGTGGCCGAAGCTGTGCACGCCGACCGAGTGGTCGATGACCAGGTCAACCGGCACCAGCGGGTTGATCTTCTCCGGGTTGCCGCCCAGGTTCTTCATGGCGTCGCGCATGGCGGCCAGGTCGACCACTGCGGGCACGCCGGTATAGTCCTGCATCAGCACGCGGGCCGGGCGATAGGCGATCTCGCGGTCCGACTTGCCTTCCTTCAACCAGCCGGCAAAGGCCTTGATGTCGTCGGTCTTGACCGACGAGCCGTCCTCGTTGCGCAGCAGGTTTTCCAGCAGCACCTTGAGCGAGAAGGGCAGGCGCGAGAAATCGACGCCCAGCGCCTTTTCCGCCGCCTTGAGGCTGTAATAGGAATAGGCCTTGGTGCCGACCTTCAGGGTCTTGCGGGTCTTCAGCGAGTCGCGGCCGACCGAGGTGGTATCCGGCAGGGCAACCTTCCGGGCGGGCGCCTTCTTAACGGATTTTGGACGTACGGCGGCCTTCTTCGCGACTTTCTTCGCGACCTTCCTGACGGGCACGGCATTCTCCTTAGGGGTGCGCCTTGGCGCAGACGAACGGGATGGCCGCAGTTTGCCAAGGCGAGCGCGGCAAATCCAGCGGCGCGTGCCGGATTTGGCCCCCGTTTCCCCGAAACGAGACCATCCGACGCGCTGCGCCACTATAAGCGGCACGGCATTTGCTCTTCGTTAATGCGAGGCTGGTCGACTCCAGCAAATCCGCCATTCCCTCCAGTGGCGGCAGTTCAAACCGGGACACCATGATCCATTCTGCGTCTCCTTTCCGTCCATTCCTCCGCACGGCCCTCGGGCTGGGTGCGCTGGCGCTTGCGGTGGGCGGCTACTGGATGACGCGTCCGGACCTCATTCCCGACCCCTCGCCCGAGGAACTGGGCCGGCTCAGTCCCGCCGCCGGCGGCGATGCCACCGGTCAGATGACAATCAGCATGGTGATCCCCGCCCAGCTGGCCGCCACCGTGCCGACCGCCATCCGGGTCGAACGCACCGGCCGCGCGGCTTCTTCCAGCCCGTTCAACCTCTGTTTCGATGGCACGACCGGCGCCGGCTACCGCCTCAGCATGGCCGATGCCGTCCCGACCCAGCAGCTGGTTCGCCTGGGCAGCAACGGTCCGGCCGTTGTCGCCGGCGGTGCGGCGCCCAGTGCTGTCATGACCCAGTCGTGCCGCGAGGCCGACAGCCGCCCGTTCAGCCTGCAATATGCCGAGGCTCCGGCAGCGTTCGACCGGCCGGTCACGGTCATGGTTACGCCCCAGTAGTCAGGACTAAACGCCTAGGTTTTTCCGGCCCGAACAGGTTTAGCCTTCCAGACGTTACCGCAGAGAGCGGCGACGTGCGCTGGAGGGCACATGTCGGGTTGGGGAAACGTCGGCCACACGGGCGGCGCAGTGCTTCTGTCGGGGGCGCTGGCGTTCCTCGTGTGCCCGGCCGCCGCCGACCCGCTGGCCAACACCGCCCAGGTGCGCATCAGCCTCACCATTCCCGCCCGCGCCACCAGCCCGACCGCGCTGCGCATCGCCGGCACCGCCAGCCAGTCCTTCGACCTGTGCCTCGGCACCCCGTCCGGCTTCCGCATCTAGCCGGCCGCAACCAATGCCGGCACACTCGTTCGCCGCGACGGCATCCGCCAGGCGCCGGGCCAGGTCGGTGACGTGCGCAGCGGCGCGTGCGCGGAGGAGATCGACTACCGGCTCGACTTCGGTGCGACGGCGCCAACCTTCTCTGCCGCCAATACTTTCGTTATCATCCCGCAGTGATTCGGTCCGGGGTGGTTGGTTTGAAAAGCAGTCTGTCGTTCGCCGCCGTCCTGTTCGCCGCGCTGGCGGGCCTGGCCGCGCCAGCGCGGGCGCAGATGATCCTGAACAAGGTCTCGCTCGAATTCGCGTCAGGTGGCGCGCCGCGTGACGATATCGAGGTCACTAATTCCGGCAGCGAGACGCTGTACGTCCAGATCGAACCGAACCGCATCCACGATCCCGGCACGCCGCAGGAAAAGCGCGTGCTGTACCGCGACCCGGCCGAACTGGGCCTGCTCATCACGCCCAGCCGGCTGGTGGTCCCGCCGGGCCAGACCCAGGTGGTGCGCATCGCCGTGGTCGACCCCTGCAAGGAAAGTGACAAGGTCTACCGCCTGACGGTGCGCCCCGTGGTGGGCGAGGTGAAGTCCGCCGAGACCGCGATCAAGGTGGTCATCGCCTATGACGTGCTCGTGATCCTGCGCCCGCCCAACCCGAAGGCGGACCTGAAGACCGAACGCGCCGGTCGCAAGATGACGCTGTCGAACACCGGCAATTCCAGCATCCTGCTGTCGCAGGGCAAGCAGTGCGATGCATCGGGCAATAACTGCCAGGTGATCCCGCCGTACCGGCTGTATCCCGGCCGACCTGATGCAGCAGATGGTTGCCGACCAGCGCAAGGTGGCGGAGCGTCAGGCGCAGGTCGCCCTTGATCGTGCCCGCGCTGCGTCCGTCGACGTCCGCTCAGTGATCCGCCAGGCGCCCGCAGCCTATTCTGTCATCGATGCCGCCGCTGCCGCCGACCTTGTGATCATGGGGCAGCCCAATCCCGATGCGACGCCGGCAGGCGATCCGTCTCTGCCGGCCGATGTGATCCTGGGCTGCGGCCGCCCGGTGCTGTGCGTCCCGTATGCGGGCGACCATCGCAACGCGGGCAGGCGCATCATGGTGGCATGGAACGGCACGGCGCCCTCCGCCCGCGCAGTGCACGATGCGCTGCCGCTGCTCGTCGCCGCTGACCAAGTGATTGTCACAAGTGTCGGTGACCTGCCAGAGGGCAAGGTCGGTCTTGCCGGCCTGGTCGAACATCTCGGTCGCCATGGCGTTAAGGCGGTGGCGAAGCCGCTGCCCGCCACCAGCAGCGATGCCGGCAGTATCATTCTGGGCGCGGTCTCCGACACCGGTGCGGACCTGCTTGTCATGGGTGCCTATGGCCATTCGCGCATGCGCGAGTTCGTGCTGGGCGGCACCAGCAAGACCATCATCCAGTCGATGACGGTGCCGGTCCTGCTGTCCCATTGACGGGCGCGGGCAGGGGAATGCGCGTTGCCTCGCCGGGGGGGTTCCGTTATGGTCCGCCCGTTTCCGGCCGGCACCCGTAGCTCAGCTGGATAGAGCGTCGCCCTCCGAAGGCGAAGGTCACACGTTCGAATCGTGTCGGGTGCGCCAACCTCTCCTTATCTGTCGCCAAAGGCTCGATCCGGTGATCGTGCGGAGAGTGTCGCTTGTTCAGAAATTACACCCTACGGATCGGCACGGCCGGGTGGAGCGTGCCGGCGCGGTATGTCGCGCAGGTGCCGCCGGGCGGCACCTATCTCGAACGCTATGCCCGCTGTCTCAACGCCGTCGAGATCAATTCATCCTTCTATCGTCCGCACCGCCGCGCCACCTACGAACGGTGGGCCGGCAGCACGCCGCCCGGCTTCCGTTTCGCGGTGAAGGTGCCGAAGGCGATCACGCATCAGCAGCGGCTTGCCGACTGCGGCGCGTTGATGGAGCGGTTTGTGGGCGAAGTCACGGGCCTGGGCGACAGGCTGGGCGTCCTGCTGGTGCAATTGCCGCCGTCCCTGGCTTTCAACCTGCCCGTCGCCGATCGGTTCTTCGACGACCTGCGTGAGCGTATCGATACGCCTGTGGCGCTAGAACCGCGGCACGCCAGCTGGTTCACCCCTGACGTGGATGACTGGCTGACAACACAACAGATTGCGCGGGTCGCTGCCGACCCTGCTCCCGTGAAAGATGCAGATACGCCGGCTGGCTGGAACGGCCTGGCCTATTACCGCTGGCACGGCGCGCCGCGTATCTACCACTCAGACTATAACGAGGCCGCGCTCGCATCGCTCAAGCTGCGGCTAGGCGCCAGCATCGCGCGCGGCATACCTACGTGGTGCATCTTCGACAACACCGCGCTGGGCGCTGCACTCGGCAATGCACTTGCAGTCTCGGACTAGAATCGCATCCGGCTGAACAGGCCCACCTTCGTCTCGTTGCTGCCGGTGTCGTGCTGCACGACCGGCCGCAGGATATAGCCGTCGGTGACATAGGCGCCGATCGCCGCGCCCAGGATGTCGGCGCCGACGTCGAGCAGGGAGATGCGTTTGTCCACCGCCACTTCGTACAGAATGCCGCCGGCAACTGTGGTGCCGAAGCCGATCAGGAAGCGGTTCTCCGGCGAGAACTCGTTGGCCACCGCAGTCACGGCACCCGCGATGAGCGCGGTGCCGACCACGTGGCTGGCTTCGCTGTTGAAGCTGTCCGATGCCTGGGCCTGGTGTGCCGCCAGCAAAAGGCTGACAGCGAGAATGGTCTTTTTCATAAAATCCCCCGCGATCAATCGGAATTTGCTATCGCGGGAACCGAGAACGCTCAAGTCCGGATCGCGTTCCGACCGGCCGTAAATAAACTGTCGCCTACAGCCCCAGGTCGCTTAGTCCCGGATGGTCGTCGGGGCGGCGGCCCTGGGGCCAGCGGAACTTGCGGTCGGCCTCTTTGATCGGCAGGTCGTTGATGCTGGCGATGCGCTCCTTCATCAGGCCGTTTTCGTCGAATGCCCAGTTTTCGTTGCCATAGCTGCGGAACCACTGGCCGCTGTCGTCACGCCATTCATAGGCAAAGCGCACGGCGATGCGGTCGGCGTGGAAGGCCCACACCTCCTTGATCAGGCGGTACTCCAGCTCGCGGTTCCACTTGCGGGTCAGGAACGCTTCGATGGCGGCGCGCCCCTCGATGAACTCCGCGCGGTTATGCCAGCGGCTGTCGGGCGTATAGGCCAGGGCGCAGCGCGCCGGGTCACGGCTGTTCCAGGCATCCTCGGCCATGCGCGCCTTCTGGGCGGCAGTCTCGGTGGTGAAGGGCGGCAAAGGCGGGCGGCTCATCGCTTCTCTCCTGTCATGCGGCGCGGCGTTCCAGCGCCAGGCGCACGGCCAAAGCGGTGAGCACGCCGGCCATGGCCCAGCGCTGCAGTTTCAGCCAGCCCGGCCGGGTTGCAAACCACGCGGCGACCGAGCCGGCGGTGAACACGATCATCAGGTTGATGGTGAAGCTGATCGCGATCTGCGTCACGCCCAGCGCCACGCTCTGCAGCAGCACGTTACCTTCGGCCGGATCGATGAACTGCGGCAGCAGCGAAAGATAAAGCACCGCAATCTTCGGGTTCAGCAGATTGGTGACCAGGCCCATGGCGAACAGCTTGCGCGGCCCGTCCATGCCCAGGTCTTGCCGCGGCTGCAGCACCGAGCGTGCACCCGGGCGCACAGCGCTCCACGCCAGCCACAGCAGATAGGCCGCGCCCGCCCATTGCAGCACCTCGTAGGCCAGCGGCACCGCCAGCAGCAGTGCGGTCAGGCCGAATGCCGCGCACAGCATGTAGAAGACGAAGCCCAGGATCACGCCCAGCAGCGAGATGAACCCGGCCAGGCGGCCTTGCATGATCGAGCGCGACAGCAGGTAGATCATGTTTGGCCCGGGCGTCAGCACCATGCCGAGGCAAACAAGGGCGAAGGCCGCGAGATTGCCGGCGGAGATCATGTCTCCACTCCATGCGAATGCACGCCGTCGCCGCCTTCCGAGGGTTTCAGCGAAATGCTCTCCCAAACCGCGACGGTGATCAGGATCGCCGTCGCCGCCGCGCCCAGCGCCAGTGGCGCGATGCTGGTGCCCAGCGGAATGGTCAGGCCCAGCAACGCCAAGCCGACCATGTGCGACAGCGGGGGCCGGCCGTAGACCGACCATTTGAACAGCAGGTTGCCGACCAGATAGATCGCCGGGCCACCGACGATGGCCGCGGCGGCGGCGGCGTCCGCATGGCCCAGCGGGTGCGCGAGCGTCAGTTCGTCCGCCACGGCGCAGACGATGATGCCGGCAACCAGCAGGATGTGAATATAGGTGTAGTTGGCGCGCGCCAGCCGTCCCGGGTCTGCCGCGTGACTGATGTTGTGGCTGGCCTTCTCGGCGCCGATGTTGAAGTAGATCCACCACATCGCAACGCTGCCGCCGAAGGCGCTCGCGAACGCGGCCAGGTTGACCCACGTCCACTCCAGGGTGGCGAACGTCGCGCCTGTCACCAGCACCGATTCCCCCAAGGCGATGATGACGAACAGGCCGCATCGTTCCGCCATGTGCCCGCCCTCGATCGCCCAGTCCGCGGTCGCCGAGCCGCCCAGGCCGGGCGTCCAGAAGCCCGCCGACGGCCCGGCGAATTCGATCAGCAGCGCCACCAGCCACAGGACGAAGCGAATGTTTCCCTCCGCCATGCCGCCCGCGATCCAAAACAGCCCCGAGAGGATCAGCCACGCCGTGATGCGCTGGAAGTTGAGGAAGTTGGCCCGGTGGTGTTGCCGCGTCGCCCATAGCATGAACAGGCTGCGGCCCACCTGCATGACGACATAGGCGATGGCGAAGGCGAGGCCCGCCTCGCCGAACGCCCTGGGCAGCGAGGTGGACAGAATCAGCCCCGCCAGCATCAGCACGAACAGCATCAGGCGCACCGGCGGCTGGTCCGGATCGACCCAGTTGGTCACCCACGAGGTGAAGATCCACACCCACCACACCGCCATCAGCATCAGCACTGCCTGCGCGGCGCCGAACGGAGTCAGGTGGGTGACCATGGTGTGCGAGATCTGGGTGACCGCGAAGACGAACACGAGGTCGAAGAACAGTTCGACGAAGGTCACCCGGTGGTGCTCGCCCCCATGCCGCTTCGGCCGGAGGATGCTTTTCCGCGCGCCCAGAACCGCCATAACCCTGTCCCTGACCCAAATCGGGTCACCATTGCGGTTAACCCATAGCCCGTTTCAGGCTGATTTGGTTGGCCAGAAGTGACTATTTTGGGATATATCCTTTGGCCATGCGGTTGCCCATCCCCTCGCTTGCGGATGGTGCACTGCAAAAGCCTTGGAGGGGGCAGTGAGCGGCGAAGACCGCCACCGTACCTTCCCGGAAACGCTAACAGGAGAGATATAAAATGCGGAAATTCCTGCTTGCCGGCGTCTGTGCGCTGGCTTCGATGGTGGCGTTCGGCGCCACGGCCCAGGAGAAACTGGGCAGCAAGCCGATCAAGGTCGGCATGATCTCCGACTTCTCCAGCCAGTTCGCGGTCTATACCGGTCTCGGTTCAGTGCAGGCGGCCAACCTCGCGGTTGAGGACTTCCTCAAGGAAAAGCCGAATCGCAAGATCGAGATCATCACCGCCGATCACCAGAACAAGCCCGACATTGCCTCCACCACCGCGCGCCAGTGGTGGGAGACGCAGGGCGTCGACGTGATCACCGAACTGGCCGGCAGCCCGACGGCCCTGGCCGTCACCGCCATTGCCAAGGAAAAGAAGAAGTTCGCCCTGGTCGTCAGCGCGTCGTCCAGCGCGATTGCCGGCGAGCAGTGCGGCCCGACCGTCATCCACTGGCCGTACAACACCTTCGTGACCTCGGGCGCGCCCATCCAGGCGATGCTGGCCCAGGGTCAGGATACGTTCTACTTCATCGCCGTCGACACCGGCACCGGCACTGCGGTGCAGACTGATGCCACGGCCGTCATCACCGCCGGCAACGGCAAGGTCGTTGGCTCGATCCGCCACCCGTTCGGCGCGACCGACTTCTCGTCGTTCATCCTCCAGGCCCAGGCCTCGAAGGCGAAGGTCATTGCGCTGGCCAATTCGGGCGGCGACACGGTCAACACCATCAAGGCGCTGAACGAGTTCGGCCTGATGAAGACCACCAAGGTTGTGGCACTGCTGCTCAACGTGCTCGACGTGCACGCGGCCGGCCTGCCCGCGACCCAGGGCATCTACGTTGCCGACGGTTCGTACTGGGACCTCGACGACCAGACCCGCGCGTTCACCAAGCGTTACATGGAGAAGATTCCGCGCATTCCGAACCACGTGCAGACCGCCATGTACTCGGCGATGCTGCAGTACCTGCGCGCGGTCGATGCGGTCGACACCACGGATCCGGAAGCCGTTGTCGCGCAGATGTACAAGATGACGTTCAACGACTTCTACGCGAAGGGCGGCAAGCTGCGTCCCGATGGCCTGATGCAGCACGACTTCTACCTGTTCCAGGTGAAGACGCCGGCCGAATCGAAGGGTCCGAACGATTACTACAAGGTGATCGAGACCATCCCCGGCGCGAAGGCTTTCCCGCCGCTGGCCGACAGCAAGTGCCCGATGGTCAAGAAGTCCTGACCTGAGACTTTCGTAAAATGGGAAACGGCGGGCCTTGTGCCCGCCGTTTTTCTTTTGGCCTCGATCACGTTGAGTTCTAGACGCCTGCCTTCAACAAATCATCCGGCCGTGCCGTGAAGTCCTGCCACGACGTGTGCACCCGGCCCAGCTTTGCGCGGTCGGGCTGGTAGGAGAAACAGGCGCCGATCATGCGAGTCTCGTCGAACGGCGCGATCGGCGACGTACCATCGCGGATGCCCTCTTTGCCCGGGTTGCGGATCGACGCCACGGTAATCGCGCGGCGCAGGATCAGGCACGCCTCCAGCGCATCGGCATCGCGGCGCACTTCGTCGGGCCATGAAATACGGCCCATGATCTCGATGCCGGCGAATGCATCAGGGCGGATGACCTGGTAACCATCGAGGTCCCAGATGAACACCACTTCGCCGTCACGCTTGATTGTCGCCCGGCTCAGGTCGTCCACACGGTCCGGCATTTCGATATCGTACTGCCGCGAGCCGCCGCGCGCGGCCTGCGCGATGGCCAGCCGCGCCAGTTCGTACAGGTGGGTGCAGTGCAGCCGGGCGTCGATCTCGGGCGCCACCTTCACCGGCAGCGCCACCGCCGTGCCGGCCAGCAGGCCGATACTGGCCGTCGCCTGCGGGCAGGTCGTCCACGGATAGCGGATCGAACGTCCCTCGACCGCGATCACGACACGGCCGTCGTGGACGACGTCGACCTCGAAATGGTGCAGGTCGTCCTCGACGGCGGCGCGCACGTGCAAGCCTTCCGCGCGCGCCACGACGCGGCGGCGGAAAATACCGTTGAGGCCGTTGTCAGTGGTCAATGCGGCAGGCCGAGAATCTGCCGCGCATCCCTGGGCGTCGCGATGGTCGCGCCCATCAGTTCCAGGATCGAGCGCGCGCGTTCCACCAAAGCCGCGTTGTGCGGCGCCAGCACGCCGCGCTCCAGGTACAGGTTGTCCTCCAGCCCGACACGCGCGTGGCCGCCCAGCACGTAGGATTGCGCCACCATTGGCATTTGCGATGCGCTGATGCCGAAGCCGGTCCAGATCGCGTCCGACGGCAGGTTGTTGCGGCCGTACAGCATGGCGTCTGTCGTCGCCGGGAGGCCATAGCGCAGGCCCAAAGCCAGTGAGAACATGGCCGGGCGGTCGACGAAGCCCGCCTCAAGCAGGTGCTGCGCCAGGACCAGGTCGCCTGCCTCGAAGATTTCCACCTCCGGCCGCACGCCCGCCTCACGCACCGCGACCGCCATCTTCTTGATAATCTTCTCGGTGTTCATGATGACGATGTCGGGCGTCTGCATGGTGTTCAGGTCCAGGGTGCAGATTTCCGGCTTCAGCTTCAGCACGTGCCGCATGCGGTCTTCGGCATTCATCACGTCGGTGCCGGGCGCGGCCAGGCGCGGATTGCCCTCGGTCGGAATGAACACGGCGCCGAAGCCCATGGTCAGGCTCAGCAGCACTTCGCGGTTCTCGGCCCTGATGCGACGCACGACGTCCTCGAAATAATCGACGCTGGTCGACGGCTCGCCGGTCACCGGCTCGCGCACATGGATATGCAGGATGGCCGCGCCTGCCGCCGCTGCCGCCAGGCCCTGGTCGGCAATTTCCTTCGGCGACTTGGGCACGTTGTGGTGCAGCTTCGGCAGCGGCGTGCCCCCCGTCAGGGCGCAGGTGATGATGGTATTGCGCATGCTTGCCGCAGCCTCCCAAGTGATGCCGCATGTGTATCCGCCCGGCCGGCGGTCTTGCAAGTCGGCATTCCGCTACATGCGGCGGTTCTACGACGTGTGGCGCGACCTCATGGCCGGGGCCTTCAAGGCCGGCGAAACCCGCCGCGATGTCGATCCCGCCATCGCCACCCAGGCCCTGCTGGGCAGCCTGATCTGGACGGGTGAGTGGTACCGGCCGGGCGGCAAGTCGCCCGAGACCATCGCCGCCGAACTGGTCGGCATCGCCTTCGACGGCATTGCCAGGTCCCGCCGTCCCCGCCGCCGCGCTCTCACGGCATCGTGATAGGCATAAACCGCAGCTTGCCCTAGTCTTCGCCCCATCATGGAAGCGATTTACTACGTCATGGCCTGGGCCTGCCACCGCAAGTGCGTCCACTGCTACGAGGACCGTTTTCGCCCTTATGTGCGCGGTGCGTTGGAGGAGGTGGTGGCCGAGGCCGAGCGCAACTTCCCGCGCATCGTCGACAACTTCCCCGACCGCATGACCTATCTCGATCTCGAGGCCCCGCTGCCTGAGGGCGGCTTCGAGGAGAAGGTCGGCCGCATCATCCTGTCCGGCGGCGAATGCCTGGTCGATCCGGTGCGCGAGCGCGTCACCTACAGGGTGATCGAACGCCTGCGCGAAAAATACCGCGACAAGGGCGGCGTGAAGATCGTGCTGCAGACCACCGGCGACCTGCTGACCGACCAGATCATCGATGATCTTCTGCAACGCGGCGTCTGGACCATATCCGTGGCCGGCGTTGATGACTTCCATGTCGGCATGCAGGGCGCCGAGAAGCAGGCGGCCTACAAGGCGAAGCTGACGGCGATGTTCGACCGCCACGGCATGCGTCCTATTGTGCCGTCCACCAAGGACCGCAAGTCGCTGGACGAGGAAGGTGCGCTCTATTCGTTCTTCGGCGCCACGCCCGACATGTGGATCGGCAAGCTGTGGCCGCGCGGCCGCGCCTGGACCAACGGTCTGTCCACCGCCACCATCACCGACAATTTCTGCAACCGCTGGTCCGGCGCGCTGAACTTCCTCAACCACCGCCACAGTGGCTCGGAAGTTTCGGTCGAACCCGATGGCGGCGTCTATCCCTGCTGCATCAAGACCAAGATGCCGATCGGCAACCTGGTCGAGGAAGACCTGATCGGCATCCTCGACTCACTGGTCGGCGATCCGGTCTACGAAGCCATATCCATGGGCCACCCGGAGCGCATGGGCATCAAGCATGGCTGGAGCGTCGAGAAATTCATCGACAAGTCGGCCACGACCACGCCCGATGGCAAGCCGTACCGCAACCTCTGCATCGGCTGCGACAAATTCCACGAGGAAGTGCTCAAGCCCCATATCGACGCTGCGCGCGAACGCCGCCGAAAGGGGCTGCCTCATGCTGCGTAACATCCTGGCGCTCGCCGCCATTTTTTTCACAACCGCCGCGTACGCCCAGGCGTGGCCCGAGATCGAGGCCAGGGCGCGCGGCCAGACCGTGTACTGGAATGGCTGGGCCGGCGACGAACGGACCAACGCGTTCATCGCCTGGGCCGGCGAACAGGTGGAGAAACGCCACGGCGTGAAGGTCGAGCAGGTCAAGCTGCGCGACACAGCGGAGGCCGTGACCCGCGTGGTGGCCGAGAAAAGCGCCGGCCGCCTCGAGGGCGGGAGTGTCGATCTGATCTGGATCAACGGCCCGAACTTTCTGGCCATGAAGGAACAGGGCCTGCTCTACGGCCCGGTCAATCCGCGCCTGCCGAATTACAGGCTGGTCGATGTCGAGGGCAAGCCGTCCAACGCCACCGACTTCACCGTGCCGGTCGACGGCCTTGCCGTGCCTTGGCGTCTGGCCCAGGTCGTATTCGTCTATGATTCCGCCCGCATCACGGCGCCGCCGCGCACTGTTCCGGCGCTGCTGGCCTGGGCGGAGGCAAATCCCGGCCGTCTTGCTCACCCGGCGGTCAGCAACTTCCTCGGCGCCACCTTCCTGAAACAGGCATTGTACGAACTTACGCCCGATCCGGCCGTGCTGCAGAGGCCCGCGACGGATGCGAATTTCGCCGCCGTCACCGCGCCGCTCTGGGCCTGGTACGACCGCCTGCGGCCCGCCCTCTGGCGCCAGGGCCGGCAGTTTCCGGCAACGGGCGCGGCCGTACGCCAATTGATGAATGATGGCGAGGTGGATCTTACCCTGTCGTTCAGTCCGTCCGAGGCTTCCACCTCCATCGCCAACGGGTCGCTGCCCGCCAGCGTGCGGACCTATGTCATGGAACGCGGCACGATCGGCAATACCAGCTTCGTGGCAATCCCGTTCAACGCCGCGCACAAGGAGGCCGCCATGGTGCTGGCGAACTTCCTTCTGTCGCCGACGGCGCAGGCTTTTGCCCAGGACCCGCGCAACACCGGCGCCCTGTCGGTACTGGACGTCGCCCAGCTCGATGCGGCGGGCCAGAAGCTCTTCGCAGATTTGCCGCGCGGCGCAGCGACACTGACGAACGCAGAACTCGGCCGCGTCCTGCCCGAACCCCACCCTTCCTGGATGACCCGCATCACCACGGAATGGGAAAAGCGCTACAGCCGTTGATGCCGCTCTCTCGTCATTCCCGCGTAAGCGGGAGTCCAGTGGGTCGACTGGGTCCCCGCTTTCGCGGGGATGACGGAGGAAAGTAGTGCTGCGTCTTGCCCCCGTCCTGACGCTCGCGCTGTTTCTTGCTCCCGTGGCGGCGGGCCTGCTCGGCACCTTGTTGCCGGCCTTCCACTACCTGCCGGCGCTCGGTGGCGCGACGGTCGATCTCCAGCCGTGGCGCGACCTGGCCGACTGGCCGGGTCTGCCACGCTCGTTGCTCATCACCGTCGTGACCGGCTTCGGCGCGACGATTCTGTCGCTGCTCGTCGCGCTGTTCATCCTCGCCCGCCTGCCCCGCGGCGCTCTGCTGCGCCGCCTTCATTCCGCTTTGCCGCCGCTGCTCGCCACGCCGCATGCTGCCATGGCCATTGGCTTTGCTTTTCTGGTTGCGCCAAGCGGTTGGCTGGCGCGGCTGTTGTCGCCCTGGGCGACGGGCTGGGAACGCCCGCCCGACCTGCTGGTCGTGCAGGACCCCTGGGGCTTCGCCATAATCGCCGGCCTGGTGCTAAAGGAGGTGCCCTACCTGCTGCTGGTCGGCCTCGCAGCGCTGGGACACATGAAGGTGGATCGTACGCTGGCGCTTGGCGCGTCGCTCGGCTATTCGCCGCGCACGGCGTGGTTCCGGACCGTATTGCCGACGCTGTACACGCAGCTTCGCCTGCCGGTCTACGCGGTCCTCGCCTTCTCGCATTCCGTGGTTGATGTGGCGCTGATCCTCGGCCCCTCCAACCCGCCAACGCTCGGTCCGCAGATCCTGCGCTGGTTCTCCGAGCCGGACCTGCGCTTCCAGTTTGTCGCCGCCGCTGCCGCCATGCTGCAGCTCGCCCTCGTGGTCATCGGCATCGCCCTGTGGCGCGCGGGCGAAATCGTCGTTGCGGCTCTCGGCCGCTCGCTGGTTCGCCGGGGAAGCCGCCCCCGTGCGATCGTTGATGTCGCGCCGCCTCTGGCAATTCTGCTCGTCATCACCGCCGGGCTTGCACTCCTCGCCATTGCCCTTTGGTCACTCGCAGGCTCGTGGCGCTTTCCCGCGGCCCTGCCGCAGGTCTTCACCGTCGATACCTGGCGCAGCCAGGGGATGGGCCTCGTGACTCCGGTACTGTTGACCGCCGCGCTTGCCGTCCTTGCGACCCTCGCTGCACTGCTGCTGGCGCTCGCCTGTCTCGAGAACGAGCGTCGCCATGGCCTGCATCCCGGCCGCGGCGCGCTGTGGCTGATCTACGTGCCGCTGCTGGTGCCACAGACCGCCTTTCTGGTTGGCATGCAGATCGTGCTGATCCGCCTGCGGCTGGACGGCACCTGGCTGGCCCTGGTCTGGACCCATCTCGTCTTTGTGCTGCCGTACCTGTTCCTGACCCTCGCGGAGTCGTGGCGACGCCTCGATCCGCGCTACGCCCGTACCGCCGCCTGCCTCGGGGCGGGCCCCGCCCGCATTCTGTTCGCCGTGGTGTTGCCCATGATGGTGCGGCCTATCCTCGCCGCCGTGGCGGTCGGCTTTGCGGTAAGTGCCGGATTGTACTTGCCGACGCTGTTCGCCGGCGCCGGCCGCTTCGCGACACTGACGACCGAGGCGGTGACCCTGTCCGGCAGCGCCGACCGCCGGGTGGTCGGCGCCTTCGCCCTGTTGCAGGCGGCGCTGCCACTTGCGGTCTATGCCGTGGCGCTACTGCTGCCGGCCGTGCTGTTCCGCAACCGGCGCGGCCTGAGGGGGATGGGATGAGCGCGCTGGTCCTCGACCGCATCACGATTGCTTTGGGTGAGCGCCGGCTGATCGACAGCTTCTCGCTCATCGTGGCGCCTGGTACCGTGACGACTGTAATGGGTCCCAGCGGCGCCGGTAAATCCACGCTGCTGTCCTATGTCTCCGGCACGCTCGATCCGGTCTTTACCGGTACGGGGCATGTCATCCTTGGCGGTGACGAGATGACATACCTGCGGCCCGAGAAGCGTCGCATCGGCATCCTGTTCCAGGACGACCTGCTGTTTCCGCATCTCTCGGTCGGGGACAACCTCGCATTCGGCCTTGCCGCCAGCGTCCGCGGCCGGGCAGAGCGCCGTGCCCGCATCGAGGCGGCGCTGGAGGAGGCGGAGCTGTCGGGCTTTGCATCACGCGATCCGGCCACGCTCTCCGGCGGCCAGCGCCAGCGTGTCGCCGTCATGCGTGCTTTGCTCGCCGAGCCGCGCGCCCTCCTGCTCGATGAACCTTTCGCCCGGCTTGACATGGCCCTGCGCGACCGCTTCCGCGCCTTCGTGTTCGGCCACGCGTTGCGGCGCGGCCTGCCGGTCCTGCTGGTCACCCATGATCCCGACGACGCCCGCGCCGCCGCGGGCCCGGTGATCGACCTCGGTGCGCCGCCAGTCTAGGCTGTGGAAACCTCACGCTTCGACAGGCTCAGCATGAGGAGGTTTTTATGGTCGCTAGATAAGTACCCTCATCCCGAGCCTGTCGAAGGGTGAGGGGTCATAATCATCGGGGAGTGAAGCCGTATGGACCGCTACGCCAAGTACACCTATCTGAAGTTCGACCGCCCGGCCGACCGCATCCTGCGCATCACGCTCGACACGCCGGGGCGGATGAACTCGCTCGATGCCATTGGCCATGCCGAACTGGCCGAGGTCTGGCGCGACATCGACGCTGATCCGGATGTCGCCGCCGTCATCCTGCGCGGCGCGGGCGATAACTTTTCCGCTGGCGGCGATTTCAAGCTGGTTGACCAGGCCATAAACAATTTCGAGGACCGCGCGCGCCTGTGGAAGGAGTCCAAGGACCTCGTCTACAACATCATCAACTGCTCGCGCCCCATCGTATCGGCTATCCAGGGTGCCGCCGTCGGCGCCGGCCTGGTTGCCGCGCTGCTGTCCGACATTTCCATCGCGGCGCATGATGCCCGCATCATCGACGGCCATACCCGCCTCGGTGTCGCGGCCGGCGACCATTCGGTCATCATCTGGCCGCTGCTGTGCAGCATGGCCAAGGCCAAGTACCACCTGCTGCTGTGCGAGCCGGTCGATGGCCGCAAGGCATCAGAGCTCGGGCTGGTGTCGATGTCGGTCGAGAAGGACGTGCTGCAGGACAAGGCGCTGGAGATCGCCGTGAAGCTGTCAAACGGCGCGCCCAGCGCCATCCGCTGGACCAAGTATGCGCTGAACAACTGGTTCCGCTCGGCGGGTCCGGCGTTCGACGCCTCGCTGGCGCTCGAAATGCTCGGCCTTACCGGCCCCGACGCGCGCGAGGGCCTGACCTCGCACCTGGAAAAACGCCGCCCGAACTTTGCCCCGGGTACGGCGGTCTAGCGCTACGTCGCGTTGCTGCTGAACACATTCGAATCCGGATCGGCGCGGCGGTCGCTGGCGGTATCGTCACGGTCGTTCAGGCCCGCCTCGCCGGCGTGCAGGGCGCAGTGGTTGCAGCAGTACATCTTGCCGCTGGCCTCCAGCCCATGGCCGATGATCGCGATGCCGCAATGGGTGCAGCGCGGCGCGACGGCGGCAATGGCGCATTCGAAACTGTCGAACACGTGGACCTTGCCGCCGATCTTCACCTCAAAGCTCTTGTCGTAGGCGTTGCCGCATTTCTCGCATGTCGCCATGGCAGGGTCCTTTTCGCCGGTCGCTCCCGGCGGAACGGCCCTGCGGGCGCCGTGGTTCCCCCGCCGGTCTAGGTGCGGCCGCCCGGCAGCATCCGCCGCAGCACGCTGTCGTGCAGCACGAAGTGGTGCAGCAGGGCCGCAGCCGCGTGGATGCCGGCCAACCACAGGATCGCATTGCCCAGCAATTCGTGCGCCTCGATCGAGGTGCCGCCTAGCCCGCGCGAGGGCGCCATGGGTGCCGCGAAATCGAAGCCCAGCGGCGTCACCGGATGGCCCTGGAACCAGGTGCCGAATACCGCGCTCAGCGGCACGGCGAACAGCAGCACGTACAGCAGGATGTGAGCCGCCTTCGCCACCCGCTGCATCCAGACGGGAGCCTCGGTCGGCGCGGGCGTGCGGTCCGCCAGGCGCCACAGCAGGCGCAGCACCACCACCGCCAGAACGGCAAGGCCGAATGTCTCGTGGATGCGCCGCGTGGTGTCGAACGCGGCCGAGTAGATCTTCGCTTCCGATCCGCCCTCGCTGGTGATGTAGGCGCCCAGGACCAGAATGACGGTCAGCCAGTGGAATCCCTGGGCGATGGCGCCGTAATGCGAGCCGGTGCTGCGTATGGTCATAATGCGCCTCCTGTATGGGGTATCACAGTACCACACACCTCCCGTGCAAAGAAAAACCCCGCCACCTCTCGGTGACGGGGTTCCGGGAACGTCCCGATGTCGCGACGACTACTTCTTGTCGTCGTCCTTGGCCGAGGCGCCGGCCTTGCGCATGGCCGCGCCCAGGATGTCGCCCAGGCTGGCGCCGGAGTCCGACGAGCCGTACTGCTCAACGGCTTCCTTCTCTTCCGCCACTTCGCGCGCCTTGATCGACAGGGTCAGCTTGCGGCTCTTCGGGTCGATCGCGGTGATCTTCGCGTCCACCTTGTCGCCAACCGCGAAGCGCTCGCTGCGCTGCTCGGCACGGTCGCGGCTCAGCTCCGAACGACGGATGTAGCCGGTCAGGCCGTCGTCGCCGACGTTGACGGTGATGCCCTTCGGATCGGTCTCGGCGACGGTGCAGGTCACGACCTGGCCCTTGCCGACGTTCGAGGTCTTCACCGGGTCGCCGCCCAGCTGCTTGATGCCCAGGCTGATGCGCTCCTTCGAGACATCGACGTCCAGCACCTGCGCCTTGACGGTATCGCCCTTGTTGTAGTCGGCGATGGCCAGCTCGCCCGGCTTGTTCCAGTCGATGTCCGACAGGTGCACCATGCCGTCGATGCCGTTGTCGAGACCGATGAACAGGCCGAACTCGGTGATGTTCTTGATCTCGCCTTCGACCAGCGTGCCGACCGGATACTTCTCGGCGAAGCTGTCCCAAGGATTGTCCATGCACTGCTTCAGGCCCAGGCTGATGCGGCGCTTGACCGGATCGACCTCGAGCACCATTACCTCAACCTCCTGCGAGGTGGAGACGATCTTGCCCGGATGGACGTTCTTCTTGGTCCAGCTCATTTCGCTGACATGGACCAGGCCCTCGACGCCCGGCTCCAGCTCGACGAACGCGCCGTAATCGGTGATGTTGGTCACGCGGCCGCGGTACTTGGCGCCGGCCGGATACTTGGCCTGTGCGCCCTCCCACGGATCGGCCTCGAGCTGCTTCATGCCCAGGCTGATGCGCTGCGTCTCCGGGTTGACGCGGATGACCTGCACCTTGACCTGCTGGCCAATGTTGAGCAGTTCCGACGGATGGTTGACGCGGCGCCACGCGATGTCGGTGACGTGCAGCAGGCCATCGACGCCGCCGAGATCGACGAACGCGCCGTAGTCGGTGATGTTCTTGACGACGCCGTCGAGGATCTGGCCTTCCTTGAGGTTGGCGACCAGTTCCGAACGGGCCTCGGCGCGGCTCTCTTCAAGCACGGCGCGGCGCGACACGACGATGTTGCCGCGGCGGCGGTCCATCTTCAGGACCTGGAACTGCAGCGGCTGGCCCATCAGCGGGGTGATGTCGCGCACCGGGCGCACATCCACCTGGCTGCCCGGCAGGAACGCAACCGCGCCCGACAGGTCGACCGTGAAGCCACCCTTGACCCGGCCGAAGATGATGCCTTCGACGCGCAGGTTGGCGTTGAACGCCTGTTCCAGCTTTTCCCAGCTCTCTTCGCGCTTCGCCTTGTCGCGGCTCAGCACGGCCTCGCCCATGGCGTTCTCGATGCGCTCGAGGAACACTTCGACGGTGTCGCCGACCTGCAGTTCCGGCGCCTGGCCGTGGGTCGCGAACTCCTTCAGCGGCACGCGGCCTTCGCACTTCAGGCCGACGTCGATGCTGACGAAATCGTTCTCGATCGAAATGACGATGCCCTTGACGACCGAGCCTTCCAGGCTGGCGTTCCCGCCCTCCATCTCGGCGAGCAGGGCGGCAAAATCCTCGTTGTGCGACAGCGCGGCGCTGCCAGCGGCGGATGCATTCATATTGTCTCCTTGACCGACCCGTATCAGGCCTGGGCGGGCCCCCATGGGGAACCGCTGGGTCTCAGGCCACTGTCCGCGCTTCCGGCACGCCCGCGCGGGGATGGTTAATGGGGGACCTCGGTGTCGACGGGGTCCCGTTACAGGCGCTCGGCCACCTTGGCCCGCGCCGCCTCGAAGGCGGCTTCTATAGCCAAATCGGTGGTGTCGAGCAAGTGGGCGTCCAGCGCGGGTTTCAGGGGGGCCACGTCGCGGGCGCTGTCGCGGGCGTCCCGGGCGATCAGGTCCGCCAGGACATCCGCCTCGCTCACATTGTCGCCCTTGGCCCGCAGTTCAAGATAGCGCCGGTTGGCGCGCCGCTCGGGCGAGGCGGTGACGAACAGTTTAACCTCCGCCCAGGGGCAGACCACGGTGCCGATATCGCGCCCATCGAGCACCGCCCCGGGCGGGTTCCGGGCAAAGCTGCGCTGATAGTCCAGCAGCGCCGCGCGCACTGCCGGGATCGCGGCGACTTTCGAGGCCATCTGCCCCACCGCCTCGGCCCGCAGGTCGGGGGCCGCCAGATCCGCCGCGTCCAGGCTCTGTGCCGCCTGTTCGGGGGCCGCGCCGGTGCGCAGCACCTTGCTGGCCACCGCCCGGTACAGCGACCCGGTATCCAGGTAGGCCAGGCCGAAATGCTTGGCCAGCAACCGCGCCAGCGTCCCCTTGCCGGCCGCCACCGGCCCGTCCACGGCGACGATCATGCCGGGTCGATCCGGGCGCCCAGACTGTTCATCAGGGCGATGAAGCCGGGGAAACTGGTGTCGATCATGGCGGCGTCGTCGATGCCGACCGGCTCTCGCGTCGCCAGGCCCATGACCAGGAATGACATGGCGATCCGGTGGTCCATCTCGGTCTCGACCCGGGCGCCGCCGGCCGGCCTCCCGCCCTCGACGATCAATCCGTCGGGCAGTTCCTCGACCTTCACGCCACAGGCCTTCAGGCCCTTGGCCATCATGGCGATGCGGTCGCTCTCCTTGACCCGCAACTCGCCAAGGCCCCGCATCTCGGTCCGCCCCGATGCAAAGGCTGCCGCCACGGCCAGGACCGGATATTCGTCGATCATCGACGGCGCGCGCTCCGGCGGCACCACGACGCCGCGCAAGCTGCCATGCTTCACCAGCAGGTCGGCTACCGGCTCGCCGCCGGCCTCGCGCCGGTTTCGGTAGGTAATGTCGGCGCCCATCTCGCGCAGTGTGTCGAACAGGCCGGTGCGCAGCGGGTTGATGCCCACATTCTCGACCAGCACCTCGGCACCCGGCACCAGCAGGGCGGCGACCACGGGGAACGCCGCCGACGACGGATCGCCCGGCACGACGACAGTCTGGGGTCGCAGTTCCGGCTGACCGGTCAGGGTTATGGCCCGGCCGCCCCTGGCCAGGTTCTCGATCTTCACCGTGGCGCCATAGGCGCGCAGGAAGTTTTCCGTGTGGTCGCGGGTCGGCTCCGGCTCGATCACCGTGGTGTCATAGCGCGCGTTCAGTCCGGCCAGCAGGATGGCCGACTTCACCTGGGCGCTTGCCACCGGCAGGGTGTACTCGATCGCCGTGGCGGTCGTGGCACCGGTCACGGCCAGCGGCAGGCGGCCGCCCTCCCGCGCGGTGAAACGCGCGCCCATCAGGCTCAACGGGTCGGTCACCCGCGCCATCGGCCGGCGGCGCAAACTGGCGTCGCCCGTGAAAAAAGTGGTGATCGGGTGGGTCGCGGCCAGGCCCATCAAAAGGCGCACGCCAGTGCCCGTATTGCCCATGTCGATGACGTCCGCCGGCTCGGACAAGCCACCCACCCCGACGCCATCGATCCGCCATTCCGGGCCGGTGGCCGTTTCGACACGCTCGACATTCGCGCCGTAGGCGCGTAAAGCCCCCGCCGTGCGCAGGACGTCCTCGCCTTCCAACAGGCCGGTGACGGTCGACCTGCCCACCGCCAGCGCGCCGAACATCAGCGCGCGGTGCGAAATGGACTTGTCGCCGGGGACCCGTGCGATACCGTGCAGGGCCGTTACGGGGGCGGATCGGTGCGGCTTCACGATGTTTCCCGGGCCGGGCGCCGCGGTTCTTTGGGCCGGGCGCTAAAATTACGATTGACAGCGGGCGCTTCTCTACCACAATCCCGCCGCCTTATTAACAGCGTTCGCTCACCCTCCAGGAGAAGCGTATGGCAAAGCCCGAGTGGGGCATGAAACGGCACTGTGCGAGTTGCGGTGCCGCCTTTTACGACCTGAAAAAAGATCCGATCGTGTGTCCCAAGTGCGGAGTCACGTTCCAGCCCGATGCGGTGTTGAAGCCGCGTCGCCCGAAGGCTGAGGAAAAGCCGGTCGTGCCGAAGAAGGCCGTGGTGAAGAAGGCTGCGGTGGGCGAGGACGCTGACGAAGAGCTGATCGACGAGGACGTCACCGACGACGAACTGCTCGACGACGCGGCCGATCTTGAGGACGATGATGACGTTGCCGAAGTCATCGATCCGCCCGATGATAAGGACCCGGGCGAAGCCTGATCCGTCATCGGTTTTCGGACGACGGTTTCCGCTTGAAACGGGCCCTTCCCGGGCCTAGTTTCCGCACCCCGACGCCCACCCGTCCCAGCTACGGGCGTCGAAATGGATTTACGGGGTCATAGCTCAGTTGGGAGAGCGCTTGAATGGCATTCAAGAGGTCGGCGGTTCGACTCCGCCTGGCTCCACCATCTCTCAAGGCCCGGCTCGTGCAGCCGGGCCTTTTGCTTTTTTTGCTGCTCTGGGCCGGCACCGCCGCCAAAGCCGCGGAGTGGCAGCACGCCGCGTTCGGCCAGACGCTGAATGAACTGGACGCCGCCTTTTCCGGCCGCCTGACCCGCATCCCCCAGCGCATCTACGGCCCCTTCGTGGCCGAGCGTATGCTGCCCAAGGTCGTAATTGCGGGCCAGCCGTTCGACGTGCTGTTCCAGGTCGATCCCGCCACCGGCCGCCTGGCGCAGATCCTGGCGCAGTCGCGGCTCCGCGCGCCGTCCGGGGCCGACTACCGCTCTATCGCCAGTGTCCTGTCCGGCGGCGCCCGCACCGCCAGCTGCGCCCGCCAGACCAAGGCCGGCGCCCCGGCGCGGTCCGAAACGGTCTGGACCGTGGGCGGCCGCACCACCCGCGTGGCCTGGTTTGACTTTTATTCCGGCGCCATGGCGTTCGAGGATCCGAACACCGACGCCGATCCACTGCAGCCCTATGCCGAGCGCCGCCGCAACAATCCGCAGGCCCTGCCAAGGCGTATAGTGGTGCGGATATCGCCCGCCACGCCCGGTGACCGCCCGGATTGCGGCCCGTGAACCAGGAGACCGACCCATGCGCCTTGCTGCTGTCCTGACCGTCTCGCTCCTGTCCATCACTCCCGCTTTCGCTGGCGTCGTCATGACCGTCCAGGAGGAGGGCAAGGCGACCGAGGAAAAGGTCTATCTCGAAGCAGACCGCGCCCGCATGACCTCCGAGGATGGCGTTGCGATTTTCCGCGCCGACCGCAAGGTCATGTGGATGCTGGACGACAGCGACAAGAGCTATGTCGAGGTGACGCCCGAGACCGCCAAAAAGATGAATGAGGCGCTCGGCGGCATGCGCCAGCAAATGGACGAGATGCTGAAGTCGATGCCGCCCGAACAGCGCCGCATGATGGAGCAGCAGATGGGCCAGATGGCCAAGCCCGTCACACCTGCGGCGGTGAAGTCGGTCTATCGCAAGACGGGGCGCAGCGCGACGGTCGGCAAGTGGCGTTGCGAGGAGGTCGAGCACCTGCTCGACGGCAAGAAGGACGAGGATATCTGCGCCACCCGCCTCAGCGATCTTGGCCTCGCCCGTGGCGACATCGCGGTGATGTACGAGCTCGAAAAGTTCATGACCAGCATGATCGGCACCGCCTTCAATACCGGCAAGGGCAATGGCGAGTGGGAGTTCGATGCCGTGGGCAAGGCGCTGGGCTATGACGCCATGCCGGTTCGCTGGCGCGATGCCGGCGGCAAGACCACGGTGCTGAAGTCGATCGAACGCGGCACCGCGCCGGCCGGCAGTTTCGAGCTGCCGCGCGGCTACAAGAAGCAGGACATGGAGATGCCGAAGCCCTGATCAGCGGGGCGGCTAGATTTCGATCTGGCCGCCCAGTTCGACAACGCGGTTGGCGGGAATGCGGAAGAACTCGGTCGCATCCAGCGCATTGTTCGACATCAGCATGAACAGCTTCTTGCGCCAGCCCGACAGGGCGGTGCGGCGCTTTGACGAGATCAGCTTCTCGCGCCCAACGATGAACGACGTTTCCATCAGGTTGAAGTGCAGGTGCTGGACGCGGCACTGCGCGATGGCCCGCAGCAGGTTCGGCTGGTCCATGAAGCCGTAGCGCACCGTGATGGTGTGGAAGCCCTTGCCCAGGTCCTTGACCTCCAGCCGGTCGGCCTCGGCGACGTGCGGAATATCCTCGGTCAGCACTTTCATCAGCACCGTGCGTTCGTGCAGCACCTTGTAGTGTTTCAGCGCGTGCAGCAGCGCCGTTGGAACGCTATCGATGTTCGCGGTCATGAAGATCGCGGTGCCCGGAACGCGCAGCGGCTTGTCGGGTTTCAGGTTGGCGACGAAGTCGCTCAGCGGCAGGGTGTTTTCCGCGCGCAGGATCCACAGCATGCGGCGGCCGCGCCACCAGGTGGACATGACGGCGAACATCACCACGGTGATCGAGACCGGCAGCCAGCCACCGTCCGCGATTTTCAGCAGGTTGGCGCTGAGGAACGCAAGGTCGATGGCGCCGAAAAAGCCGAATACCGCCACCGCCAGCGGCAGGTTCCATTTCCATGTGACGCGGGCGTAAACGAACGCCAGCATGGTGGTGATGGTCATCATGCCCGTCACCGCGATGCCATAGGCCGAGGCCAGGTTGTCGGACGATCCGAACCCGACGATCAGGGCGATGATGCCGATGGGCAGCAGGCCGTTGATGCGCGGTACGTAAACCTGTCCGATTTCTTCTTCCGACGTGTGGCGGATACGAAAGCGCGGCAGGTAGCCCAGTTGCACCGCCTGGCGGGTTATCGAAAACGCGCCCGAAATGACCGCTTGCGACGCGATGATCGTGGCGATGCCCGCCAGGACGACCAGCGGATAGATCGCCCATGCCGGCGCCATCAGATAGAACGGATTTTCCAGCGCCGCGGCGTCGTTCAGCAGCAGCGCGCCCTGGCCGTAATAGTTCAGCAGCAGGGCAGGGAACACGATGTACAGCCAGGCAGTGCGCATTGGCGCGCGGCCGAAATGCCCCATGTCGGCGTACAGCGTCTCGCCGCCGGTCACCACCAGGAAAACCGCGCCCAGCATGATGAACCCTGGCAGCGGGGCGCTGATCAAAAGGTTGATCCCGTATAGCGGATTAAGCGCCAGCAGGATGTTGGGATGCGCGACGATGTTGATCACGCCAAGCACGGCCAGCACGGAAAACCACAGCAGCATGACGGGGCCGAACGCACGGCCCATTGTGGCCGTGCCGCGGTTCTGGAACGCGAACAGGCCGATGATCAGGATCACTGCGATGGGAATGACATACTGGTCGAACAAAGGCGTCGCGATCTTCAGGCCTTCGACCGCGCTGAGCACGGAAATGGACGGGGTGATGACGCCGTCGCCATAGAACAGTGCGGCACCCACCAGACCGGCCGTCATGATGGCGGTGTGGCGGAAGGTGCCAGGCGTGGTGTTGCGCAACGTCAACGCGGTGAGCGCCAGCAGACCGCCTTCGCCGCGGTTGTCCGCGCGCATGATGACGAACATGTACTTGACGGTGACGACCAGGATCAGCGCCCAGGCGACCAGCGACAACGCGCCCATGACAGCGGCCTCGGTGACGCCGCCGAACGCATTCAATGCCTGCCGTACCGCGTACAGGGGCGACGTGCCGATATCGCCATAGACGACGCCGAGGGCCGCAATCACCAAGGTGCGGCGCAAGGCCGGGCTTTTCGACGGTGAAGAGTCTGACATGAATCTATCGCGGACCGTTCTTGGTTGGGATCGGCGCGCCCGGTGGCGCGAATGCGGGAAACGTCGCTTGTGGTGCAAACGCTCCGATACAGGCGTGCAAGGCCATTCCTGTCTAGACGTTGCCAAGGACAAAGAGGTGCGTGCAACGGTCAGCGGTTGGGGGGGATACTCCAATTCAGGGTGCGCCGCAAGAGAACCCCCGGAGCTTCCGGCCAACTAGTTGAAAAGACTTAACTTTTTGCCGAGCATCTGGGCGTCTTGAACGGGCGGCTTACCCTCCCCATTTCTATTGCACAGGGTGCTGTTTCCGGGCCCTGGATGAGTCGCTCGCTCGATGGAGGAGAGACGGATGAGCCGCGTATCGGTGTTCAGCAGCCCCCTGCTGCTGGGTTTTGATCATGTGGAACGCGTTCTCGAACGCGTCGCCAAGACCGCGAACGACGGCTATCCGCCCTACAACATCGAGCAAATGGCGCCCGACCGGCTCAGGATCGTCCTGGCTGTCGCGGGCTTCACGGCCACGGATCTTGCCGTGACCGTCGAGGAAAACCAGCTCGTCGTCCGCGGCAAACAGGCCGAGGAAGCGGGTAAGGTCTTCCTGCACCGGGGCATCGCGGCGCGCCAGTTCCAGCGCAGCTTTGTCCTGGCGGAGGGGATCGAGGTCGCCGGTGCCCAGTTGGACAACGGCTTGTTGCAGATCGAATTGTTTCGGCCGCAGCAGGAACCCGCGGTTCGGCGGATCGCCATCCACACGCCGGACAAATCCGGGACAATCGTGGACGTAGGAAACGATGGGTAAAGTGCCCCGTTTAGTAGAGTAGCAGAAGGAGTTTGCGTTATGGCCCATCTGGAACGTGAAGTTTTGCGCACCATCAGCACCCAAGCGCTGGCCGATCTCGGCGCGCCGGAGCTGGCTTATGTCCGCGCGATTGAAACCCCGGTCGGTCCGGCGTTCGGCATCTTCGCCGCGAACGGCATCCAGGTTGGCGTCGTGCCGGACCGCGAAGTGGCATTCGCCGCCGCCCGTCAGCACGAACTGACGCCGGTCAGTGTCCACTGATCAGCGAAGGGTGATTTCCCGCATGCTTTCGGCGGCGACGTCGCCATTGCGGAGCAACCTGTACTCGCCGCGATAAACCCCGGGTGGCCAGCCACCCGGGGGAGCAGCCCGGCCGATGGCATGAAACTGCCGCGCTTGGGTGCGGGGCGAGGGCGGTGCCGACGCCTGCAGCATCGTCTGCCCGCTCGGCCCGATGACAACCAGGCGATTCACGTCGCCTTCCTTTACACCGAAAGCCTCGATCCAGAAGCCCAGGAAGTCCTGCCGTGACTGCGTTGTTGCGGCGTACGTGCCCTGCACCGCTTTCGCGCGGTCTGGCCGTTCGGGCGAAAAGCCACCCGTAACCACGCCGCCCGCCACATAGGGGATCGGCTTCTCCCACAGGCTCGACGCGCGCAGGCCGCAGGCATTGCCCTGCGGCTCACCGTCGAACGGGTCGACGATGGCGCCGCGGTGCGACACCTGGAAATGGACATGGGGAAACTCGGTTTGTCCTGACAGGCCGATAAGGCCCAGCCGGTCGCCGGTCTTGACCTCCTGCCCCGGGCGCACGGCAATACTGCCCTGCTTCATGTGGCAGTACAGCGTCTCCCAGCCATCTGCATGCGAGACAGCAACGCCGTTGCCGCACTCGCGGTCCCTGATGTCCGGCGCATTGGCAGACCGGATCGAGGTGTCCGGCACACCGTCGCGCACGTTGCGCACCCGGCCGGGCGCCGCCGCCAGCACCGCGACGCCCCTGGCCATGGCTGCAAGATCCGGCAGGGCGATGTCGGTGCCCTTGTGGCCGTCATAGGTCATCGGGCCGCAGACATAGTCCTTGGCCGTGGGGCCGGGATCACGGTCGACATAGTTCTGCACGAAGCAGCTCTGTCCCAGCGCGCAGGCGGCGGGTAGGGCGAAGTGCGGCGGGTTGGATTGGGCGAGGGCGCCGGTGGCGGCGAGCAGCAGCGAAACCGCGAACAGGGTTCCGGCCGGCCGCACGGTCACGCCGCGTGCGAGGCCGTGGTCTCGGTCAGCAGCGCGTAGATCGCGTCGGCGTCGTCGGTGGCGCGCAGCTTCTCGCACATCGCCTTGTCGCGGAGCAGGCGCGATACCCGCGCGAGCGCCTTCAGGTGGTCAGCGCCGGCCGTCTCGGGCGCCAGCAGCACAAACATCAGGTCAACCGGGACTTCGTCGATGGAATCGAACGCGATCGGCTGTTCCGTGCGGGCGAAGATGCCGTGCAGCCGCCGCAGGTCGGCCAGCTTGCCGTGCGGAATGGCGATGCCCTGGCCGACGCCGGTCGAACCCAGGCGCTCGCGCTCCAGCAGCGTGTCGAAAATGATCCGCTCGGAAATGCCGGTCAGCTTCGCGCCGCGCGCGGCCAGCTCCTGCAAGGCCTGTTTCTTGCTGGTGACCTTCAGCCGGGCGATGACGCCCTCGGGGTTCAGCAAATCGTGGACTTCCATCGCAATCCGTCCGATCGTGCCGTTCAGGGGCCGCCGTCCGGACCGTCGGGTCCGGCATGGTGGTTGCGGCGCTTGCGCTTGTCGCGCCGCAGCTGCTTTTCCATCCGCTCCAGCGCCGCCTCGAAGCAGGCGTAGATTTCCGACGCGTCGCCGGTGGCGTGCGCGTCGATGCCGGTCCCGACATGGACCGATATTTCGGCCTGGTACAGGTGCGCCTCGCGGCGGAACGTTACCCGCGCTTCCAGCGCCTCGTCGTAATACTTGGTGATCGCTGGGCCCAGCCGCTCCGTTACACGCGTCTGCAACGTTTCGCCGAGATCAAGCTGCTTGCCCGAGATGAGGATTTTCATGAAGCCGTTATTTGTTCCGGGTGGGCCGACGGTAAGTCTTATGTGGGGGCGCACCCCGCCGCACGGAAGCCGGGACCATAAAGAAGGGTCCCGAACGTGTCAACCCGGCCAAAAACAGACTAAGCCTTTGAAATAAAACAACTTCCCGTTTTAGGTCAGTTGGGTTGCAGCATCCGGCGGCGCTGGACCGACGAGGGTATTTTCAGCGCCTCCCGGTATTTGGCGACGGTACGGCGGGCAATGTCGATGCCCGACTTGACCAGGATTTCCACCAGCTTGTCGTCCGACAGCACGGTATTGGCCGTTTCGCGCTCGATCAGTTCCCGGATGCGCTGGCGCACCGCCTCCGCCGAATGGGCCTCGCCGCCATCGGTCGCGGCGATGGACGCGGTGAAGAAGTATTTCAGTTCGAAGATGCCGCGCGGGGTCGACATGAACTTGTTGGCGGTCACGCGGCTGACGGTGCTCTCGTGCATGCCGATCGCCTCGGCGATGGCGCGCAGGTTCAGCGGCTTCAGGTATTGCACCCCGCGCTCGAGGAAGCCGTCCTGCTGGCGCACGATCTCGCTGGCGACCTTCAGGATCGTGTTGGCCCGCTGGTCGAGCGACTTGACCAGCCAGTTGGCCGAGCTCAGGCAGTCCGACAGGTAGACCTTGTCGGCCTTGTTCTTGGTCGTCTCCGATACCCGTGCGTGGTAGCGCGAATTGACCAGCACGCGCGGCAGCGTGTCGCTGTTCAGCTCCACGTGCCAGGCGCCGTCCGGCAGATGGCGGACGAACACGTCCGGAATCACGGTCTGCGCCTCGTCCTGGTCAAAGCCGGCGCCCGGCTTCGGGTTCAGGGCGCGGATCTCCTGCACCATGTCCGCAATGTCTTCGGTATCGACGCCGCACAGCCGGCTCAGCTGCGTGGTCTCGCGCCGCGCCACCAGCTCCAGGTTCTGCAGGAAGATCTGCATCGCCGGGTCCAGCCGGTCGCGCTCCTTCAGCTGCAGCGCCAGGCACTCGGCCAGGTCGCGGGCCCCGACGCCGGTCGGCTCGAATCCCTGCAGACGCGTCAATGCCGTCTCGACCAGCGCCACGTCGCAGCCCAGGCGCGCCGCGATCTCGGGCAGTGGCTCGCGCAGGTAGCCGGCCTCGTCCAGCAGGTCGATCAGCGCCGAGCCGATCAGCCGCTCGGTCGGATCGCCCGTCTCGACATGCAGCTGTTCCAGCAGGTGTTCGCGCAGCGTCAGGTCGCGCGACAGCGTGTTTTCCAGGTTGTGCTCGTCGTCGGCGAACGAGGACGAGCCGCCGGTCTTGCCGTACGTGCCGCTGAGGCCGTTCATGTCCGGCGGCAGGTCCGAGCCGCTGTCGCCGGTGAAATCGTTGTTGCCCTCGGCATCCATCGCCGCCTCGGCCGCCGGCGCCGCCTGGTCAGCATCCAGTTTCAGCGTTTCGGCCGCGGCCTGGGGCGGCGGCTCTCCATCGCCCTCGGCGCCGGTTTCGCGGCTTTCGCCGTTCGGTACCTCCGCGCGCTCCAGCAGCGGGTTCTTTTCCAGCTCCTGCTCGACGTAGCTGGACAGTTCCAGGTTCGACAATTGCAGCAGCTTGATCGCCTGCTGCAATTGCGGCGTCATCACCAGCGTCTGGCTTTGACGGACCTCCAGCCTCGGCGTCATCGCCATCGGAACACCCCCCGGTGCATCCGCTAGAGGCTGAAGCCCTCGCCGAGATACACCCGGCGTACTTCAGTGTCGGCGACGATGTCGGCTGGCGTGCCCTCCATCAGCACCCTGCCGTCATGCAGGATGTACGCCCGGTCAATCAGGTCCAGCGTCTCGCGCACATTGTGCTCGGTGATCAGCACGCCGATGCCGCGGTCCTTCAGGTGAAACACCAGTTCGCGGATTTCACTGACCGCGATGGGGTCGATGCCGGCCAGCGGTTCGTCCAGCAGCATGAACGACGGCTGCGAGGCCAGCGCGCGCGCAATCTCGACGCGCCGCCGCTCGCCGCCCGACAGCGCGATGGCCGGCGTGCGCCGCAAATGGGTGATCGAGAATTCCGCCAGCAGGTCGTCCAGCATGACGTCGCGCTTCTCGGCGTCCGTCTCGGTGACTTCCAGCACGGCGCGGATGTTCTGCTCCACCGTCATGCCGCGGAAGATCGACGCCTCCTGCGGCAGGTAGCCCAGGCCCAGCCGCGCGCGGCGGTACATCGGCAGGCCGGTAATGTCGTGGCCGTCCAGCGTGATGCTGCCGTAATCGGCCGAGATCAGGCCGGTGATGATGTAGAAGCACGTCGTCTTGCCGGCGCCGTTCGGGCCCAGCAGGCCGACCGCCTCGCCGCGCTGCACGTACAGGCTGACGTCGCGCACCACGGGGCGCTTCTTGAAGCGCTTGCCCAGGTTGTGCGCCGCCAGGCCCGGATTGTCGGCAACCAGGCGGGGTCCGGCGATGTCGTCGTCGTAATCGGTCACGCGGTCAGTTCGCCTTCTTTTCCGGAACCATCAGCACCCTGACACGCTCGCCCTGTCCCGGGTTCGCGTCCATGGTGCTGTTGCCCGTATCCAGGTTCATCACGACGCGCTTGCCGCGCATCACGTTCTGCTTGCTGGTCAGAACCACCTGCTTGCCCTCCAGCACGATGGTGCGCTTGGCGACGTCATAGACGCCCGTGTCGCCTTTACCGGTCTCTTGCGACGACGAGACGAACACGTTGCCGAACGCCTCGATCCGCTCGATCGCGCTGTTCATGGTCGCCGGGTCGGACGCCGCCGCCGCCGGTCGGGGTGCCGGCTTGCCCTGCGGCGCGGTGTTCGATTGCTGCTTGTAGTACACCTTCAACTGGTCGGCCTTCAGGCGCATGTCGCCCTGCACCGCATCCACATTGCCGGTGAAGATCGCCAGTTGCTTGTCCTGCTGCACTTCCAGCGAGTCGGCGATGATCTCGATGGGCTGGTCGTTGTTCTGCGGCCGCGCGATCTGCGCGGCAACGGGCATTCCGGCCAGCAAAGCGGCGGCAAGCAGGAGAAGGGCGGGGGTGCGGATCATTTCTTGGCCTTGCTGGGTGCGGCGCTGTTCGGCGCGGCTGGTTTTGCCGTCGCCCCCGCGGCGGCCTTCTTGACGTGCAGCGTGGTCTTGACCGCACCGGTGAACAGCAGGCGATTGCCCTTGTCGGAAATCCGCATGGTATTGGCGCGCAGCAGGCCCATCGGGCCCTGGCCCGCGACCTTGCTGTCGCTGACGATCACGCCTTCCTTCAGGTTGATCTCGGCCGACTGGCCATGCATCTCGTAGCCCTGGTCGGTGAACAGGTTGACGTTGCCTTCCAGCGTCAGGCGCGCGTTCGTCTGGTCGTACAGGCCGGTGCGCGACTGCAGTGACGCCCAGGTGCCGCCGTTCAGCGTGATGTCGGCGTTCACCTGGTCGAGGATGATCTGCTTGGCATCGCCCAGGATCTGCGTCGCGGAATCCGCGGTGACCAGGAACGGCTGGCCCTTGGCGTCGGTGCCGCGATAGCGCGCCTTGTCCATCGTCAGGCTGCCGTCCTGCTCGTCCACCTTGGCGAACGAGATGCGAAAGCCGTCGGCGCGCCGCACGATCTGCGGCCAGGCCAGGACCAGGCCAAACAGGGCGACGCCCAGGATCGGCAGCATCACCTTCATCAGGCCGACGAAGCGGCTGCGCCGCACCGTGCGGAAATTCAGCTGGCGCTGCAGCACGGGCTGCCACGTCCGGCCAAAGGTCGGGGTGTCTTCGCCCGGTACGTCCTGCTCGCTCAACACGGCGCCCGCACTCATGCGACCCCGGCCCGCAACAGGTCGTGAATGTGCAGGATGCCGACCGGACGCTCGGCCTCGACCACGAACAGCGACGTGATGTTGCGGGCGTTCATCTTGGCCAGCGCCTCGGCGCCCAGCGCGCCGGGACGGATGGTCTGCGGCTGCCGCGTCATCACCGTGTCGACGCGCTGGTTCAACAGGTCGTTGTCCATGTGGCGGCGCAGATCGCCGTCGGTGACGATACCGGCCAGCTTGCCGTCGTCCCCCACCACGCCGACGCAGCCAAACCGCTTCGTCGTCATGATCAGCAACGCCTCGCGCATCCCGGTATCGGGCGCGACCAGCGGCAGTTCCTCGCCGTCATGCATGACGTCGCCGACCTTGATCAGGGTCTGGCCCAGCTTGCCGCCGGGATGCAGGACCTGGAACTGTTCCGAGGTAAAGCCGCGCCGCTCCAGCAGCGTGATGGCCAGTGCATCGCCCAGGCCCAGCATCATGGTGGTCGATGTCGTGGGGGCCAGGCCCAGCGGGCAGGCCTCGGGCACCGCCGGCAGGATCAGCGCGATATCGGCCTGGTCCGACAGGGTCGAGCGGCTGCGGCCGACAATGCCGATCAACGGGATGCTGAACCTTTTGGCGTGGGCGATCAGGTCCGACAGTTCGGCCGTCTCGCCGGAATTGGACAGGCACAACAGGGCGTCGCCGGCGACGATCATGCCTAGGTCGCCGTGGCTGGCCTCGGCCGGGTGGACAAAGGTGGCCGGCGTGCCGGTCGATGCCATGGTCGCGGCAATCTTGCGGGCGACATGGCCGCTCTTGCCCATGCCCGACACCACGACGCGGCCGGTGACCTGCTGCAGGGTCGCCACGGCGCGTTCGAACGCGCCGTCCAGGCTTTGGGCCAAAGCGCGCAGCGCCTCTGATTCCAGCAGCAGGACGCGGCGCGCGGCCGTCAGGTCGGCTGAGTCCGTCGCCGGGGTCGCCACAGGGGTGGTGGCTGCACGCTGGGACAAATACTGCTCCTCGCGAGGGCGGCCGGTTTGGCGCCCTTAAACAAGATTCATGCCAATTATGGGGTTTCCCGGCGCGGAATTCAATTTTTACCGCACCGCAAAATCCGACTAGGCGGATTCAGACCCGATCCGGGTCCGGGTCTTAATGGGCGAATATGTCCATTTCTGGCCAGCCGGTCAGGTCGAGGATCGCCCGGCTGGGCAGGAAATCGAAACAGGCTCTGGCCAGTTCGGTGCGGCCTTCGCGGGCCAGCATGGCGTCCAGCTTGTCGGCCATCTGGTGCAGGTACAGCACGTCCGAGGCCGCATACTTCATCTGCGCCTCGGTCAGGTCGCGCGCGCCCCAGTCCGACGACTGTTCCTGCTTGGAAATCTCGACCCCGATCAGGTCGCGGCACAGGTCCTTGAGACCGTGCTTGTCGGTGAAGGTGCGTGTCAGCTTCGAGGCGATCTTGGTGCAGTAGACCGGCGCGCAGGTAACACCCAGCGCGTTCTTCAGCGCGGCGATGTCAAAGCGGGCGAAATGGAACAGCTTGACCGTCTTGGGATCGGTCAGCATGCGCTTCAGGTTCGGCGCGTCGTATTTGCTGGGATGGCGGAACTGCACCAGGTGCACTTCGCCGTCACCGGCCGACAGCTGCACCAGGCAAAGCCTGTCCCGGTGCGGGTTCAGGCCCATCGTCTCGGTGTCGATGGCGACCCGCGGACCGAGCTCCAGTCCCGCGGGCAGATCGTTCTGATGGAGATGAATGGCCAATCGACGATCCGCTGTTGCAGCGATCCATGGTGCCCAGAATAGGACTCGAACCTACACGACCTTTCGGCCACTAGCACCTGAAGCTAGCGCGTCTACCAATTCCGCCATCTGGGCATCGGGTTGGAGGGGCAGTGCTTACCGTCACGCCTTACGCAGGTCAAGCGCCAAGCCCCTCCGCGCGAAAGGTTTCTTGTGGGTATTCTTTTTCGCCACCCGGTGGCCGGCTGGCCTCGCCTCGGCTGGCATCTGTCGATGTGGGATTTCCTGAAAGCTCTGGCGCTAGGTAGCAAACGCACTTCGCCTGATTTAGGCTCGGATTATGGGGTCATCGTCCGTAATGCACTGGGTCGCAATCATCGCTGCCGTAGCGGTCATATTTTGGCTTGGTACGGCGCAAATGCGAAAGTGTGACCGGGAATCCAAGCGTGACGGCGTTAAGCCACCGCCTTGGGACGTGTAACTGCCACCGATGCGACTGGGCGTCCGTACCAGCAGGTTTCATAACGCTGAACTCAAGCCTCCACCGCCCTGAAAATAATAGGATTAATGTCTTTTAATCTGGTTCTGGCGCCCCATCTTTAGGTTTGGCTTTCGGACATGGCCGGCGGCGGCTGGGATGCGCAATGGGTGACAAGAGTGGTTTTTAGGGTGCGCTGACATGCGCACGAGCGTCGGAATAGGGACTGATAAGCTCCAATAAGGCCCCCTAAGCTCCTTTAAGGACCGTTTCCACGGGTGCAGCCAGCCAAATCAAGAGCTTGGCAACGCGCCCGGAAATTTTTTCGCCGCCTGGAACGGTGGCGCGGCTTGATCGCCGGGTAGGCGGGTGGCACAACGGGTATCAATGCGTCGGGGGTTGATCTGATGTCTCTCGGTCTGGTGACGGTGTTTGGCGGCGGCGGTTTCGCCGGCAGCTATCTGGTCAAGCGCCTCGCGGCGCAGGGCGTCCGTGTGCGCGTCGCGCAGCGCCGCCCCGACGAGGCCCTGTTCCTCAAGCCTATGGGCGGCGTCGGCCAGATCGACCTGGTCCAGGCGAACCTGCGCAATCCGCCGTCCATCGCCCGCGCCGTGGCCGGCGCCGATGCGGTGGTGATCAGCGTCGGTGTGCTGAATTCCTCTGGCGCCCAGACTTTCCAGGCCGTGCACGTGCGCGGGCCGGCGCTGATTGCGCGGGCTGCGGCTGCGGCCGGCGTGAAGAAACTGGTGCATATCTCGGCGCTGGGCGCATCGGCGGAGTCGGAATCCGAATATGCCCGCAGCAAGGCCGCGGGCGAGGTTGCGGTGCGCGAGGCATTTCCGTCCGCCACCATCGTGCGTCCCTCGGTCCTGTTCGGGCCTGAGGATGGCTTCTTCAACCGCTTTGCCAATCTCGCGCGCTACTCGCCGGTCCTGCCGCTGTTCGGCGGCGGGCAGAGCAAGATGCAGCCGCTCTATGTCGCCGACCTCGCCGATGCGCTGGTCGCCGCCCTCACCCGGCCTGATGCTGCCGGCAAGACCTACGAACTGGGCGGCCCGCGCACCTACACGTTCGAGCAGCTGATGCGCCTGGTGACCGAGGTCACCTGCCGGCGCCGCCTGTTCGTGCCCGTGCCGGCCTTCGCCGCCATGGCGCTGGCGACGGTCACCGGTCTGCTGCCATTCCCGCCGTTGACCCGCGACCAGATGCGCCAGTTGCTGGTCGACAACGTGGTGTCGCCAGGTGCGCTGGGTCTGGCCGATCTTGGTGTTGCGCCGACGGCGGCCGAGGGGATTCTGGACTCGTACCTGTTCCGCTATCGGCGCGGCGGGCAGAAGATCGCCCCCCGCTTCGGCTGAACCTCAGCCGTAGATCGTCCAGAACAGGATCGCGCCGATCACGATCTGCACCAGCGCGAACGGCGTGAACCGGTGCCGCTTCAGCCAGCCGCTCAGCAGCGACAGCACCGCCAGGCCGACCAGCAGACCCACAATTGCGGCCAGCACGGCGTCGAGGTTCAGGCCCGGCCGCGCCAGGTAATCGACCACGGCGGTGCCGATCAGCCAGGGCAGCGCGGCGAGGGCGGCAATGCGCACCGCCTCGGGCCGCTCGTAGTCCAGCATCCGGGCCGCGGCGACGGCCAGCGACAGGCCGCCCAGCAGCGGCACCAGTGCGACCGCGCGGAACAGGCCGATCAGCAGCGCGCCGCCAGCGTCCAGGTGCTCGATCCGCCGGGCCGTCAGGCCGACCCGGTCGGCGAACCAAAGGAACAGGCCGCCGGCCAGCAGCAGGGCGGCCATGGTCTGGGTCGAATACAGCCAGGCCGGCGCGCCCAGCCTGGCGACCGCCACCACGCCGGCCAGCGGCGGCAGGTTGGCAAGGAACAGCATGGCGACAAGGCGGGCGCCGTCTCGGTCTCGCCGCCGGGCCTTGCGGTACAGGCCCACGGCCATCAGGCCGATGTTGCGGTGGTAGTAGAGCAGGATGGCCAAGGCCGCGCCGGCGGCCACGCCGGCCTGGACCAGCAGGCCTTCGCCCCCGGTCCAGAACAGCACGCCGGGCAGGCGCGCGTCATCGAAGGCGGCAAGCAGGGGCAGAAGCTGTAGTGCGGCCAGAAGCGCCGCCGGCAGAAGCAAGGAAACCGATATCAAGGCGTCCCCCAACGCCGCATGCGGCCCGACATATGGGCCGCCGCCACTATAGCACTGTTTGCGTCAGGTCAGCGGCAGCATCACGTGGATGCGATAGGCCGGCCGCTCCTGCAGTCGCGCGTACCACGCTTCCAGGTGCGGCATGCTCGGCCGGTCGACCGGCAGGTTGTACCAGCGATAGACCCAGACACCGGCCGGGATGTCGCCAATGGTGAACTCGCCGCCCGCGACAAAAAGGCGCTGGGCCAGGTGGCGGTCGAGGATGCCCAGCAGCCGCACGGTGTTCTTGTGGGCGGTCTCCAGCGCCTTGAGGTCGCGCTGCTCGGGGGGGCGTGCGCACATAGCCCAGGAAAAGCTGCGAGATCGCGGGGTTCAGCGCCGAAAGCTGCCAGTCCATCCACATTTCGGCGCTGGCCCGGCCCGCCGAATCGATCGGCCACAGCACGCCGGCGCCGTAACGCGCACTGAGATAGCGGACGATGGTGTTGCTCTCCCACAGCGTGACGGGGCCTTCCTGCAGCACCGGCACCAGTCCGTTGGGGTTCATCGCCAGGTATTCCGGCGTGTCGTTGCCGCCGAACGGGCCGCCGACATCCAGCCGCTCGTGCCGCAGGCCGAGTTCGCCAATGCACCACATGACCTTCTGGACGTTGCTGGAATTCGGACGCCCCAGGACCTTGATCATGTGCCTCTCCCTCCGCGGACACCTGTTTCGGCGCCGCCCATTCCGCTAGACTCCGCCGCCATGCGCAAACTGTACCATCTTTGGCTGTCGCCATACTCGCGTAAGGTCCGCGTCGTTCTCAAGGAAAAGAACCTCGACTTCGAGCTGGAAGTCGAGAAGGTCTGGGACCGCCGGGACGAGTTCCTGGCCCTGAACCCCGCCGGCACCGTGCCGGTCCTGATCGAGCATGACGGCCGGGTCCTGGCCGAAAGCACGCCGATCTGCGAGTACCTGGACGAGGTCTATCCCAGCCGGCCGCTGATCGGCTTCGACCCCTATAGCCGGGCCGAGACCCGCCGCCTGGTCAACTGGTTCGACCTGAAGTTCGGGCCCGAGGCCAGCCAGCCGCTGGTGCACGAAAAGCTGATGAAGCGCTTCATCGGCCTCGGCGCGCCCGACGCCTCGGCGATCCGCGCGGCCATGTACAACATGCACTACCACCTGGATTACATCGCCTACCTGACCGAGCGGCGGAAGTGGCTGGCCGGCGACGACTTCAGCCTGGCCGACATCGCCGCCGCCGCGCACCTCTCGTGCCTCGACTATCTCGGCTCGGTGCAGTGGGAGGAGCATGGCGCGGCCAAGGAATGGTATGCGCGGGTCAAGTCGCGGCCCAGCTTCCGGCCGCTGCTCGGCGACCACATCCCCGGCATGCCGCCGCCGCGGCACTATGCCGATCTCGATTTCTGATCCCGCCGCCGCCAAGGCGGCAATCCGCGACCAGGCGCTGGCGCTCGGCTTCGATGCGGTCGGCTTCGCCAGCCCCCATGCGGTGGGGCTGGCGGGCGAACGCCTGCGCAGGTTCCTGGCCGACGGCTTCCATGGCGACATGGACTGGCTGGCGGCGAAGGCCGAACGCCGCGATTCGCCCAGGGCCCTGTGGCCCGAGGTGCGCTCGGTCGTGATGCTGGGACTGAACTACGGCCCCGCGACCGATCCGCTCGCGGCTCTCGCGCGGACCGACAGCGGCAACATCTCGGTCTATGCCCAGGGCGCGGACTATCACGACGCGGTCAAGAAGAAGCTGAAGCAGCTGGGCCGCTGGATGGCCGAGCAATCCGGAGCCGGCATCAAGGTGTTCGTCGATACGGCGCCTGTGCTGGAAAAGCCGCTCGCCGCCGCTGCCGGCCTCGGCTGGCAGGGCAAGCACACCAACCTCGTCTCGCGCGAGTTCGGTTCATGGCTGTTCCTCGGCGCGGTGTTCACGACGATCGACCTTGAGCCTGATACAGCCGCCGAGGACGCCTGCGGCACTTGCAGCGCGTGCCTCGATATCTGCCCGACCAAGGCCTTTCCCGAACCGCGCCGCCTCGATGCGCGACGCTGCATCAGCTACCTGACCATCGAGCATCGCGGCCATATCGCGGCCGAGTTCCGTGCGGCGATGGGCAACCGCATCTATGGTTGCGACGACTGTCTGGCCGTCTGTCCGTGGAACAAGTTTGCGCAGCGCGCGCGCGAGGCTGCGTTCCTGCCCCGTGCCGAGTTGACCGCGCCGCGTCTCGCCGATCTTGTGACCCTCGACGATGCCGGCTTCCGCACCATCTTCGCCGGCTCGCCGATCAAGCGCATCGGCCGCGACCGCTTCGTCCGCAATGTGCTGATCGCCATCGGAAACAGTGGCGCGCCGGAACTGGCGTCCGTGGTCCGCGCGCGCCTCGACGATGCGTCGCCGCTGGTGCGTGCCATGGCGGTTTGGGCGCTGTCGCGCCTGCTGCCACCGGATGCGTTTGCGTTGCTGAGTGCGGATCAGAAGGACGATGATGCCGGCGTCCGCGCCGAGTGGGACCGCGCGGCCTAGTTCTGCTTGACGTCCATCTGCTCGATGGCCTGCCCTGCCGCATCGGCCAGCGGCGAGTTCTGTTCCAGCAGGCGCACCTTCACGAAGTCGGCGCGCGCGCCCTTGCGGTCGCCCTTCTCCAGCCGCAGCGCACCGCGCTCGAACAGGGCATCGGCGGCATCCGGGTCCAGCGCCAGCGCCATCTCGGCATCTTCCATGGCGCGGTCCAGGTTGCCGGTGTGGCGGAACGCGGCGGCGCGCAGGGCATAGGCCTCCTCGCTGTCGGGCCTGACCTGCAGCGCGTGATCGGCATCGCGCAGCGCCTCGTTCCAGTTGCTGCGCGAGGCCAGCGTCCGCGCCCGGTCGATCAGCAGGTCGGCATTGTCGGGCGTCAGCGACAGGCCGGCGCTGAAGGCGCCATAGGCGCGGTCGGGCTGTTCGGCCAGCAGCCAGGCGTTGCCCGCCTGTCCCAGAACCATCGGTAGCAGGTCCGATCCGCTGGTCTGCAGGTCCTGCGCCAGCTGTTCCAGCCGCGTCGCGGCCTCGCCATAGCGGCGCAGTTCGACCAGCGCTAGGGCGGCGCAATGCTGGGCGGGGGCACCGCCGCCATTGTCGCGCCACGACATGGCGGACTCATAGGCTTCGTCCGGCTTGCTCTTCAGCAGCGCGATACAGGCCTTGTAGTTGCGCTCGCCAGGCATTTGCGGCGTCTGTGCCGCTGCCGTGCCGATCATGGCGAGAAGCAGGAGCGGAATGAGACTTTTCATGCGCCTTAGACAGTCATGCGGCCGGCATTTTGGCAAGCCCCGATGCGGTCGCAATTTCGCCGTGAAGAAAGCTACACTGCCGCATCCGAGTTCCCCCATCGGAGGTCCCATGATCAAGCATCTCGCCGTCCCCGCCACGCTGCTGGCCGTCCTCCTCGCCGCTCCGGTCCAGGCCCAGGTCCTGCCGCGCGAACCCGACAGCGTGACGCTGCAGCTGAATGCCGAGCAATGGGTGGAAACCGAAACCGCCACCGTGCGCGCCACCGTCGAGGCGGCGTTCCATGGCGGCCAGTCGGGCGCGGTGCGCGACCAGGTGCTGGCAGCCTTGGCCAAGACCGCGCCGGATGCCAAGTGGCACCTGACCAGCTTCGACCAGCTGGCCGACCCGTCCGGCCTCGAGCGCTGGCGCGTCGTTGGCGAGGCACGTCTCGGCGAGAAGCAGTTGGCCGGCCTGCGCCAGCGCGCCGAACAGTCCAGCCGCCCCGGCCTGAAGGTCGCCATCGCATCGGTCGATTTTACGCCGACCCTGGATGAGCGCGAAGCCATCGCCGCGAAGCTGCGCGAGAAGCTTTATGCAGATGTGAAGGCCGAACTGACGCGTCTCAACGCGACCTATCCCGACCGCAAGTACCGCGTGCGCAACCTGTCGATCAATACCGGCAGCGAGATGGTGCCGCAGCCGCGCTTCAAGGCGGTGCAGGCCGCCGCGCCCGCCATGGCCGTGGCGCAGGATGCGGTCAGCGTGTCGCAGAAGATGGTCCTTAACGGATCGGCGGTTCTGGCGACCGATTGATGCCACGCCTGTTCTGCTTCGGCCTCGGTTACAGCGCGGCAGTGCTGGTGCGGCGTCTTCGCTCGTTGGGCTGGGACGTCGCCGGCACCGCGCGCAGTGCTGACAAGGTCGCGGCACTTCGCGCGGATGGTATCCCTGCCTGGAAGTTCGATGGCGACACGGCAATGGCCGATGCCGTCACGGCGCTGGCCGGGGCCACACATGTCCTGGTCTCCGCTGCGCCGGGTGCGGCGGGCGATCCTGTCTTGCAGCACCACGGTGAAGACCTGCGCCGCCTGCCACACCTCGAATGGGTCGGCTATCTCTCCACCACTGGCGTCTATGGCGATCATGGCGGCGCCTGGGTGGACGAGACCTCGCTGCTGAAGCCGCTCTCGGCGCGCAGCCGCGCGCGGGCGGCGGCGGAGACGGCGTGGCTGGCCAGTGGCCTGGCGGTTCAGGTCTTTCGCCTGGCCGGCATCTACGGCCCGGGCCGCAGCGTCATCGACGACCTGCGCGCCGGCAAGGGCCGCCGCATCGACCGGCCTGGCCACATGTTCTCGCGCATCCATGTGGAGGACATCGCCACCGTCTTGCAGGCATCGATGCAGTGGCCGAACCCCGGCGCGATCTACAATGTGTGCGACGACGAGCCGGCGGAATCTGCTGCCGTCACCGCCTATGCGGCCGAGCTGATCGGCATCGCGCCGCCGCCGCTGGTGCCGCTCGAGGAAGCGAACATGTCGCCGATGGCGTTGAGCTTCTGGGCCGACCACAAGCGGGTGCGCAACGACCGTATCAAGTCTGAGCTGGGAGTCCGCTTCGACTATCCGACCTATCGTGAGGGATTGCAGGCCATCATCGGCCGCTGAACTCAGCCGCCATCGTCCATGCCATCCGGCGCCACGCCGCCGACCAGGGCGCAGACTTCTTCCACGGCCATTTCCAGCGCCGCGATCTCGGCAGGTTTTGACAGGCGATGGTCGCCGGTCTTGAACAGGGTCAGGCGCACGTCGGCGCCCTGCAACTGCTCCATGACCTTGACCGCATGGTTCCACGGAACGTCGGGGTCCTGCAGGCCCTGCAGGATGCGCACCGGACCCTTGAACGGGATGGGCTGGTGCAGCAGCAGGTGGTTGCGCCCCTCGTCGATCAGCTTCAGCGTGATCGGTGTTGGGTCGCCGTATTCAGACGGAATGTCTACCCGGCCGGCGCGCCGCAGATGCTCCTGCGCCGTGGCATTCAGACGGCTCCAGAATCCTTGCGTGAAGTCGGGCGCCGGGGCGATCAGCACCAGGCCCTTGATCCGGTCGGGGCGGGCCAGCGCCGCCAGCAGGGCGATCCAGCCACCCATGGACGAGCCGACAAGCACCAGCGGCCCGGCGGTCAGTTCGTCGATGACGGTCAGCGCATCCGCCGCCCAGGTGCCGATCGTGCCCTCGACGAAGTCGCCGCTGGACTGGCCGTGGCCGAAATAGTCGAAGCGGAGGTATGACCGCCCGGCGGCCGCGCAGGACTGCGCCAAAGCCACCGCCTTGGTCCCGGTCATGTCCGACCGGAAGCCCGTGCAAAACACCACCACCGGTGACTTGCCGGGCAGGGCATGATAGGCGATGGCCTGTCCACCGGGGCGATTCAGTCGCTCCGGCGGCGCGTCTGTTTGTACAACCAAGGCGGTTCCTCCGCGTCATGTCCGCCGACCAAAGGCCCATAGCAGGAAGCGGCGCTGCCGTCGATGCATCGCGGACGCCAGCCGTGCTCCAGGTGCTGCCGGCGCTGGAAACCGGTGGCGTCGAGCGCTCGGCGGTGGATGTGGCCAAGGCCCTGGTCGCGGCCGGTTGGCGGGCCGTGGTCGTCTCGCGCGGCGGCCCGATGGTGCGCGAGCTTGAGCGCGTTGGCGCCAAGCATATCGTCCTGCCGGTCCATTCGAAAAACCCGTGGGTCATGCGCCGCAATGTCGGCGCGCTGCTGAAGATCATCCGCGACGAACGCATCGACCTGGTGCACGCACGCAGCCGCGCGCCGGCGTGGAGCGCGCGCACCGCCGCGCGTCGCGCCAACCTGCCGTTCGTCACCACGTTCCACGGGACCTACAACGCGGGCAATCCGCTGAAACACTGGTACAACTCGATCATGGCGAAGGGCGACCGTGTCATCGCCAATTCGCATTTCACCGCGCAGCACGTGCTGCATGTCTACCGCGCCGACGCATCGCGCATTGTGCCCATCCCGCGCGGTGTCGATGTGCAGCGCATGGACCCGGCCACCGTCTCCGCGGACCGCATGGTGCGGCTCAGCACCGAATGGCATCTGCCCGACGGCGTGCCGGTGGTCATGCTGCCGGGCCGGCTGACCCGCTGGAAGGGCCAGCGCGTGCTGATCGATGCCGTGGCGCGCATCGTGGTCGAGCGCGGGCGCGAGGCACTGGTCTGCCTGCTGGTCGGCGACGACCAGGGCCGTGAAAGCTATCGCGCCGAACTGGATGCGGCGATCCGCCGGCAGGGGCTGGATGGTGTTGTCCGCCTGGTGGGCCATTGCCGGGACATGGCGGCGGCCTACATGCTGGCCGACGTGGTGGTGTCCGCCTCGACCGATCCGGAGGCCTTTGGCCGCATCGCCGCCGAGGCCCAGGCGATGGGCCGGCCGATCATCGCGACCGATCATGGCGCGGCAACCGAGACCGTGCTGCAGGGCCGGACCGGCTGGCTGGTGCCCCCGGGTGATTCCGCTGCCCTGGCCGACGCACTGGAAACCGCGCTGTCCATCGATGCCGCCGGGCGCGCCGAACTGGCCGCAACCGCACGCGCCCATATCGTCGAGAACTTCACGGTCGAGCGCATGTGCGATGCCACGCTCGCCGTCTATGCCGACCTGCTGGGCCTATGAGCGGCGCCGAGAACATTCTCGTCATCAAGCACGGTGCGTTCGGCGATTTCATTCTGGCGACCGGGCCGTTCAAGGCCATCCGCGCCCGCCATCTCGGCGCCCACCTGGTCCTGCTGACCACGGCGCCGTTTGCCGAAATGGCGCGGCAGAGCGGCTGGTTCGACGAGGTTTGGGTCGACAGCCGTCCCGGCCTGCTGCGGCCGCGCGCGCTGTTCGATCTGGCGCGCCGCTTGCGCGGGGGACGCTTCGCTCGGGTCTACGACCTGCAGACGTCGGATCGCTCCAGTCTCTATTACCATCTGCTGCCGCGACCAAAGCCGGAATGGTCGGGCATTGCGCACGGTGCGTCGCACTCGCACGCGAACCGCGACCGCGACCACATGCACACGCTGGATCGCCAGCGCGAGCAGCTGGAAATGGCCGGCCTGGACATGGTGCCGGGGCCGGACGTGTCGTGGCTGAGTGGTGGCGACCGCGGCATTGGGCTCACGTCGCCATTTGCGCTGCTGGTGCCCGGCGGATCGGCGCACCGGCCGGAGAAACGTTGGCCGGCGGAATCCTTTGTGGCGCTGGCCCGTCTCATTGCCGGGCGCGGCCTGACGCCTGTCTTGCTGGGCGCCGGGGCGGAAGCGGCGTTGACGGCGGACATCAGGGCAAAGAGCGGCGCCGTCGATCTCGCCGGCCAGACCAGTTTCGGCGACATGGCCGACCTGGCGCGTCGCGCAAGCTTCGCGGTGGGCAACGACACCGGGCCGATGCACCTGATTGCCGCGGCCGGCTGCCGCGCGGTGGTGCTATTCTCGCATGCGTCCGACCCGGCCCTTTGCGCGCCGCGCGGCAGCGGCGTCACCGTCCTGCGGCGGCATCCCTTGGCGGTGCTGCCGGTCGCGGAGGTGGCCAAGGCGGTCGGGTTATAGGGCGGGAGGAAAAAGCATGCCGACACATACGATGTTGGTCTTCAGCAATCCGGCCGTGGGCCGCGAGGACGAGTTCAATCGCTGGTACGACCAGCAGCACATTCCCGACATTCTGAACGTGCCCGGCTTCGTGGCGGCGCAACGCTTCCGCCTGTCGAACCCGCAGCCGCGGCCCGAGCAGCAGAAATACGCCTATGCCGTAGTCTATGATATCGAGACCGACGATCTTGACGGTACGCTTAGTGCGCTGGCCAGTGCGGCGAAAGGCATGACAATGACTGACGCGATGCAGCGCCCGGCGCTGCAGTCGGTCTTCAGCGCGGTGGGCCCGCGTGTCGAAATTCCCCGGAGGAAGTGATTATGGAAGTCGGACTCTTCTTCGATCTGCGCAACCCGCCGGCCTGGCGCGTGGAAGACACGCGGCTCTACGGCTTCACGCTGGAGATGATCCAGGAAGTCGAGCGGTTGGGCGGCCACTCGATCTGGGTCACCGAGCACCACATGTTCGAGGACGGCTACCTGCCGCAGCCGCTGACCTTCCTCGCCGCCGCCGCCGCGCGCACCAAGCGCATCCGGCTCGGCACCGCCATTCTGCTGCCGGCCCTGCGTCTGGCGCCGCAGATCGCGGAAGAGGCCGCCATTGTCGATATCATCAGCGGTGGCCGGCTGGAAATCGGCCTCGGCGCCGGCTACCGCGTGCCGGAATACGACCTGTTCAACGCCGACTTCGCCAACCGCTTCAAGACCAATGACCTGCGCGCCAAGGAGCTGCGCCAGATCTGGGCCGAGAAGAAGGTCACGCCGCAGCCGGTACAGGCGCGCCTGCCGCTGTGGATGGGCTACCAGACCGCCAAGGGTGCCAAGCGCGCCGGCCGCATGGGTGAGCGCCTGCTGTGCCCCAATGGCGCATTGTGGGAGCCGTACCGCGAGGGCCTGGTTGAGGGTGGCCACGACCCGGCCATCGGCCATATGGGTGGGTTGATCCAGGGCTGGGTCACCGACGATCCTGACGCCGACTGGCAGGTCATCAAGAAGCACCTCGCCTATCAGACCGACACCTACAAGCGCTACGGCGTGGAGGGCACCGGCAATCCTCCGCCGCCGCCGGCCGATGTCGAGAAATTCCGCAATGCCAGCGCCACCGACGGCATGGCAGCGTTCCTGCTGGCCGGCCCGGAAGAGGCGGCGAAGCGCATCAAGGCCTATGTCGGCGATGCGCCGGTAAAGCACATCCACATGTGGGCATCGATCGCCGGCATGCCCGAGAAGATGTGCATGAAGCACATCGAGATGGTGCTGACCAAGCTCGCGCCGCTGCTGAAATAGCTGGCCCGCCTCACGCTTCGACGGGCTCGGCATGAGGCTAATGGAGGGTCATTAAGTCGTCCTCATCCTGAGCTTGTCGAAGGGTGAGGGCGCCGCGCTTATTTTAGTTCGAACTGCACCGACTGGTAGGAGTCGAGCATGGGCGCCGAGACCTCGCGCAGGAAGGCGAGGTGCGCCGGGTGCTTGGAGTAGGTCTTATAGTCTTCGACACTGGCGAAGTCGGCCACCAGGGCGTAGTCCGCGGTGCCCTGGTTGATGCCGAGGTCGGCGCCGAATGAATAGGCCCTGATCTGCGGAATCTGCGGCGGCAGCGCCGCCAGCCCCGCAGTGAACCGCGCGACATCGGTGGGCGTGGTGCCCGGCTTCCACTTCAGCAGAACGACGTGCCGGAACATGTCTAGCGCAAGGACGCGTTCAGCTTGTCCAGCGCCTGGCTGCCCGGGCACAGGTGAGGATCGTTGAAGTCCTTCAGCGGCGTCTTCGCCGTGTTCAGGCTGACGTGCAGGTCCTCGGCCTCGGGGTCGACGAACAGCAGGCCGGTGACGATCTCGCCCGCGGCCTTGCGAGTCTGCAGGTACGCCATCGCGCCATTGCGGTCGTGCACATCGTACGTGGCGGCCAGCTTGCGCAGGCGCAGCTTGGTGCCGTCGTGCTGGGTTACGTCCTCGACCGCACCTTGCGCGTATTCGACGGTGATCGGCGCGCGCGGCGTGATCACGTCCATGTAGTTGACCGCCTCGTTGTGCTCGCGCACATAGTCGAACGCCTTGGTCGAGCCAGTGTGATTGTTGAATGCGACGCAGGGCGAGATGACGTCGATGAACGCCGCACCCTGGTGGTTCAGCGCCGCCTCGATCAGCGGCACCAGCTGGGTCTTGTCGCCCGAGAAGCTGCGCGCCACGAAGGTCGCGCCCAGTTGCAGGGCCAGCGCCACCATGTCGATGCTCTCGTCGGCGTTGATCGCGCCCTTCTTGCTCTTCGAGCCGCGGTCGGCGGTGGCCGAGAACTGGCCCTTGGTCAGGCCGTACACGCCATTGTTCTCGACGATATAGGTCATGTTGACGCCGCGGCGGATGGCATGGGCGAACTGACCCAGGCCGATCGAGGCGGAATCGCCATCGCCCGAGACGCCGAGATAGATCAGGTCTCGGTTGGCCAGGTTGGCGCCGGTCAGCACCGACGGCATGCGGCCGTGCACTGAGTTGAAGCCGTGGCTGTTACCCAGGAAGTAGGTCGGCGTCTTCGACGAGCAGCCGATGCCCGACAGCTTGGCGATGCGGTGCGGCGGCAGGTTCATCTGGTAGACGGCCTGGATGATCGCCGCCGAAATCGAGTCATGGCCGCAGCCGGCGCACAATGTCGAGATCGAACCTTCATAGTCGCGCCGGGTATAGCCCAGTTCGTTCGGCTTCAGGGCAGGATGGTGGAGTTTCGGCTTGGCTAGAAAGGTCATTACACGGCCTCCTTGAGGCGCGCCGGCTTCACCTTGGCGCTGATGGCGCCTGAAATGATGCGGGCGGTGATCGGCGTGCCGTCGAAGTGCAGGATGGGCACCAGCTTCGCCGGGTCGATCTCAAGTTCATTCACCAGCAAGGTGCGCAGCTGGGCGTCGCGGTTCTGCTCGACGACGAAGACCTTCTCGTGGCTGGCGATGAAGTCGATGACCTCGTCGCCAAACGGGAAGCTGCGAACGCGCAGGGTGTCCAGATGAATGCCTGCTTCCTCCATGCGGTCGACCGCCTCGTGCATGGCGGCGCTGCTGCTGCCGAAGAAGATTGCGCCCTGCTTGGTTGGCACCTTGGACGGGCGGGCAATCGCCTTGGGCACGATGTGCCGCGCGGTGTCGTACTTGCGCAGCAGGCGTTCCATGTTGTCGCGGTAGGCGTCGGCATCCTCGGTGTAGCGGGCATAGCGGTCGCGGCTGGTGCCGCGGGTGAAGAACGCGCCACGCTTGGGGTGCGTGCCGGGATAGGTGCGGTACGGAATGCCGTCGCCGTCCACGTCCAGATAGCGGCCGAAATCCTTGCCGGCTTCCAGTTCCTCGGCGGTCATTACCTTGCCGCGGTCGAAGCGACGCGAATCGTCCCACTTCAGGGGGGCGCACAGGCGCTCGTTCATGCCGATGTCGAGGTCGAGCAGCACAAAGATCGGCGTCTGCAGCCGGTCGGCCAGGTCGAACGCGGTGGCGCCAAATTCGAAACACTCGGCCGGGTCTTCGGGAAACAGCAAGACATGCTTGGTGTCGCCGTGGCTGGCATAGGCGCAGAGCAGCAGATCAGACTGCTGCGTGCGCGTCGGCATGCCGGTCGAAGGGCCGCCGCGCTGCACGTCGAAGATCACCGCCGGGATTTCGGCGAAATAGGCGAGGCCAAGGAACTCCTGCATCAGCGAGATGCCGGGGCCCGACGTCGCGGTGAATGAGCGCGCGCCGTTCCACGCCGCGCCGATCACCATGCCGATGGACGCGATCTCGTCCTCGGCCTGCACGATGGCGAAGCGGTTCTCCTTGGTCTCGGGGTCGACGCGGAACTTCGAACAGTATTTCTGGAAGCCCTCGGCCAGTGAGGACGAAGGGGTGATCGGGTACCACGCGCAGACGGTCGCGCCACCGTACACGGCGCCGAGTGCGGAGGCCGCATTGCCTTCGATGGAAATGCGGTCGCCCACCGCGTCGGCGCGGCGGATGCGCAGGTTCAGCGGGCATTGCAGGTTCTTCAGTGCGTAGTCCCGGCCCATGTACAGGGCGTGGATGTTCGGCGCGATCAGCTTGTCCTTGCCCTTGAACTGTTCTGCCAGCAGGTCCTCGATGACCTTCGGCTCGATGTCGAGCAGCGCCGAAAGCGCGCCGACATAGATGATGTTCTTGAACAGCTGGCGCTGCCGCGGGTCGGAATATTCCTTGTTGCACATCTCGGTCAGCGGCACGCCGATGACGGTGATGTCCTCGCGGAACTTCGACTTCGCGATGGGCTTGGTCGAATCGTAGAACAGGTAGCCGCCCGCATCGATGGACTTCACGTCCTGGTCCCAGGTCTGCGGGTTCATCGCCACCATCAGGTCGACGCCGCCATGGGCGCCGAGGTAGCCCTTTTCCGAGACGCGAATCTCGTACCAGGTCGGCAGGCCCTGGATGTTCGACGGGAAGATGTTGCGCGGCGCGACCGGTACGCCCATGCGCAGGATCGACTTCGCGAACAGCTGGTTGGCCGAGGCGGAGCCCGACCCGTTGACGTTGGCGAACTTGACGACGAAATCGTTGATCCGCTCTACCGACTGCGACATGCAGACCCCGCGTGCGACATTTCGATGTAGGACTTCTGCATGTCCCACGCACCGGTGGGGCAGCGTTCGGCGCACAGGCCGCAATGCAGGCAGACGTCCTCGTCCTTGATCATGGCCCGGCCGGTTTTCAGCCCGTCGGCCACATACAGCGCCTGGCCCAGGTTCATGGCCGGCGCGCTCAACCGCGTGCGGATGTCCGCCTCCTCGCCGTCGGGCGTGAAGGTGATGCAATCCATCGGGCAGATATCGACGCACGCGTCGCATTCGATACAAAGACGCGATTCGAACACCGTCTGCACGTCGCAGTTCAGGCAGCGCTGCGCTTCCTGGAAGCCGAGCTTCTGGTCGAAGCCCAGTTCAACCTCGACCTTGATGTCGGCCAGCGCCGTATCGAGGCCGCGCAGCGGCACGCGGTAGCGCTTGTCGTTCTCGATCTGGTTATCGTAGCTCCACTCGTGGATGCCCATCTTCTGGCTGATGAGGTTGACCAGAGGCGGCGGACGGTCCGTCACGTCCTCGCCGCTCAGCATCTTGTGGATCGAAATCGCGGCATCGTGGCCGTGGGCAACCGCCCAGATGATGTTCTTGGGACCGAAGGCGGCGTCGCCACCGAAGAACACCTTCTTGTTGGTCGACTGGAACGTCGCAGCGTTCAGCACCGGCAGGCCGTCCTTGCCGAACTCGACGCCTACGTCGCGCTCGATCCAGGGGAACGAGTTCTCCTGGCCGATGGCGACCAGCACGTCGTCGCAGGGGATGAACACTTCCGGTTCGCCCGTCGGGACCAGGCTGCGGCGGCCGTGGCCGTCAAGTTCAGGCTTCACCTTGTCGAACGTCATGCCGACCAGCTTGCCGTTCTCGTGCACGAATGCCTTGGGCACGTGATAGTTCAGGATCGGAATGCCCTCGTGGATGGCATCTTCCTTTTCCCATGGTGAGGCCTTCATCTCGTCAAAGCCCGAGCGAACCACGACCTTGACCTCTTCGCCGCCAAGACGGCGCGACGAGCGGCAGCAATCCATGGCGGTATTGCCGCCGCCCAGCACGATGACGCGCTTGCCCACATGGGTGATGTGGCCGAACGACACGCTGGCCAGCCAGTCGATGCCGATATGGATGTTGGCGGCGGCCTCCTGCCGGCCCGGCACGTCGAGGTCACGGCCGCGCGGCGCGCCACAACCGATGAACACGGCATCGTAGTCGTCAGCCAGCAGGGCCTTCAGGCTGTCTACGCGCTGGCCGAAGCGGGTTTCCACGCCCATGTCGAGGATGTAGCCGGTTTCCTCGTCGATGACGCTTTCCGGCAGGCGGAACTTCGGAATCTGGCTGCGAATGAAACCGCCGGCACGCGACTCGCCATCATAGATGGTGACGCTGTAGCCGAGCGGCATCAGGTCGCGGGCCACCGTCAGTGCGGCGGGGCCGGCGCCGACAAGGGCGACGCGCTTGCCGTTCTTCTGGGTCGGGATGGCCGGCATCCGCCCGTTGATGTCGTCCTTGTCCTTGTAGTCGGCGGCGACTCGCTTCAGGCGGCAGATCGCGACCGGCTCGGGCTTCGCCTGGTTCTCCTCCTCCACACGGCCGCGCCGGCAGGCCGGCTCGCACGGACGGTCGCAGGTGCGGCCCAGCACGCCGGGGAACACATTGGACTTCCAGTTGATCATGTAGGCGTCGCTGTACCGGCCCGCCGCGATCAGGCGGATATATTCCGGCACGGGCGTATGGGCCGGGCAGGCCCATTGGCAATCGACAACCTTGTGAAAATACTCAGGGTTCGTGATGTCGGTGGTTTGCAACCTGGACGTCCCTAGTGCGGGACGGAAAGAATGCTTCGCCTGGCCGACCCAGATGGACCGGCGGACGCAGTTTCCTCCCGTCAGCCCTTATACCGGGCCGGATTGATAACAAAGTCAGGGGCAGATTGCCGTAAGCCTAAGGGCCGCGCAACACTTGGCTGATGCTGCGGTGCGGCAGGACCGCGAGACGAGTCTTACTTGCGAATCAGCCGCTTGGCGTTCGCCCGCGCGGTGCGGTGAACTGGGGCTAGCCAGGCTTCCATGATCGACACCGGGAAGTCGGTGCCAACCCGGTCGATTCGGCCAGCGGCCTCACTGGAGGCGACGGCGGCCAGGGTGAAAGCCTCGAGCTTTTCACTGACCATGCGACCGGCCTCCGCCTGGAAGCGGGCGGGACTGGCGCTCACCATCATCATGGTCCTGGCGGCGATGGTGACGGCGCTATCGGTCCACAATTCGGCCCATCGGAAGCCAAGGGCGACGGCAGCGGCGGCTGGGCGATGCTGAGACATGGTACCTCGCAACTGTAGCCCTGAAACTGTAGCACACAGCTGGTCCCGCGGGATTGACGATATGACCTTGTCAAATTAGGGTGCGGCCCATGTCCGACGCCCTGTTCCGCGCCCGAACTACCGCCTGACGCGTCCCCTGCCGGGACGCGCGCGCCCGCTGCCCTGCGCGGCAGCCCTGATTCACAAATCCCCCAATGTCGTTTAATCAGGACTGGCTTCCGGCCGGTCTGGAAGTTTTCAGGAGCGAGTCATGAACGTAGCCGCCCAGAATCCCGTCCGTTTGACTCTGCCCGATGGCAGCGTGCGCAGCTATGACGGGCCGGTTACCGGGGCGAAGCTGGCGGCCGATATCGGGCCCGGCCTGGCCAAGGCGGCCTTGGCGCTCCGCGTCGATGGCGAGTTGAAGGATCTGGCCACGCCGCTGAGCCGCGATGCGAAAATCGCCATCGTTACGCTGAAGGACGAGGGGCCCGAGGTGCTGGAACTGCTGCGCCATGACGCCGCGCACGTTATGGCCGAGGCAGTGCAGGAACTGTATCCGGGTACGCAGATCACGTTTGGCCCGTCCATCGAGAACGGCTTCTACTACGACTTCGTGCGCGACGAGCCCTTCACGCCCGACGACCTCGCGAAAATCGAGGCGAAGATGAAGGAGATCGTAGGCCGCGACGAGAAGATCGAGCGCGAGGTCTGGGACCGCGACCAGGCGATCTCCTATTTCAAGTCGATCGGCGAGACGTACAAGGCCGAGTGGATTGGCGAGATCCCGAAGGATGAGGACATCTCGATCTACCGGCAGGGCGCGAAGTGGCTGGACCTCTGCGTCGGCCCGCACCTGCCATCGACGGCCAAGCTGGGCACGGCGTTCAAGCTGATGCGTGTATCGGGTGCCTATTGGCGCGGCGATGCGGCGAACCGCCAGCTGCAGCGGGTCTACGGCACGGTGTGGCGCAACCAGAAGGAACTCGACGATTATCTCCGCATGCTGGAAGAGGCGGAGAAGCGCGACCACCGCCGCCTGGGCCGCGAGATGGACCTGTTCCATCAGCAGGACGAAGCGGCAGGCATGGTGTTCTGGCATCCCAAGGGCTGGCAGTTGTGGCGGTCGCTCGAGGCCTTCATGCGCCGCCGGCTGGAACACGATGGCTATGTCGAGGTGAAGACGCCGCAGCTTGTCGACCGCAAGCTGTGGGAGGCGTCCGGCCACTGGGAGAAGTTCCGCGAGAACATGTACATCTCCGAGAACGAGCAGGGCCTGAAGGACTTCATCGCCGACCCGGCCGAACGTGTGTTCGCGCTGAAGCCGATGAACTGCCCCTGCCATGTGCAGATTTTCAACCAGGGCCTGAAGTCGTATCGCGACCTGCCGCTGCGCATGGCCGAGTTCGGCTCGTGTCACCGGCACGAGCCGGGTGGTGCGCTGCACGGCATCATGCGCGTGCGCGCCTTCACGCAGGACGACGCGCACATCTTCTGCACGCCGGAACAGATCACCGATGAGACGGTGAGGTTTGCCGGCTTGCTCATGGGCATCTACCGCGACCTTGGTTTCCAGGACGTCCGGGTCAAGTTCTCGACGCGCCCGGAGAAGCGCGCCGGCGACGACGCGCTGTGGGACCGCATGGAGGGTGCGCTGGCCGATGCCTGCAAGGTGGCCGGCATCGAGTACAGCATCAATCCCGGCGAGGGTGCGTTCTACGGGCCGAAGCTGGAATTCGTCCTGCGTGACGCCATCGGCCGCGACTGGCAGTGCGGCACGCTGCAGGTCGATTTCGTTCTGCCCGAGCGGCTGGACGCCAATTATGTCGGCGAGGATGGCGCAAAGCACCGCCCCGTCATGCTGCACCGGGCCATTTTCGGCAGTTTCGAGCGTTTTATTGGCATCCTGATCGAGAACTATGCCGGCAAGTTCCCGTTCTGGCTGGCCCCGGTCCAGGCGGTGGTCGCCACCATCACGTCCGACGCGGACGGTTACGCGCACGAAGTTCTGGCCGAACTGCGCAAGGCCGGCATTAAGGCCGAGATCGACCTGCGCAACGAGAAGATCAACTACAAGGTCCGCGAGCACTCGCTGGCCAAGGTGCCGGTCCTCGTGGTTTTGGGCCGCAAGGAGGCCGAGCAGAAGGCTGTTGCGCTGCGCTGGCTGGGCGGAGAGCCGCAGGAGAGCCTGTCCCTGGCCGATGCCGTGGCGAAATTGGGCGAGAAAGCCAGCGTGCCGGCCTAGGGCCGCCCGCGACTCCCCTTGCTTTGGGCCGGAGGTGGGCTAAATTGGGGAGATTGAGGGGAGGCCGGGCGTAAGGTCCGGTGCCTTTCATTCTGCACAACAGCGGCGGTGGATGGCGAATGAGTTTCGGGCAGAGCCGGCTTTCCACTCTCCGCGCATAGAAGGAATGCCTACATAGCCCGCCCACCGCAAAATGCCGCCCCCGTCCGCGAGGGGCCGCGAATCAACGAACAGATCAACATTCCCCAGGTCCGGCTGATCGACGAACGCGGCGAGAACCGTGGCGTCGTCGGCACGCGCGAGGCCATTATCATGGCCCAGGACGCTGGCCTCGATCTGGTGGAAATCTCGCCCAACGTGAGCCCGCCGGTCTGCAAGATCCTCGACTTCGGCAAGTACAAGTACGAGGCGCAGAAGAAGGCCAACGAGGCGCGCAAGAAGCAGAAGGTGATCGAGGTCAAGGAGATCAAGCTCCGCCCGGGCATCGACAGCCACGACTACGACATCAAGATGCGGGCCATGCGCGGCTTCATCGATGATGGCGACAAGGTGAAGGTCACCCTGCGCTTCCGGGGTCGCGAAATGGCGCACCAGGAGCTTGGCATGAAGGTGCTAGAGCGGGTGAAGTCAGATCTCGATGCGGTCGCCAAGGTCGAACAGTGGCCGAAGATGGAAGGCCGCCAGATGACCATGGTCATCAGCCCGAAGTAACCGACAGAAAAACGCCGCCCGAAATCATCGGGCGGCGGGATTTCAAACACCCCGGCCTCGTGCCGGGGTGTTTCGTTTTCAGGTCAGCCCTTGATCAGCTTGCACTTGGTGCTGGGCGGGCCGTAGGCGATGTCGCCCGGAATTGCCGGGCTGATCCGCTTCAGCGAATCCCATTCGTCCTTGGTTTCCGACGGGCTCTTCACCTGCCACAGGTAGTAGTCGTAGACTAGGCGGCCGTCCTCGCGCAGCTTGCCCGACTTGGTAAACATGTCGCGGATCGGCGTGGCGCGCATCTTGGCCATGATCTTGTCGCCGTCCATGCTGCCCACGGCCTCGACGGCATTGAGGTAGTGCATGGTCGACGAATAGTCGGCGGCGAAGGTGTTTTCCGGCGGCTGGCCCATGCGCGCGATGTAGCGCTTCGAGAAGGCCTGCGTGTCCGGGTCGTCCTGGTTCCAGTAGAAGCCGGTCGCGTAGTACAGGCCCTGCGCCAGTTCCAGTCCCATGCCCTTCAGCGCGATGATGCCGGCGGTCGGCGCGAAGATCTTCTGCGTTTTCTTCAGGCCGAACTCATTGATCGACTTCACCGTGTTGACGACGTCCGGACCTGAATTGGCCAGCATCAGGACCTTCGCCTTTGACGCCTGCGCCTGCAGCACGAAAGAAGAAAAGTCCGGTGCACCGAACGGGTGGCGCACGCTGCCGACCACCTTGCCGCCTGCGGCCTTCACCGCTTCCATCGCATCGGTTTCCAGCGAGATGCCGCTGGTATTGTCGGAGGTGATGAAGAAGAACGTGTCGTCGCCCTGCTTGACCATCGCCTGGATCCCCGGGACCGCGACGACCCGCGTGTTGTAGGTCCAATGGATGGAATAGGGGGTGCAATCTTCTTCGGTGATGCGGCTGGAATTGCCTGACGAGACGATGGCGATCTTCTTCTTGTCGGCGGCCAGCGGGATCACCGCCAGGGCCACGGCGCTGGTGGCCAGGTCGGCAATCATGTCGACGCCATCGCGGTCCAGCCACTGGCGCACGATCGTCGATCCAATGTCCGGCTTGTTCTGGTGGTCGGCGAAAACGACCTCGACCTTGTGGTTGGGGTGCGCCTTCATGAAGTCTTCCGCGGCCATCTGAACTCCGGCCAAGGTAAATTTGCCGCTGAAGGCGGCGTATTGGCTCGAGAAGTCGGTCAGAACGCCGATCTTGATGGTGTGGTTGGCGAGATCCTGGGCGTGGGCCCCGAATGCAAGCGAAGACGCCAAAAGGGCGCCGAGAAGCTTCGACCGCATGATTTCCTCCCTATGCCCGTCTCGCGCGGGGTCTTGGACCCTGTGGACGGTTCGGCGAGGATAGTCATGCGGCCAATTCGCCGCTTCCAATGCTTTTTAGGGCTGGATTCAATCTGATTTAGGCATGGATCGGCGGCGCCTCTCGACGCCGCCGACATGTATCTAGCGAGCGAAAAGCAGCCAGACGATCAGCAGCACCGGAATCGGCACGCCGAGCAGCCAGAGAAGTACGTAGCGCATCCGTCTCTCCTACCGCCGATCCCAGAGCGGATCGCCCAAATCGATCTGCTTTTCGTTGGTGACGTAGCCTGTACCGCCGCCCGCCGCCGCGCCGATCAGGGCGCCGGGAATGGCACCGACGCCGCCGAACAGGGCACCGATGGCAGCGCCACCAGCGGCGCCGACGCCCGCGCCGCCCAAGGCGCGATCACCCTGGTTCTGCGAACTGCCGCAAGCCGCCAAGGCGAGACCGAGCGAGAGCAGCAATGCTCCACCCGCCACATTGTTTCCCACTCTGCTCATAATGTTTCTCCAAGAAGTCATTGACCGAGACAATCGGTAAACTCGGTCCTCACCGGGGAGTTCCGGGGGCTGCCCATTTCACGGGCACGATGGGATTGGGTTTATTTACCCTTTCTCGGGTCGAGAACCTATCCCGGTATAGCCTTGGTCCGGTGTTGCAAGGCAGGAAGGCTGCCGCTATAACCCGCGCTTCGTTGCGGGTGGTCCGGCCTGAATCAAGGGCATGCCGAGGCTACTCCTGAAGCTCACTCTCTACTTTGAGGACAGCAAATGCCCAAGTTGAAGACCAAGAGCGGCGCCAAAAAGCGCTTTTCGCTCACGGGTACCGGCAAGGTGCGCTACGCACAGTCCGGCAAGCGCCATGGCATGATCAAGCGGACGACCAAGCAGGTACGCGACAAGCGCGGCACTGCCATCCTCTTCGAGGGTGATGCCCGCAAGATCCGCAAATTCTTCCTGCCGGCGTAAGGAGAGCATCCCATGTCACGTGTAAAGCGGGGCGTTACAGCCCATGCCCGTCACAAGAAGGTGCTCAAGGCGGCGAAGGGTATTCGCGGCCGCGCCGGAAATACCATCCGCATGGCGATGCAGAAGGTCGAGAAGGGCCTTCAGTATGCCTATCGCGACCGTCGCGCCAAGAAGCGCAACTTCCGCGCCCTGTGGATCCAGCGCATCAACGCCGGTGTCCGCGAGCACGGCCTGACTTACGGCCGATTTATGAACGGCCTCAAGCTCTCGGGCGTCGAGGTCGATCGGAAGATTCTCGCCGATCTCGCGGTGCGTGAGCCTGAGGCCTTCAAGGCTCTGGTCGACCAGGCGCAGGGCGCCCTGGCCTCGGCCAAGCCGGCTGCCTGATCCGGCTCACCTACCGTTCATCGATACCGTCGCGGGAGGGAGTCGGGCAACCGGCTCCCTTTCTGTTTGACGGCTCTGGAGTCGAATGATGTCGGAAGTCGACATTCTTGGTAATGACCTTGCTGGCCTCGTCGCCAATGCGGCGACGCTGGACGCCCTTGAAGCCGTGCGCGTCGAGGCGCTGGGCAAGAAGGGCCGCCTGACGGCGCTGATGAAGGAAATGGGCGCGCTGCCGCCCGACCAGCGCAAGGAGCGTGCCCAGGCGCTGAACGTGATCAAGGATCGCGTCACCGAAGCACTGGCTGCCCGCAAGACGGAGCTGGAGCGCGCGGCGCTCGAGGCGCGGCTCGCGACCGAGCGGGTCGACGTGACGCTGCCGGTGCGCCCGCGTCCCGATGGGCGCATCCATCCGGTCAGCCAGGTGATCGACGAGATCACCGAGATTTTCGCCGCCATGGGTTTCACCGTGGCGGAAGGCCCCGATATCGAGGACGACTTCCACAACTTCACCGCACTGAACATGCCGGACGACCATCCGGCGCGGCAGATGCATGACACCTTCTACCTGCCCGAGAAGCCTGACGGCTCGCGCCTGCTGCTGCGCACGCATACCTCGCCGGTGCAGATCCGCACGATGCAGAGCGCGGCCCCGCCGCACCGCATCGTCGTGCCCGGACGCACCTATCGCTGCGACAGCGACATGACCCATACGCCGATGTTCCACCAGATCGAAGGTCTGGTGATCGACCGCCACGGCAAGGCGCATATGGGCCACCTGAAGGGCGTGCTGGCCGAGTTCTGCAAGGCGTTCTTCGAGGTCGAAAACGTCACCATGCGGTTCCGGCCCAGTTACTTTCCCTTCACCGAACCATCGGCCGAGGTCGATATCCGCTGCTCGCGCAAGGGCGGCGAGATCAAGATCGGCGAGGGCGACGACTGGCTGGAGATTCTCGGCTGCGGCATGGTCAACGAGGCCGTGCTGCGCCATTGCGGACTCGATCCGACCGAATGGCAGGGCTTCGCCTGGGGCATGGGCATCGACCGCATCGCCATGCTGAAATACGGCGCCCCCGACCTGCGCGCCTTCTTTGACGCCGACCTGCGCTGGCTTCGCCACTACGGCTTTATGCCGCTGGACATGCCGACGCTCGGTCAGGGGCTCAGCCGATGAAGTTCACCCTGAACTGGCTCAAGGAGCATCTTGAGACTGACGCGCCGCTGCCGCGCATCGTCGAAACGCTGACTGCCATCGGCCTCGAGGTCGAGGGCGTCGAGGACCGCTCCGGGCTGCTGGCGCCGTTCACCTCGGCATATGTGATCGAGGCGAAGCCGCACCCCGACAGCGACCACCTGAACGTCTGCCGCGTCGATACCGGCCGCGGCGAAGTGACGGTGATCTGCGGCGCGCCGAATGCGCGCACCGGCATGAAGGCGGTGTATGCCGCCGTCGGCACCACGGTGCCCGGCACCGGTCTCAAACTGGTCCTCAAGCCCGTGCGCGGCGTCGAATCGAACGGCATGCTCGTCTCCGAGCGTGAAATGGGCCTGTCAGCGGCACACGAAGGCATTATCGAACTGCCGGCCGATGCGCCGCTCAACGTGCCGTTTGCACAATTGCTGGGTCTCGACGATCCGGTGATCGAGATCAAGCTGACGCCAAACCGTGGTGATTGCCTGGGTGTATACGGCATTGCGCGCGATCTTGCCGCCGCCGGCCTCGGCACGCTGAAGCCGCTGAACACGACGGCGGTGCCGGGTGCGTACAAAAGCCCGTTGACCGTCACGGTCGAAGGTCCCAGCGGCTGCCCGCTGTTTGTCGGTCGCCATGTGCGTGGCGTGAAGAACGGCCCCAGCCCCGACTGGCTGCAAAGCAAGCTGCGCGCCGTGGGCCTGCGGCCGATCTCGACCCTGGTGGATATTACCAACTACAGCAGCATTGCCTTCGGTCGCCCGCTGCACGTTTACGACGCGGCGAAAGTGAAGGACGGCCTCACTGCCCGTCTCGCCCAGGCGGGTGAGACGCTGCACGCGCTGGACGGCAAGACCTACACCTTGTCGGCCGATGATTGTGTCATTGCCGATGCGGCAGGTCCGTCCGCCCTCGGCGGCATCATGGGCGGCGAGGAGTCCGGCTGCACCGAGGGTACGACTGATGTGTTCATCGAGGCGGCCCTGTTCGATCCGGTGCGTGTTGCCGCCACGGGTCGCCGTCTCGGCATCAATTCGGATGCACGCTATCGCTTTGAGCGCGGCGTCGATCCTGCCTTCGTCCGGGCCGGCATCGAGATTGCCACCCGCATGGTGCTCGAGCTGTGCGGCGGCACGCCCAGCGAACCGGTCATCGCCGGCGCCGCGCCGGACTGGCGCCGCACCATCAGCATGCGCATCGACCGTCCGTTTACGCTGGGCGGCCTTGATCTGCCGGCGGCACGCAGTGTCGAGTTGCTGACGCGCCTCGGCTTCAAGGTCACTTCAAGCGGCGACAGGATCGCGGCCGAGGTGCCGTCCTGGCGTCCCGACATCGTCGGCGAACCCGACCTGGTCGAGGAAGTGCTGCGCCTAGAGGGTTATGATGCCATTCCGGCCGTCGCCCTGCCGCCGGCCCACGCCATTGCCAAGCCTGCGTTGAACCTGGCCCAGCGCCGGGCGCGCATTGCGAAGCGCGTGCTCGTCGTACAGGGCCATGCGGAGGCGATTACCTATTCGTTCATTCCGCGCGCTGAGGCCCAGCTGTTCGGCGGCGGCCAGGCGGAACTGGTGCTTGCCAATCCGATCTCGGCCGATCTGGACTGCATGCGTCCCTCGTTGTTGCCGGGCCTGCTGGCGGCAGTGCGGCGCAATGTGGATCGCGGTGCGGCCGATGTGGCCTTGTTCGAGGTGGGCCAGCAGTTTGCCGGCGACCGTCCCGAGGACCAGTGCGTCGTTGCCAGTGCGGTGCGCCGCGGCAATTCAGGCCCGCGTCATTGGGCGGAAAAGCCCCTCCCCGTCGATGTGTTCGAGGCGCGCGCCGATGCCATGTCAGTTTTGGCCGGCTGCGGTGTCGTTGCCGACCAGGTCATGGTCATGGACGGTGCGCCGTCCTGGTACCATCCGGGCCGGTCGGGCACGCTGCGCCTCGGTCCAAAAACCATCCTCGCCGCGTTCGGCGAACTGCACCCGGCGGTGCTGGCGGCGCTCGACGTCAAGGGCCCTGCCGTGGCCTGCGAGGTCTATCTCGCCGCGATTCCGCTGCCGCGTGCCAAGGCAACGAAGGCGCGCCCGGCGTTGGTCGTGAACGATCTGCCTGCTGTCGAGCGCGACTTCGCCTTCATCGCCGACAAGGCGGTGACTGCCGACCAGGTCGTGAAGGCCGCCCGTGGCGCCGACAAGGCGCTTGTGGCGAAGGTCACCGTGTTCGACCTGTTCGAAGGCGCCAGCGTGGGCGAGGGGCGGAAGTCGCTCGCCATCACGGTTCGCTTGGAGCCGAAGGAGCAGACGCTCACCGACAAGGATATCGAAGCGGTGGGCCAGAAGATCATCGCCGCGGTGGCCAAGGCCACCGGCGCGACGTTGCGCGGCTAGGCATGGCCTCGCTCACCCTCGGTATCCATTCCGGGTACCACGACGCCTGCGCGGCCCTGTACGACGGCTACAAACTGGTTGCCGCCGTCGCGCTGGAGCGCTTGACCCGGCGCAAGATCGATGGCGGGCGCATTCCGGTGGAGTGCATCGACGAGTGCCTGACAGTCGCTGGCGCGACCCGCAAGGATGTCGGCGCGGTGGTGCTGGGCCGTGCGGCTTTTCCGTCACGCTACTACACGCATCTCAGCGGCGGTCGCCTGGTCGAGCGCGAGGTGCGCAAGCTGATCGGCCAGGAGAAGCACAAGACCATGGAGCGGGAGATGGTGCGCTATGCCCGTACCGATTCCGAGGCCATGTTCGACGCTCCGCGCTTTCTTGCCGATTTCGGGCTGCCGGCCGGCATTCCGGTGCGCTTCTTCAACCATCACCTGGCCCACGCTCTGCCCTGTCTGTTCCACACCGACTGGAACGACGCGCTGCTCTACACGGCGGATGGCGGTGGCGACAATGTGCAGTACAGCCATCGTGTCTTCCGCGACGGCAAGCTGGAAACGCTGTACGGCGGTGACGAGGCGTTCACTACGCCGATGCGGATCGACAGTCTGGGCCTCGCCTATGGCTATGCGACCCAGGCTTTGGGCTTCAAGATCAACCGTCACGAAGGCAAGCTGACGGGTCTCGCCGCTTTGGGCCAGCCAGTCCTCGCCGATGACTTGGCGCGGCATTTCCGCGTCGACGATGCAGGCCATATCCACAGCGATTTCGCATCCTATCCCGACATGCGCCGTTTCATCCTCGCCTGGGCCGAGGGCAAGAAGCGCGAAGATGTCGCCGCCTCGGTGCAGAAGGTGCTGGAGGATTTCATCCTTGAGTCCGTGCGCAAGCTTCTGGCGCGCACCGGCGTGCGCCGCCTCGGCCTGTCCGGCGGCGTGTTCGCCAATGTGCGCCTGAACCAGCGCCTGGCCGAAGAACTGCCGGTGGACGAGGTGTTCGTCTATCCGGCGATGAGCGACCAGGGCCTCGCGGCCGGCGGCGTGCTGCAATACCTTTTGGAGCGTGACGGGCTTCAGACGTGGCTCGCCAATCGCTACCGGTTCGAAACGCTCTATTACGGCCGCGACTACGGAACCGGCATCGATGCGACTTTCGCCGGTGACGCCCGCTTCACCAAGGTGTCGGACACGCCGGTCACCGCCGCCGCTGACCTCATCCATGCCGGCCGCATCGTCGCGATCTATGCCAAGGGCATGGAGTATGGCCCGCGCGCCCTGGGCGCCCGTTCGATCATGGCCGCGCCGGTCGATGCCACGATCAACCAGACGCTCAACGACCGGCTCGATCGCAGCGAGTTCATGCCTTTCGCGCCGTTCGTTTCGGCCGAGAACGCGGAAACGGTATTCGACCTCGGCCCGGTCAAGACCTACGCCGCCCGCTTCATGACCATTACCTGCGGTGTCCGCCCCGGCTGGCGCGAGCGCATCCCCGCCACGGTCCATGTGGACGGCACGGCGCGCCCGCAGGTCATCGAGCGGCACCAGAATCCGCTCTATTACGATGTCCTCGTCGCCTATGCCGAGCGCAGCGGCATCCCCGTGCTGATCAACACCAGCTTCAACGTGCACGAGGAACCGATCATCAACACGCCGGCCGAGTGCGCGCGGGCGCTGGCGGAAAAGCGCGTGGACTACGTCGTGACCGAACAGGCGGTCTGGGGCCTGGCCCCCTAGTCGTCACGACCGGGCTTGTGCCGGGCAGTTCTTACTTTCCCGCCGTATTCCGGCACACCAGGAACACGCTGCGGCAGTCCGCCGTGAAGTGCTGCTGCTCCGCCCGCCAGCCGCAGGCCAGCAGCTTCGCCTTCAGATCGTCCAGGCTGTGCCCGCGATAGCCGACCTCCCACTTGTGGGCGTCGAAATCCTTGTCGTCGCGGATGCGGAATCTCTTCAGGAAGCGGAACTTGCGCATGAACGAGCGCCGCCGCGCCGTGAACCGGTTGACGTAGATGTTCACGCCGAACTGGAAACCCTCGTACGGCACCGACATCAGCAGGATCGGCGCGCCCGAGGCGCTGAAGCCGCGCAGCACCCCGTCGACGTCCGGCCAGTGGATGTGTTCCAGCGTCTCGCAGCACAGGATGGCGTCGAAACCCGCGATGCGCTGCGGGTCCAGCGCCCGCAGGTCGCCCACCAGGTGGTCCTTCGCACCCAGCCGCCTGTTGTCGGGGTCGACGTCAAACGTCGTCACCTCGTATCCGGCGCTGGCCAGCATGGCGGTGACCAGGCCCAGATAGGGCCCGACCTCCAGCACGCGGCGCACCGGCAGGTCCTTCAGCAGGTGGACCTGGGTCCACTGGTGGATGATCCGCTTCTCGGTGTAGTAGGCGTGCCAGCGGGACTGGAAGGTCTGGGCGTTCATGCCTGCCGGCTTACCGGTTGTGGCACGGCACGCATATGGGAACAGAAACCTTGAATCGGGCGCGGCCGTGCCCATATCAGGGCAGCCTACCGGCTGGCGTCGGCGGCTTGGGCGCCGGACCAGATGTGGTGGCGGGATTAAGCGAAAACCGGTCGAAATCTAGGCCAAACTTGGTGAATCTAAGCCAAACCGGTCGAATCTAAGCGGGAAGAAGCGGAAACGAGCGGGATGATGGCGGGCAGAACGACGGAATTCCGCGCTTTTTGTGCTCTTGGTCCCGGGATTCCGCTTTCGCGGCGGGATGCCGGGCGGTGCGCGCACAATATATTGTGGCCTGGCCCGGGGGCGACGGGCCCTTTGACGACCCGCGTTGCCGCACTGCACTTTATCCTCTAAAAGCCCCGGCCATGTACTCCCGCAATTTGACCTGCCTGCGCGGACTGTCAGCCGCATGACCGACCTGTCCCTGATCCGCAATTTCTCCATCGTCGCCCATATCGACCATGGCAAGTCGACGCTGGCCGATCGCCTGATCGAGTTCTGCGGCGGGCTGGAAAAGCGTGAAATGTCCGAGCAGCTGCTCGACAACATGGATATCGAGCGCGAGCGCGGCATCACCATCAAGGCCCAGACCGTGCGGCTGGATTACAAGGC
>CANJGB010000008.1 GCA_947473805.1 Alphaproteobacteria bacterium
AGAGCCGTTCCGGAAAGTTTAGATTCCCGTTGAGTGAGTTGGCTTTGCGAGGCGCCTGAGCATGATGCGGATCATGGCGAGGCGGACGAAGGCGGCCACCTTGCGGGCATGGCGTTCGAAGTCGCGGGCAAGCCTGCGGTTGCGGCTGATCCACGCGAACGTTCGCTCCACGATCCAGCGTTTCGGCAGTACGACGAAGCGATGCATGTCGCTCCGCTTCACGATCTCGACGCGCCAGGTTCCGGTGCGCGCGACTGTCCTGGCCATTCTCGGCCCCTGATAGCCACCATCGGCGAAGATGCGCTCGACGAAGGGGAAGCGGCGGCGGGTCTGGCGCAGCAGGTCGAAGGCGCCGTCGCGGTCCTGCACGTCGGCCGGGTGCACGACGACGTTCAGCAGTAGGCCGAGCGTATCGACGAGGATATGGCGCTTGCGGCCCGTGACCTTCTTGCCCGCATCGAAGCCCTGGCGGTCGATCGAGGCCCCCCTTTTGAGGCGGCTTTTGCAGTCTGGCTGTCGATGATCGCCACGCTCGGGCTGGCCTCCCGCCCGGCGCGTTCGCGAGTCTCGACGTACAGCACATCGTGGATGCGCTCCAGCGTGCCATCCCAGTCCCAAAGGTCCAGGTAGTCGTAGACCGTGCTCTTCGGCGGCAGGTCGCGCGGCAGCGCGTTCCACTGGCAGCCGGTGGACAGCACGTAGAAGATCGCGTTCAGCACCTCGCGTACATCCACCGACCGGCGGCGACCGCCGCGCCTGGCGGGCCGGATCATCGGTTCCACCAGCGCCCATTCGGCGTCGATCAGGTCGCTCGGGTAACGCAGGCCGCGCCGGTCAGCTGCGCGGCGGTGTTCGGGCGTCCACATCGGGCATCTCCCACATCCGATTCGGATGCCCGTAAGCGAATCACAACTGATTCCTCCGACTCAACAACTTTCCGGAACGGCTCTTACCACGGCGCGCTACGCCGCCGACCAGGGCCGCGAGGTCTTCGCCGTGCCGGGTTCGCCACTCGATCCCCGCGCCAACGGGCCGAACAACCTGATCCGCGAGGGGGCCACGCTGACGGAATCCGTGGCCGACATTCTGGCGGTTCTCCAGCCCATGATCGCCCGGCCAAAGCTTGAAGCCCTTCCAGAAGCCGCGCCGCCGGCCCCGCGGGACGTCGGTACGGGATTGGAGCAGCTGCTGGGCCCGGTGGCGACGCCACTGGATGAGCTGGTCCGCCAGTCTGGACTTGCGCCTGCTGACGTCGCCGTCGCCATTCTGGAGCTGGAACTGAGTGGCCGGATCACGCGTCATCCGGGTAACAAGATTTCGCGGGTTTGATCGAGTTTTAGCCCCTAGCTATGGTAGTTTCCGGTCTGTCAGGCGGCCCGGCCTTGAAACCCGTCAGAATCCGGCAATTTGACAGCGGACGCCTTCTTGGACCATTTTCCAGTCCTTGAACTCGATTGCGGTATTTAGATACCGCAAAATGGAACCTGTACCCCACCCATGAACGTCGTCGTCGTCGAATCCCCGGCCAAAGCCAAGACCATCAATAAGTACCTCGGAGACGATTTCCGGGTGCTTGCCTCCTATGGCCATGTTCGCGACCTGCCCTCGAAAGACGGCTCGGTCCTGCCCGAGCAGGACTTCGAGATGCTTTACGAGACAGATCCGCGGTCGGCCAAGCAGCTGGCCGAGATCGCCCGGGCCCTCAAGGGCGCGACCACCCTTTATCTCGCCACCGACCCCGACCGCGAGGGCGAGGCGATTTCCTGGCACGTCCTCCAGGCCCTGACCGAGAAGAAGGTCATCAAGGGGATCGACGTCAAACGCGTGGTGTTCAACGAGATCACCAAGTCGGCTGTGACCGATGCGATGAAGCATCCGCGCGATCTCGACATGGCGCTGATCAATGCGCAGCAGGCGCGCCGCGCGCTGGACTATCTCGTCGGTTTCACACTGTCGCCGGTGTTGTGGCGCAAGCTGCCCGGCGCGCGCTCGGCGGGTCGTGTGCAATCCGTCGCCCTTCGCCTGGTGTGCGAGCGTGAGCTCGAGATCGAGGCGTTCCGGCCGCGGGAGTACTGGTCGATCGAAGTCGATTTCAAAACCGCCGCCGGCGGCACGTTCGCTGGCCGCCTGACCCATGTGGATGGCCGCAGGCTCGACAAGTTCGACCTGCCCGACCAGGCCTCGGCCGCGGCCATCACCGCGCGCCTGAACAAGGGCGGCTTCAAGGTGTCCGAAGTCGGCATCAAGCCGGCCAAGCGCCACCCCGCTCCGCCATTCACCACCTCGACGCTGCAGCAGGAGGCGTCGCGCAAGCTCGGCTTCGGCGCGAAGCGCACGATGGAAATTGCCCAGCGCCTCTATGAGGGCATCGATCTCGGCGGCGAGACTGTAGGCCTCATCACCTATATGCGTACCGATGGCGTTTCCATCGCCGACGAGGCCGTGGCCGGCGCCCGCAAGACCATCGGCGCCGAATTCGGCAAGGACTACGTGCCCGGCGTGCCGCGCATCTACAAGACCAAGCAGAAGAACGCCCAGGAGGCGCACGAGGCGATCCGCCCGACCGACTTCGACCGCAAGCCGGAAGACATGGCCCGTCACCTGGACGAGCAGCAGCGCAAGCTCTACGAGCTGATCTGGAAGCGCGCGCTGGCCAGCCAGATGGAATCCGCCGACCTCGAGCGCACCACCATCGACATCGCCAACGATGGCGGCGATCTCGGTCTGCGCGCGACCGGTTCGGTCATCGTGTTCCCCGGCTTCCTCAAGCTCTACGAGGAAGGTGCCGACGACCGCAGCGCCGACGACGAGGACAGCACGCGCCTGCCCAAGGTTACGGCGAACGAGTCGCTGAACCGCGAGCAGGTCCGCCCCGAACAGCATTTCACCGAACCGCCGCCGCGCTATTCCGAAGCCAGCCTGGTGAAGAAGCTGGAGGAGCTCGGCATCGGCCGTCCGTCCACTTATGCCTCGATCCTGTCGGTGCTGCAGGACCGCAACTATGTCCGCCTCGACAAGAGCCGCTTCATTCCGGAAGACAAGGGCCGCCTCGTCACCACGTTCCTGACCGAGTTCTTCGAGCGCTACTTCGCCTACGACTTCACCGCCAACCTCGAAGATCGCCTCGACGATGTCAGTGGCGCGCGCATCGACTGGAAATCAGTGTTGCGCGACTTCTGGCTGCCCTTCTCGACGCTGCAGGGCCTGAACCCCGTCCCGACCGAGGAAATCCTTTCCGTCAAGCAAGCCATTGCCAAGCTCGATGAGGTTATCGGCAAGCGCAGCGTGGTGATCGACCGCATCGACGCGGCACTCGGCCCGCACTTTTTCCCGCCGCGCGAAGACGGCACCGACGCGCGCACCTGCCCCGCCTGCACCGAAGGCCGCCTCGGCATCAAGCTGGGCCGCAACGGTGCCTTCATCGGCTGCTCGCGCTACCCGGATTGCAAGTTCACCAAGGCGCTCGCGATCAACGATAACGATGCCAATGGCGTCCTGACGGCCGATGGCCCGAAGCATCTCGGCGATGATCCAGTCTCGGGTCTGCCCGTCACGCTGCGCATGGGCCCGTACGGCCCCTACGTCCAGCTGGGCGAGGCCGAGGGCGAAGGGAAAAAGAAGACGCGGCCCAAGCGCGCCTCACTGCCCAAGGGCACGCCGCTCGACACCGTCGATCTCGCCATGGCGCTGGGCCTGCTGGCCCTGCCGCGCGTGGTGGGCCTGCATCCGGAAGGTGGCCAGGAAATTCTCGCCGGCCTCGGCCGCTTCGGCCCCTATGTGAAGCATGAGAACACCTATGCCAGCCTCGATGCGGACGAGAGCCCGCTGACGGTGGGCCTCAACCGTGCGGTCGACCTGATCGCGCAGAAGATTGCCCGCGGCGCGGCGCGGCGCCAGGGTGGCAAGGTGCTACGCGCTGTCGGCCCGCATCCGGCCGACCAGGCGCCGATCGAGATCGTCGAGGGCAAGTACGGCAATTATCTGCGCCACGGCAAGGTCAACGCCACCCTCCCCAAGGACATGGCGCCCGAGGCGGTGACGATTGAGTTCGCCGTCGAGGCGCTGGCTGCCCGCGCCGGTGCGAAGGGCAAGGGTCGCGGCGCGGTGAAGAAGGCCGCCACCGCAAAGGCCAAGCCGGCACCTGCGGCGAAGAAGAAGACGGCCGCCAAAAAGAGGGCCGCCGCGCCCAAGGCCGCTCCGAAAAAACCAGCACCCAAGAAGGCGGCGCCGAAGCGTGTCGCTGCCGGCGGGGCGTGAGCAAGAAGCCCGTCACCCCGGCGCCGCTCCCCACGCGGCAGCAGATCCTGGACTTCATCAAGAGCCAGCCGGGCAAGGTCGGCAAGCGCGAGATTGCCAAGGCCTTTGCCATCGGCGCGGCCGACAAGGTGTGGCTGCGCGACCTGTTGCGGAGCATGGAACGCGAAGGCCATGTCGATCGTGGCCACGGCAAGCGGCTGGCCCCGGCGGGCACGCTGCCGGAAGTTTCGATCCTCGATATTGCCGACACCGATGTCGACGGCGAACTGATCGCCCGCCCTGTGAACTGGACCGGTGACGGCCCGCCACCGAAAATCATCATGGTGCCCGGCGGCCGCGACCTGGGCGATGTGGGCATCGGCGACCGCATCATGGCGCGCGTGCGTCGCGTCGGCGGCAAGACCTACGAGGGTCGGCTTGTCCGCATCCTCAAGGCGGCGCCGGAAGACATTGTCGGCATCTATTCCAGGACGGGCGCCGAGGGGCGCATCCAGCCAACCGACCGCAAGCAGCGCGACGAATTCATCGTCACCGACGAGCAACGCAACGGCGCCGAAAACGGCGAGTTCGTCCTCGCCGAAATCCTGCCCGGCAAGTCGCTCGGCCTCCGCCACGCCCGCGTCAAGGAGCGGCTGGGCAAGATGGGCGATCCGCGCAGCCTCAGCCTGATTGCCATCCACAGCCACGACATCCCCACCCGCTTCAGCCAGGCCGCGCTGGACGAAGCCGCCGTCGCGCCGCCGCCGAAGCTTGAGGGCCGCGAAGACCTGCGCAACGTCCCGCTGATCACCATTGACCCCGAGGATGCCCGCGACCGCGATGATGCCGTCTGGGCAGTGCCGGACCCGGACCCGAAGAACAAGGGCGGCTGGCACGCCATCGTCGCCATTGCCGACGTCGCCGCCTATGTCCGCCCGAACTCTCCGCTCGATCACGAGGCGCGCAAGCGCGGCAATTCGGTCTACTTCCCCGACCGCGTCGTGCCGATGCTGCCCGTGGCGCTGTCGAACGGCCTATGCTCGCTGCACGCGGACCAGGACCGCGCCTGTCTCGCCGTCCGCCTCTGGCTGGACGCAGATGGCAACAAGCTGCGCCACCAGTTCGTGCGCGGCCTGATGCGCTCACGCGCCGCGCTTAGCTACTCGCAGGTTCAGCACGCCCATGACGGGGAGCCCGACGAGGCGACGCAGCCACTGCTCAAGAGCATCATCGAACCGCTGTACGGCGCCTATGCGGCACTGTCGGCGGCACGCGACCGGCGCCAGCCGCTGAGCCTCGATCTGCCCGAGCGCAAGGTCGAGATCGGCGAGGATGGTTTCATCGCCCGTATCCGCCCCTATGAACGCTTCGACGCCCACAAGCTGATCGAGGAGTTCATGATCCTGGCCAACGTCGCGGCGGCGGAAACGCTGGAAGCGGTGAAACGGCCCTGCATGTACCGCGTGCACGACGTGCCCTCGACCGACAAACTCGAAAGCCTGCGACAGTTCCTCGAGAGCATGGGCCTGCGCCTCGCGCGCGGGCAGACAATAAGACCGTCATATTTCAACCGTATCCTGGCCGAGGGACACGGCAAACCAAACGAGCACATCCTGAACAAGGTCGTCCTTCGTAGCCAGATGCAGGCGCTCTATTCCGGCGAGAACCGCGGGCATTTCGGTCTGGCGCTCAAGCGCTACGCCCACTTCACCTCGCCGATCCGCCGCTATTCCGACCTGCTGGTCCATCGCGCGCTGGTCGATGGCCTGCGTTTCGGCAACGATGGCCTCAGCGATTGGGATGTCGATCACTTCGACGACACCGCCGAACACATCTCTATGACCGAGCGCCGCGCCATGACGGCCGAGCGCGACGCGCTGAACCGCTTCACCGCCGCCTTTATGTCCGACCGCGTTGGCGCGGAATTCACCGGACGCATTTCCGGCGTCACCCGGTTCGGCCTGTTTATCGAACTGGAAGATACCGGCGCCGACGGCCTGATCCCCATCGCGTCGATTGGCGACGATTATTACGTCCACGACGAAAAGCACCACGCCCTTGTCGGTCGCAACCGGGGGCGCGCCTTCCGCCTCGGCGACCGCGTGCTGGTCAAGCTTGAGGAAGCCGACCTCGTCACCGGTGGCTTGAAGCTGTCGCTGGTGCGCGACCTCGACGAGACGAGGGGCAAGGCGCCGGGCGGGGCGCGGCGTTCCGGCCCGGCGAAGCGATACGGCGGAAAAAAGCGCAGATAGTGCGTCTGCTTTTGACCATACTGCTCGCGATCATGACCAGTCCGGCCAATGCTTTCGACATTCAGGGCCATCGCGGCGCCCGGGGCCTGTGGCCTGAAAATACGCTCCCGGCTTTTGCCGCGGCACTTGGCATCGGCGTCACGACCCTGGAACTGGACACCGGCGTCACCCGGGACGGCGTCGTCGTCATCAGCCACGACCGCTTTCTCAACCCCAAGCTCGCGCGCGATGGAACGGGAAAGTATCTCACCGGCCCCGGCCCCTTGATCCACGATCTGACCTGGCCAGAACTGCAACTTTACGACGTCGGACGACTCAATCCGGCCGATGCCGCGGCGCAGCAGTTCAATCGTCAGAAACCGGTGGATGGCACCCGCCTGCCGTCCCTCGCGCAACTATTCGAACTTGTCCGTCGCGCCGGCAACGACCAGGTGCGCTTTAACATCGAGACCAAGCTCAGCCCGCTTGCCCCCCGCGACACGCCGGGGCCCGAGGACTTCGCTCATGCGCTGATCGATGTCGTGCGCGCCAGCGGCATGGCACGGCGGACGATGATCCAGTCGTTCGACTGGCGCACGCTACAGGTTGTCCAGCGCGTCGCGCCCGAGATCGAGACCGTCTATCTCTCGGCGCAGCAGCCGTGGGAAGACACGATCAACGCCAGCAGCCCCGCGGCCAGCCCGTGGACAGCAGGATTTTCCCTTCACCAGTACGGCGGTTCCGTGCCCAGGGCCATCGCTGCGGCAGGCGGGGCGGTCTGGTCGCCATTCCACGGCGATTTGAACCAGGCGAATATCGCCGAGGCCAGGGCGCTCGGCCTCCGCATCGTCCCCTGGACCGTGAATGACGCGACGGCAATGACGCGCCTGATCGAGCTCGGCGTCGATGGCCTGATCAGCGATTATCCCGATGTTTTGCGCAAGGTCGTGCAGGCCCGTGGCTGGCCCCTGCCGGCCCCCACCCCCGTGACACCCTGACGCGCACATTCGGTGCTTCCCTCCCAAGCCCATCCGGACTAAAACCCGCCCGACCCGTTCCGCTGCCATTGGCGGAGGCATAAATGATCACTGTCTACGCCAGTTTTGATGGCACCCTTTCCCGGAGCGACTTTCCGGCCTCCGGCCGCTTGCCCGAAGGCACGGCCTGGATCGACCTGTTCGAGCCGACGCCGGACGAGACCCTGGCCGTCGAGCGCGCCCTCGACATCGAATCGCCAACCCGCGAGGAGATGCAGGAGATCGAGCTGTCGAGCCGCATCTACCGCGAAGGCGATGCCAGCTACCTGACCGCGTCGGTCCTTTACAACGTCAATACGACGGAACCGGCCACGACGCCGGTTACCTTTATCCGCACGCCGCGCGCGCTCGTCACCGTGCGCTTTGCCGAGCCTGCCGCGATCAAGTCGTTCGCCAGCCGGGCGTTGCGCGTGCCACATGCCTATCCCAGCGGCGACGCCGTGCTGATCGGCCTGCTCGACGCCGTGATCGACCGCGCCGCCGACGTGCTGGAAATGCTGGCCGGCAAACTGGACGAGCTCTCGCGCGAAATCTTCCGCGTGCGCCGCGCGCTGGGCAACGTCTCCGCCGAGGCAACCGACCTTGAAGATGTCGTGTTGCGCCTTGGCCGGGGCGAGGACCTGACATCGCGCATGCAGGATAGCCTGCTGTCACTGGGGCGCATCCTGACCTTCCTCGGCCAGGCCACGCAGGAGCAGCGCGCATCGAAGGATTTCCGCCAGCGGGTGAAAACCCTGAACCGCGACGTCCACGACCTGCAGGAACATGCGGCCGTTCTGGCGCACAAGGGCAACTTCCTGCTCGATGCCACTCTGGGCCTGATCAACATCAAGCAGACCAACATCATCAAGATTTTCTCGGTTGCCTCGGTTGCGATGATGCCACCGACGCTGCTGGCCAGCATTTGGGGCATGAACTTCAAGCACATGCCCGAGCTGGATGTCTGGTGGGCCTATCCGGTTGCCATCGGGGTGATGGTCGTTTCCGCCATCGTGCCGTACCTGTATTTCAAGCGCCGGGGATGGATGTAATGCCCGAGGACGACAATGCCGAACGGTCGGTGGCGCCGGCCATGTGGCGCGGCTGGATGAAGCATTGCCCGGCCTGTGGACATGGCAGGCTGCTGCACCATTTCCTGAAGATCAATGACCGCTGCAAGGTCTGCGCGACCGAGTTGCACCACCAGCGCGCCGACGACGCGCCGCCCTACTTCACCATCGTCGTGGTCGGCCACATCATCGTCCCGCTGATGCTCATCGTTGAGCAGCGCTACCAACCGGCAGAGTGGGTCCATGTCGCACTATGGGTGCCACTCACCATCCTCCTGTCGCTGTGGCTGTTGCCGAAGATCAAGGGTTCGCTGGTTGGCCTGCAATGGGCCATGCGGATGCACGGCTTCGGCGGCCACGCCGACTGACCCGGGGACGTCCACCAGTGCAGGGCCGGCTGCTCACCCTGTCGGCCATTATCGGCTGCGTCGCCGTGTTCGGCGCAACGCTCGGCCTCACGCTGCCGCTGCTGTCGGTGCTGCTGGAACGCCAGGGTGTCAGCCCGACCCTGATCGGACTCAATGCCGCAACGCCGGCGGTCGCCATCTTCCTCGGCTCATTCTTCATCCCGGCTCTGGCGCGCAGGTTCGGCGCGCGGCGCTACGTGTTGATCTGCATCGCGCTGAACGTCGTGTCGCTGTTCCTCCTGCCGTTGTTCCCGAATGTCTGGGCGTGGTTTCCGATCCGCTTCCTGATGGGTGTCGCGATAAGCGGCCTGTTCGTCGTCAGCGAGAGCTGGATCAACCAGGTCGTTGATGATTCAAGCCGCGGCCGCATCATCGGCGTCTACACCACGGCCGTCGCACTCGGGTTCCTGTGTGGCCCGGCCATCCTGCGCATTACCGGCATAGATCCGTTGTGGCCGTTCCTGCTGGCAGCTTGCGTCAACCTGCTGGCCGCCATCCCGCTGTTGCTCCGGGGCCTCGTCCTGCCGCCCGAGGATACGGGGCACACTCACCGGCCCGTATCCCGATTCATCATGCTGGCACCGCTTCTCATGGCCGCCACGATCCTGTCATCGTTGACTGACGGCGCCGCCATGGCGCTGCTGCCGCTGTTTGCGCTGGCGAATGGCCTGTCGGAAATGGACGCGACGACGCTGATCGCGGCGGTCATTGCCGGCGGCCTGTGCCTGCAACTGCCGCTCGGCTGGCTGTCCGACAAGGTGAACCGGCGGGCCCTGCTGATCGCCTGCGGGATTGTCGGCACCGCCGGCGCCGCGCTTATGCCGCTTGCGGTCGGGTCGTGGTTGCTGTGGCCGCTGCTGTTCTGGTGGGGTGGCGCCCTGATCGGCCTCTACACCCTGGCCCTGACCATGCTGGGCCAGTTGTTCACCGGCCAGGACCTGGTCGCCGGCAATGCCGCCTTCGGCGTCATGTGGGGAATCGGCAGCCTGGCGGGCCCGGCAGTGGGCGGGGCGGCCATCGACCTGCTGGGCGCCAACGGCCTGCCCTGGACCCTTGCCGCCGCCGCCGGCCTGTTCACGCTGTTCGGGATCTTGCGGCCTGCCGGCAAGGCTTGACGTGGCCTCAGGAATCGCTATTTTCCGCCCTTCAATTTTCGACTGGAGCATTGGCCATGGCCAAGCCGACCACCCTGAAGATCAAGCTGTTGAGCACTGCCGATACCGGCTTCTTCTACGTGACCAACAAGAACCCGCGCACCAAGACCGAGAAGCTCAGCTTCAAGAAGTACGACCCGGTCGCGCGCAAGCACGTCGAGTTCAAGGAAGCCAAGATCAAGTAAGCTTCAGCCTAGCCCCGGTTCGGGGCGTTGTGAGCTAGAATTGGCCGCCTTATGGGCGGCCTTTTCTTTTTCTTGGGCAATATCAATGCGTTACTGGCAAGACCTCACAACCCGTGACTTCGCCGGCCTCGACGCCGGACGGGCCATCGCCCTGCTACCCGTGGCCGCCATTGAACAGCACGGCCCGCATCTGCCGGTCAGTGTCGACGCCACCATCGCCGACGGCCTGCTGGCCGAGATCAGACCCCTGATGCCGCCCGACTCGTCGGTCCTCGTCCTGCCCCTCCAGGCGGTTGGCAAGTCGAACGAACATGCCGGCTTTCCCGGCACCCTCACCCTGTCTGCCGAAACGCTGATTCGCCTGTGGACCGAGATCGGCGAGAGCGTGGCCCGCGCTGGAATCCGCAAGCTGGTCATCTTCAACAGCCATGGCGGTCAGCCCCAGATCGCCGACATTGTCGCCCGCGACCTCCGCGTCCGCCTTGGCATGTTTGTTGTGATGGCCAATTGGTACAAGCTGGGCGAGCCTGAGGGCCTGTTCCCGCCCGACGAGCTCAAATGGGGCATTCATGGCGGTTCGGTCGAGACCTCGCTGATGCTGCACTTCCGTCCTGACCTTGTGCGCCGCGACCAGTTGCGTGACTTCCGTTCCGCCGCCCAGGACATGGCCGCCAGCAACCAGGCGCTGGGCGCCCATGGCAATGTCGGCTTCGGCTGGATGATCCAGGACCTGAACCCCGCCGGCGCCTGTGGCAATGCGCTGGACGCCGATGCGGAGCGCGGCGCCAGGATCGCGGCCTTCGTGGCCCGGCGGATGGTGACCTTGCTCGACGAAGTCGGGCGGTTTCCGCTGGATCGCCTCAAGCCTGCTGGCGAATTCACCGCCCCTCGCTAGTATTGCCGGCTTTTTAGGCAACCAATCGGGCATTAGGGAATTTTCCTGCGCCGGACATGCACGCTTCTGTGGCATATGTCTTGCTGTTCTCTCGACCACGCCCCATACGAACTCGCGGACAGGAGGCACCTGAAATGAGCTATCCGATCCTGCGCGGCACCGCCGCGGCCCTCGCCCTGATATTGCTCCAGCTCCCCGTCGCGCTCGCCGCGGACAAGGTGACATTCGGCACCAACTGGCGTGCCCAGGCCGAGCATGGCGGCTACTACCAGGCCGTCGCGACAGGCATCTACAAGAAGTACGACCTCGACGTCGACGTTCGTCAGGGCGGGCCGCAGATCAATCATCCGCAGCTGCTGGTCGCCGGGCGCATCGAGTTCAACATGGGCGCCAATGTTTTTGAATCGCTCAACTTCATTGACAGCAAGGTGCCGATGACCACGGTCGCGGCGATCTTCCAGAAGGACCCGCAGGTACTGATCGCCCATCCTGGCGTCGGTAACGACAGCCTGACCGCGATGAAGGGCAAGCCGATCCTGATCTCGAAGACGGCGATCACCAGCTATTGGCAATTCCTCAAGGTTGCCTACGGCTTCACCGACGACCAGATCCGCCCCTACACCTTCAACCCCGCCCCCTTCCTCGCCGACAAGAACGCCATTCAGCAGGGCTACGTTACCAGCGAGCCGCTGGCCGTCGAGAAGCAGGGCAAGTTCAAGCCGGTCGTGCACCTGCTCGCCGACCAGGGCTATTCCAGCTACTCGACCACCATCCAGACGTCGATGAAGCTCGCGAAAGAAAATCCGGGCCTGGTCCAGCGTTTCGTCGATGCGTCGATCGAAGGCTGGTACAGCTATCTCTACGGTGATCCGTCGCGCGCCAATGCGATGATCAAAAAAGAAAATCCTGACATGGACGACGAACAGATCGCCTATTCCATCGCCAAGATGAAGGAATACGGCATTGTCGATTCCGGCGACGCCAAGACCATGGGCGTCGGCGCCATGACCGACGCGCGATGGAAGGAGTTCTTCGACTTCACCGTCAAGGCCGGCGTGTACAAGGCCGACCTTCCGTACAAGGACGCCTATACGACGCAGTTCGTGAACAGGAAGGTCGGCATGAAATAAGGCCGCGAGCCATGCGGCCCGTCGTCGAACTTTCCGGTGTCGATAAGGTCTTCTCCAACGGCACCACCGCGGTTCGCGGACTGAACCTCGCCGTCCAGGCAGGTGAGTTTGTTTCTCTGCTCGGCCCTTCCGGTTGTGGCAAGAGTACCGTCCTGCGCATGATCGCTGGCCTCGGCGGTATCACCCGCGGCACCATCGGCTGGCCGCAGGCCAGTCACGATGCCACGGGCCAGCCCCTGCCCCAGCTCGGCTTCGTGTTCCAGGAGCCGACGCTGATGCCCTGGGCCACCGTGTTCGACAACGTGTACCTGCCGCTGCGCCTCAAGGGCGTCAGCCGGCGCGACGCCGGCCCCGTCATCACCGGCGTCCTGGCCCAGGTCGGCCTGAGCGGTTTCGAAAAGTCCTATCCGCGCGCCCTGTCGGGCGGCATGAAGATGCGGGTCTCCATCGCCCGCGCCCTGGCCACCAGCCCCAGCCTGCTCCTGATGGACGAACCGTTCGCCGCGCTCGACGAGATCACCCGCCTGAAACTCAACAATGATGTTCTCGACGTCTGGGCCGAACGTGCGCTGACGGTCATCTTCGTGACTCACAGCGTCTATGAATCCGTTTACCTGTCGAACCGCATTGTGGTCATGGCCGCCCCTCCCGGCCGCGTCGTCGCCGATATCCGCATCGACGCACCCTATCCGCGCGACGAAGCCTTCCGCACCTCGGCGCTCTACAATGACTATTGCCGCACCGTGTCCGCCGCCCTGGCCGATGCGATGTCGGCGCCGCCATTGGCCGCCTGATGAGTGCCGCCGAACGGCCGGAAGACCGCGAAGAGCGGCTGAACCGGATATTTCGCGTCCTGCGCTTTGTCTTGCCGCTGGCGATCGGCGCCGTGCTGCTGTTCGCATGGGAATATGTCGTGCGGGCGAAAGATATTCCGCCCTACATCCTGCCGGGCCCGGTACTGATCTGGAAAACCCTGATCAACGACTGGACCTCCCTCTACCCCAGCCTGGTCAACACCCTGCGCCTCACCGTATCGGCACTGGCGGTCGCCATTGTGGGGGGCGTGGTGCTGGCCGTGCTGTTTGCGCAATCAAAGCTGATCGAGCTCAGCCTGTTTCCCTATGCGGTCATCCTCCAGGTGACACCCATCGTCGCCGTGGCGCCGCTGATCCTGATCTATGTCGATGACACGTCTATCGCGCTGCTCGTCTGCGCCTGGATCGTCGCCTTCTTTCCCATCCTCTCGAACACCACGCTGGGGTTGAACTCGGCCGACCACAATCTGGTGAACCTGTTCCAGCTCTACGGCGCGACGCGCTGGCAGACGCTCCGCTTCCTTCGCCTGCCCGCCGCCATGCCCTATTTTCTGGGCGGACTGCGCATTGCGGGCGGCCTGGCGCTGATCGGCGCGGTGGTGGCGGAGTTCGCCGCCGGCGCCGGGGGCACGGCATCGGGCCTCGCCTACCGCATCCTCGAGGCGGGGTACCGCCTCAACATCCCGCGCATGTTCGCGGCTCTGATCCTGATTTCGCTGGCCGGCATCGTCATCTTCGCGTTCTTCACCCTGGTCACGCACCTTGCGCTGCGCCGCTGGCACGAAAGCGCAATGAAGCGCGAGAATTAGAATGGCTCGGACATTTCCCCCGGGCAGCCGCTACCGCGTCAGCCGGGCGATGCTGCCGACATGTCTGGTCGATGGCATCGACCTGCCCGCCGACAAGGATGGACTGGCACTCGCCGATTTCGACGTCGCCGATGGCCGTATTGTCGCCATCCGCCCGCATTCCGGACCTGAACTGGGCATGGACCTGGACTCCGCTATGGTCCTGCCCTGCTTCGCCGACCTGCACACCCACCTGGACAAGGGCCATATCTGGGAGCGCGCGGACAATCCCGACGGCACCCACGACGGCGCGCTCATGTCGGTGCGCGCCGACCGTGCGGCGAACTGGAACGCCGAGGACGTGCATCGCCGCTTCGAGTTCAGCCTGCGTTGCGCCTATGCCCATGGCACCGCAGCGATCCGCACCCATATCGATAGCCTGGCCCCGCAGGCCGCCATTTCCTGGCCGGCCTTCGCCGCGCTGCGCGATTCCTGGGCCGGCCGTGTCGAACTGCAGGCCGCCTGCATCGTCCCCGTCGACCTCTACCGCGACGCCGATGCCGGACGTGAGCTGGCCAATCTGGTTGCCGACCATGGCGGCCTTCTCGGCGGTGTCGTGCTGACCCGCGACAGCATCGACGATGTGCTGGACACGCTGTTCACCCTCGCCAGGGAGCGCAACCTCGACATCGATCTCCACATGGATGAGACCACCGACCCGCTGGTACGCGGCCTGGCCCAGCTCGCCGAGGCCACACGCCGCCACGGCTATGAAGGGCGTGTCACGGCGGGCCATTGCTGCTCGCTGTCGGCCCAGCCGGAACTGGAGGCGGAGCGCACCATGACCGCCCTCGCTGCCGCGGGCGTCAGCGTGGTCGGTCTGCCGATGTGCAATCTGTACCTGCAGGACCGCGGCCTTGCCCGCACCCCACGCCTGCGCGGCGTTACCGCCCTGCACGAACTGCGTGCCCATGGCGTCCGCACCGCCATCGCCAGCGACAACACCCGCGATCCGTTTTACGCCTATGGCGACATGGACATGATCGAGGTGCTGCGCGAAGGCATACGGATCGGCCAGCTTGATCGGCCCATCGGCGACTGGCCACGCGCCTTCACCTCGACACCGGCCGACGTCATGGATCAACCCGCCATCGGCCGCCTGAAAGTTGATGGCCCGGCCGATTTTATTATTTGCGAAGGCCGTCGCTGGTCGGAAGTTCTGTCGCGACCGGAACCGAGCCGTATTGTCGTCCGCAACGGCAAGCCGACCGGGGCGCAAGTGCCGTCCTTCCGCGAACTCGACGACCTGGCCCTGCCGGCATGACGACCGATCCCGATACCTCCCAGATCGACTGGGCCGCCTTCGCGACATCTCTGTCGCCCGTGCCGGTCATCACCGAGCCGGCGCTGGTGAAGCAGAAGAGCCGCGACTTCTACTGGTACAGCCCGATCCTGAAGGAAAAGCTGCACGGCAAGTTTGGCGATCTCGTCGCCGTGCCGCGCAACGAGGCCGATGTCATCCTTACCGCCCAGGCCTGTGTCAGTGCGAAGGTGCCGCTCACGGTCCGCGGCGCCGGCACCGGCAATTACGGCCAGGCCATGCCGCTGTTTGGCGGCGTCATCCTGGAGACGACTTCGCTCGACAAGATCCTGTGGGTGCGCAAGGGCGTCATGCGCGTCCAGGCCGGCGCCCGTCTGAAAGACATCGATGCCCAATTGCGGCCGCAGGGCTGGGAATTGCGCATGCATCCTTCGACCAAGCGCACCGCGACCATTGGCGGCTTCGTCGCCGGTGGCTCCGGCGGCGTCGGTTCCATCACTTTCGGCCAGTTGCGGGACCGTGGCAGCATTCATGGACTGCGCATCGTCACCATGAACGACCCGCCCGAAATCATCGAACTGCGCGGCGACGATATCCAGAAGGCCAACCACGCCTATGGCACCAACGGCATCATCACCGAGCTGGAACTTCCCCTCGGTCCCGCCCACGACTGGTCCGACCTGATCGTCGCCTTCGACGATTTCATGGCGGCCATGCGCTTTGCCTAGGCGCTGGGCGAGGCCGACGGTATCCTGAAAAAGCTTGTCTCGCCCATCGCCTGGCCGATCCCGCATTGGTTCCGCCCGTTGCAGGACCACCTGCCACACGGCAAGCATATCGTGCTGTGCATGATTGCCGAACCGTTCGTCGAGAAGTTCGAGGGCCTGGTTCGCCAGCATGGCGGCACCATCACCTACAACAAGACGCAGGCCGAAATTGATGCAGGCCTCACGCCGCTGTACGAATATTCCTGGAACCACACGACCTTGCAGGCGCTGAAAGTCGACAAGGGCATCACCTATCTCCAGGCCTTGTTCCCGCCCGGCCGGAACCTGGAACTCGTCGAGAAGATGGTCGCCCATTTTGGCGAAGAGGTGCTGATGCATGCCGAGTTTGTGCGCTGGGGCGGCAAGGTAGCCAATTCGGCGCTGCAGATCGTGCGCTACACGACGCCCGAACGCCTGTACGAGATCATCCGCTTCCATGAGGAGAACGGCGTCTTCATCGCCGATCCGCACACATATGTACTCGAGGATGGCGGTATGAAAGTGATCAATGCCGACCAGCTCGGCTTCAAGCTGCGCACCGATCCGCAAGGGTTGATGAATCCCGGCAAGATGCGCGGCTGGTACCAGCGCGACACGCTGGCGACCGGACACAAGTCGCTCTATTCCGGCGCCTAGAACGCGCGCAGGCCTGTTCGCACCTTGGCCAGGAACGCCGCCCGGCTGGCCGGCGTCGAGCGGTCGATGTCGTAGTGCTGGTACCACTCGAACGCGCAGCCCGGCGCGCACAGCTTGCGAAACCCGCGCTTGATCAGGCGTTTGCCTGGATTGCCCATGTACAATTCCGTCACCCACCATGGCGCACCAGAGGTGGTGACGCCGGCGATCTTGCGGATATTGCTCAACTGCCCCGTCGTGATGTGTCCCTGCGCATCAAACCCGAACGCGACGCCCGGCACCCAAACACGGTCGAAATAGCCCTTGAGCATGGCCGGCAGGCCGTACCACCAGGTGGGATAGACGACGACCAGCCCCTCGGCCCAGCGCGACTGCTCGACATACCGCTCGATGCTTCGCCGGTTGCGGCTCTCGTCGTGATAGTCGATGCGGCCCTGCCGGTTCAGCACCGGATCAAACCCCTCAGCATACAGGTCCAGGTCCTGGACGTCGTGTCCCGCCGCGCGCAGCGCCGCGACGGCTTCGTCGTGCAGGGCGGCCGCGAAACTGGTCTCGACTGGGTGGCAATAGACGACGAGGACGCGCACGCTCAGGCCTGCTTGGCCGCGGTCACTTCGACTTCAACCATGAACAGCGGGCTGGCCAGCGCTGACACGACCACCAGGGTGGACGCGACGCGCAGGCCCTTGAAGATCTCGTCGCGGGTGTCGCGCGCCGGATTGATGAATCCGGGCTGGTGACGAACGTCGTCATGCGGATAATGTCCTCCAGCGCCATGGCGCCTTCGGCCAGGATATTGCGGATATTCCCCCACACCTGCCGGTACTGGCCGGCAAAGTCATCGGGAACGGTACCATCGGGCCGCACCGGCACCTGGCCGGACAGATACAGCGTCCGGCACCCGGCCGGCACTTCCACGCCATGCGCATAGGCGCTGGCGGGCTTCGCGACACTTGCGGGATCGAGGCGCCGGAACATCAGGCCGCAGCGGCGGCAATGACCCGGTCGCGGCCTTCGCCCTTTGCCCGGTACAGGGCGGCGTCGGCTTCCGCCAGGATGGCGGCGCAGTCGGTCACGCCGCGATGCACCGCGACGCCGATGGAACAGCTGACCTTCAGTGAACCCACCGCCGCATCGATGACAAACGGGGTCTCGCCGATGGCCTTGCGAATACGCTCCGCCACGACCAGTGCCGGCGCCATGTCGGTGTCCGGCATGACGATGACGAATTCCTCGCCGCCGAAGCGCGAGGCCAGGTCGACGCCGCGCACGTTGCGCTGGATGCGTTGCGACAGCTCACGCAGCACCTGGTCGCCGATCGGATGGCCATAGGTGTCGTTGATCGACTTGAAATAGTCGATGTCGAGAACCATTGCCGCCGTCGGCCGTACGCCGCCGTCGCGCGCCAGCAGGTTCGACAAATGGGTTCCCATGTACCGCCGGTTGTACAGGCCGGTCAGCGGGTCGGTGACCGCAAGCGCCATGCTGGCGTGGTAGTTCTGCCGCAGCCGGTCCTGGTAGCGCTTGCGGCGGATCTGCGTGCGCGTACGCGCCAGGAACTCGTTGCGGTCAACGGGGCGCATCACATAATCGGTGGCTCCGATTTCGAGGCCTTTGGCCAGGCGCTTCTCGTCGCCCTCGTCCACCAGCAGCAGCAGCAGCGGTACCTGTCGTGTCGCATCGGTCGAGCGGAACTGCGCGCACAGCCGCAGGCCATCGGCGTTCTGCATGCCGAGACTGACAATGATCAGGTCGAAATCCCCACCCCGTGCGGTAATCAGCGCCTCGGCCGGATCGGTCAGGACGGAAACGGCATAAGCGGGGCCCAGCGTCGCGGCCAGGCGTTCGGCGGTGCGCCGGTCGTCCTCGATGAGCAGCACACGAGCGCCCGGGAAATCGCCGGCGATCTGCAGGCTCGCCGGTTCGACCATGCCCAGCGTGTTGCTGGTCGCCTCTCGCAGGCGCAACTCGTCCATCATCAGCTTAAGCCTGACGAGCGAGCGCAGGCGCGCAAACAGCGCGATGTCGTTGACCGGCTTGGTCAGGAAATCATCGGCGCCGGCGGCCAGGCCCTGCACGCGGTCAGAGGGGTCGCTGAGGGCCGTGACCATGATGACGGGAATGTGGGCCAGCGCGGCATGGGCCTTAAGGCGGCGGCAAACCTCGAAGCCGTCCATGCCGGGCATCATCACGTCGAGCAGGATGGCGTCCGGCGGGTCCTTCTCCGCCAGGGCAAGGCAGTCGGGACCGTTTGACGCCGTCGTAACCTCGAAATACTCGCTGCTGAGTTTGGCTTCGAGAACTTTGACGTTGGGAAGGATGTCGTCGACGACCAGGACCCTGGCTGTCATGTCGGCCTAGCCCAGAAAACGCTGGATGGTTTCGATGAACTTGCTGACCGAGATGGGCTTGGCGATATAGGCCTCGCAACCGCCATCGCGCATCTTCTCCTCATCGCCCTTCATGGCGAAGGCGGTGACGGCGATGACAGGGATGGTCCGCAAATTGTCGTCTTCCTTGATCCACTTGGTCACCTCAAGGCCTGAAACCTCGGGCAATTGGATATCCATCAGTATCAGGTCCGGCTTGTGCTTGCGGGCAATCGCCAGCGCGTCCATGCCGTCGCGGGTCTGCAGGGTCTGATAGCCGTGGGCAACCAGCAGATCATGAAACAGCTTCATGTTCAGTTCGTTGTCTTCGACGATCAGAACGGTTTTGCTCATCGGCCGCTTTCCAGGGGAAATTCATTGCAACACTAACGGGAAACTATCAATAAACTCAAAACGGCCCGACCTGTCGCCCGGAGTGGCCCTTGGCCCCCTGCCAAGACCGGGATTTATACATCTTAATAGACCCGATATGCTTTCCAAGTGATTAACCGGCCGCAAAAACCCAAGTCCCCTCAAGGGATTGTACACACGCAACCGCGACAGGACGCGGCCGAGGCTCTCGCCCTTCAGGGCCTGGCATGGCTGGCCGGTGATCCGGATGAATTGGGCGCATTCCTGTCATATTCCGGCATGGACGGCACCCAGTTGCGTTCCTCGGCCGGGTCGCCCGAGGTTCTGGCCGGCGTGCTCGATTACCTACTGGCTGACGAAACCCGCCTGCTGGCCTTTTGCGCGGCTGCGGAGTGCGATCCCAGCCTCCCGGCCCGCCTCCGCCCCGCTTTGCCTGGCAGCGGCGAATGGTGACCCCCGCCGTCGATCCCGATGTCGCCCGCCAGATCGGCGAACTGGTCCTGGTCCGCGATCGGCCGCTGGTCGTCACCGATGCCGACGAGGTCCTGTTCATGTTCATGGAAGGACTTGAGCATTACCTGAACGAGTGCGGCCTGTACTTCGACTGGTCCTCTTTTGCGCTATCCGGCAACATCCGTCGCCGCGCTGACGACGAACCGGTCACCAAGGAGCAGCAACACCAGATCCTGCTCGATTTCTTCGCCGCCCGGACCGAACTGCTGACCCCCGTCACGCAGGCGGCCGAGACCCTGGCCCGGCTCGCCCAGCGGGCGCAGATCGTGGTCCTGAGCAACCTGCCCATCCCCAACCGCGCCGCCCGCAGCCGCGCCCTGCATGCCCATGGCATGGCCTATCCCCTGGTCGCCAATGTGGGGGCCAAGGGTCCGGCCGTGCAGATGCTGGCCGAAATGGCCGGACGGCCTGTTCTGTTCATCGACGACATTCCGCGCAACCACGGCTCGGTGCGCAACGAGGCGCCTCACGTGCACTGCATCCACTATGTCGCCGATTCCCGCCTTGCCACCTTGCTGGGCCCGGCCGAAACCGCCCACCACCACGCGGGTGATTGGGCGCACATCGAACGCATTGTCAGTACGATCCTCGACGCCGCTTGAGATAGGCGCGCAGATCGTTCGCATGGTCCACATCCGACAACGTCGCGCTGAATCCCACCTTGCCGCGCGGTAACGTCTTCAACGTATCGGCCAGCGCATATGCGCTGGACCAACGCACGCCCGTGAAAACCTGTCGCGGTAACGGACAGGGTCGGCGCGTCCCGACCAGCCAGTATCCACCATCGGCCGCCGGCCCGAACACGAACGCGGTACGGCGCACCTCCGCGAAAGCCGCCGCGATATGACCTGATGCCACATCGGGAATATCTGCGCCGATAAGGACGGCTGGCCGCGTGACACCGTCGAGCACCCGCCGCATCCGCTGTCCCAGGTCCCCCCGGCCCTGCACCACCACTTTCATCGGCACCGGCAAACGCCACGGCCCCGACAGTGCCAGGACCACATCCCACTTCGGATTGCGCAGATCCAGCAGCCGGTGCCGGATCTGCTGCAGATAGAATTGTAAAGCCGCGGCATCGCCGATCTCCGCCGCCAGCCGCCGCTTCACCTGCCCGCGCCGCGGCGCCTTGGCGAAAATAATCAGAACCGGCTTATTCATAGAGGCGCGCAATCACATGCGGCGGCACGCCGACGAAATACAGCGAAAGACAGGTGAGGTTGCGCAAGGGCCGCTTCAAATATCCGCCGCGCTGATATCGCGCCGCCGACGTTGTCATCGCTACCGGAAGCGCGTTGAGCCGCTTGCGCCCTATCCGTCGAACGATATCCACGTCCTCCATCAGCACCAGTGGCCGGAAGCCACCGACCTCGTCGTACAGCGCGCGCGAAATAAGCAGGCCCTGGTCACCATAGGGCAGCCCCAGGCGCGCCCGCCAGTTCGCCAGCCGCTCGACCCGGCGTGCCGGGGGTGCAGCGTCGTCGAGCATCAGCCGCCCATGCGCCGCCCGGTGCACATTGCCGGCCGATGCCATGAACCCTGCCGCCACGTTCGCCCATCCCGCCTCCATCACCGTGTCCGCATGCAGGAACAGCAGCCAGTCGCCGACCGCCGCGTCCGCCCCCCGTCGCAATTGCGGGCCGCGTCCCGGTGCCCCCACCACGATGCGCGCGCCCGCCGCGCTGGCCAGGGCCACGGTGCCGTCAACCGATCCCCCGTCGGACAGGACGAGATCCAGATCGAACACCGGACGGCCGCGCGCCACCGACGCCAGGACCGGCGCCAGACGGTCGCCGGCATTGAGCGCGGGGATGACCACGCTGAGTCTCGTTGGGACTGACATCGCGCTATACTAGCCGGCCCTGTCCGTGATGGGTTGCGGCATGTCTGACTTGGTGCGTATCGGCGTCGATCTGGGTGGCACGAAAATCGAGGCCCTGGCCCTCGATTCGTCCGGGCATATCCTTGGCCGTCTGCGGACGCCGACGCCGGGCCACGATTACCGCGCCATCGTCGCCGCCATCGGCACCCTGGTGCGCAACCTGGAAACGTCCATCGGCCGGACCGGAACTGTCGGCGTCGGCATTCCCGGCACTATTTCGCCCGCGTCAGGTCTGGTGAAGGGGGCAAATACCGTCTGCCTCATCGGTCATGCCCTCGACCGCGACCTGTCGGATGAACTGTCGCGCGAGGTCCGCCTCGCCAACGATGCGAATTGCTTTGCCCTGTCCGAGGCGGTCGATGGCGCGGGTGCCGGCGCCGGCGTCGTGTTCGGCGCCATTCTGGGGACCGGCACCGGAGGGGGTACGGTCGTCGATGGTCGCATTCTCACCGGTCCCAATGCCATTGCCGGCGAATGGGGCCACAACCCCCTGCCCTGGCCCGAAGACGACGAACGCCCCGGCATTGCCTGCTATTGCGGCCGGCATGGCTGCATCGAAACCTTCCTCTCCGGCCCCGGCCTCAGCCGCGATCACTGGCAGCGCACCGGCGAAAAGACCAATCCGCAGGTCCTGGGTCAACGTGCGCAAGCGGGCGATCCTTCAGCACGCGCCAGCATCGAACGCTACGAACAGCGGCTGGCCCGCGCGCTGGCCACCGTCATCAACATGATCGATCCCGATGTCATCGTGCTGGGCGGCGGCGTGTCGAACCTTGAGCGGCTGTACCGCACGGTGCCCGAACTGTGGGGCGAGTGGGTCTTCTCCGACACCGTGGTAACCCCGCTGCGCAAGGCGACCAATGGCGATAGTTCGGGCGTGCGCGGCGCCGCCTGGCTGTGGCCGCCCGGCTAGCCATGCTGGCCTTCTGCCGCGACTGCCATGAGGTGAGCGTTGACGGCGCCATGCGCTGCAGCGCCTGCCGCTCACCGCGCCTGTTGCGGCACGAAGAGCTCGACACGCTTTCCATCGCCCATATCGACTGCGATGCCTTCTACGCCGCGGTCGAGAAGCGGGATGCGCCGGAACTCCGCGACAAGCCGGTGATCGTCGGCGGCGGCAAGCGGGGCGTCGTGTCGACCTGCTGCTACGTGGCACGGCTGTCGGGCGTGCGTTCCGCCATGCCCATGTTCACCGCCCTCAAGCTCTGCCCCGAGGCGGTCGTTATCCGCCCCCGCATGTCACGCTATGTCGAGGTCAGCCGCGCGGTGCGCACCGCCATGCTGGAGGTGACGCCGCAGATCGAACCCCTCTCGCTCGACGAGGCATTCCTCGACCTCTCGGGAACCGAGCGCGTCCACAGGCAGCCGCCGGCGGTGACACTGGCCAAACTGCAGCGACGCATCGAGACCGATATCGGCATCACCGTCTCGGTCGGCCTCAGCTACTGCAAGTTCCTGGCGAAGCTGGCATCCGACATCGACAAGCCGCGCGGCTTTGCCGTCATCGGCCGCGCCGAGGCTGTCAACTTCCTCGCCGGGCTCAAGGTCGAGCGCATCTGGGGTGTCGGCAAGGCGCTGCAGGCAAAGCTCGTGTCCGACGGCATCACCACCATCGCCCATTTGCAGAACCGCGATCTGCCTGGTTTGGTGGCGCGCTACGGCTCGATGGGCATGCGCCTCTACCACTTCGCGCGTGGCGAGGACGACCGCAAGGTCGATACCTCGCAGGAGACCAAGAGCGTCTCGTCCGAAACCACCTTCGATATCGATGTGACGGACAAGGCCCGCCTGGAGGCCACGCTGTGGCGCCAGGCCGAGCGCGTCTCGGCACAGCTGAAGCGGAAGAACCTGGCCGGCCGCACCGTGGTGCTGAAGCTGAAAACCCACGACTTCAAGCTGCGCACCCGCAGCATCAGCATCGACGGCGTGACCCAAATGGCCGAGCGCCTGTATCAGGCCGCGCTGCCGCTGTTGCACAAGGAATGCGACGGTACCGCCTACCGCCTGCTGGGCATCGGGGCGACCAATCTCGGCCCGCCCTCGGGCGACGACGATCAGTCGCTCGACGGATCGACCCAAGCGCGCGCGAAGGTCGAGCGCATTATCGACAAGGTGCGCGAACGGTTCGGCGACGCGGCCATCGGCAAGGGCCGCGGCCTGGCGGCTAGCAGGAAGGACGCGGGAAAAGCTCCAGAACCGTCAGCGTCCCCTTCAGGGCGTACTCGCCGTAATCCATGATCAGCTCGTCGCTGATGCCATTCTCGAACATGCGGAAGGCGATCTCGTACTGCGGCTGTTCGGTTTTCACGCCGGCCGGAAAATAGGCCAGGCGCATGGGCCAAGCCGCCTGGCCCTTCAGCGGCTTCAGCAACGGATTGCCATCGCCCAGGGCTGGCAATTTCTTGCCCACGCTGGCACCGACAAAGAACAGGCTGTCCTCGCCCGAGCCGTCGAACACCTTAGCCGGGACGAAATGGGTGCCGGCGCGCGCTTCGCGGATCAGCACCGCCACATGTTCCGACGGATAGATCGTACCGGCCGGCAGGTCCATGACGAGGCCAGCGGGCTTGTTGAACTTCGCCTTGCCAATGCGGGTGCGGTTCTGCGTTTCCGCGTTGCCGGAAAATTCCTCGACCTGCTGGCCCTGGGTGTCGTTCTTGATGTTGTAGCGATAGCGGCGGCCATCGCGCGATTCCCACGACGTGATCGAATATTCGGTATTGCGCGCCTCGCCGTCGGCGTTGACCATTTCGGTACGCAGCCGCTGCGTCAGCGTGTAGCCGTCGCACACGTCCTTGAACTCAAGCGCCAGCCGGCCGCGGATCGACAGGCCCAGCCCGGAATCGCTCCGCTGCATTTTCAGGTCATAAACGGCGCGGTGCGAGGCCAGCGTCACCGCCTCGGCCTTCTGTGTCTGGCCGAGGGCGGCGCAGGCGCTCATGCCCAGCGAAAGGCCAACCAGAAGGGAAAGTCGTATCGGGAAGTTCAATGCGTAACTCCAATCGTACATCTTAGGCTGTTACAGGATTGCGTAACGCTCAGCCAGACGTTTCGGCCCCCGAACACGGCAATTGATGCCGCACCCCGCCGCAGCGGCACATTTTGCCTACGCACAGGACCAAAACTCCCAACAAAATCAGGCATTTCGATGGCACGCCTATTGCTTTGAGTCTCCGCAGCTGATGCAGGAGTTCAAAAATGGCGGACATCGCGTTCTCGATGCCTGGTGAAGGGTTGCTGCCGGGGACCAACGGAGTCGGTCGCATCTCGTCGGCCATCTTTGGCCGTAACACGCGTGAGATTGCCCGCCTGCAGGTGGCCAACCTGATGCTGCACGAGGAAATTGCGCGCCACCAGCAGAGGATCGCCGAACTGGAGCACGCCTCGCTGACCGATACCCTGACCGGTACTCTGAATCGTGGCGGCTTCGAGGACGCCGTTCGCCGCACCCTGAGCGCCGCGCAGCGCCATGACGATGGCGGCGCCCTTGCCTATCTGGACTGCGACAGTTTCAAATCCGTCAATGACACGCTCGGTCACGACGCCGGCGATGCCGTACTGGCCGCGATCGGCCGCATTCTGAAACGCGACACGCGCACCACTGACTATGTCGCCCGCCTCCATGGCGATGAATTCGCTGTGCTTCTGGTGCGCTCCGGCATGCGGTTCGGCACGGCACGCCTACGCTTGATGGAGCATACGATCAACAATTCGACAGTCACCTTCCGAAACCGCGAGATTGCCCTGAAGATCAGCATGGGCATTGTCGGCTATGACAGCAGCGCCAGTTTCGACGACCTCATGCGCCGCGCCGACCGCGCCATGTACGAGCGCAAACACGCCCGCCGCGGCCAGGTCATCCCCTTTGCGGCGGAGTGACCTGGTTCTCTGGAACCCGCACCACGGTGAATATCTCCCGCGCCTCCCGAACGTCGCGCAACGCATGCTCGCCGAGTGACATCAGCCTCTCTGCCGCCTCGCCGGTTGCGTCACGGAAGCTCCGCGATACAACCAGGTGACGGGCGAGCGGTTTGCACAACACCTCCATCCGGGCCGCCTCGTTCACGGCCGGACCGACAACTGTAAAATCCAGACGGTCGGCAGTGCCGACATTGCCGTACATCACCTCGCCGCGATGAAGCGCGATATCGAGCTCAAGCACCGGCATACCCGCAGCGGCGCGTTCGCGATTGAGGGTCGCCACGCGGTCTAGCGCATCGAGTGCCGCTTCAAGCGCCTTGTCACAGGTCTGGCCGCCCGCGCCCTCAATCGCGAATGTCGCCAGCACGCCATCGCCCATGAACTTCAGGATCTGGCCGCCCTGTTCCCGTACCGGTTCGCCAATACAGGCCAGATACTGGTTCAGCATCCCGACCACCGCCTCCGACCCGAGCTGGTCTGACAGCGCCGTAAAGCCGCGCAGGTCGGCGAAGAACAGGGCTGCGTCCATGCGCTGGACGGTTCCCAGTTGCACCTCCCCTGACAGCACATGCCGCGCCGCATCGGCGCCAAGATAGGTATCCAGCAGGCCCTGCATGATGGGGTAGGCCGTTGCCGCCTTCAGCGCCAAGGCCAACGTCCCCATCAACTCTTCAAGAACGCGCAGTTCCGGTTCGGTAAAGCCCTCCGGTCGATCTGTCGCCCAGGAGGTGACGAGGCCGATCTGTCCGCCGCGCATCCTTTCGGCGGCCCAGCCGAAGCCGTAGACTAGGCCCAGCCAGTCGGTCAGGCCCTGGGCGCTGAATTCCTGCAGCGCGGGAAAATCCAGCACGGCCTGGGGCCCCGCAAGGCGGCGGTTGAGCTTCAGAATCCGGTTATTGAGCATGTAGAGGAACGGGCTGTTGTTCCAGTTCGCGCCCGCCCGGGCGTGGGAAAACTGGTCCTGCGCCACCCCGCGCCCGGCTCGCGCCCAGGTGTATCCATGCGCCAGAATCAGCGGGTGCAGTGTCGCCAGGGCGGCATATCCGCGGGCCAGCGGCAGGCCGGCGTCGAGCAGCCGATCGCAGAACCCGCCCACGATCGTCTCGACCTTGGCCGTCTCCAGGCCCTGGTTGATCAGCCAGGCGTGGATCGTCACCGGATCGAACGGGTATGAAGACCGGAGCGGCGACGGCGGCGGTGTTTCCTGGGAACTCAACACGACCCCATTCGAATGTTGGCGACGGTGCCCCGTCATCCTATCGTACCTCGCCTCGCAATGGAGTGGTGTGCATGACCGGCAAGATCGACGCCCGCCTGAAACAGCTCGGCCTTACCCTGCCCGTCGCACCTGGCGCGGCCGGCAGCTATGTGCCCTGGGTCCGGACCGGCAATCTGGTGTTCATCGCCGGCCAGGGGCCGGTTGTTGACGGGCAGATGCGCCATCCGGGCGTGGTGGGCCGCGACCTCGACGTCGCCACGGGGCAAGCCGCCGCGCGCATCGTGATCCTGAACGTGATCGCCCAGGTCAGGGCCGCACTGGGCGGCGACCTCGACCGCGTGCGCCGCTGCGTCCGGCTCGGCGGCTACGTCGCCTGCGTCGCAGGCTTCACGCAGCAGCCCGAGGTGCTGAATGGCGCCTCCGATCTGATGATGGAAATTTTCGGCGAGGCCGGGAAGCACGCCCGCGTGGCCATTGGCTGCAACGCGCTGCCACGCAACATGTCGGTCGAGATCGAGGCCGTGTTCGAGGTCGAGTAGCGACTCAGTTCGCCAGCGACACCTGGCCGGCGGGCCCGCGCGACAGCTTGCCGATAAGGTAGTCGATATTCTCGGTCTCGAAGCCGCCTTCGAACCAGGTCACGACGCGCTCGATCATCCGCTCGGCGAACCGCTCGCGGTCGCCCGGTCTGCCGTCGTATTGCATTTCGCGCGAGATATCCAAGGCTGTCCGCGCAATCTCGAGGAACTCCGCCGACAGGCCGCAATGATCGACCAGGCGCGAAAGGCCCTGCCCGCCATTATCGTGAATCAGGCGAAACACGTTGATGACCGGAATACCCGCGAGCGCCGCCATCGCACATTCGAAGAAATCGAGATCGCCAGTGCACAGCGCGCGAAGAATGATGGTCGGCGTCAGGCGGCCGTTCTGGTGCAGGCGCTGAACCAGGGCCGGTACGCTCTGCCGGTTGGCGGCCAGTGAAAGATCGACGGTCGCACGCTCGCGCGCCTGGAAGATCAGGTCGGTTGCGATATCCGGCGACAGTTCATGGTGCGTGACGAGATGATCCCGCAAGGTCACGCTGACAAGTTCGACCAGCCGCTCGGCCACGTCGACCGGCAGTTTCGAGCGCCGGACCATGGCGCCATGGATGCTTTCATCATCGCCGAAGCGCTCCAGCGCCGCCACGAAGGCGTCCTGCGGTACCCGGGCGCGGTCGTTGGCCATCAGCGTTGCGACGGCCGCTGCATTCGCCTCCGCCGCGATCACCCGCGCCAGGCCCTCGGAAACGCCGTCGCGCCGCGCAATGGAAACCTGCTTTTCCGCCGCGCCCGATCGCACGATCTCGACCAGGTCGCCCTCGGTCAGCACAGACGAGAATTCCAGCAGCGGCGCCGCCACGTCGTCGACATCGGCGGCCAGGACCAGCGCCACGTCATGCGGCAGGTCCGGATTGTCCTTCAGGTTGTCGGCCAGCGCCTTGCGCACCATGACTTCGGCGTCGCGCATCATCAGGCGGAAAATCTGCTCGGCAAGGATCCGCTCGGCGCCCTTCAGCGCATCGCCAGAGAACGACCGCGCGATCTTGCCGGCCATATCGGCGCGCGTCGTGCCGGACGGATCCTGCAGCAGCCGCCGTACATCCGCGCTCGAGAGGGTGTTCAGTTCCGCCATTTCGCCCCCTGCATGGAAACCCATGTCAGGCTAGGCGGTGGAGCTTAACAAATGCCTAACCGGTGGCTCGCCGCGCCAGCCGGAAATACAGCGAGTAAGGCAGCATGCGCGCCAGCTTGAGGATGTAGGCGAACCGGCGCGGGAAAGTTATCTCGAACGACGTGCCCTTCTCCAGCCCCTGCCAGATGCGCTCCGCCGCCACCTCGGCGGTCACCATGAACGGCATCGGGAAGGTGTTGAGGTCAGTCAGTGGCGTCTTGACGAAGCCCGGGCAGACCAGCCGCACGTCGATACCGTACCCTTCCAGGTCGGCATGCAGGGCTTCGGCCATGTTGATCAGGGCTGCCTTGCTGGCGCCATAGGCCGAGGCTGTTTTGAGTCCGCGATAGCCGGCGACCGACGACACGATGGCGATCTGTCCGCCATTGCGGCGCATCATGCGCGGCAGCAGCGCCTCGATGCCATAGACCACGCCCATCACGTTGATCCGCCACAGCTGTTCGAACGTGTCGGAATTGAAGGTTTCCGCCGTCACCTCCTTGTGGGTGCCGGCATTGAGCACCGCGGTGCGGATCGGACCGTGCCGGGGTTCAATGCCCGCCACCGCGGCGGCCAGCGCCTGGCGGTCGGTCACATCGACGGCCAGCGGCACGATGCTGCCCGGCAGGTGCAGGCGCGCGGCTTCCGCGGCCAGCAGCGAAAGGTGATCGGTGTTACGCGCACTCGCCACGACAATAGATCCAGCCGCCGCATAGCGTAGTGCCAGGGCCCGGCCAATGCCCGAACTGGCGCCGGTGATCCAGACGCAGCCCTGCTCCTGTGCGTTAGCCATGCGCCGGCCTATTTGAGGCGATAGACGATTGCGGAACCGTCCTTGCCCTTGGTCGTGCCATGAATCCAGGTGCCTTTGTCGTCGTACCAGAGGTCCAGGTTCAGGTCGCCGCGCACCTCGTAGTGCCGCGCCTGCACCTGCTGGCCGCGCGCCTCGACCGTCTCCAGGCCCTTGTCCGCAATATTGATCTTCAGCAGTTCGCCGGTTTCGCTGTGCATGGCCTGGCTCTGCTTCAGGAATGTCGGCCGCCAGTAGGTCGTCGACATGATGCCGGCCGGCAGCACCGACTTGCCATTCTCGGTTTCGATCTCGAATCCGGCGGGCGTGTCCCGCCCCCTCAGGAAGCCCTTCTTGCCGTCGCTCAGCGTATTTGACTCAATGGAAAGCAGATGGTCGCCCTGCCAGACTTCCCGGTTATGGTGCTCGTAGCGGAACACCGTGACGAACAGCAGATCCACCTTGATGCCAATGTCGATGTTCAACACGACGTTGTTGCCATCGGCGGTAAAGGTCATGTCGTGGCGGCCGATGGGCGAGCCGTTACGGATGATCTCGAAATTCAGCGGCGCCGGAACGCTGGGCGCATCGGCCATTGCCGGCGCACTGAAACAGAGGCCGGCGAGCAGAAAGGCTGCGCTCAGCCGGCGAAGAAATTGAAAACCGGTCCCAGCAGGCCGGTGAACCGCAACGGACGCTCGGCAACAATCAGGCAAATGCACGGGCCGTCCTTCCGGGCGCGGGGACGATGGTCGACAGCGTCGTCGGCAACCGCCAGGTCGCCGCGTTCGAATATCCCCGTCCCATCCTCGAAACCTCCACGCAATACTACCGTCATTTCGTCGCCGCGATGGCCGTGGCGCGCTACAGAATGCCCCGGCATCAGCCGTAACAGGCTCATTCTAACGTCGCCGTCGCGGACAAGGCGATATTCGTGCACCCCCGGCAGCAGCGTGCGCCACGGGATATCAGACGATCCAAAACCAAGTTCGTTCCGCAACGGTGCTGGCAGCACCGGGTCGAACGGCACAGGGCTGGCCTCGGTAACCGACTCGTCGAGCCGCGCCAGCACCTGGGTCAGCGCCCCTTCCGCCAGCGGTGCAGCCGGCAAATCCTCAACCAGCGATCCCGCCACGGCCTCGATACCCCTGGCCTGCCGGCGACATTCCGGGCAGAGCGCGAGGTGCGTGGCGACGCCAACCGCCCAGTGCGCGGGCATGCTGCCTGTCCCATAGTCAAACAGACTCTCGGCGGAAGGATGATGGCTGGGCGAATTTGCGTGGGACAAGGTCGACCTAATTCAATTACTTACGTTCTGATCTTCACGTCCAGCACAGGACGTACAGGGTAATACGACGGATTTTCAGCTCTGGATCACTTTGGGCCTCAGGCCGTCTTGTCGTCGTCTTCAACCAGGACACAACCGGCGATGCGCCAGCCGCCCTCGGGCATGGGCTCCATGCTGTAGAGCGCCAGTACCCGTCGCCCTTCGGTCCCGTCCATGCGAACCCGCTGGACAGGCACGCCCTCGACCATGGTCAGGAGACCAAATTCCACGTTCTTGGCCCTGTAGACCGGCGAATAGGCCCCTTTCACCATCGCCATGAAGCTGTCCGGGGTACCAAACATCGTCTGGATGGCCGGGGCCGCCTGCCGGAACGCGCCGGCCGCATCGTTTCGCCGGAACGCATCGAGCTGGGCGCGGATCGCGGCGGTGATGGCGGCGCGATCCGCGGCATTGACGTCTTCGGCCGCTACAGGGCCAACCAGCAGAACGCTGGCAAATAGTGCCAATAACAGGCGCCGAAACATCACCCGCCTCCAACTTACCCCGCGGAAGCGTGGCCCGCGGCACACTTTTTGTAAAGAATTTACCCCTACAACGGGATCCGACCTCATCCCGTTGGCGCCGGTTCAATCATGACAGCAGTGCTGATGCGTACACAGGTACCCTCGCCCCTCGGCAGCCCGACAGAGGCGGCAGAGCGGCTGTCTGTGCACATTCAGCACACGCCGATGGCCATTATCGAACTGGACCTGAACAGCCATGTCACCGAGTTGAACCCGGCGGCGGAGGAGTTGTTCGGCTTCACCCGCGCCGAGATCATCGGCCGCTTCTGCGAAGGCCTGATCGTTCCCGAGGATGACCAGGATTCCGTCGAGCGGATCAAGCAGAAGACAATCACCACCTGCGCCGCGCAGCGGCAGATCAACCGCAACCGCACCAAGGATGGCCGGATCATCTGGTGCGAATGGTACAAGACGCCGCTCGTCGGTCGTGACGGCCAGGTGTTCGGCATCGCCTGCATGGCGCTCGACATTACTGAACAGCGCGCCTCGGAGGCCCGCCTGCGCGCCGCAGAGGCCCGTTACCGGAGTATTTTCGAGAACGCGCTGTGGGGCATTTTCCAGACCTCGCCGGATGGCCGCTATCTCGACGCCAATCCTGCACTCGCACAAATCTACGGCTACGCATCCACCGCTGACCTGCTGGGCGAACTGACCGACATCAGCCGGCAGCTCTACGTCGATCCCAGCCGTCGCATGGAATTCCTGCACCACATGCGCGAGGAAGGCACCGTCAAGTCGTTCGAGTCCCAGGTTTACCGGCGCGACGGCAGCAAGATCTGGATCTCGGAAAGTTGCCGTCTTGTCCGCGGCACCGACGGCAAGGAATATTTCGAGGGCACTGTCGAGGACATCACCCGCCGCAAGCAGGTCGAGATCGCCTTGCTCGAGGAGAAAGAGCGCGCCGAGGCCGCCAGCCGCTCGAAGTCCGAGTTCCTCGCCAATATGAGCCACGAGCTGCGCACGCCGCTCAACGCCATCATCGGCTTCTCGGAAATCCTCAGCGCGGAAATGTTCGGTCCCATCGGCCATCCGAAGTACCGCGAATATGCCACCGACATCCTCGGCAGCGGCTCGCACCTGCTGACGCTCATCAACGACATTCTCGACATGGCCAAGATCGAGGCCGGCCGATTCAACGTCACGCTGCAGCCCGTTGCGCTGGGTGATGTTGTGCAGTCCTGCATGCGCATGGTCCGCCCGCGCGCCGACGGCGCCATGCTCAAGCTGAGCGATACCATCGACCCCGATCTGCCCGCGGTCATGGCCGATGCCCGCGCCCTGAAGCAGGTCCTGCTCAACCTGCTCTCCAACGCGGTGAAGTTCACCCCGGCCAGCGGCAGCGTGACGATCAGCGCCACACCCGCGGACAACGGGATCGAACTGATCGTCACCGACACCGGTATCGGCATGAACCCCGCCGACATACCGCACGCCATGGAACCGTTCCGCCAGATCGAGGGCAGCCTGCAGCGCCGCTACGAAGGCACCGGACTCGGCCTCGCCCTCGTCCGGTCTCTGTCCCACCTGCAGGGTCTGGAGTTCTCGCTCGACAGCATGCCAGCCAAGGGCACCCGCGCCCGCATCTGGTTCCCGCCCTCAAGGATGCTTGACCCGGCCGATTGATCCGGCCAAACAGGGGACATGCGTTTCTTCTTCTACGGCACGCTCCGCGACGCCAACGTTCTTGAAGTCGTTCTCGGCCGGCCCGTCCGCGCCGGCGACATCCGTCCCGCTTCGGTGCGGGGCTTTCGCGCCGCCAAGGTCGTGGACAACACCTATCCCATTGCCGTGCAAGTGCCCGATGCCGTCATGCCGGGCGTTGTCGTCAGCGGCTTTGACGCCACCGACGAGGAGCGCCTCAATCACTACGAAGGCAGCGATTATGGCGTTACCCATGTAACGGCGGAACTGGCCAATGGCCGGCGGGTCGATGTCAGCATGTTCGTCCCCGTCGCCGACATCGCCCATGAAGAAAACGAGTGGAGCCTTGACGACTGGACCCGCGACTCAAAGGCCTCGTGGATGGCGCTTATGCCCGCCCGCCTTCAGGACTCCCAAGGGCTCGAGCCGCCCATGGCGCGGACCGATGTGACGGTCGAGCAGGTCGACAACGCCTACAAGGGCCACTTCCGCATCGATCGCTATCGCGTGCGCCACAAGCTGTTCGCAGGCGGCATCAGTGAACCGGTCCAGCGCGAGGTGCTGGAGCGCGGCCAGGCCGTTGCCGTCCTGCCTTACGATCCTGTGCGTGACGAGGTGGTCTTGATCCGCCAGTTCCGCATCGGCGCCTTTGCCGGCCGTGGCGAGCCGTGGATGCTTGAGGTCGTCGCCGGCATCATCGACGAAGGCGAGACGTCCGAGGCCGTCGGCATCCGCGAATTGCAGGAAGAAGCGAACCTCGCTCCGCTCGGGCCCCTGCGCCACATCGTCACCTGCCATGTCAGCCCCGGCGGCACGACCGAAACGTTCGAACTGTACTTTGCGCCGGTGGATGCCACGGACGCCGCCGGCATCCACGGCCTGCCCGAAGAAGGCGAGGACATCCAGGTTCTGGTCTGGTCGTTCGACCGCGCCTGGCGCGCTCTGGGCGAGGGTCTGATCACCGCATCGCCCGCCATTATCGCACTGCAGTGGCTGGCCCTGAACCGGCCGGCCTTGCGCGCCGAAGCGGCAGCCCCCCAGCCTTGAATCCCCTCCCGGGCCGCTCTATAGAATAGGGGTTTCCCCCGTTTTTCCTGTGCCCGACATGAAATTCCACGACGGATTTGTAAAAAGCATTGGCAACACCCCGCTGATCAGGCTGCGGCGGGCGTCCGAGCAGACCGGCTGCACCATCCTGGGCAAGGCGGAGTTCCTGAATCCCGGTGGCTCGGTCAAGGATCGCGCGGCTTTGGCCATCGTTCGCGACGCCGAGGCCAAGGGCAAGCTGCGGCCCGGTGGCGTGATCGTTGAGGGCACGGCCGGCAATACGGGCATTGGCCTGGCGCTGGTCGGCAATGCGCTGGGCTACCGCACCGTCATCGTGATGCCCGACACGCAGAGCCAGGAGAAGAAGGACATGCTGCGCCTGTGCGGCGCCGACCTTCGCCTGGTGCCCGCCGCGCCGTACAGCAACCCCGACAATTACGTGCGCTATTCCGGCCGCCTGGCAGAGGAGATCGCAGCCAAGGAACCGAACGGCGCGATCTGGGCCAACCAGTTCGACAACACCGCGAACCGCCAGGGCCATTACGAGACCACCGGCCCGGAAATCTGGCACCAGACGGAGGGCAAGGTTGACGGCTTCGTCGCCGCCGTCGGCTCCGGCGGCACGCTGGGCGGTGTGTACATGGCGCTGAAGGAGCGCAGCAAAGACGTCCAGGTCGTTCTCGCCGACCCGATGGGCGCCGCGCTCTATCACTACTACAAGCACGGCACTCTGAAGGCCGAGGGCAGTTCGATCACCGAGGGCATCGGCCAGGGCCGCATCACCGCCAATCTCGAAGGCATCACGCCCGACGACGCATTCCTGATCTCCGATGAGGAGGCGCTGCACGTCGTGTTCGACCTTATAAAGTACGAAGGGCTCGTGCTCGGCGGCTCCAGTGGGATCAATGTCGCCGGCGCGATCCGCCTGGCGAAGAAGCTGGGTCCCGGGCACACTATCGTCACCCTGCTGTGCGACGGTGGCAGCCGCTACCAAAGCAAGATGTTCAACCCCGCCTTCCTGCGCGAGAAGAACCTGCCCGTTCCCGACTGGATGGCCTGAGCCGGATGACCGAGGCGCTTTTCCGCAGCGAACCCTATGCCCGCACCTGCGCGGCAGCGGTTATCTCTGTGGATACTGCCGGCATCGTTCTCGATCGCTCGATTTTCTATCCGACCGGCGGCGGCCAGCCGGGCGACACCGGCATGCTGCAAACCGCCGATGGCCGCACGGTCATGATCGCCAACACGATCAAGGGGCCTGATGGTGGCGTGGTTCACGTACCGGTGCCAGACGCACCGGCGCTGTCGCCGGGCGATGCGGTCACCGTCACCCTCGACTGGGACCGCCGTCATCGGCTAATGCGCATGCACACCTGCCTGCATCTGCTTTCGGCGCTGCTGCCCTATCCGGTCACCGGCGGGCAGGTCAGCGACGGCAAGGGCCGGCTCGATTTCGATTGCGGCGACGCGCTGCCCGACAAGGAATTCCTGACCGCTGAGCTTAATCGCCTGGTCGCGGCGGATCACGCCGTAGGCGATGTCTGGATCACCGACGACGAACTGCTCAACAGCCCCGATCTCGTGAAGACCATGGCGGTCAAGCCACCCGTGGGCCAGGGCCATGTGCGCCTCATCCGCATCGGCACAGCCGACACCCGCATCGACTTGCAGGCTTGCGGGGGCACCCATGTCGCGCGCACCGGCGAGATCGGCCCGGTTGCAGTGCTCAAGATCGAAAGCAAGGGCCGCCAGAACCGTCGCGTTAATATCGGGTTTGCCGCATGACCGATGCTCATATCGATTCTCTCGTTTCGACCGAATGGCTGTCTGCGCGTCTCGGCGCGCCGGACATCCGCATCGTCGACGCTTCGTGGTATCTGCCAGCGGCGAACCGTGATCCGAAGGCGGAATATGCCGCCGCGCACATTCCCGGGGCCGTGTTCTTCGACATCGACGACATTTCCGACACCGCCTCTCCCCTGCCCCACATGCTGCCGCCGGATGCGAAATTCGCCAGCCGCATGAAACGCCTTGGCATCGGCGACGGCAGCCGCGTCGTGGTCTATGACGGCGGCGTGCCGACGCTCGGCGCCGCGCGCGTGTGGTGGATGCTCCGCGTCTTTGGCCATGCCGATGTGGCCATTCTCGACGGCGGCTTCCGCAAGTGGCAGGCCGAGGGCCGCCCGGTAGACGACATGCCGCCCGTGCCGCGCGAGCGCCACTTCACCGCCCATACCAACACGCTGCAGGTGCGTGACCGCGAGAGGGTCGAGGCCGCGCGCACGTCGGGCAATGCGCAGATCGTCGACGCCCGCCCACCCGGCCGCTTCAAGGGTGTCGAGGCCGAGCCGCGCGCCGGCCTGCGCGCCGGCCGCATTCCCGGCAGTCTGAACGTGCCGGCCGGCGCCGTGGTCGATCCCGCGTCAGGCACCTTCCTGTCGCCCGACAAGCTGCGCACTATCGTGACGTCGGCCGGCATCGACATGGCAAAGCCGGTCATCACCACCTGCGGCTCCGGCATTTCGGCCTGCACCGTGGCGTTCGCGCTGCACCTGTTGGGCCATCGCCACGTCTCGGTCTACGACGGCTCGTGGGCCGAATGGGGCGCCCTGCCCGACGCCGCGGTCGCGACCGGCTGACGTGCCACCCGCGCCGCGCCCCGATGGCTTGATCGACGTCACCATTGTCGATCTCGAACTGACCCGCGCACCCGCCTGGCCGCACAATCCCGCGCCCGTCGGCCCGCGCCTGGCACTGTTCCGCGCGCGCAAGCCGCCCTTGCACTACTACCGTTATCTCTATGACGCCGTCGGCCGCCCATGGCTCTGGCTGGACCGCAAGCGGATGGACGATGAACAGCTCACCGCCATCGTCCACGACGACGCGGTGGAAATCTCGGTGCTGCATTGCGACGGCGCGCCGGCCGGCTTTGTCGAACTCGACTACCGCGGCCTGCCCGACGCGGTGAACATCTCCTATTTCGGCCTGGTGCCCGAACGTTTTGGCCTGGGCCTGGGGCGCTACTTCCTGCGCTCGGCGATTGACGAGGCGTGGCGGCGCGGCCCGGCAAAGATCACCGTCAACACCTGCACCCTCGACCATCCGGGCGCCCTGCCGCTGTACCAGAAATCCGGCTTCGTGCCGGTCGGCACGCGCACGATCGCCTTCGATCCGCGGCTGCCCGCCGCCCCGCCGGTTAGTGCTGCAGGATCTGGCTGAGGAACAGCTTCGTCCGCTCGTTCTGCGGATTGTGGAAAAACTCTTCCGGCGTGTTCTCTTCCACGATCTGGCCGCGATCCATGAAGATGACCCGGTTGGCGACGCTGCGGGCGAAACCCATTTCGTGGGTCACGCACAGCATGGTGACGCCGCTCTCCTGCGCCAGCGTCACCATGACGTCCAGCACTTCGGCGACCATCTCGGGATCCAGCGCCGAAGTCGGCTCGTCGAACAGCATCACCTTCGGGTTCATGCAGAGCGCGCGCGCAATGGCCACGCGCTGCTGCTGGCCGCCCGAGAGCTGGCCCGGATACTTGTTCGCCTGGTCGGGAATACGCACCCGCTCCAGGTATTTCATCGCCGTCGCCTCGGCCTCGGCCTTCGGCGTCTTGCGCACCCAGATCGGCGCCAGCGTCAGGTTCTCCAGCACCGTCAGGTGCGGGAACAGGTTGAAATGCTGGAACACCATGCCGACATCGCGGCGGATGGCCTCGATCTTCTTTACGTCGTTGGCCAGCTCGATGCCGTCCACGATGATGGTCCCGGCCTGGTGTTCCTCCAAGCGGTTGATGCAGCGGATCATGGTCGACTTGCCCGAGCCCGACGGGCCGCAGATGACGATACGCTCGCCCTTGGCCACTTTCAGGTTGATGTCGGTCAGGACGTGGAAGTCGCCGTACCACTTGTTGACGTTGGTCAGTTCGATCATCGGCTGGCCGGACATGCTGGAAACTCTCCCGCGCCTAGCGCTTTTCGGCCCGGGCAAATCCTGCCTCGAGCGACTGGCTGTATTTCGACATGAAGAAACAGAAGACGAAGTAGATCGAGGCCACGAACACATAGGCCTCCATCGAGGCGCCGCGCCAGGCCGGGTCCACGAACGAGGCCTTGGCCGCGTTCATGAGATCGTACAGGCCGATGATGACCACCAGCGAGGTGTCCTTGAACATGGCGATCAGGCTGTTGACCATCGGCGGGATCACGATGCGCAGCGCCTGCGGCAGGATGATGAACCCGGTCTTCTGCCAGTAGCCGAGGCCCAGCGCGTCGGCCGCCTCGTACTGGCCCTTGGGCAGCGATTGCAGGCCGCCGCGGATGACCTCCGCCTGGTAGGCGGCGGCGAACATGATGATCGCGATCTGCGCGCGCAGCAGCTTGTCGATGTTCATGCCGTCCGGCAGGAACAGCGGGAACATGACCGAGGCCATGAACAGCAGCGAGATCAACGGCACGCCGCGGATCAGTTCGATATACGTAACGCAGATCGCCTTCACGACCGGCAGCTTCGAGCGCCGGCCGAGCGCCAGCAGGATCGCCAGCGGGAACGCGAACGCCATGCCGAACACCGACAGGATCAACGTCAGCGGCAGGCCGCCCCAGCGCTCGTTCGGCACGAAGGTCATGCCCAGCACGCCGCCCCACATCATGGTCGCGATGGCAACGATGCCGACGATCCAGATCGGGATCAGGCTCAGGTTCCAGAAGCGCCGGCTGCAGCTGATGCCGATCAGCGCCAGGAACAGGCCAACCACGATCAGTGGCCGCCACTGCTCGTCATAGGGATAGAGGCCGAACAGGATCAGCCGGTGCTTCTCCACGATCAGCGCCCAGCAGGCGCCGTTGTCGATGGCGCGGCACTCGCGCGTCCCGTCGGCATGCACGACCGACGAGGTCACCAGCCAGTCGAACGCTGCCGGCACGGTCATCACGGCCAGCCACACGATCAGCATCGAGATGATCGCGTTCGGCACGCTGCTGAAGACGCGGTTGCGGAGCCAGCCCAGTACTCCGCTGTCAAACATGGATTTCGGCGAACCGGCCGTGACGGCGCTCATCTCAACGCTCCACCAGCGCGATGCGCTTGTTGTACCAGTTCATGAACATGGCGATGCTGATCGAGATGGCGAAGAACACCAGCATGATGATGGCGACACCCTCGATGGCCTGCCCGGTCTGGTTCAGCGTCGTGTTGGCGATCGAGACAATGTCCGGATAGCCGATCGCCACCGCCAGCGAGCTGTTCTTGGTCAGGTTCAGGTACTGGTTGGTCATCGGCAGAATGATCACGCGCAGCGCCTGCGGCAGCACGACGAGGCGCAGGTTCTGCCCCTTGGTCAGGCCCAGCGACAAGGCCGCCTCGGTCTGCCCGCGGCTGACCGCCAGAATGCCCGAGCGCACGATCTCGGCGATGAAGCCCGCCGTGTAGACCACAAGGCCCAGCAGCAGCGCCGCAAACTCGGGCGACAGCGAGCCGCCACCGACGAAGTTGAAGCCGCGCATCTCCGGCATGTCCAGGTGGGTCGGCGCGCCGCCGATCAGCCAGCCCAGGATCGGCAGGCCGATGATCAGGCCCGTGCCAGCCCAGCCCGACGGAAAGGTCTGCCCCGTCGCGTACAGGCGCTTGCGCGCCCAGTTCGCCACGACGACGGCCAGGATGATGCCGAGGATGAAGCCAATGCCGGCATAGTCGAACGCGGCGGCGTCGGGCGGCGTCGGGAACTTGATGCCGCGGTTCGAAAGGAAAATGCCGGGCAGCGGGTTCAGCGCCTGGCGCGGGCCAGGAAACAGCTCGCTGATCACCGCGTACCAGACGAACAATTGCAGCAGCAGCGGAATGTTGCGGAACACCTCGACGTACAGCGAGGCGAGCTTGGCCAGCAGCCAGTTCTGCGACAGGCGCGAAATGCCGATGATGGTGCCCAGCAATGTCGCCAGGATGATGCCGATCACCGCAACGCGCAGCGTGTTCAGCACGCCGACCACCAGCGCGCGCAGGTAGCTGTCGGCCGGACCGTACGAGATCAGGCCCTCGCCGATGGCGAAACCGGCCTCGCGATTGAGGAAGCCCCAGCCCGTGGCGATACGCCGGGCTTCGAGGTTCGCGATGGTGTTGGAAGCGAGGTACCAGATGCAGAAGGCAACGGCGGCGAGCGCCACCACCTGGTAGATCAGTCCGCGAACGCGCGGATCGTTTAGCGAGAGCGGCTGTTTCGGCGCTTTTGCGCCCTTTACCGTGCTGGCCAAATCGGTCCCCCTGACCCTCTAGCGACGTGACCTGTTGGCGGAACGGCGTCCGCCCGCGCATTATGCGCGGGCGGGTTGGGCGTTTGCTAGCGGACCGGCCAGGCGTATTGCAGGCCGCCCTTGGTCCAGAGGTTGTTCAGGTTGCGCGGGATCTTCAGCTTGCTGCCCGAGCCGACATTGCGCTCGTAGCTTTCGCCGTAATTGCCCACCGTCTTGATGATGTTGTAGGCCCACTTGTTGTCGACGCCGAGCGCCTTGCCCATGTCGCCGTTCACGCCAAGGATGCGCTGCACGACCGGGTTGGTGCTCTTCAGCATTTCGTCGAGGTTCTTGGAATCGATGCCGTTTTCCTCGGCCTCGATCATCGCGTACAGCGACCACTTCACCAGGTCGAACCACTGGTCGTCACCGTGGCGAACCATCGGGCCCAGCGGCTCCTTCGAGATCAGCTCCGGCAGGATGACATAGTCGTCCGGGTTCGGCGCGCTGGTGGCACGGGTCGAGGCCAGGCCCGACGCATCCGTCGTGTAGACGTCGCAACGGCCCGAGAAGAAGGCCGCGATGACTTCCTCAAGCTTCTCGATGACGACCGGCTTGAAGTCCATCTTGTTGGCGCGGAAATAATCGGCGAGGTTCAGCTCGGTCGTGGTGCCCGGCTGCACGCAGACAGTGGCGCCGCCCAGTTCCTTGGCGCTCTTCACGTTCAGCTTCTTCGGCACCATGAAGCCCTGGCCGTCATAGAAGTTGACGCCCACGAAGTTCAGGCCCAGCGAGGTATCGCGCGTCAGCGTGCCGGTCGTGTTGCGCGACAGCACGTCGATCTCGCCCGACTGCAGGGCGGTAAAGCGCTGCTGCGCCGTCAGGCCGACATACTTGACCTTGCTGGCGTCGCCAAACAGTGCCGCAGCGACGGCCTTGCAGAGATCGACGTCGATGCCGGTCCACTCACCCTTGCTGTCGGGAGCGGAGAAGCCTGCCACGCCGCTGTTGACGCCGCAGGTGATCGATCCGCGCGCCTTGACGGCGTCGAAAGTAGCGCCGGCAAAGGCCGGCGCGGCGAAGGAAACCGCAACCGAGGCGGCCGCGGCGAGCAAAATCCGAGCTTTCATTGCTTTAACCCCTGTCCTGTTCAGTCCGTCTTCATGCCGCTTATCGCTACGGCATTGCCAAAACGGTAACATATGTATTCGGCCAATCACAACCGGCCATGCCAGAAGCATCCCACTGGCAAGAACCGGGCCAGACTGCCACTATCCCTAGCGAAAGCGCTTTCCGCCTCTGGAGTACCGATGAAAGACGATACCAGGCTGGTTACGGCCGGCCGCGATCCGTTTGCCCATTACGGCGCCGTCAACGTCCCGGTCTACCGCGCCTCGACCATCCTGCACGAGACCGTCGCCGAGATGGACGCCGCCAATGCCGCGCGCAGCCGTGGCGAGCAGGTTACCGTCTATGGCCGCAGCGGCACGCCGACCATTTTCAGCTTCGCCAACGCCATCGCCGAGATCGAGGGCGGCTACCGGACCTATTGTTTCCCCTCGGGCATGGCGGCCATCGCGGCGGCCATCACCGCCTGCGTGAAGACCGGCGACCACATCCTGGTGGCCGACTGCGCCTATGGCCCGACACGCCTGTTCTGCGACGGCGCGCTGAAGCGCTTCGGTATCGAAACCACCTACTTCGATCCTGCCGGAAGGATCGACGCCCTGCTCCGTCCCAACACCCGGGCGGTGTTCCTCGAAGCGCCGGGCTCGCACACCTTCGAGATACAGGACGTGCCCGCCATCGCCGAGGCCGCCCATCGCGCCGGGGCCAAGGTGCTGATGGACAACACCTGGGCCACACCGCTCTTTTTCAAGGCACTTGCCCATGGCGTGGACATTTCCATCCAGTCCGCCACCAAGTACATCGTCGGCCACGCGGACGCGATGCTGGGCACCGCCACCGCCACGAAGGAGGTCTGGTCGCAACTGCACGACAGCGCCTACCAGTTCGGCCAGTGCGCCTCGCCCGATGATATCTACCTGGCGCAGCGCGGCCTGCGCACGCTGGGCGCGCGCCTGAAGCAGCACCAGGCCAGCGCACTGATCGTCGCCGACTGGCTGCGCGGCCGGCCGGAAATCGCCCAGGTGCTTTATCCCGCCTTGCCCGGTGCGCCCGGCCACGACATCTGGAAGCGCGACTTCCTCGGCGCGTCCGGCCTGTTCGCGGTCGAATTTGCGCCCAGCACCGACACGGCCGTGAACGCCTTCCTCGACCAGCTGGAACTGTTCGGCCTCGGCGCGTCCTGGGGCGGTTTCGAAAGCCTGGCCTTGCCCGGCAAGGTGAAGCACGCCCGCACCGCCAGCCCGTGGACGTTCAAGGGCCCGCTGGTCCGCTTCCACATCGGGCTCGAGGCAGTTGATGACCTGATCTCCGACCTGAAGGAAGGCTTTACGGCGTTTAACGCGGCGAAATAAATCTATCCGTCATTCCCGCGAAAGCTGCCTCATACCGCACATCATCCCCTCATTCCTCATGCTGTGCTTGTCGAGGCGTGAGGGCTGCACCAACATTGCCGCGGCCCCACCCCTCGACCGGCTCAGGTTAAGGCCTGCTTTAAAGCTTGTGTGTGTGTGGGGGGGGGGGGGGGTTAAGCCGCTGCCCGGCACGCCGCACAGCGGCCGAGGATTTCAATGGTCTGCGGCAACACCTCGAAGTCGTGCCGCGTCGCCGCGCCGGCGACGGCCGCGGATACGCGCTGCTCCTGAACTTCCACCGCACTGCCGCATTCGGTGCAGATCAGCAGTTCCACCGCCGTGGCATGGCCCGGCGAAGGACAGCCAAAGAACGCGTTGCGCGACGCGACACGGTGCACCAGGCCGTGTTCCAGCAGGAAGTCGAGCGCCCGGTAAACCGTCGGCGGCGCCAGGCGCCGGCCGTCGCGGCCAAGGTCGGCCAGGATGTCGTAAGCGCCGATGGGCCGGTGGCTGGACCACACCACTTCCAGCACTTCCCGGCGGATGTCGGTCAGTCGCGCGCCGCGCGCGGCGCAGCGTTCCGCCGCCGCCGCCAGGGCATCGGCGACGCAGACGCCGTGATTATGCTCCGGTTCCGGAAAACCCGGTTTCGGATGGGCCATAGACTGGTCTCCAAATTCCGCTCGACTGTTATAATATAACATCAATGCCGCCAAACAAAACGGACCCCGCCATGACCGCCAAATCTTCCGGCCTGTCCCCTGCCGCCGCCACGGCCGCCCTCGCCACCCTCGCCTTCGACGCCGACGGCCTGGTGCCCGCGATTGCGCAGCAGCACGACACCGGCGAGGTGCTGATGATGGCGTGGATGAACCGCGACGCGGTGCGCGAGACCATTACCTCGGGCCGTGTCTGCTACTGGTCGCGCTCGCGCGGCAGCCTGTGGCGCAAGGGCGAAAGCTCCGGCCAGGTGCAGACGCTGGTGGATTTCCGCATCGACTGCGACGGCGATACCATCCTGCTGAAGGTCGACCAGCAGGGCGTCGCCTGCCACACCGGCCGCCGCAACTGCTTTTTCACCTCGGTTCGCGACGCAGGGCCAGAAGTCGTCGATCCGGTCCTGGTTTCGCCGGAACAGCTGTACGGGAAGCCTTCACAATAGAACCGTCGTTAAAGTCAGCCTCATCCTGAGCCTGTCGAAGGGTGAGGCTGCCGCCGCGACGGAGCTGCCTCACGCTTCGACTTTGCTCAGCATGAGGACCGATAAAGCGAGAGTTTATGTCTGACGTTACACAAACCACGATCACCCTCCCCGAACTGCGCCTCGAGAACGGCACGGTCATGCGCGATGTTGCCATTGCCTGTCAGGTCGCGGGCACGCTCGACGCAACCGGCCGCAACGCCGTGCTGCTCGCACACGGCTATTCCGCACATCACCGCATGATGGGCACAGGCGGTTCGTGGGCGGCGATGGCTGGCCCCGGCCGCGCCATCGACACCGACCGCTTCTTCGTCGTCAGCACAAACATGCTGGGCTCCAGCTACGGCTCCACCGGGCCGGCCAGCATCAACCCCGGCACCGGCAAACCCTGGGGTCCAGACTTCCCCGACATCTCGCTGATCGACCAGGTGAATGCGCAGCGCCTCGCACTCGACCAACTCGGCGTCAAACATCTCACCGCCATTGCCGGCGTTTCATTCGGCGGCCAGCTGGCGTTCCAGTGGGCCGTGACCCACCCGGACTTCGTCAGCGGCATTATCCCGACAGCCTCCGCGCCCAAAGGCCGGGGCGACCACACGCTGGTGGATACGCTGGTTGCGCGCCTTGCGCGCGATCCGAACTGGAACGGCGGCTGGTTCTACGAGAATGGCGGCCTCACCGAGACGCTCACCACCATGCGGATCGACAACCTGCGCAGCTACGGCATGGATGCGGTGCTGGCCGCGAAAGTCGCCGACCCTGCAAAGCGCGAGAGCATGCTCCAGCGCATGGCCGAGCAGTGGGCACGCGAGTTCGACGCCAATTCCCTCGTCGTCCTGCGCCGCGCCGCCGTGCGTTTCAACGCGCGCAAGGACCTGCAGCGCATGAAGGCCAGGGTGCTGTATTCGCTCTCCACCACCGACACCTTGTTCCCGCCCTCGATTGCGCCCGACGTGATGGCTGCGCTGAAGACCGCGGGCGTCGAGGCCGAATATTTCGAACTGGTCAGCGAGCAGGGCCACATGGCACCCCTCACCGATTGCGGCACGCTGGCGCCCCAGGTCCGTGCGTTTCTGGATCGGCTGGCGCCATAGGAATTATATCTTTATCTGCCGCGCGCCGAACCCATATGCAGGGTTCGCTCTTTGACATCGTCAGCGTCTTGTCGCTCCCGCGAAAGCGGGCGCCCGCTGTTTCCCCTGGATTCCCGCGTCCGCCGAAATAACAGGAAACAAAATCAAGGGCTTGCGTAAAAGCTCTGTCGTCGCGGCCGGGCCGGATAAGCCTAAATAAGCTCAAACAAGCCGAAATAAGCCCAGATAAGCAAAAACAGGCGCGAATAAGCCTAAATAAGCCGGTCGCGCAGTTCGCGCGCGATGTGCTCGCGGTCGCTGTCGAGGTCGGGCACCGGGCCGCGCGCCGTCGGATCGGCAAAGGCCGACATCTTGATCGGGTTGCCGGCCATTTTCAGTTCGCCGACATCAGGGTCGTTCACCCGCACCACCATGTTGCGGGCCAGGACCTGCGGGTCGTTCAACACCTGCTGCACGTCGTTGATCGGCCCGCAGGGAATCCCCGCTTCCGTCAGCACGTCCAGCCAATGCGCCGTCGTCGCCGTGCACAAGGCTGATTCCAACGCTCCGGTCAGCTCCTCGACATTGCGTGCCCGCAAGGCATTGCTGGCGAATGACGCATTGTCGGCAATGTCCGGGCGTACCAGGGCCGCCGCCAGCTTCCGGAACAGCGCATCGTTGCCGGCGGCGATGATGATATGGCTGTCGGCAGTGGCAAAGGCCGCGAACGGCGCGATGGTCGCGTGCCGCGCGCCCAGCGGTCCCGGCACGTCACCCGTCGCGGCGTAGCGCGCAATGGCGTTCTCGAGGATCGCCACCTGGCAGTCGAGCATCGACACGTCGATCTTCATGCCGGCGCCGGTGCGCTCGCGATGGTACAGCGCGGTCTGGATGCCGATATTGGTGAACAGGCCCGCGGTCAGGTCGCCGACCGAGGTGCCGACCCGCGTCGGCGGCCCGCCGGGATGGCCGGTCAGGCTCATCACCCCGCCCATGCCCTGCACCACCATGTCGTAGGCTGGCCGCGTCATGTACGGCCCGCTATGACCGAAGCCCGAGGCCGCGGCATAAATCAGGCGCGGATACTTGGCGTGCAGGCTTTCCCAGCCATAGCCGAGCTTCTCCATCGTGCCGCCGCGATAGTTCTCGACCAGCACGTCGGCGCGCGCCAACAACTGTTCGAACAATTCACGGTCGGCCGGCAGTTTCAGGTCCAGCGCCACGCTTTCCTTGCCGCGGTTCAGCGACATGAAATAGGCCGACTTGCCCTGGATGAATGGCCCGATGGCGCGGCTGTCATCGCCCACTTTCGGCGGCTCGACCTTGATGACGCGGGCGCCCAGGTCGGCCAGCAGCATGGTGCAGTATGGTCCGGCCAGGACACGGGTCAGGTCGATGACGGTGATGCCGTTCAGCGGACCGGCGGGCGGTACGGGAATTTCGCTCATACGACAGCGGTGCCGTCGTCCACCGGAATGGTGGCGCCGTTGATGTACTCGCTCTTCTCGGACGCCAGCAGCAGCAACACGCCGTCGAGACTGTCGATGGTGCCGACGCGTTTCTTGGGCAGGCGGTTTTTAAGCTTCTCGCCAGCCGGCGAATTGAAATAGGCCTCGTTGATGCCGGTGACGACATAGCCGGGGCAGATGGCGTTGACGTTGATGTTGTGCGGCAGCCATTCCAGCGCCATGGACTGCGTCATGCGCACGACCGCCGCCTTTGACATGCCGTACGGCGCCAGCATGCCGATGCTGCGGAGCGCGGCGGTGGAGGCGATGTTGATGATCTTGCCTGGCCGCTGGGAGGCGATCATCTTCCGCGCCACCGCCTGCGCGACGAAAAACGCGCCCTTGGTATTGGTGTCGAGGGTGAAGTCGTAGTCCTTCTCCTCGACGTCGACGATCTTGCCCGTCGTGCTGACGCCGGAATTGTTGACCAGGATGTCGATGGGGCCCAGCGCCGCCTCGACCTCGTCCACCGCGCGGCGGATGCCGGCCACCTCGGTGACGTCCATGGCGACGCTGAAGGCCTTGCCGCCGGACGACCGGATTTTCGCCGCCAGCGCCTCCAGTTTGTCGGTGCGACGGGCCGCGAGGCCCACGGCGACGCCCTGCCCCGCCAGGACGGTCGCGAAGCGCTCGCCCAGGCCGGACGAGGCGCCGGTGACCAGGGCCACCTTGCCCTGCAATGAAAAGTCGAAAGCCATGGAAAGGGGGTTTATCATGACGGGCCATGAGGATCGATATCGTTTCCGACACCGTCTGCCCGTGGTGCTACATCGGCAAGAAGCGCCTGGAGCGCGCGCTGGCCCAGCGGCCCGACCTTGAGGTGGAAATCGGCTGGCGGCCGTTCCAGCTCAACCCCGACATGCCGGCGGAGGGCGCCGACCGCGCTCAATACCTTGCCGCCAAGTTCGGCAACAGCGACCGGCTCAAGGAAATGAGCCAGCACCTGGCCAACATGGCAGCCGGCGAAGGCATTGCGGTCGACATGGACCGGCAGAAACGAATTCCCAACACCCTCGCCTCGCACAGCGTGATGCGCTGGGCGGCCGAGGCCGGCGTGCAGCACCGGCTGGCCGAGATCCTGTTCCGCCGCTACTTCACCGACGGCCAGGACATCGGCGACCACGCGATCCTCGCCGATGCCGCCGCCGAGGCCGGCATGGACCGCGCCCAGGTCCTGGCCGACCTCGCCTCCGGCAAGGACCGCGACACGGTCGCCGCCGAGGACCAGCTCGCCCGCGACATGGGAATCAGTGGCGTCCCCTGCTTCATCATCGACCGCAAGTACGCGGTCTCCGGCGCGCAGGACCCGGCGATGTTCCTGCAGGTGTTCGACAAGGTCCTCGCCGAGGAAACCTAGCGCCAGCGCAGCTCCTGCTGGTTCGGCTTTCGCACCGGCAGTTCCCAATATGCCTTGGTTTCCGAATAGTCGGTGACCGGCGCCAGCACCGTGACCTCGCCATAGTCCGACTGCACCGTGTGCGTTACGGGTGGCACCGGATCAACGAACGTCCGGTCGCCACTGTCCACATAGCCCGCCTGCGTACCAAAGCCGAGCGCCCACATCGAGCAACGCGTCAGCGATACCTTCACGTGGTAGCTGCCGCCCTCCTTCGCCCGCCGCACCAGCGCCGACAGCGCACCCGCCGCGCCGAGATACGCGGCCATGTAGTCGTTCACCGTCTGCGTCCGCGGGATCAGCGGCCGGTCGACCGAGCCCTCAACCATCGACAGACCTGACGCCGCCTGGCCCAGCGGATCGTATCCGCCGCGCGTCATCCACGGCCCGCCGGAGCCATAGCAGCTGACCGACACATAGATGATGCCGGGGCGGATCGCGGCAAGATCCCTGGGCGACAGGCCGCGCCGGTCGAACCCGCCCGGGCGCCATGACTGCACCAGCATGTCGGCGTCGCGCGCCAATTCCTTGACCCGTGCCACCTGCGCGGCGTCGTTCAGGTCGATATGGGCCGCGCGCTTGCCCATGCCGGTCTCCATCATGACGACCGGCGGGTCTTGCTGCTTCGGATCGGACAGGCTCAGCACGTCGGCCCCCTGCTCCGCCAGGGTGCGCGACACGGTCGGTCCGCCGAGTACATGCGCCATGTCGAGAACGCGCAGGCCCGAAAGTGGCCGCGCCGCCGGCCCCAGCGGCTCGACGGGGCTGTCGCCGATCTTCTCGATCTCGATCACCGGCCGCTGCGCCAGCCACTGCCCCTGCGGATGCGCCAGCCATTCCTCGCGCGACCGGGCGACCACGCCCGGCAACTTGCGTGCCGCCAGCGCCTCCTCCAGTTCGAACGAATTCCACGTCGCGATCTTGCGCTCGATGGCATCCTGCTCGTTCGGGCAGCCGACCACCGCGAGCGCGGGCGGCAATTGATGATGATAGCTGGAGATGAATATCCAGCGATTGTCCTTGGTGCGGTTGAAGGTGTGCAGCGCCGAATGGTTGCCGACGTTCAGAATATCGGCACTGCCATTGAGCCGTGTATAGGCCATGGAATGCAGCGCCTGGATCGCACGCGGAATATCGACCCGCACATCCTGCCCGCGGCCGGTGCGCAGCTTCCAAACTGCGGCAATGCCGGCGCCCTGCGCCGCCATCGCGACCGCGCCGATGGTGCCCAGCCGGTGCGGACTGACGTTCGGCGGTTCCTCGCCGCGCAGGCGGATCTCGCCACCGGTCTCAGCCGCCGTCAGGCGCAGCTCCGTAAGCAGGTTGCCGAGTTGCGAGACGCCGATCGCGCCCATGATGTTTCCTCCGCCGCCACGTTGCGTGGTCTGTTCGTCGCTGCGGATGCTATTGCTTTGCCATCCGCTTGCCAATCGGCGGGATCAGCGGGCGGCCTTGGCCTTGCCGCGCGGGGCCGGTGCTGCGCGGGCGAGTTCGGCCAGCCGGCTCATCAGTTCTGCCACGCCCTTCAGGCGTTCTTCCGGCGTCGCCCAGTCGCGGATAAAGACGATCTTCTGGTCGGGACGCAGCTTCGCATTGCCCCGCTCGCGACCGATGAGTTCGACCAGGCCCGCCGGATTGGCGAACTTGTTCTCGCGCAGCGCCAGCACCACGCCGCGCGGCCCGGCATCGACCTTCTCGACGTTCGCAATAAGGCACGACTGCTTGATCGACATGGTGTCGAGCAGGTGCTTGACCTCTTCCGGCAGCGGTCCGAACCGGTCGATCAGTTCGGCGGCGAAGCCGTCGATGTCCTCGCGCGTCTCCAGCCCCGCCAGGCGGCGGTACAGCTGCAGGCGCACCGTCAGGTCGTTCACATATCCTTCGGGGATCAGCACCGCGGTGCCGATGGCGATCTGCGGCGACCACTTGCCACTGACCGCCTCGCCGCTGCCGCTGGCCTCGACCTTCGCGGTGGCCACGGCCTCCTCCAGCAGTTCCTGGTAAAGCTCGAAGCCGACTTCCTTGATGTGCCCCGACTGTTCCTCGCCCAGCAAATTGCCGGCGCCGCGGATGTCCAGATCGTGGCTGGCCAGGCTGAAGCCGGCGCCCAGCGTGTCGAGCGACTGCAGCACCTTGAGCCGGCGGTCGGCATTCGGCGTCAACTGCCGGTTCGGCGGCACGGTGAAATAGGAATAGGCGCGCAGCTTCGAACGACCGATGCGACCGCGCAACTGATACAGCTGCGCCAGGCCGAACATATCGGCGCGGTGGATGACCAGCGTGTTGGCGGTCGGGATGTCGAGGCCGCTTTCGACGATGTTGGTGGAGACCAGCACGTTGAACTTGCCCTCGTAGAACGCGGTCATAACGTTCTCGAGTTCCGTCGGCGCCATCTGGCCATGGGCCATGACCGGCTTCACTTCCGGCACCTGCTTGCGCAGGAAGTCCATCGCCTCGGGCAGGTCCTCCAGGCGCGGGCAGACATAGAAGCTCTGTCCGCCGCGATACAGTTCGCGCAGCAGCGCCTCACGCACGACCAGCGGGTCGAACGGCATGATGAACGTGCGTACCGCCAGGCGGTCAACCGGTGGTGTCGCGATCAGGCTCAATTCGCGCACGCCGGTCAGCGCCAGTTGCAGCGTGCGCGGGATCGGCGTCGCCGACAGCGTCAGTACGTGCACATCGGCGCGCATCTGCTTCAGGCGCTCCTTGTGTTTGACGCCGAAATGCTGTTCCTCATCGACGATCAGCAGGCCCAGCCGGTTGAACTCGATGGACTTGGCCAGCAGGGCGTGGGTGCCGATGACGATATCGACATCGCCCGAAACCATGCCCTTCTTGGTCTCCGCCGCCTGCTTCGCCGGCACCAGCCGCGACAATTGCTCGATCCGGATCGGCAGGCCCTGAAAGCGATTCCGGAAGGTCGCGTAGTGCTGCCGCACCAGCAACGTCGTCGGCCCGACGACCGCTACCTGGCGGCCCGCCATGGCCGCGACGAAAGCCGAGCGCAGCGCCACCTCGGTCTTGCCGAAGCCGACGTCGCCGCAGATCAACCGGTCCATCGGCCGGCCTGCGGCAAGATCGTCCAGCGTTTCGTCAATGGCGCGCGCCTGGTCCTCGGTCTCCTCGTAGGGGAAACGCGCGCAGAATTCTTCGTATAGCCCTGGCGGCGCGACCAGCCGCTCGGCCTCGCGCAACTGGCGCTGGGCCGCGACCTTGATCAGCTCCTCCGCCATGTCCTTGAGGCGCTGCTTCAGCTTGGCGCGACGCGACTGCCAGCCGATGCCGCCGAGACGGTCGAGCTGCGCACCGGCCTGGTCGGAGCCGTAGCGCGACAGCATCTCGATGTTCTCGACCGGCAGGTACAGCTTGTCGCCGCCGTCATAGACCAACAGCAGGCAATCGTGTGGCGCGCCGGCAATGTCGAGGGTCTGCAGGCCTTCGTAGCGTGCGATCCCGTGGTCCACATGGACGACGAGGTCACCCGGTGCCAGCGCGCTGGCCTCGGCGATGAAGTTCGCTGCACGACGGCCGCGCTTGCGCGCACGGACCAGCCGGTCGCCGAACAGGTCCTGTTCGCCAACGACCGTGCAGTCCGATGCCTGGAAGCCGTGATCGACACCCAGCAGGGCCAGCGCCACCGTGTTGGGCGGCACCGCCATGGCTTGCGCGAAGTCGTCCACCGGCCGCACCGCCGCCATGCCGTGGTCGGACAGCAGGATTTGCAGGCGGTCGCGTGAACCGGCCGAGAAACAGGCCAAAATCACCCGTCGGCCTGCGCCTTGCTCTGCTGTTACGTGGCCGCGCAGCGCCTCCAGCACGTTGGCGCCCTGCGTCCGTTCCGGCGCGAAGTCGCGGCCTTGCCGGCCGCCGAGATCTATCACCTTGCCGCGCTCGACTGGCAGCTGGAACGGATCGAACTGCAAGCGACGGCGGGCCTTCAGGTTCTCGGCCCATTCCTCGCCGCTGAGATACAGCCGCGCTGGTGGCAGCGGTTTGTAGGGCGCCCCGCTGTCAGCGAGGCCCGACTTCATCGCATCCTGCCGCGCGGCGTAATAGTCGGCGATGGTAGCCAGGCGCTCGTCCAGTGCCGGCGGCACCAGGTGGTCGAACGACACCGGCGCATCCGGCAGGTAATCGAACAGCGTTTCCAGCTTGGCATGGAACAGCGGCAGCCAGTGTTCCATGCCCACATGCCTGCGGCCTTCGGACACGGCGGCGTAGAGCGGGTCGCCGTCATTCACTGCGCCGAACAATTCGCGATAGCCGGCGCGGAACCGGGCGATGCTGTCGGGGTCGAGGGAGAACTCGCTGGCCGGCACGAGGTCGAGCTTGTCTTCCTTCGCGCCGGACATCTGGCTCAGCACGTCGAAACGGCGGATGTTCTCCAGCTGGTCGCCGAACAGGTCCAGCCGGTACGGCTCTTCCGCACCGGCGGGATACAGGTCGATGATCCCGCCGCGCACGGCATACTCGCCCGGCTCCATGACCGTGCCGACGCGGTTGTAGCCGCCGCGCGCGAGGTAGTCGGTCAGCGCCGCGGTATCGACCTTCTGCCCCTTGATAAGACGGAACACGTTGCCTGCCGCAAACGGGCGGGCCGGCACCCGCTGCAGCAGCGCGTTAATCGTCGTCAGGGCCAGGAACGGCCCCGGCGGCATGCCGGCCGCCAGCCGGCTGAGCGTGTTCATCCGCCGCGACACGATCTCGGCGTTTGGCGAGATGCGGTCGTACGGCAGACAATCCCATGCCTCAAAGGTCAGGACCGGCAGGCCGGGAGCGAAGAAGGCGATCGCCAGCTGCATCGACGCCATGCGGGCATCGTCACGCGCCACATGCACGAAGCCATGCTTCGACTGAAGGGCAAGTTGCGCCAGCGCCCGGGCGTCATGCCCCTCCGGCGCGCCGCACAGGCGGACCTCGCCGGCGCCGGCGGGAATCTCGCGACTATCGATCAACCTAAATATCCAACTTAAACTTCTTCAACAAAGCCATGACATCGTTGTCATATTCTTTCGGCACCGGCGTGCGGTCAATTGCCCAGGCATAGATTGCCGGATCCTCGTTGGTTTCCAGCAACCGCTCGTACTGGTCCAGTTGGCCGACATCGAATGTCGGCAGATGCGCGCGGGCGAAGGCGCCGAGCAGGATGTCGGTTTCCTTCATCCCGGTATAGCAACTGCGATAAATCAGGCGCTTGCGCCGGTCGATCAGGCTTTCGGTCATGGCGCAGTCATATAGGGCTATTGCCCCCCGCTGTCAGCCACCCGGCACGGACGCATTCCGGGCTATTCTCCCGCCCGATGCGCCCCGAAATCCTGTTCCCCGCTTTTGCCCCGACCAGCAGCCTGAAAGGCTGTGGTCCGGCCATTGCCAAATTGCTGGAAAAACTGGGTATTGCCCGGGTTCTGGACCTGTGGTGGCACCTGCCCCAGGGCGTGGTGGACCGGCGCTTCATGCCGACCGTCGCCGCCGCGCCGCACGAGTCGATCTGCACCATCGTGGTCCGGGTCGATCAGCACCTGCCCCCCCGCACGCCCCGCCTGCCCTATCGGGTCGCCTGCAGCGATGCCACTGGCACCTTGCTCCTGGTCTGGTTCAACGGCCGGGAAAGCCATTTGCGGCAAATACTGCCCGAGGGATCGACACGGGTGGTCAGCGGCAAGGTTGAGCTGTTCAACGACCAGCCGCAGATGGTCCATCCCGACCTCGTCGTCAACGAGGAAGACCTGAAAACCATTCCGCTGGTCGAGCCGGTCTATGCCCTGACCGGCGGACTGCACCAGCGGGCGCTGGGCAAGCTCGTTACCGGCGCCCTGGATCGCGCCCCTGAATTGACAGAGTGGCTGGACCCGTCGTGGCAGCAAAAGGAAGGCTGGCCGGCCTGGCGGGCGGCGCTGCAGGCGGCACACCGGCCGTCTGATCCCGACCAGGCCAATCCGCTGACGCCCGCCAGGCGACGGCTGGCCTACGACGAACTGCTGGCCAACCAGCTGGCACTGACCATCGTGCGTGCTCGGCTGAAACGCGCCAATGGACGGCCGCTGAAGGGCGATGGTCGGCTGCGGCGCAAGGTCATCGATGCGCTGCCCTATCACCTGACCGGCGACCAGGCGATGGCGCTGGGCGAGATCGAGGCCGACATGGGCTCGGACAAGCGCATGCAGCACCTGCTGCAGGGCGACGTCGGCAGCGGCAAGACAGTGGTGGCCCTGCTGGCCATGCTGGTCGCCGTCGAGGCCGGGGCGCAGGCCACGTTGATGGCGCCGACGGAGATCCTCGCACGCCAACACTACGCCACCCTTGCCCTGCTCGGCGAGGCGGCGGGTGTGCGCATCGCCCTGCTGACCGGCCGGGAAAAGGGAAAGACGCGCGCGGGCCTGCTGCAAAGCCTCGCTGCCGGCGAGATCGACATTGCCGTCGGCACGCACGCGCTTTTCCAGGACGATGTCGAGTTTCGTGACCTGGCCCTGGCGGTGATTGACGAACAGCACCGCTTCGGCGTCCACCAGCGCCTCACCCTCGCCGCCAAGGGCCAGCGTGACCAGGGTGGCATCGACCTGCTGGCCATGACGGCGACGCCCATACCGCGCACCCTGGCGCTGACCGCGTTTGGTGACCTGGATATCTCGTCCCTGCACGAGAAGCCGCCGGGCCGCACGCCCATCGACACGCGCACGATATCGCTGGAGCGTTTCGACGAAGTCGTCGCGGCTGTAAGGCGCAAGCTCGATGCCGGCGCCCAGGCCTATTGGGTCTGCCCGCTGGTGGAGGAGAGCGAAGTCGCCGACCTTGCCGCCGTCGAGGAACGCACCGCCGCCCTGCGCGAAATTCTCGGCGATCGCGTCGGCCTGGTCCATGGCCGTATGAAGGGCGCCGCCAAGGATGCCGCCATGGCCGATTTTGCTGCCGGCCGCACGTCGCTGCTGGTCGCCACCACGGTGATTGAAGTCGGCGTCGATGTGCCCAATGCAACGCTGATGGTCATCGAACATGCGGAGCGGTTCGGCCTGGCGCAGTTGCACCAGTTGCGCGGCCGCGTCGGGCGCGGCTCAGGCGCCTCAACCTGCCTGTTGCTCTACAGCAACCCGCTGGGCGAAACGGCGAAAGCGCGTCTGAAGGTGTTGCGGGACACCGACGATGGCTTCCGCATCGCGGAGGAGGACCTGCGCCTGCGCGGTGCCGGCGACCTGCTGGGCACGCGGCAGAGCGGCCTGCCGGAGTTCCGCCTGGCGGATATCGCTCTCCACGCCGACCTGCTGCAGGTCGCGCGTGACGATGCCAAGCTGATTTACGAGCGCGATCCCGACCTGCAAAGTCCGCGCGGTCGCGCTTTGCGCGTCCTGCTCTATCTGTACGAGCGCGACGCCGCGATCCGCTACCTCGCCTCGGTCTAGGGCGCCAGGCGATCCGGCGGCACCGCGGTGCCGACCGAGATGACGTACTTCATTGCCTCCTCGACACTCATGTCGAGGAAGATCGCCTCGTCGCGCGGCACGAACAGCAGAAAGCCCGACGTCGGGTTCGGCGTCGTCGGCACGTACACGCCGATCGACGGCGACGGCAGGCGGCGTTCAAGTTCGCCACGCGCCTCGTTCGCCATGAAGCCGATGGTCCACGAGCCGTGGCGTGGATACTGGATCAGCACGACCTGCCGGAACGAGTTCGACGACGACGCGAACACGGTTTCGAAGATCTGCTTCAGCGCGCTGTAGATACTGCGCACGACCGGCATCCGGTTGACGACCCGCTCGCCGAACTTGAGCAGTGCCCGGCCCAGAAAGTTGGCGGTCAGGAACCCGATCAGCGTCAGGCCGAATATCGCGACGACAAGGCCGAACCCTGGCACGCCGAATGGCACGTATTGCAGCCGTTCGACCAGAGCCTCGGGAATCAACAGCGCCACGTTTCGGTCCACCCAGGACACGAAAACGTAGGTCAGATACATCGTCAGGCCGATAGGCGCCGAAACGATGACACCGGTCAGGAACCAGGCGCGTATCCGCGCCCCGGCCCCCAGGCGCAAGGGAGAACTGTCGGGATCGGGGGAAGAACTTTTAGTCATTGGGGAAAGCTGGTGCTAGGCTGAAGAATGAACGGCATATGCCACTCTACCGTTTAACCCACCCGCATTGAAGAACGCTTTATTTCCCTGATGACTGCTGTCCCCCGCCTGGTCTCACTCGGCATCGCCGTTCCGCCCCACATTCTCGACCAGAAGGAGGTGGCGCGCGACGCCGGGAAGCTGTTTGCCGGCGCTTTCGGCGACTGGTCGCGCCTCACCCCCGTCTACGCCAATGCGCAGATCGACACCCGGCACTCTTGTGTTCCCATCGAGTGGTACATGGAGCCGCACGGCTTCGCCGAGCGCAACCGGCTGTTCCTGGAGAACGCCATCGACCTGCTGCAATCGGCGGCTGAGCAGGCCTTGCGCGATGCCGGACTGCGTCCAGATCAGATCGATGGCATCGTCACCGTGTCCAGTTCCGGCATCGCAACGCCCAGCCTGGACGCCCTGCTGATGGAGCGGATGCCGTTCCGGCGCAACCTCCAACGGCTGCCGATTTTCGGGCTGGGCTGCGCCGGTGGCGTGCTCGGCCTCGCCCGTGCGGCACAGATGGCGATGGCCGCGCCGACGCATCGCTACCTGTATTGCGTTGTAGAACTGTGTGGCCTGACGTTCCGCCACGCCGACCGCTCCAAGAGCAATGTCATTGCCACGGCGCTGTTTGGCGATGGCGCCGCCGCAGCCGTAGTCAGCGCCAATATGGCCGGCCCCGCCATCACCGGCTGGGCCGAACACACCTGGCCGGCCTCCCTCGATGTTATGGGCTGGAACGTGCGTGACGACGGCCTGGCCGTGGTCTTCTCGCGCGACATTCCAACCTGGGTCAGGCAGAGGATGGCGGAGCCGGCGAACGATTTCCTTGCCAGCAAGGGAATGACCATGGCCGACATCAAGACCTTTGTGGCGCATCCCGGCGGCGCCAAGGTGCTGGATGCCCTGGAGAAAATTTTCAAGTTGCCGCCGGGTGGACTGGAAGATTCGCGCGCGACGCTGCGCGAGTTCGGCAACATGTCGGCAGCAACCGTCATGTTCGTCCTGAAGCGGGTGCTGGACCGCGGGTTCGAGGGGCCAAGCCTGCTCTCCACCCTGGGGCCAGGTTTTACCGCCGGCTTTCTGATGCTGGAGCAGGCATGACAATGCTCTATGGCGTCGTGCTGCTGGTCGTCGTCCAGCGCCTGGTCGAACTGGCCATTGCCGCGCGCAATACGGCGCGGCTGCGGCAGGCCGGTGCGGTCGAATATGGTGCGCGGCACTACCCGTTGTTTATCCTGCTCCATGGCACCTGGCTTGCCAGCGTGGCGCTGCTTATACCGGCGGACCAGGCGGCAAACCTGTGGCTGCTGAGCGCGCTGATCGTGCTTTTGCTCGCGCGCTTCTGGGTGATGACGTCGCTTGGGCCTTACTGGACGACGCGGATCATCCGCCTGCCCCACGGGCCTATCGTCAGCTCGGGGCCGTATCGCTGGGTGCGCCACCCGAATTATCTGATCGTCACCGGCGAGATTGCCGTCCTGCCGCTCGTGTTTGGCGCCTGGAAGATCGCAATTGTCTTCTCGCTTCTGAACGCGCTGCTGCTGCGGCATAGAATAAGAATAGAAAACGCCGCCCTGGGAGAAACGACATGAGACTTGCAGGTAAGATCGCGATCATTACCGGCGCCGGTTCCGGTTTCGGCGAGGGCATCGCCACGCGCTTCGCCGAAGAAGGCGCAAAGGTGATCGTCGCCGATATCGACGAGGTCGCCGCCAAACGTGTCGCGCGCGCGATTGGCGGCACCGCCGTGCGCGCAGACGTCACAAGCGGCATCGAGGTTGCAGCGATGGTAGCCGCCGCGACTGAGAGTTACGGCGGGCTCGACATCCTCGTGAACAATGCGGGCATGCCCCAACGCGCCGGTCCGGCCGACGAAGTGGACGAAGCAATGTTCGACCGCATCTTCGACGTGAACGTGAAGGGTCTGTACTTCGGCATTGTTCACGCGGTGCCGGTACTGAAGAAGCGCGGCGGCGGCGTAATCATCAGCACGGCATCAACGGCGGCCGTCCGGCCGCGGCCTGGCCTCGCCTGGTACGCTGCGAGCAAAGGCGCGGTTGTGACAGCGACGAAATCGCTGGCGCTGGAACTGGCGCCGCACCGGATCAGGGTCAACGCCATCAACCCCGTTGCCGGCGACACGCCGATGCTCAAGGAGTTCATGGGCGATGGCGAGGCGATCCGGCGGCAGTTCATCGCCTCGATCCCGCTGGGCCGCCTTTCGACACCGCGTGACATCGCCAACGCGGCACTGTATTTGGCTTCCGACGAAGCCTCGCTCGTCACCGGCATCTGCATGGAAGTCGATGGCGGCCGTTGCGTCTGAACAGCGAAGGAGTTCGATCTTGCATCGCCGACATTTCCTCGCCATCTTGCCGCTCACTTTTGCGTTGCCGACCGCTTCGGTTTGGGCGCAGCAGACCGGTTCAAGGAGCCCTGCCATGACGACCACTTCCAGCGGACTGCAATACACCGATACCGTCGAAGGCAAGGGTGCCAGCCCCGCCAACGGCCAGACCTGCGTGATGCATTACACCGGCTGGCTCTACGACAATGGCGTCAAAGGCAAGAAGTTCGACAGCTCGGTCGACCGCGGCGAGCCATTCGCCTTCAAGATCGGCATCGGACAGGTGATCCGCGGCTGGGATGAGGGCGTCGCGACCATGAAGGTGGGCGGTAAGCGCACCCTCATCATCCCGCCGCAGCTGGGCTACGGCGCGCGTGGCGCCGGCGGCGTCATTCCCCCGAACGCCACTTTGATGTTTGACGTGGAGCTTCTCGGTATCAAGTAGCCAAGGTTCTCCGGAACTCCGGTTCCGGCGTCTCGTTTGACCTCCGCCGCAACTATGACGGCGGAGGTCGCGATGGCGACAATTCAGCAATACGACCACATCGCGGACCAGGAACTTTTCGGTCCGCATCTTGTTGCGTTGGCCATTTTCTTTGTTCTTTGCGCGGTATTCGCAACGAATCGGGGGCTGTTGCTCTGGGCCGCCATCGATCCCGGGGGGCTCCCAGCGGTCGGAAACGCCATTTATGCGAGTTTAGCCTGATATCATTTACGTAAAATACGGCAAAATCGACGCAAAATTCGGCCTTTAGTTCCCTTGAGTCTGGCGGAGTGCTATGAGCCGGAATGTCTCAAACCGTCGGGGAATTTTAGGTGGCGACGTTCATCCTGTTGGTGATCATCGCTTTGTCCTTTGCCGCTGGCTATGGGACGCGCGCCTTCTTGTCCTGGCGCGCCCGACGTATTTTTCGCCGGTCAGTCAGCTACTATCACGACGATTGATTTTGGGCCTGTGGTAACGACCCTGGTGGTGGTGAGCCCGTCGGGATTCGAACCCGAGACCCCCTGATTAAAAGTCAGATGCTCTACCAGCTGAGCTACGGGCTCTGAGGGTCGTCAATAAGCGGCGGAACATAGGCTCCCCCCCTTTGCGCGTCAACGATCTAGGACGGAATTCGGCCTGTCAGCCAGAACAGGGCGTGGGCAACGCCATAAGCCAACAGGCCGAACAAGAAGGCGGCGCCAAAGGCCTTCAGGTGTCGATCCAGACTTTTCATATCGGTTCTATATCGCCCTGCGCTTGCTGAACGTGAAACGCCGATGCATAGGCCTCGAACCGGCCAGCGGCAATCGCCTCGCGCAGATCTGCCATCAGGTCCTGGTAGTAGGTCAGGTTGTGCCACGTCAGCAGCATAGGCCCCAGCATCTCTTCCGCCTTCACCAGGTGATGCAGGTAGGCCCGGCTGTAGTTGCGGCACGCCGGACAGCGGCAAGCATCATCCAGCGGGCGCGGGTCATCGGTGTGCCGGGCATTACGCAGGTTCACCTTGCCACGCCGGGTAAAAGCCTGGGCATTGCGGCCAGAGCGCGTCGGGATGACACAGTCGAACATGTCGATACCGCGTCCAACCGCACCAACGATGTCAGCCGGCTTGCCCACGCCCATGAGGTAGCGCGGACGGTCGGCGGGAAGATGCGGCACGGTGACCTCAAGCGTCGCGAACATCGCTTCCTGCCCCTCGCCCACCGCCAGGCCCCCGACCGCATAGCCGTCAAAGCCGAGGCGGGTGAGTGCGTCGGATGATTCCAGGCGCAAATCGGCGAACACGCTGCCTTGCACGATGCCGAACAGGCCATGGCCGGGCCTATCGACGAACGCCACCCGGCTCCGCTCTGCCCAGCGCATCGACAATCGCATTGACGAAGCGGCCACCTCCGCCGTCGCGGGAAATGGCGTGCATTCGTCGAATGCCATGGTGATGTCAGCGCCGAGTAGATGCTGAATCTGGATCGAGCGCTCCGGCGTAAGGTCATAACGCGAACCGTCGATGTGCGACTGGAACTCAACGCCGCGCTCCGACATTTTGCGCAGGCCCGCCAGCGACATAACCTGATAGCCACCGGAATCCGTCAGGATCGGCCGCGGCCAGTTCATGAACCGGTGCAGGCCACCCAGCTTGGCCACCCGCTCCGCCCCCGGCCGCAACATCAGGTGATAGGTGTTGCCGAGGATAATGTCCGCGCCGGTCTCGCGAACGGCCTCGGGCGTCATCGCCTTCACTGTCGCCGCCGTGCCCACCGGCATGAACGCGGGCGTGCGAACCTCGCCATGGGCGAGCGTCACCACGCCGGTGCGCGCGGCGCCATCGGTAGCCGAAATGTCGAAGCCGACGGTCACGCCGCCCGCTCCAGCAGCGACGCATCGCCATAGGAGTAGAAACGATAGCCGGCCCCTATGGCGCGGGCATAGATTTCGTGGGCTCGCTCAAGCCCAACGAAAGCCGCGACCAGCATGAACAAGGTTGAGCGCGGCAGGTGGAAATTGGTCCACAGCAGATCGACGGCCCGGAAGCGATACCCCGGCGTGATGAATATGTCGGTCGCCGCCGCGTAGGGGCGCACCGCGCCAGTTTCATCCGCCGCACTTTCCAGCAGGCGCAGCGCGGTGGTGCCGATAGCCACCACCCTTCCGCCGCGCGCCCGGGCGGCGTTGATGGCATCGGCCACTTCAAAAGATATCTCACCGCGCTCCGCGTGCATCTTGTGCGCGTCCGTATCGTCGGCCTTGACCGGCAGGAAGGTGCCGGCACCCACGTGCAGCGTGATGAACCGGCTGTCGATGCCGGCATCTTTCAGCGCCGCGAGCAGTGCGGGCGTAAAGTGCAGTCCTGCCGTGGGCGCGGCAACCGCCCCGGGGCGGTGCCCGAACACGGTCTGGTAGTCCTGAAGGTCGCGTTCGTCAGTGGCCCTCTGCGCGACAATATAGGGCGGCAACGGCATTTCGCCGTGCTCGCGCAGGACATCTTCGAACGCCTTGGGATCGTCGAAGGCCACAAGCACCTCCCCCGCGTCGCGACGCTCAAGGATCGTGGCCCCCAGGTTGTCACCAAACCTGATGCGATCACCCGCGCGCAGGCGCTTCGCTGGCCGGGCAAAGGCAGCCCAGGTGATCTCGTCGATCCGCAGGTGCAGCAGCAACTCGACCCGCACCGCCTGGCCATCGCGGACGCGCTCGCCGCGCAGTCGTGCCGGAATGACCCGCGTGTCGTTGAACACCATCATGTCGCCCCGCCGCAGCAGTCGCGGCAGTTCCCGCACCATGCGGTCATCGATGCCAGTTCCACGCGCCACCAAAAGCTTGGCGGAATCGCGCGGCTGCGCCGGGCGCAGCGCAATGCGTTCGGTCGGAAGATCGAAGTCGAAGGCGTCGACCCGCACGGGCGCGCGCGAGTCCGGGGAACCGCCCTACTTGACGTCGGCTGCCACGCGCATGGTGATGATCTTGTCCGGGCGGTCGACCAGGCCGCTGCCCGGCGCACCCTTCTTGATGTTGTCGACCAGTTCCATGCCCTCGATCACACGGCCCCATACGGTGTACTGGCCATCAAGATGACGGGCGGCCTTGAACACGATGAAGAACTGGCTGTTGGCGCTGTTAGGGTCGCTCGTCCGCGCCATGGACACGGTGCCGCGCGCGTGTGGCACGCTGCCGAACTCGGCCTTCAGGTTCGGCTTGTCCGAACCGCCGGAACCGGTGCCGGTCGGGTCGCCGGTCTGCGCCATGAAGCCGTCGATCACGCGGTGAAACACGATGCCGTCATAGAACTTCGCGCGCGCAAGTTCCTTGATGCGCGCGACATGGTTCGGCGCCACATCGGGCAGCATCTCGATGACGACACGGCCGTCCTTGAGCTGAAGATAAAGGGTGTTTTCAAGATCGGCCGACATGGCGGGTTCCGTCATTGCAAGAGTGAAAATGGAAAGGACGACGAGAGCGAGTTTTCTGAACATGACTGGCAGGCCTCAGTTCTTGACCTCGGCAACCCTCGCCAGCAGAAGCTTGGCAACGGGGGCCGACACGAAAGCGCTGATATCGCCGCCCAGCAGGGCGATTTCCTTGACCAGGCGCGAGGCAATGAACTGATGTGAATCAGATGCCATCAGGAAGACGGTCTCTATCTCGCTGTTAAGGCGCGAGTTCATGCCGACCATCTGGAATTCGTACTCGAAGTCCGACACCGCGCGCAGGCCGCGCACGATCATCGAGGCGCCGCATTCCATCGCGAAATGCATCAGCAGGCTCGAGAACGGCCGGACCTGGATGTCCGAGCCGTTGAGATTGAGGCTACGGATTTCCTCGCGCACCATATCCACGCGCTCATCGAGAGTGAACAGCGGGCCCTTGCCGGCATTGACGGCCACACCGATGACCAGTGTGTCGCACAGCTTCGCCGCGCGGTGGATGATGTTGTAATGGCCGCGGGTCAGGGGATCGAACGTCCCCGGATACAGGCCGACGCGCTTCTTCGACACCTACTCCTCCCCGGCAGTACCGTTGGCGTCGCCGCCAGCGTCGGAAAGTCTTGCAACGGAAACCACGCGCTCGTCATCGGCCGTGCGGAACAAGGTTACACCCTGCGTATTCCGGCCGGCAACGCGGATATCGTCCACGGGGCAGCGAATGACCTGGCCGCCATTGGTGACCAGCATGATCTGGTCCTCGTGCTCGACCGGGAAGGCCGCCACGACACTGCCGTTGCGGTCGCTGGTCTCGATATTGATGATGCCGGAGCCGCCGCGGCTGGTGACCCGGTATTCATAGGCAGACGTGCGTTTGCCATAACCGTTGGCGGTGACGCTCAGGATGAACTGTTCGCCGCCGCCCAGTTCGGCCGCCCGCTCGCCGGCAACTTCGGTCGGCAGTTCGACATCCTTCTCGCCGGCTCGGATGCGCCGCTGCGCCAACGAATAGCGCAGATAGGCCTCGCGCTCCTCGGTCGAAATGTCGCTGTGCCGCAGGATCGAGAGCGAAATCACCTCGTCGCCCTCGGCCAGCTTCATGCCGCGCACACCAGTCGAACTGCGGCTCTGGAACACGCGCACATCGGCAACCGGGAAGCGCACGCACTTGCCGAGTAGCGAGGCCAGCAGGATATCTTCCGCGTCGGTGCACGAGACGACGCCGATCAGCCGGTCGTCGGCATCCTCGGCCTCGAACTTCATCGCGATCTTGCCGCTCTGGTTGATCTGCGTGAAATCGCTCAGAGAATTGCGGCGCACATTGCCCTTGGCGGTAGCGAACATAACGTTCAGCGCCGCCCACTGCCCCTCGTCCTCCGGCAACGGCATGACAGTCGCGATCTTCTCGCCATCCGCCAGCGGCAGCAGATTGTTCAACGGCCGCCCGATGGCGGTTCGGTCACCCTCGGGGATGCGCCATACCTTCAGCTTGTAGACACGGCCGAGGCTGGAGAAGGCCAAAAGCGGTGTGTGCGTCGACGCCGAAAACACCTGGGTAACGAAATCGTCCTGCCGGGTGCCCGCACCGGTCAGGCCCTTGCCGCCACGACGCTGGGTGCGATAGGTCGACAGCGCCGTGCGCTTCACATAGCCGCGATGGCTGATCGTGACGATCATGTCCTCGCGCTGGATCAGGTCCTCGTCGTCCTGCTCGAACTCGATCTCGCGGATTTCGGTTCGCCTGGGGGTGGCGAACCTGTCCTTCATCTCGATCAGTTCGTCCTTCAGGATCGCCATCAGGCGACCGCGATTGGCGAGGATTTCGAGATACTCGACGATCTCGGCCGCCAGTTGCTTCATCTCGGCGGCGACTTCATCGCGGCCGAGCGCCGTCAGGCGCTGCAGGCGCAGGTCCAGAATGGCGCGCGCCTGGGTCTCGGACAGCCGGTAGGTGTTACTGGCCTCGGTCTTGTGGCGCGGATCGTCGATCAGCTGGATCAGCGGGGCGACATCCGCCGCCGGCCAGTCGCGGGCCATCAACGCCTCACGCGCAGCCTGCGGTTCCGGCGCCGCGCGGATCAGGCGGATGACTTCATCAATATTGGCGACGGCAATGGCGAGGCCGACCAAAATGTGGGCACGGTCGCGCGCCTTGGCCAGCAGGAAGCGGGTCCGCCGGACGATTACTTCCTCGCGGAACGCAACAAACGCTGCGATCAACTCGCGCAGGTTCATCAGCTGCGGCCGGCCGGCATTCAGCGCCAGCATGTTGACACCGAACGTCGTCTGCAGCGGCGAGAAGCGGTAAACTTGGTTCAGCACGATCTCGGCGACCGCGTCGCGCTTGAGCTCGATCACCACGCGCACGCCGTCGCGGTCACTTTCGTCACGCAGGTCTGCAATGCCTTCGATCTTCTTGTCGCGCACCTGCTCGGCGATGCGTTCGATCATCGTAGCCTTGTTCACCTGGTAGGGAATCTCGCTGATGATGATCGCGTCGCGATCCTTGCGGATTTCCTCGATCTCGACCTTGCCGCGCATGACGACCGAACCGCGGCCGGTGAACAGGCCGGCGCGGGCGCCGCTGCGGCCCAGGATAATGCCGCCGGTCGGGAAGTCCGGTCCCGGCACGATCTCGACCAGGCGCTCGAGCGTCACTGCAGGATCGTCGATATAGGCGCAGCAGGCATCGACCACTTCGCCCAGGTTGTGCGGGGCGATGTTGGTGGCCATGCCGACGGCAATGCCATTGGCGCCGTTGACGAGCAGGTTGGGGAAGCGCGCCGGAAGGACCGTCGGCTCCTGCATGCTCTCGTCGTAGTTCGCCTGGAAATCGACGGTATCCTTGTCGATGTCTTCCAGCAGCGCGTCCGCCGGCTTGCCCAGGCGGATTTCGGTATAGCGCATGGCCGCCGGCGGATCGCCGTCCAGCGAGCCGAAATTGCCCTGCCCGTCCAGCAGCGGCAGCCGCATGGCGAACGGCTGCACCATGCGCACCATGGCGTCGTAAATCGACTGGTCGCCGTGCGGATGGTACTTACCCATCACGTCACCGACGATGCGGGCAGACTTGCGATACGGCTTGTCCGAGGCGTAGCCGCCTTCCTGCATGCCGAACAGGATGCGCCGGTGGACGGGTTTCAACCCGTCGCGCGCATCCGGCAGCGCACGCGACACGATCACGCTCATCGCGTAATCGAGGTACGAACGCTTCATTTCCTCTTCGATCGTTATCGGAACGATGTCGAAGGGCGGCAGGGGCTGATCGGTCAAAACGGGGCTACCAGGGCGAAAACGGGGACATTTGGCGGCGTCACTCCAGCCCTAGGTGACGTGGGCTAAATGACTTTGAAACCTACCCTAAGCGGCAGATTGCAGCAAGCCGTGAAGCCCCGGTTTCGGCGGCAAATAGATATTATATTTCAACACGTTACAGGCGCCCGGATTGGCTCCGGAGCGCCGTTTCGTCAAAACGGAATTTCGTCGTCCAGATCGCCGCCGCGACTCGGTGCGCCGCCACCGGAAGAGCGGGACGAACCGCCCCCACCACCGCCGCCGAAATCGCCCCCGCCGGACATCCCGCCGTCGCTACCGCCGCCGCCGCTGCGGCCGTCGAGCATGGTCAGTTCGCCGCGGAAACGGCTCAGCACGACCTCGGTCGTGTATTTTTCCTGGTTGTCCTTGTCGGTCCATTTGCGCGTCTGCAACTGGCCCTCGACATAGACCTTGGCGCCCTTTTTCAGGAACTGCTCGGCCACCTTCACGAGGTTTTCGTTGAAGATCACCACACGGTGCCACTCGGTGCGCTCCTTGCGCTCGCCCGAACCCTTGTCGCGCCAGGTTTCGGAGGTGGCGACCGAAAGTTGCGCCACGCGGTCTCCGTTCTGCATCGACCGGATTTCCGGGTCGCGGCCCAGATTGCCGACCAGAATCACCTTGTTGACGCTACCTGCCATGGCTCTGCTCCGACGACTTTCCCGAAAACCGGAGCGGATAATATGCAGAAGGTCCGAACAAAAACAGGACGAAATATCGCCAAGTGCCGTGGGCTATCCCATATACTCCCCAGTTCCAATTTTTCCCGCCGGTCATGCAAAAAACCATCTCCATTCGCGGTGCCCGCGAGCACAACCTCAAGAACATCGACGTCGACCTGCCCCGCGACAAGCTGGTGGTCATCACCGGACTATCGGGATCGGGCAAGTCGTCCCTCGCGTTCGACACCATCTATGCGGAGGGCCAGCGCCGCTACGTCGAGAGCCTTTCGGCCTATGCCCGCCAGTTCCTGGAACTGATGCAGAAGCCCGACGTCGATCATATCGACGGCCTCAGCCCCGCCATTGCAATCGAACAGAAGACCACCTCGCGCAACCCGCGCTCGACGGTCGGCACCGTCACCGAAATCTACGACTACATGCGGCTGCTGTTCGCCCGTGTCGGCATCCCCTATTCGCCCACCACCGGCCTGCCCATCGAAAGCCAGACCGTCAGCCAGATGGTGGACCGCGTCCTCGCAATGCCCGATGGCACCCGGCTGTATCTCCTGGCGCCCATGATCCGTGGCCGCAAGGGCGAGTACCGCAAGGAGTTCCTCGATCTCCAGAAGCGCGGTTTCCAGCGCGTGAAGGTCGACGGCAAGCTGTACGAGATCGGCGACGTGCCGGTGCTCAACAAGAAGGTGAAGCACGACATCGACGTGGTTGTGGACCGACTGGTGGTCAAGTCCGATCTCGGCAACCGGCTGGCGGACTCGTTCGAGACCGCGCTGGGTATCGCTGACGGCATTGTGATCGCCGAGAATGCCGACAACGGCGAACGTACCGTGTTCTCCGCCAAGTTCGCCTGCCCGGTCTCCGGCTTCACCATCGAAGAGATCGAGCCCCGTCTTTTCTCGTTCAACAACCCGTTCGGCGCCTGCCCGGTGTGCGACGGCCTTGGCACCCGCATGGTGTTCGAGCCCGAGATGATCGTGCCGGATGCCAACCTGACGCTCCGCCAGGGCGCCGTAGCGCCATGGGCCAAGTCGACCTCGCCCTATTATGGCCAGACGCTCGACGCCCTCGCCCGGCACTACAAGTTCTCGGTCACCAAACCGTGGGGCGACCTGCCGCAAAAGGCGCGCGACATCATCCTGTTCGGCTCGGGCGAGGAAGTCGTGCCCCTGGCCTATGACGACGGCATGCGCTCGTACACGGTGAAGAAGCCGTTCGAGGGCGTCATCCCGAACATGGAACGCCGCTGGCGCGAAACCGACAGTGCCTGGGTGCGCGAGGATTTCGAGCGCTTCCAATCAGTCGCTCCGTGCGAGGCCTGCGGCGGCTACCGGCTTAAGCCCGAGGCGCTGGCAGTAAAGATCGCCGGCAGCCATATCGGCCAGGTCACAGATCTCTCGATCCTCAAGGCGCGCGACTGGTTCCTGGCACTGGAAGGCAAGCTGACGGCGAAGCAACGCGAAATCGCCGAACGCATCATGAGAGAGATCAACGAACGCCTCGGTTTCCTGGTCAATGTCGGCCTGGAATACCTGACGCTCGCCCGCAATTCCGGCACGCTGTCAGGCGGTGAAAGCCAGCGCATCCGCCTGGCCTCGCAGATCGGCGCGGGGCTGACCGGCGTGCTGTACGTGCTCGACGAACCGTCCATCGGCCTGCACCAGCGCGACAACGAGCGCCTGCTGGAAACCCTGGTACGCCTGCGCGAACTGGGCAATACGGTCATCGTCGTAGAGCATGACGAGGAGGCGATCCGCGCCGCCGACTATGTGATCGACATGGGCCCGGCTGCCGGCAAGCATGGCGGCGAAGTTATCGCCGCCGGCACGCCGAAGCAGATCATGGCATCGCCGAAATCCATTACCGGGCAGTACCTGACCGGCGTGCGCCAGATTCCTCTGCCCGCCAAACGCCGCAAGGCGCAGTCCGGCCGCCAAGTGTCCGTCATCGGCGCGCGTGGCAACAACCTCAAGAACGTCACTGCGAGCATCCCGCTGGGCCTGTTCACCTGCGTGACGGGTGTGTCGGGCGGTGGCAAGTCGACCCTGACCATCGAGACGCTGTACAAGGCCGTCGCGCGCAAGCTGAACGACAGCCGCGACATGCCTTCGCCGCACGACCGGATCGACGGCCTGGAGTGGCTGGACAAGATCATCGACATTGACCAGTCGCCCATCGGACGCACGCCGCGCTCCAATCCGGCCACCTATACCGGCGCGTTCGGGCCGATCCGCGACTGGTTCGCCGGGCTGCCCGAGGCCAAGGCCCGTGGCTACCAGCCCGGACGCTTCTCGTTCAACGTGAAGGGTGGGCGCTGTGAGGCATGCCAGGGCGATGGCCTGATCAAGATCGAGATGCACTTCCTGCCCGACGTCTACGTGCAGTGCGACGTCTGCAAGGGCAAGCGCTACAACCGCGAAACCCTCGACATCACCTTCAAGGGCAAGTCGATTGCCGACATCCTCGACATGACCGTCGATGACGCCGCCGAGTTCTTCAAGGCCGTGCCGTCGGTACGCGAGAAGATGACGCTGCTGCAGGAAGTCGGCCTCGGTTACATCCATGTCGGCCAGCAGGCGACGACGCTGTCCGGCGGTGAGGCGCAACGTGTCAAGTTGTCCAAGGAACTGTCGAAGCGCGCGACGGGACGGACGCTGTACATCCTCGACGAGCCGACGACCGGCCTGCATTTCGAGGATGTGCGGAAACTGCTGGAAGTCTTGCAGCGCCTAGTCGATGCCGGCAACACCATCGTCGTCATCGAGCACAATCTCGAAGTCATCAAGACGGCCGACTGGGTCATCGATCTCGGCCCCGAGGGCGGCGACGGTGGCGGCAGGATCGTCGCGACCGGCACGCCCGAGGATGTCGCCAAGGTCAAGGAAAGCTATACCGGGCGCTTCCTCGCGCCCTATCTCAAGCGGCAGTCGCCGCAACCGGCGCCCAAGCGCGTCGCGGCTCGTTAGCACCAAAGGGGGAACCACCATGATCACACGCAAGGCCCTGACTCTCGCCGACGCCCAGGCCATCGCCGCTGCCGCCGAGGCGGAAGCGAAGAAAAATAGCTGGGCGGTCAGCATTGCCATCGTCGATGACGGCGGCCATTTGCTGCACTTCCAGCGCATGGACGGCGTGCATCTGCTGTCGGCTACAATCGCGCCAGGCAAGGCGAAGACCGCCGCCTGGGGCCGTCGCCCCAGCAAGGCGTTCGAAGACATCGTCACCGGCCGCCTGCCGTTCCTCGCGGTCGAGGGCATCACGCCGCTCGAAGGCGCCGAACCGATCATGGTCGACGGCATCTGCATCGGCGCCGTTGGCGTCAGCGGTGTCCGCTCCGACCAGGATGCGCAGATCGCCCGGGCCGGAATCGCCGCCCTGGGCTGATGCCCCGCCGGGAAGCGCGCAAGGCGTCGCCCGGGTATCTCGAACGGGCGGCCGTGTACTATCTGGAACGTTACGCCAGTTCGGTCGCGAACCTGCGCAACGTGCTGGACCGGAAGGTAAAGCGTTCCGTCGAGGCGCACGGCACCGACCTGGCCGAAGGCCGGCAATGGATCGAGGACGTGCTCAAGAAGCTGGTCGGCCTCGGCCTGCTGAACGACGCCGCTTATGCCGCCGCCAAGACCCGCTCGCTGTTGCGCCAGGGCAAGCCGAAGCGCACCATCGGCATGACATTGCGCGCCAAGGGCGTGGGCCAGGACGACCTTGAACATGCCCTCGCCTCTGTCGAGGACCCCGATGCGGATCTTCGCGCCGCCATCGTGTTTGCGCGGAAGCGAAGGTTCGGGCCCTTCGGGCCCAAGGTCGATCCCGCAGCACGCCAGCGCCAGTTCGCGGCCTTCGCTCGCCGGGGTTTCGGTTACGATTTGGCCCGCAAGGTTCTGGATGCGCCGTCTGTCGAGGCGGTGGAGCGGCTGACCGGGCTGGATTGACCCCTCGCCGCCGGACCGCTATCACGGCCCCATGAAACCAGTTCACATCATTGGCGGCGGCCTGGCCGGCTGCGAGGCCGCTTGGCAGGTCACCCGGCACGGCGTGCCCGTCGTGCTGCACGAAATGCGCCCGGTACGCGGCACTGAAGCCCACATTACCGACCGGCTGGCCGAACTGGTCTGCTCCAACTCCTTCCGCTCGGACGATGCCGAGCGCAACGCCGTCGGCGTCCTGCATGCCGAGATGCGCCTTTGCGGCTCGCTGATCCTGCGCTGCGCCGATGCCAACCAGGTGCCGGCCGGCGGCGCGCTCGCGGTCGATCGCCACGGTTTCTCGGCCGCAGTGGAGGCGGCGCTTGCGGCCGAACCGCTCGTCACCATCGAACGTCATGAAATCGCCGGGCTGCCCCCCGAGGAATGGGACAATGTCATCATCGCGACCGGGCCGCTGACAGCCGCGCCATTGGCCGAGGCGATCCACGGGCTGACCGGCGCCGACGCCCTCGCCTTCTTCGACGCCATCGCGCCCATCGTGCATCGCGAGAGCATCGACTTCTCGAAGGCGTGGTTCCAGTCGCGCTACGACAAGAAGGGCCCAGGCGGCGACGGCGCTGACTACATCAACTGCCCGCTCGACAAGGCGCAGTACTACGCCTTCATCGACGCCGTGGTGGGTGGCGAGAAGACCGAGTTCAAGGAGTGGGAAACCAACACGCCCTATTTCGAGGGCTGCCTGCCGATCGAGATCATGGCGGCGCGCGGTGTCGAGACGCTGGCGCACGGGCCAATGAAGCCGGTGGGCCTGACCAATCCCAACAGCGACCAGAAACCCTATGCCGTCGTGCAGCTGCGGCAGGACAATGCGCTGGGTACGCTGTTCAACATGGTTGGCTTCCAGACCAAGCTGAAGTACGGCGAGCAGACTCGTATCTTCCGCATGATCCCCGGTCTGGAGCAGGCGGAGTTTGCTCGCCTCGGCGGCCTGCACCGCAACACCTTCCTCAACAGCCCGAAACTGCTGGACGACAGCCTGCGCCTGAAGGCCATGCCGCGGCTGCGCTTCGCGGGTCAGATCACTGGCGTAGAAGGCTATGTCGAAAGCGCCGCAATCGGTCTGCTGGCTGGCCGCTTTGCCGCCGCGGAACGGTCGGGCACGCAGATGGTGCCACCACCGGCAACGACGGCGCTGGGTGCACTGCTCTCGCACATCACCGGCGGCGCAGATGCCGAAAGCTTCCAGCCAATGAATGTGAATTTCGGCCTGTTCCCGCCTTTGACCGGCCGCGTCAAGCGCCCCGATCGCAAACCGCTGATGGCAAAGCGCGCGCTGGCCGATGTCGCTACCTGGCTGGGCCTGAAGGACGCGGCCTGAACTAGAGGCGGCCGCGCAGCGACGCCAATAGTACGGCGACCTGTCGCCGCAGCATCGACGCGCTGGCGCGCGGCGAAAACACGTCGTAGCCCGTGGAGGCCAACGCTTTCAGATCTACCCGCGCCAGTGCTGCGGGTAGCACGGTGGCAAGCGCCGCCCGCGGCACGGCGATGGAGTGCAATTCCAGTCGGGCACGATCTGCCACTGTCTCGACAATGCGCGCGATGGAATCCGGTTGCCGGCGCTGCGCGACCTCCTCGGCCGTCATGCCCTCACGCGCCAGAAGCGTGCGCGGCAAGTAGACCCGTCCCATGGCCGCGTGGTGGGGCAGCGCCCGCATGAGTCCGACCAGTCCATAGGCGGTGCCGCCGGCAATCGCGCCCGGCGCATTCGTGGTGCCCAAAAGCTTTGCAGCCGTACCGGCAAGCCGGCCCGCGGTCGATGCCGCATAAGCGACTAGATCGTCGAGCGTCTGTATGACATCTGCATCCAAGTCCGTCTCGCGTGCGTCCACCAGGTCGAGCAAGTCAGCTTGCCGCAGACGCCCCTCGCCCATCAGGACCGTAAGTGCACGGACAACAGGGTGCGCCCGACTCGACGCGGTCTGCGATCCCTCCAGCGCCTCGCGCCACCATTGCAGGCGGATTCGGCCCAGCATCGGCTCGCGCACCTGTTCGGAGATCCGGGCCAGTTCCATGTTGAAGGCATAGAGCGCCTGAAGCGCCGGGCGGCTGGCTGTCGGCGCGAACAAGGTCGTCAGCCAGCGGTCATAGTCGAGTCGCCGCAACTCCGCGTCGCAATAGGCGGAGTCCGGGTCGGTCGATGTACCAGGAGCACGGTTCATGGATGAATAATACAGCCAGACTGGCGGACTTGGCCGGTCTTCCGTTTGTGGTAATCTCGCCCCGAGACTCAACTATCGAAAGTGGGCGCCTTGCCCGCATGATCGAAGCGTTACGCTTGGAGGGCGGAAAAATGGGAAAAATTCTCGAGAACATGTACCGGGCATTGGGCGCCGGCGTCGTATTGGCGATCATCGTCTTTCTTGCATTTCACGTTGGCCAGATGAGCGATCCGGCGTGGGTCAGCTTCCTGTTCCGCTGGCTGCACGTTCTCTCGGGCGTCCTCTGGATCGGCCTGCTTTGGTATTTCAACATGGTGCAAATCCCGACCATGCCAAAGGTACCCGCCGAGCTTAAGCCCGGTGTCAGCAAGTACATCGCGCCGGAAGCTTTGTTCTGGTTTCGCTGGGCCGCCATCTCGACGGTCGTCACCGGCCTGATCCTGGCGCATCTCAACCACTACTTGGTCGAGGCGCTCACCTTCCAGGCGGGCACCCGTCTGATCGGCATCGGCATGTGGCTGGGCCTGATCATGGCCGCCAACGTCTGGTTCATCATCTGGCCGAACCAGCAGCGCGCGCTGGGCCTCGTTTCGACCGACGATGCGACGAAGGCAAAGTCGACCCGCACGGCCATGTTGGCTTCGCGGACCAACTTCGTCCTGTCGATCCCCATGCTGTACTGCATGGTCGCGCAGCAGAACGTCGGCGTCTAAAAACGCCGCTCAGGATCAGGGCCGGAACCGCAAGGTTCCGGCCCTTTTTCTTTGCGCTGCTTCTAGCCCAGGGCGATGAGGGCGGCGGCCACGCGCCGGCCCTCGGCCAGCAGGACATTGTAGGTGCGGCAGGCCGCACCCGTGTCCAATACCTCAAGCGCCAGACCCTGCCCTTTAATCGCCGCACGCAAAGCCGGCGGTGCAAACATGATCTGCCGGCCGCAGCCGATCAGCAGCAGTTCGGGGCGCGGTTCGGCGGTAAAGACGGAGGCAAGGTTCTCGATGCTGGCATCCGCCAGGCTAGCGGCGCTCCACGGCGCCGCGCGATCCGGCAGCAACAGGATCGAGCCGGTGAGAAACTCTCCCGATACGCGGAAGCCGCCCTCGCCGTAGCCGCTCAGGACCGGCGGCGGCAAATCAGGACTTGGCGGTGATCGGGGCCGCCGGGGCACCCGCCTTTGGGCGCAGGCGATGCTCGCCCAGGAACAGCAGGATCGGCGCCGCGATAAAGATGGAAGACGTGGTCGCCATGACGATGCCGAACAGCAGCACGACGGCAAAGTCATGCACCGCGTCGCCGCCGAACAGCGCCAACGGAATGGTCGCCAGGAATGCCGTGAGCGACGTGTTGATCGTACGGTTCAGCGTCTCGTTGATGCTGAGGTCGATCAGCTCGCGCAGCGGCATGGTCTTGTACTTGCGCAGGTTCTCGCGCACACGGTCATAGACCACGACCTTGTCATTGATCGAAAAACCCATGATCGTCAGGATCGCTGCGATGCTGATCAGGTTGAACTGCATCTCGAAGATCGCGCCGGCAATGACGAAAAACCCGATGGTCTTGGTCACGTCGAGGATCAGCGTAGCGACGGCGCCAGCACCGAACTGCCAGTCGAAGCGGAACCAGATGTAGACGAGCATGGCCAGCAGGGCCAGGCCCATCGCCGTCATACCATCGCGAAACAGCTCCTCGCTGACCGATGCACCGACCGCCTCGACGCGGCGGATTTCGGTGCCGGGATACTTCTGCGTGAATGCATCGCGCACGGTGTTGACGGCGCGTTGCTGCGCCTCGTCACCGCCGGGCTGCTGCTGCAGGCGGATCAGGACATCACGCGAACTGCCGAACGCCTGCAGGCTGGCATGGCCCAGTTCCAGTCCGCCCAGCATGGTGCGGAGCGCGGGGAAATCGGCTGGCTCGGGCGTCCGCACTTCCATGACGATGCCGCCCTGGAAGTCGATGCCGAGGTTGAGGCCCGGGTGAAAATAGAGAATGACCGACGCGAGGCTGAGGAAGGCCGAAACGGCCAGGCCCATGACCCGGCCGCGCATGAACTGGATCTTCGTGTTGTCGGGGACGAGCCTGAGGCGACGCATCTGCTTCGCTCCTATACCGCCAGCGCGACGGGCCGGCGCCACCGGTACCACACCATCATCAACAGGCGGACAACGGTGATCGCAGTGAACATCGAGGTCACGATGCCGATGCTGATCGTTACGGCGAAACCCTTGACGGCGCCGGTGCCGAACGAGAACAGCAGCATCATCTTGATCAGGCTGGTGAGGTTGGCATCGACGATGGTGCTCATCGCCTTGCTGAAGCCGGCATCGAGTGCGGCCAGCGGCGACTTGCCCAACTTCGTTTCTTCGCGGATGCGCTCATTGATCAGCACGTTCGCATCGACCGACATGCCAATGGTCAGCAGGATGCCTGCGATGCCCGGCAAAGTGAGCGTCGCCTGGAGCAGCGACAGCGCGCCGAGAATCAGGAACAGGTTCATGATCAGCGCCACATTGGCGAACATGCCGAACAGGCCATAGGCCGCGATCATGTAAATGAACACGAGCACGAAGCCGGCAAACACGGCCAGCACACCCGAGCGGATGGCATCAGCGCCGAGATCGGGGCCAACCGTGCGCTCCTCGACGATCTTGAGCGGCGCCGGCAGCGCGCCCGCGCGCAGCAGGACCGCAAGGTCATTGGCGCTGGTGGCATCGAAGCTGCCCGAGATCTGGCCGCTCCCGCCGATGATCGGCTCGCGGATGACCGGCGCGGTAATTACCTTCTCGTCGAGAACGACGGCAAACTGCTTGCCGACATTTTCGCGCGTCGTCTGCGCGAACCGCTGCGAGCCGACACTGTTGAACTTGAACGTCACCACCCACTGGCCGTTCTGGTCGCGGCTGGGCTGCGCATCGGTCAGGTTGTCGCCCGACACCTGCACCAGGCGGCGGACCACGACTTTGCGGCCGGTCTTTTCCTCTTCCAGGACATCTGCGCCTGGCGGCGCCCGGCCGCTCGGATCGGACTCCATATCGACGAGGCGGAAGGTCATCTTAGCCGTCTTGCCCAGCAACCGCTTGATCCGGTCCGGGTCATCGAGGCCCGGAAGCTGGACCAGAATGCGGTTCGCCCCCTGGCGCTGGATGCTGGGCTCGTTCACGCCGGTCTGGTCGATACGGCGGCGGACGATTTCGATCGACTGTTGCACGGCGGCCCCGGCGCGATCGCGCAGCGCCTCTTCCGACAACGTCATGGTGACGAGGCCTTCGGCGGTGGCATCAACCGTCAGGTCGTTGCGGGCCGTACCCAGGCTGAGCGTGTTGCTGCCGACCGGGTTTGCGAGCTTCCGCAGAATCTCAAGCGCCTGTTCGCGCTTGGCCGGATCGCGCAGGCGCACGGACACGCCCTGGCTGACGACACCCAGGTCGGTGTAGTTGATCTGCGCCTTGCGCAGCTCCGCACGCACGGACTCGACCAGATTCTCCAGCCGCTCCTTCGCCACGGCGCTGACATCGACTTCCAGCAGCAGGTGCGACCCACCGCGCAGATCGAGGCCAAGGTTCAGCTGCTGATGCGGCACCCAGCGCGGCAGGCTCGCCGCCACGTCACGCGACAACAGGTTCGGCGCGGTGAATAATATCCCGGCTAGGCAGACCAGCAGGATAAGGGTGATCTTCCAGCGCGCGAAATACAGCATGTTCAGCCCTGCGGCTTAGCGACCCAGCAGCTTGTCAAGGAAGCCCTTTGGCGCCGCCGGCGACGCGGGAGTCTTGGGCTCGCCCGGGCCGGGCTCGGTCCGCGAACGGACCTCACTGATCGTGCCCTTCAGCACCTTGATGCGCACGTTCTCGGCGACCTCGACTTCGACCGAACCGTCCTCGTTCACCTTGGCGACTTTGCCCAGGATGCCACCGCCGGTGACGATCAAGTCACCACGGCGCACCGCCTCGATCATCGCCTTGTGTTCCTTGGCGCGCTTCTGCTGCGGCCGGATGAGCAGGAAATAGAACACGATGAAGATCAGCACGAGCGGCATGATCGACGTGATGTCGAATCCGCTTCCGGGGGCGGCCGACGTCTGGGCAAGGGCTGCGGACACGAACATTTAGGGCTCCGGAGTGCGGGGGCAAAACCGGCGGCGACTATAGCGGCACACCCCCTGAATGCAAACATAAAGGGCACCTCCGGAAGCCCTTGTTTCCCGGTCTGTTTTGGCCATTTTTAGTGTCTGGACTCTGCCCCTCCATGCTAGGGTCCGCCGCCCATTCCGGACCAGAACCGATGACCGAGCCGAACACCCTCCTCCCTGTCCTGCAGCGCATCGCCGACGCGCTCGAACGCCTGGCACCGCCCGCAGCCGGGCCGCTCGCCCTCGGCGCCGCCGATGCCTTCGTGTGGCATGCCGAGCGCGGCGAATTGCAACCGGTGCCGCAGGTTAGCCGTGTCGACCTCGGGCTGCTGCGCGGCATCGACCGCGTGCGCGACACCCTGATGGAAAATACCCGCCGCTTCGCCCAGGGCCTGCCGGCGAACAACGCCCTGCTATGGGGCGCCCGCGGCATGGGCAAAAGTTCGCTAGTCAAGGCGGCGCATGCGTCCATCAACGCGGAACTGCCGGACCGGCCGCTGGCGCTGGTCGAAATCCACCGCGAGGACATCCCCTCCCTGCCCACATTGCTGCTGCGCATCCGGCAGGAGACCCGGCGGGTCATCCTGTTCTGCGACGACCTGTCGTTCGACAAGGACGAGACCAGCTACAAGTCGCTGAAGGCGGTGCTCGATGGCGGCATCGAGGGCCGACCGGCCAACGTGATTTTCTACGCCACGTCGAACCGCCGCCACCTGATGCCGCGCGACATGATCGACAACGAGAAGTCGACGGCGATCAATCCGGGCGAGGCCGTCGAGGAAAAGGTCTCGCTTTCCGACCGCTTCGGCCTGTGGCTGGGCTTCCACAATTGCAGCCAGGACGACTATTTCGCCATGGTCGAAGGCTATGCCAGGGCCTTCAGCCTGGACCTGCCGGTCGAAAAACTACGCGCCGAAGCAGTTGAATGGGCAATGACGCGCGGCGCCCGTTCCGGCCGCGTCGCCTGGCAGTTCGTGCAGGATATCGCCGGCCGGCTGGGCAAGCCGCTGGCCTAGGCCTTGCGCGCGCCGTCGGGTAGTCTAGAAGTCATTCACGCACTATTTCCCGCGTAATCTACAAGGGTTACTCCAATGCCGGCCTATCGTTCCCGCACCTCCACCCACGGCCGCAACATGGCCGGCGCCCGCGGCCTGTGGCGCGCCACGGGCATGAAGGACGGCGATTTCGGCAAGCCGATCATCGCGGTCGTGAACTCGTTCACCCAATTCGTGCCGGGGCATGTCCACCTGAAGGACCTGGGCCAGTTGGTCGCGCGCGAGATCGAACGCGTCGGCGGCGTGGCCAAGGAATTCAACACCATCGCCGTGGATGACGGCATCGCCATGGGTCACGACGGCATGCTGTACAGCCTGCCGTCGCGCGAGCTGATTGCCGACAGCGTCGAATACATGGTCAACGCCCATTGCGCCGACGCCATGGTCTGCATCTCGAACTGCGACAAGATCACGCCGGGCATGCTGATGGCGGCCCTGCGCATCAACATCCCTGTCGTGTTCGTCTCCGGCGGCCCGATGGAAGCCGGCAAGGTAATCCTGAAGGGCAAGGAAGTGGCGCTTGACCTGGTCGATGCCATGGTCGCCGCCGCCGATGACAAGATCTCCGATGAGGAAGTCGCGGCCATCGAGCGCTCCGCCTGCCCCACCTGCGGCTCATGCTCGGGCATGTTCACCGCCAATTCGATGAACTGCCTGACCGAGGCGCTGGGCCTGTCTCTGCCCGGCAACGGCTCGGTGCTGGCCACCCATGCCGACCGCGAGCGCTTGTTCCTCGAGGCTGGCAGCTTGGTCGTGGACCTCGCCAAGCGGTATTACGAAAAGAACGACGATTCGATCCTGCCGCGCAACGTGGCAAACTTTGCCGCTTTCGAGAACGCCATGCGGCTGGACATCGCCATGGGCGGATCGTCCAACACCGTGCTGCACCTGCTTGCAGCGGCGCACGAGGGCGAAGTCCCCTTCACCATGGCCGACATCGACCGGCTGTCGCGCGAAACGCCCTGTCTGTGCAAGGTCGCGCCCAGCAAGGCCGATGTTCATATGGAAGACGTGCACCGCGCCGGCGGCGTCATGGCCATTCTGGGCCAGCTGGACCGCGCCGGCCTGATTCACGCGGACTGCTCGACCGTTCACAGTCCGACCATGCGTGACGCCCTGAACCAGTGGGACGTGTCGCGCACCTCCTCCGACAGCGTCCGCGAATTCTTCCGCGCGGCGCCGGGGGGCGTGCCGACGCAGACCGCCTTCAGCCAGGCGCGACGCTGGAAGGAACTGGACCTGGACCGTGAGAATGGTGTGATCCGCAGCGCCGGGCATCCCTTCTCGGTGGATGGCGGCCTCGCCGTCCTGACCGGCAATCTGGCGCTGGACGGCTGCATCCTGAAGACGGCGGGCGTGGACGAGAGCATCCATGTCTTCACAGGCCCCGCCAAGGTTTACGAAAGCCAGGATGATGCTGTCTCGGCCATCCTGACCAACAAGGTCGTGGCCGGCGACGTCGTGGTGATCCGCTACGAGGGGCCGCGCGGCGGCCCGGGCATGCAGGAAATGCTCTACCCGACCAGCTATCTGAAATCCAAGGGCCTGGGCAAGACCTGCGCCCTGATCACCGACGGCCGCTTCTCGGGCGGCACCTCGGGGCTCAGCATCGGCCACGTCTCGCCCGAGGCCGAGGAAGGCGGATTGATCGGCCTGGTCGAGAACGGCGACATCATCAAGATCGACATCCCCGGACGCAGCATCGCCTTGAACGTGCCCGACGCCGTGCTGGCGCAGCGCCGCGCGGCCAAGGGTACCGCGCCCTGGGCCCCGGCCAAGAAGCGGCCGCGCAAGGTATCCACGGCATTGCGCGCATATGCTGCTTTCGCCACCAGTGCAGCTAAAGGTGCGGTGCGACTGGTTCCGTAGTCGCGCCAGCATTCACGATTTGAAAGGGCTCCGTCCAACAGACGGGGCCCTTTTGATGTCAGCCTTCCTTTGCAATCCCCGCGACGAGGGGAACGAAGCGCACCGGCAGCAGCGTCTCGCTGCGCAGTTCGCCGCCCTTGCGGGTGACACGCAGGATGTGCTGCTCGCCGCCGTCACGGCCGACAGGCACAATCATGATGCCCTCCTCGCCCAGTTGCGCGGCAAGAACGTCGGGCAGCACTGCAGGCGCCGCAGTAACGATGATGCGGTCGAACGGCGCCTGTTCCAGCCAGCCCTTGTGCCCGTCACCAACGCGGGCGGTAATGTTCTTCAGCTTCAAATCGTTGAAGAGGCTTTCCGCTTCCTTCTGCAGGCTGCGGTAGCGCTCGATGGTATAGACGCGCCGGCACAGCTGCGACAGGACAGCGGTCTGGTAGCCCGAGCCGGTGCCGATCTCGAGCACCCGCTGGCGGTCGTTCACCATCAGTGCCTGGGTCATGAAGGCGACGACGTAAGGCTGGCTGATCGTCTGGCCCTGCCGGATCGGCAGCGAGGTGTTGTCCCAGGCGTGCTCGCGAAAGGCGTCGGGCACGAACCGCTCGCGGGGCACCCGCTCCAGCGCCGAAAGGACCCGCGTATCGGTAATCCCCTCGCCGCGCAATTCCATGATCAGGCGGGCCTTCGCCGCCCCAACCTCTTCGCCCCCCGGCTCGGTCATTTCAGTTTTCGTTTGAGCGCTGTCAGCGTGGCGTGGTGGGTGAAATCGACGTGCAGCGGCGTAACCGAAATGCCGCCCCGGGCAATGACTCCCAGGTCGGTATTGGCCGGGGGTTTCTTGCCACCCTTCTTGCGGAAGCCGAGCCAGAAGTACGACGTGCCACGCGGATCGAGCCGCGGATCGATGATCAGTTCCGACTCATCGCGCCGACCGACCGGGCACACCGTCACGCCAGTGACCGCGTCATGAGTGAGGTCCGGGAAATTCACGTTGATCAACACGTCAGCCGGCCAACCTGCATCCAGCAGCTTGCGCAGGATCTTCGGAGCGTAATGCGCGGCCGTCGCCCACGTCGTCGGCTTGCCCAGCGTGACACCCTGGCTGAATGCCACCGACGGGACGCGCAACAGCGTGCCTTCGATGGCGGCGGCCACGGTGCCGGAATAGGTGACGTCCTCGCCCAGATTGCCGCCGCGGTTCACGCCGGACAAAACGAGGTCGGGCCGCTTACCCTCGATGATGTGCGTCACCGCCATCATCACGCAATCGGTCGGCGTACCGGCAACGGCAAAGCGTCGCGCCTTCATCTTGCGCAGCCGCAGGGGCATGGACAGGGTCAGCGAATGCGACGCGCCCGACTGTTCGGAATCCGGCGCCACCACCCAGACGTCCTTGGTCAAGGTCTTGGCAATGCCCTCGAGCACCTTCAGCCCAGGCGCGTGGATGCCGTCGTCGTTGGTAACCAGAATACGCATTACTTCCTCCCGCCGGCGATGGTCCGCACCCCGTTCATGTACGGTATCAACGCGTCAGGAATGCGTATGCTCCCATCGTCCTGCTGGTAGTTCTCCAGCACCGCCACCAGCGTGCGGCCCACGGCGAGGCCCGATCCGTTCAGTGTATGGACGAAGCGGGTCTGCTTCTCGCCCGCGGCGCGATAGCGCGCCTTCATGCGGCGGGCCTGGAAGTCGCCGCAGTTCGAGCAGCTCGAAATTTCGCGATAGGCGTTCTGACCCGGCAGCCAGACCTCGATGTCATACGTTTTGCGGGCCGAGAAGCCCATGTCGCCGGTGCACAGAAGCATCACGCGGTACGGCAATTCCAGCCGCTTCAGCACTTCCTCGGCGCAATAGGTCATGCGCTCATGCTCGGCCTCGGAATGTTCGGGTGCCACGATGCTCACCAGCTCGCATTTCACGAACTGGTGCTGGCGGATCATGCCGCGCGTGTCCTTGCCGGCAGCACCGGCCTCGGACCGGAAACAATGGGTTAGCGCCGTGAGCCGCATCGGCAGCGCGTCGGCATCCAGGATCGCGTCGTTGACCAGGTTGGTCAGCGATACTTCGGCGGTCGGGATCAGCCAGTAGCCGTTGTCGGTGTGGAACAGGTCCTCGGCGAATTTCGGCAACTGGCCGGTGCCGTACAACGCGGCGTCGCGCACCAGCAGCGGCGGCGAAGCCTCCTGGTAGCCAAACTCCTGCGTATGCAGGTCCAGCATGAACTGGCCCAGCGCCCGCTCGAGCCGCGCCAGCGCACCTTTCAGCACCACGAACCGCGCACCCGACAGCTTGGCGCCGGCCTCGAAATCCATCAGGCCCATGGCCTCGCCCAGTTCGAAATGCTCCCGGGCCTTGAACCCCAGAACTGGCGGCATGCCGTGGCGGCGCAATTCGACATTGCCATCGGCGTCGCCGCCATCGGGCACATCGTCCGCCGGCAAGTTGGGCATTGTTGCCAGTTCGGTATCGATCTGCGCAACGAGCGCCGCGGCCTCCTGTTCGCCCGCTTCGATGACCGCCTTGGCGGTCGCCACCTCGGCCATGAGGCGCTGGGCTTCCGCCTCGTCCTTCTTCGCCTTGGCCTGGCCAATCTGCTTCGACAGGGCATTGCGCGCTTCCTGCGCCTTCTGCGCCTCGGTCATCAGGACGCGATTGCGGGCATCGAGTTCGAGCAAAGCCGCCGAGGCGGGCGCCAGGCCACGCCGCGCCCGGGCCGCGTCGAAGGCGGCCGGGTGTTCTCGAATCCATTTCAGATCAAGCATGGCGATCCAGTACCACGTCAGGCCGGCGTGACCGGCGGCTCGTCTTCCGCATTGGCCGCGGCCTCGTCGGCCGCCTCGCGCGCGGCGCGCTTCTTTTCCACACCGCGGGCCAGATAGACCGATATCTCGTACAGGATGATGAGTGGCACCGCCAACCCGACCTGGCTGATGACATCCGGCGGCGTCAGCACCGCGGCGACGATGAAGATCGCGACAATCGCGTAACGGCGTCCATTGGCCAATTGCTTGGCGGTCACGATGCCCGCGCGCGCCAGAAGTGTCAGCAGCACCGGCAGCTGAAACGCCAGGCCGAACGCGAAGATCAGCGTCATGACCAGCGAAAGGTATTCGTTGACCTTGATCTCGGCGGTGATCGGCAGCACCCCTGCCCCGCCCGTCGTCTCGAAGCTGAGGAAGAACTTCAGCGCCATGGGCATGATGAAGAAGTAGACCAGCGAGCCGCCCAGGAAGAACAGGATCGGCGTCGCCGCCAGGAACGGCAGGAAGGCGCGCTTCTCATCCTTGTACAGGCCAGGGGCGACGAACTTCCAGATTTGCGTGGCGATGATCGGGAACGACAGGAACATCGCCGCCCAGAAGGCCAGCTTCACGTTGGTAAAGAACGCTTCCTGCGGCGCGGTAAAGATCATCCGCCGCCCCTCCAGGTTGCCGCCCAGCGCCTGCACATAGGGATACATCAGCAGGTCATAAATGTGCGGCGCCACGAAATAGGCGGCAATGAAGCACACGAGGATCGAGATCATCGAGTACATCAGCCGGGAGCGCAGTTCGACCAGGTGGTCGAACAACGGCATCTTCGAGGCATCGACCTCGTCGGTTTCGCCGGTCATGTGGGCGCGTTCCACTTGGCCGCGGGCGATGGCGTGGCCGCATCGGGCACTGTCGCCGGTACGTCGGTATCAACCAGGCCGATATCCGGCGGCGTATAGGCCTCGCCCGCGCTCGGCAGTTCGACAGCCTTGGGCTCCTCGAAGACAGGCGGCGGTTTGTGCGCTTCGGGATCGAAAATCTTGTTGGCCTCTGCCGCGATGTCGAGCTTCGCCGCCTTCCGCATCTCGTCCAGCTCGCTCTCGCGGATCATGTCGTCGATGCCGGTCTGGAACTCGCGCGCCATGCCGCGCGCCTTGTTCACCAGGCCGCCGACCGTCTTCAAGACCTTGGGAAGATCCTTGGGACCGATGACCACCAGCGCCACAGCGCCGATCACCATCAACTCGGTCCACGCGATATCGAACATGCCGCCTGCTCTCCGGTACCGCCCGATTCTAGCGCATCGGGCCGGCCGCTACGACTCCCCGCGCTCTTGGGACGCAGGCGGCGGTTCGTCACCAATCGGCGGGCGGAAATCGCTACCGTCGTCGCCTTCCTCCAGCGGATCTTCCTCGCGGTCGGGCAGGCTCTCGCCCGGCTTGGGCAGGCCGTCGAGGCCCGGCTGGGTCTCCAGCAGGCCGGCGGCACGCAACTCCTCCACACCCGGCAGGTCGTCGAGGCTCTCCAGGCCGAAATGGATCATGAAGTCGTCGGTGGTCCCGTAGGTTACCGGGCGGCCCGGCGTGCGGCGTCGGCCGCGCATCCGGATCCAGCCGGTTTCCATCAGTACGTCCAGCGTGCCCTTGCTGAGGCTGACGCCGCGTAATTCCTCGATCTCGGCCCGGGTGATCGGCTGGTGATAGGCCAGGATGGCCAGGGTCTCAATGGCGGCGCGCGACAGCTTGCGGGTCACCTGGCGCTGCTCTTCCAGCAGGAAGGCCAGGTCCGGCGCGGTGAAGAACGCCCAGCGCTCGGCCACCTTGCGGACCGACACGCCGCGGCCCTCGTACGACTGGATCAACGACGCCATGATGCCGGGCAGGTCGGCGCCATCCGGCAAGCGACGCTTCAACGACGCCTCGTCCAGCGGTTCGGCGGCGGCGAACAGCAGTGCCTCGGCCATGCGGACATGCTGCGGATCGACGCCCGCGGGTTCTGGGGCGGGTTCTGGGTTGGTCTGCACTTCGTCGGTCATTCCGAATTCCCGGGATTCTCGGCCTTGCGGATAAACAGCGGTCCGAACGCCTGCATCTGGCGGATTTCGACCCGGCCCTGCTTGGCCATTTCAAGGCTGGCGGTAAACGTGGAGGCCATGGCCGAGCGCAGGCTGAACTCGTCCAGCAGGTCGCTGGGCAGGAAGTGCTGCAACACGGTCCAGTCCGGCGTACCGCCGATCAGTTTTTTCAGGCGTTCCAGCGCCTCTTCCATGGAAATGACGCGGGTCCGCGCCACCCGCATGGGCAGCGCCTCGGTCGTGCCGCGGCTCGACTTGAACTGCCCATAGGCCCTCAGCAGGTCGAGGATCGAGGCCTCGTAGACCGACTTGCGGATGATGCGGATGCCCTCGGGCATGCCGCGCGGGAACATGTCGATGCCGACCTGGCTACGCTGGAACAGGCTTTCCGACGCCTTCCGCATGGCCTCCAGCTGGCGCAGGCGGAACGCCAGGCGAGCCGCAAGTTCGGCGCCCGTCGGCTCGCCATCCTCGGCTTCCGGCTCGGGGATCAGCAGGCGCGATTTCAGGTAGGCCAGCCAGGCCGCCATGACGAGATAGTCGGCGGCGATCTCGAGATGGATGCGCGCTGCGGCGTTGATGAACGCCAGGTACTGCTCGGCCAGCTGCAAAATCGAAATCTTGCGCAGATCGACCTTCTGGTCGCGGGCCAGCGTCAGCAGGACGTCCAGCGGGCCTTCGTAGCCGTCGAGATCGACGATCAGTGCAGCCTCGACCGGCGGCGGCACCACCGGTTCGGCGTCGGCCTGGAATTCGGTCGGTTCAGCCATTGCCGGTCAACACCAGGATGCCATGGATGACCCAGTCGCGGATCGGCGTGATGACGGCAGCGAACAGGTCCAAATCCATACCAATGCGCTCACCGATCATGGGCAGGATCAGCAGCAGCAGGATAAGGATCATGAAGCCATAGCGCTCCATTCGCGCCAGCGGAATCGCAAGGCTGTTCGGCAGCAGGCCGACCGCGATGCGGCCGCCGTCCAGCGGCGGCAAGGGGATTAGGTTAAAGATCGCGAGCACAACGTTGAGATAAAAGAAGTTTCCGACATTTGTGGCCAGCCAGATTTCGGTCAACGACTCCGGCTGTTCGGGCACAAAGTGGTACACAAGCGCGGCCGCAAAGGCCAACAAGATATTGATCCCCGGCCCGGCTGCCGCGACATAGACCATGTCCCGGCGCGGCTGGTTCAGGCGGCCGAAATTGACCGGTACAGGCTTTGCCCAGCCGAACAGGAACGGCGCCCTGGCCAGGATCAGGATCGCCGGCAGGACAATGGTGCCCATGATGTCCACGTGACGCAGGGGATTGAAGCTGACCCGGCCCAGGCGGAACGCGGTGTCGTCGCCCAGCTTCCAGGCCACCCAGCCATGGGCCGCCTCGTGGAACGTGATCGCCACCAGAACCGGCAATATCCACACCGAGGCCTGGAAAATGGCGTCGTTCATGCCGAGGCCATGGCGAGAAGCTGTTCCAGCCGTGCCCGCGCGCCCGCCGCGTCGAGCACCTTGTCCGGCCGGGGTATCCGCGCCGCCTCGACCCGGCGGAATGCGGCCTCGGTCATCGGCGACAGGCCCTTGGCCACGCCGCGCATCTCGTCCATTTTGCCGGAACAGTGCAGCACCACGTCACAGCCCGCTGCCAGCGAGGTCCGGGCGCGGCCGGCAAAATCACCTGCCAAGGCCTGCATGCCCAGGTCGTCCGACATCAGCGCCCCGCCAAAGCCGATATCGCGCCGGATGATGGTGTCGATGGCCGTGGCCGAGGTCGTTGCCGGCGCTGCCGGGTCGATGGCCGTGTAAACCACATGGGCGGTCATTGCCCACGGCATGTCGGCCAGGGCGCGGAACGGCACGAAGTCGCTGTTCGACAACTCCTCGTACGTCGCCTCGACCACCGGCAGTTCCACATGGCTATCCGACCGCGCCCGGCCGTGGCCGGGAATATGCTTGATGACAGGCGCCACGCCGCCGGCCATCAGGCCATCGCAGACGGCGCGCCCCAGCGCGATGATGGGTTCCGGCACGCGGCCGTAGGCGCGGTCGCCGATAATGTCATGCGCACCGGCCACCGGGACGTCCAGCACCGGCGTGCAATCGACATCGATGCCCAGCGCCAGCAGTTCATGCGCCATCAGGCGGGCGTTCAGGCGCGTCGCTTCAAGCCCGGCATCAGGATCGCGCTCGTACAGGCGGGCGAAAGCGGCGGCCGGCGGTGGCTTGCGCCAATGTGGCGGGCCGAGACGCGCCACCCGGCCCCCTTCCTGGTCGATCAATACCGGGGCGTCGGGACGATGGACGGATTCACGGAGAATATTAACCAGATCAGTTACTTGTGACGGATCGCTGCAGTTTCGTGCGAACAGGATGAAGCCCAGCGGATCGGTATCACCGAAGAAGTGCCGCTCATCCGCCGTCAGGGTCAGGCCGGAGCATCCGAGGATCACCGGCGCCGGGCGCCGGGAATTACTTGCCGACAATCGAGCAACCTTGACCGGCCGACTTCAGACGGTCGCACAGGCCCTGCGCCGCCACGCGGTCGCGCACGGGCCCGGCCTGGACGCGGATGAATACGCCGCGCTCGCCCAGATCTGCACGCTCGTAGGTCGGCGACAGGCCAGCCAGAATATCGGGAAACTTCTTGTGCAGGCGGGCCCACTCGCCCTCCGCCGCCGCCTGGTCGCGATGGGCGGCCAGCTGGATGCGGAACGACCCGGAAGCCGCCGGCGCTGCGGGGGTGGGCGGTGCGGCGACAACGGTTGGCGTCGTAGCACGCGGCGGCGCGGATGGCGGCATGGCAGTCGTCGCCGGGACCGGCGCGACCGGAACGGTGTTGGACGTCGTGTTGTTGGCAGACGCGCCAGCGGGCGGCGGCGTTACCGGCGACGCGGCCGGTACAGCCGTGGGGGCTGGGGCCGGCGCGGCGGCGACCGTCCGCGGCGCGGACGGCGCCGGCTGCTCCGGCGGCGGCAACAGCTTTTCGGCGCCAGCCTTCGGCGCCTGGCCACCGCGCGGCAAGGTGTCGTAAATCTTCATGTCCTGGTTCGGCACCTGCAGGCCGCCGGGATTGGCCGGCGCGACCTTGGTCGGGCTGCCGTCGGCCTTCACCAGCGGCGGCGCGCCGCCGCTCGACCCGCGCTGCAGGCCGCGGTCATAGGCGAACCAGATACCGCCAGCGAACACGACCACGGCGACGAGGGCAATGAGGAAAGTGGCGATCCGTCCACCGCGCCGTCCGCCCTGCTCCTGATCGTAATCGTCGCTCATGGGCTACATCTCCTCGACCGGCGTGACGCCGAGGACCTGAAGACCGGAGGCTATGACCGTCGCGACGCCCCGAATGAGGGCCAGACGCGCGCGGGTGAGCCCCGGATCGCGGTCCTGCACGAACCGGAGACCCGGCTCGTCATTGCCAAGATTCCACAACGCGTGAAACTCAGCCGCCACATCATACAGGTAAAACGCGATGCGGTGCGGTTCATGCGCCTCGGCGGCGCTTTCGACCAGTCGAGGCCACGAGGCCAGGGCACGGATCAGCGCCAGTTCCGAGGGGTGGTCCAGCCGCTCGACCGAGGCACCATCCAGCGATTCCGCCGCGACCGCGCCGGCCTTGCGCATGACCGAATTGATCCGCGCATGGGCGTATTGGACGTAGAAGACGGGATTGTCCTTCGACTGTTCCCGCACCTTCTGGAAATCGAAGTCCAGCGCGGCGTCGTTCTTGCGCGTCAGCATGATGAAGCGGACGACATCCTTGCCCACTTCATCCACGACATCGCGAAGGGTCACGAAGCTGCCGGACCGCTTGGACATTTTCACCGGCTGGCCGCCGTCGAGCAGGTTGACCAGCTGGATGATCTTCACGTCGAGGCTGGCCGCGCCGTTCGACACCGCCTGCACCGCCGCCTTCAGCCGCTTGACGTAGCCGCCATGGTCGGCGCCCAGCACGTTGATCATCCGGCCGAAGCCGCGCCGGTACTTGTCCCAGTGATAGGCGATGTCGGCGGCGAAATAGGTCCATGCGCCGTCCGACTTCTTCAGCGGCCGGTCGATGTCGTCGCCGAACTGGGTGGCGCGGAACAGCAATTGCGGCCGCGGCTCCCAATCGTCGGGCATCTTGCCCTTCGGCGGTTCCAGCACGCCGGTATAGACGAGGTCGCGGCTGGCCAGGTCGTCCACCGCAGCGGTCACCGCGCCGCCATCGTGCAGCGCCTTTTCCGACGAGAACACCTGGTGGACGATGCCGAGTGCCGCCAGGTCTTCGCGGATCAGCACCATCATGGCGTCGATGGCAAGCCGCCGGAACGCCGGCAGCCACTCGCCTTCCGGCACCTTCAGCCACTTCTCGCCATCGGCCTTGGCAATCGCCGCGCCCATCGGCTTCAGATAGTCGCCGGGATACAGGCCCTCGGGGATGGTGATGCTTTCGCCCAATGCCTCGCGATAGCGCAGGTGGGCCGAGCGGGCCAGCACATCGACCTGGGCGCCGGCATCGTTGACGTAATATTCGCGGGTGACGGCGTAGCCTGCCTTTTCCAGCAGGGCCGACAAGGCGTCGCCAAACACGGCGCCCCGGCAATGGCCGACATGCATGGGGCCGGTCGGATTGGCCGACACGTACTCGACATTGACCGCTGCCGCGCCGCCCACCTTGGAATCGCCATAGGCGGTGCCGGCCGCCAGCACGTCGCGCAGGCGGGCCTGCCAGAAGGCGGGCGTCAAGCGCAGGTTGATGAAGCCCGGGCCGGCAATCTCGACAGCCGTGACGTCCGGCAGGGCGGCCAGCAGGGGCTTCAACGCCTCGGCAATGGCGCGCGGGGCCAGTTTGGCCGGCTTGCCCAGCACCATGGCCACGTTCGTCGCCAGGTCGCCGTGGCTCGCGTCACGCGGCGGCTCCACGGAGATGGCCCCGACCGGCAGCCCGGCCGGTAGCGTTCCGGCCTGCACGAGGCTCTCAACCGCCTCGACAATTGCGGCACGGAAGCTGTTGAAAAGATTCATGTCGGCGACTCGGGGCCCGGGCAGGAAATGGGCGCGCAACCTAGCCCCTGCCCCTGCCCCGATCAATGGCGCAAAGGCCGAAGCAACGGGTGGGGCGATTGACAGCGCCGCGCAAGGGATTAGATATCATCCCATGTCCGATTCAGCCCTGCTTGAACGACCTGTCCAGCTCAGCGCCTCGGCCGCCCGCCAGGTGGCCAAGATCGTGGCGCAGGAGAACAACCCGGCCCTGAAGCTGCGCATCGCGGTTTCGGGCGGCGGCTGCTCCGGTTTCCAGTATGGCTTTACCCTGGACGACACGGTCAACGACGACGACCTGAAGCTGGAGCGCGATGGCGCCACGGTGCTGGTCGATGCCGTTTCGCTCGATTTCCTGCGCGGGGCCGAGATCGACTATGTCGAGGACCTGGCCGGCGCCTCGTTCCAGATCCGCAATCCGAACGCCAAATCCAGCTGCGGCTGCGGTACTTCCTTCTCGGTCTGATCTGATAGACTCCCGGCGATGAGAATCGCCACCTGGAACGTCAATTCGATCAAGGCGCGGCTGCCCAACGTGGTGGCCTGGCTGCGCACCGCCTCACCCGATATCTGCCTGCTGCAGGAGTTGAAGTGCGTCGATGACGCCTTCCCCGCACTGGAGATAGGCGAGCTGGGCTACAATATCGCGACCCACGGGCAGAAGACCTATAACGGCGTCGCCATCCTCTCGAAGACGCCGCTGGAAGACGTCCGCCGCGGCCTCGACGGCGACGAGAGCGACATCCAGTCCCGCTATATCGAGGCAGTGACGGGCGGCATCCGCGTCGCCTCCATCTACCTGCCGAACGGCAACCCGGTCGAAACCGAGAAATTTCCCTACAAGCTCGGCTTCTTCGACCGGCTGGTGAAACATGCCCGCGCGATGCTGCGGCACGAGGAAGTGTTCGTGCTGGCCGGCGACTACAATGTCTGCCCGACCGACGCCGACGTGTACGACCCCATCGGCTGGGCCAATGACGCCCTGTGCCGACCCGAAAGCCGGGCCCTGTTCCGCACCATGATCAACCTCGGCCTGACCGACGCCTACCGGGCCCTGCACCCGAACGTCGAGCGCGCCTGGACTTTCTGGGACTACCAGGCCGGCGCCTGGCAACGCGACCGCGGCCTGCGCATCGACCATCTGCTGTTGTCGCCGCAGGCGGCAGACCGCCTGCAGGCCTGCGAGATCGACAAGGAGCCGCGGGGCCGGGACAAGGCGTCGGACCACACGCCGATCTGGTGCGAGCTGGCGCCGGGTTGACCGGCTATCCGACTTATTTAGGCCTATCCGGGCTTGTTTTCGCTCGTTCCGGCTTATTTCGGCTTGTTCAGGCTTGTTTAGGCTTATCCCAGCAGACCTAGCCGACAACGTACCGGTCACGATACTATGAATATAATCTCCATCCGTTTCCGTTCAAGGCCAGCTGCATGAGGCGTCTGTATCGCAAGAAGCGGCGCACGCCGCTGATCGTTCTTTCAGCGTTCGGCATCTTCCTGGTCATCGCCGCAGTCGGGCTGACCCTCTATGGCCGCGACCTCGCCCTCGGCGCCGTCCACACGGGGCTGGACCAGGCCGGCATCCAGGTGCGGACGCTGGACCTGGAATCGATCCGACCAAACGGGTTGACTCTGGCCAATGTCGGCCTCGGCACTGCTGGCGGTCCGGAGGCCAAGGCGGTTTCGATCGGCTGGTCGCCGCGCAGCCTGATGCGCGGCCGGGCAACGACGGTGAAAATCGATGGGCTGGTTCTAAACGCCGCGCTCAAGGATGGCAGCCTTGTCGTTACAGGCCTGCCGGCCGGGGGCGGCGGCGGCATGCCGGTCCTGCCGCTGGACCGGATCGAACTGACTGACACGTCGATCACCCTCGCTTCGCCCCAGGGCAAGGCAGTGCTGGCTGGCAACGTCAATGTCGTGCCGGCAACGGATGGCCTGAGTGGCGACGGCAGGCTGGCGGTTAAGTTGCAGCCAACAAGCGGCGGGCCCGTTCCGCTGGCGCTCGACATCGCCGCCTTGAAGATCGTCACCACGGGCAACCTGTCTGTCGAGTTCACCGGCCAGGTCACGCACGACGTGCCGAAGCCGGTCATTGCGCCAACCGAGGTGCGCGCCAGCGGACATATGCAAAAGAACGCCTTTGCGTTCAGCGGCCAGCTCAGCGTGAACAAGATTCTAAACGCCGGTTTCGACGGCGCCTATGACGTCGCGCATGGTGCGGGCAGCGCCAAGCTGGACCTTGCGCCGCTGCGGTTCGAGACCAGAGGCAAGCAGCCGGTGGACCTGGTGCCGATCATCGGCACCGCCATCGAACAGGTTAGCGGCACCCTGTCGGGCCGCGCCACTTTCGCCTGGGGCAAGGACGATCCGGCCGTCGCCCTCTCGCTCAAGCTGGATGACGTCGGCTTCGAAACATCGGCGGTGCGCGTCAGTGCACTGTCAGGCGACGTGACGCTGGACTCCGTCCTGCCGCCGCACACATCGCAGGTGCAGGCCGCCACGATGAAACTGCACCTGCCGTCGCTGGACGAGATCCCGGTCGACCTGCGTTTTTCGCTGCCGGGCGATGAACGCCTGCTGATCGACAGCGCAATGCTCGGCATCGCCGGCGGCGACCTGGAACTGGCGAATGTCGAACTGAAGCAGGATGCACCGCTGTCCACCACCGTGGGCGTAAAGGGCGTCGATCTCAGCCAGATCCTGACACTGATCGGCGTCGATGGCCTGACGGGCACGGGTACGCTGGATGGCCAGGTGCCAATCCGCATCGCCACCGACGGCGTCAGCATACCCGGCGGCAAGCTGGCCGCCCGCGGGCCCGGCACCCTGGCCTATGGCGGCGGCGCCCTGCCCGACGTTGCCGGCACGTCAGGCGATTCCGTCCGCCTGCTGCGCCAGGCGCTTGGCGACTTCCGCTATGACAGCCTTGTTCTGACGCTGGACCACAAGCCGGTTGGGGGCGACAGCCTGCTGATCGCCCTGCGCGGCCACAACCCCGCGGTGCTGAATAGCCATCCTTTCGCCATTAATGTGCGATTGGATGCGAACTTCCAGCGGCTCGCCACCGTTCTGTTCGAAGGCTACGAGGCTTTTGGCGAGATGTTGCGGCGAGCCAACAACCGTTAAGGCCGCTGGCGTTGAGGAGGAGAGTGAACGACGTGTCGCCCCTGATCCGTGCCGCCCTGCTGGCCGCTGTGCTGGCCCCCGTCCTCGCCTGCACCCCCACGGTGCGGGTTGAGGCCCCCAAGGAACCGATCACCATCAACCTCAATATCAAGCTCGATGCCGATGTGCGTCTGCGCGTCGAAGAAAAGGCCAAGGAAGATGTCCAGAACAAGCCGATTTTCTGAGCCCACGCGGCGTTTGATCCTGGCGCTGCCGCTGCTGGTCATGGCCGGCGCGGCGCTGGCCCAGGCTCGCACCCTCGACGCCCCGCGCGCCAATGGCAGCATCGGCGAGCGCTACGATGGCTATGCCGTCGTGCGCGACACAGCGCAGACCGCGACGCTGAAACCGCTGGTCGATGGCGTGAATACCGAACGGCGGCAGGTCTATACCCAGCGCGCTACGACGGAGAAGGCCCCGGTCGATCAGATCGGTCGCATCTACGCCGCCGAGATTTTCAAATCTGCCCCGGCTGGCACCTGGTTCCTGCAGGAATCCGGACAGTGGGTGAAGAAGTAGCACCCAGAAGGCTTGCCTAACCCGCCTTCCACCGCCGAAACTGCCTCCCCTTAGGGAGGAAGCATGACGGCGTTCGTAATGATTGCGGGCTCGTTCCACGGCGGCTGGCTGTGGGGACGGGTGGCGGAGCGGCTGACCCAGGCGGGACACCGGGTGTTCGCCCCTTCACTGACCGGCATCGGTGACCGCGCGCACCTGATCCATGCCGGCGTCAATCTGACCACCCATATCGACGAGATCGCCGCCTTGTTCCACTACGAGCGGCTGGAGAACGTCGTGTATGTCGGCCATTCCTATGGCGGCATGATCGTGAGCGGCGTCGCCGACCGTATGCCCGAACGTATGAAGGCATTGGTCTATGTCGACGCCGTAGTGCCGGAGAACGGCCAGAGCGTGGTCGATATCGGCTCGCCGGAGCAGAAGATGCAAGTGGTCGAGGTGATCGCCAATAATGGTGGCTACCTAGTGCCACCGCCTGTCACGCGGAAGTCGCCGGACCGCGACTGGCTCAATGCGCTGGTCACCCCTCACCCCGCCGCCACCCTGTTCGAACGCATCAAGCTGACGGGCGCGTGGAAAACGGTGACGAACAAGCACTACGTCTGGTGCACGACGCACTGGTCGAAAGCGATGAACGAGCGCGGCGAGCGGTTGAGCCAGGACCCGGCGTGGAAGGTTCACCAGATCGCCAGTGGCCACCAGCCGATGGTAGAGAAGCCCGACGAACTGACAAAAGTGCTGCTCGAAGCGGCGGCCTAGGGAGAAGCATATGACGAGTTCCAGCAAGCCGGCCGCCGGCGCCGGGCAGTTCCGCATCGGCGGCGAGGTGACGGTGAACCGCCTGGGCTATGGCGCCATGCGCATTACCGGGCAGCCGGGCAATTGGGGCCCGTTCAAGGACCCCGCAGCCGCGCACCGGATGCTGCGGCGCGCTTACGAGCTCGGCGTCAATTTTATCGATACCGCGATCTCGTACGGCAATGGCTGGAGCGAGAAGCACATTGCCGAGGCGCTCAGGCCGTACCCGGCAGACCTGTTCGTCGCCACAAAGTGCGGCGTCGTGAAGGAAGGCCCTGGCAAGCTGCGGCGCGACGCGCGGCCGGAATGGGTTCGTGAAAGCTGCGATCTGTCTCTTGGCTATCTCGGCGTCGAGCGGATCAGCCTGCTGCAACTTCATGCGGTCGATCCCAACGTGCCGCTGGCCGATACCATCGGCGCTTTCGCCGGGCTGGTGCAGGCCGGCAAGGTACGCTTCGTCGGCCTGTCGAACGTCACCATCGAACAGATCGAGGCGGCGCAAAAGATCGTCCCCATCGCATCGGTTCAGAACCGCTACAGCGTCGGCGAGCGCAAGAACGATGCCGTTCTCGATTATTGCACCAGGAATGGCATTGCCTTCCTGCCCTATGCGCCGCTCGGCGCCAATGCGACATCGGGAACGCCGTTCGCGAGCGCCGGAGGCACGCTGAAGACCATCGCCGCACGACACGGCGTGACATCGACGCAGGTCTCGCTGTCTTGGCTGCTGCACCGGGCGCCGAACATCATCCCGATCCCCGGCACCACCTCCATCGCGCATATGGAGCAGAACGCGAACGCCGCGACAATCAAGCTGACACCGGCTGACAGGCAGGCGCTGGACGAGGCCGCCGACCTGCCGGAGGTGTTCCAGCCCCTGATGACGCCACGCTGAGCGGCTGTCGTGAAGATCCTTGTCATCGGCGGCACGGGACCAACCGGGCCGCACGTGCTGCGTGGCCTGCTGGCGCGCGGACACGACGTAACCATCCTGCATCGCGGCGTGCACGAACCGCACGATCTGCCCGAGGTGCGGCACATTCATGCCGACCCGCATTTCGCCGACCAGGTCGAGGCGGCCCTAGGCGGCGAGAGGTTCGATGCCGTCATCGCGATGTACGGGCGCATGGGCATGCTGGCGGAAGTGTTCGCAGGTAAATGCGCGCGCTTCATCGGCATTACCGGCCGGCCGATCCTGGGTGGCTATTTCGACCCGAGCTCGACCGTTCCCCGCGGGATGAAGATCCTGGCCCAGGAAGCGCAGGACATCGCGGATCTGGACGGATTCACGAACGAGAAGGCACTGCAATTCGTCGTCAAGATGCAGCAGGCAGTGACGCGCGTGCTGTCCTTCGACGCCCGAAAGTCGTACAGCGCCACGGTGATCCTCTATCCCTATGTCTATGGACCGCGGGCGATTGGCGCCTTTGAGTGGTCGGTCATCAAGCGCATCCTGGACAAGCGCGACTTCATCGCGGTGCCGAACGCCGGCCTCGGCATCAGTACCCGCGCCGCCAGCATCAACGCGGCGGAACACCTGCTGCTGGCGCTGGACAACGAGCGCAGCGGCGGCCACATCATCAACTGCGCCGACGAGGACCAGTACTCCCTGGCGCAGTGGATCGAACTCATTGCTGACGCCATGGGGGCAAAGATCGACATCCTCGACCTGCCCAACACGGTGCGCTGGGCCGGCGCGCACATGCTGGCGTTCGCCGGCACGGTATCCGACCATGCGATTACCGACACAAGGAAGGCGCGCACCCTACTGGGATATCGTGACGTTGTGCCGGCGCGGACGGCGCTGGCGGAAACGGTGCGCTGGTATCTGGACAATCCGCTCGACCCCGCCAAGGAACAATCGTTCCTCGATCCGTTCGACTACAAGCTGGAGGACGACCTGAAGGGAGCGCTAGATGCGCTCGGGCAATCCTTCGCTGCCCGGCAGCCGGACCGGAAAGTGTTCCACCCCTATCCGCACCCGAAAGAATCGTCGCTCAAGACCGACGAGCGCGGGCGCTAGGGACGGCTACAGCCGGCGCTGTAAACCGATGCGGATAGCGTCGCCGCGATTCTTCGCGCCGATCTTCCGGAAGATGCGCTGTAAATGGCCCTTCACCGTCACCTCACTGAGGGCCAGATGGTCGGCGATTTCGAGATTGCTGCGTCCGCCAAGAAGGGCATCCAAAACCTCGCGCTCGCGAACTTTCAGGTCGCCGAAATCGCCCAGACTGATGTCCTGCACCTCGACACCGGCGTTTAACAGCGCCTCGGGCAGATAGCGTCCGCCCGCGAGCATGAGCTTCAGGGCTTCCATGAAAATGTCGCCACGGACATTCTTTGGAATGAAGCCGACGGCGCCGGCTTTCAACGCGGCGCGTATCTCACTTTGATGCGTCTGGCCGGATATGATGGCGATCCGCTGACCAGGGGCGGCGACCTGCAGCCGTTCGAACGCGGCCAGGCCGCTGACGCCCGGCATGTTGAGGTCGAGCAGTATCAACGCGAACTGCCCGCCGTTCGCCACGAGCGGCAGGGCCTCGGACAGGTTAACGGCCTTGACCACCTCCGCAGCCGGATCCACGGCCTTGATGAACGCCGCCATCATGTCCGAAAACAAGGCGTGGTCATCAATGAGCAGTATCCGCAAAACACCCCCTAGGTCATTCCGCCTAGTACCAAAGTAGCACCTCCCGGCAGACGCATACCTCCGTAGAGTATCTCCCTGAACATGAACATGCGATTACCGGAATGCAAGCAACCGGGAACCGGAACGATCATGCACGCTGACACAGCCACCCAACCCCACCATGAAACGAAGACTCCGCCTGTGGCCCCTACGCGCAAACGCGCGATCCTTTTGGTCGAGGACGACCTCGACATGGTCCACTTCTTGAAATCGCTGCTTGCCACACTGGACAATTGCCAGGTCATTCACGCGACCGATGGCCGGACTGCCAATGAATTTCTCCGCGTCGGGGAAGTGGACCTGGTGCTCACCGACATTCTGATGCCCGAGATGGACGGAATGGAGGTCATAAGACACGTACGCGAAACCCGCGGCGAGCTGCCCGTCATCGCGATGACAGGCGGTGGTCGGCGACTGCCGGGTTTGGATCTCGTCCGCTACGCAGAACTGCTCGGCGCCGACAAGGCGGTGAGCAAGCCGATCAATCCACAGGCGCTGCTCATGTTGCTGAACGATCTGCTGCCGACTCTGCAATGATGATACACCACGCCCGTCGTCAGCGTCACGTACTCTGGGCGGTGACGGCGGCGGCGAGCCTGCTGATCATCACGCTCGTCCCACTGCTCCTTGTTGGCCTGAGGGAGCAGGCGCGTGAATCCGCGCGGCTGCAGTATGAAAATCTCGCCCGCGTTTTCGAGGAACATGTCAGCCGTATCGTCAGCCTGACCGACCAGTCGATGACGGCCATGCGCGCCAAGTACGAAGCCGATCCATTGGGCTTCTCGTTGCATGACTGGCTCAAGAACAATGCGGTGCCGGCGGACGTTCTGCCGCAAATAGGTATCATAAATCGCTCCGGAATCCTGACTCATACGACGGGACAAAATACGGCAAAGATTGACCTATCCGACCGGACGCACTTCACCGTGCAGCGTGACGCGGGCGGCGCTGACAACCTTTACATCAGCATTCCTGTCCTTGGACGTGCCTCGGGCGCGTGGACGATTCAATTGACACGGCCGCTGCGCCAGGACGATGGCTCATTCGACGGCATCGTCGTATTTTTTCTCGATATCCGTTACTTCTCGAAATTCTACGACAGCATAGATATCGGCCGGTCGGGCAAGGTCATGCTTGTCGGCACGAATGACGGAACTGTTCGCGCCGCGGCGAGCGACGACAGTAGCGGTCCAAACATGGGCGAATCCATCGAGGGCAGCGACCTTCTCCGCGCCGTGCGCTCGGCCCGGCTCGGCAGCCTCGCAACGACGCTCGCAAATGCCAGCAGCCGCTCCCTCTTCGCATTCCGATCCATGAGTCAGTACCCGCTGACCGTGGTCGTCGGCGCGACCGAAAGCGATTACCTGCGACCCTATAACGACAAAAGCCGGGTGATTCTGCTGATCGGATTTGTCTCGCTCAGTTTGTTGCTGGGTATGTCTTACTGGCTCGATAACCATCTGGTGCAGCAGCAACTAACCCAGACCGCAATCATGGAAAAGCAGCTGGCAACCGCCGACGCCGCCGCGGAGGCCCGTGTGCGCGAGGAAGAAGCACTGCGATACCACGCGGTGACGGAAGCCGCAGCTGACGCCATCGTCTCCTGGGACCCAAAGGGAAGAATGATCTTCTGCAATCCCAGCGCGCGAAAGCTGTTCGGCCTGTTGTCCGAACAGAAAGTTGATGATGTATTGTCCACCTTCTTCGATCCTGTGGAAGGAACGCGCGTCGCACAGCAGGTGGACGCCCTGCTGCGTGGCGATTCAATCGGAACCCCCGACATGCTGGAGGTCAGGGCGCGCCGTCGAGATGGTTCCACATTCGATGGTGAACTGTCACTCAGTCTCTGGCGTCGCGGGGACGAATGGGCGATTAACATGGTCGCCCGTGACGTCAGTCGCCGCCGCCAAGCGGAAGAGGAGCGCAAGGCGCTCCTTACCCAGGCCATGACGGCACAGAAGATGGAGGCAATCGGCACGCTGGCTGGCGGTATTGCCCATGACTTCAACAATATCCTGGGCGCCATTCAGGGCTTCCTGTGGCTAGCGAAACGTGGCTTGCCGGCGAACAGCGAGGCCCAGGATTTCATCGAACGGGCGAGTGCCGCAGGCGAGCGGGCGACGCAGGTTGCGAAACAATTGCTGGACTTCAGCCGACCGAACGAAACGCATATGGATACATTCGACCTTCGCGACGCCGTTCAGGAAGTGGCGGAGCTGACGGCCGTTTCGATGCCGGCGACGATCCACCGGACTTTCTTGCCAACCAACACCCCCCTGCCCGTACGTGGCGACGCTACGCAGATCAATCAGCTCTTGCTCAATCTTGTCATCAATGCGCGGCAGGCCGTAGGAGATGATCGTCAGGGCAGCATTCGGGTTGAGGCGAAGAGAACCACGATTGTCCACGGACTGTTCGGCGGCAGCGTGGCCACATCCACGGACAGCCTCCCGATGGTCAAGTCGGAATGGACTGCCGGCGGCGATGGCGGCCGGGTCTGGTTCGGCAATCTCGCCGCCGGAGAATATGCTCGGCTTAGCGTCACTGACGATGGATCAGGCATGACAGCGAACGTGATGCGCCGCATGTTCGAGCCGTTTTTCACGACAAAGCCTGTTGGTGAGGGGACCGGCCTTGGCCTGTCGGTGTTGCACGGCGTGGTGAAGTCCATGCGGGGTGGCGTCGTCGTCAAGAGCCATCAGGGCACGGGAACGACATTCATCATTCTATTGCCCCTCGCCCCCGAAACGGGCGCGACGGCCAAGCCGGCCGAGACCATAGACGCCAAGACTGTGAGCGCCGGAAAGATTCTGGTGGTCGAGGATGACGAGTCCATGCGCACCGTCGTCAGGGGCACGCTGGAATCGGCCGGGTATACAGTGACGACAGCGCAGGACGGCCAGCAGGCGCTTGAAATGATCCGCGCCATGCCCCGCGCCTGGGACCTGGTGTTCACAGACCTGACGATGCCGCGGTTGACCGGCGACCTGCTCGCCAGCGCCATAGGTCAGATTCGCGCGGACCTGCCGGTTATCATCTGCACCGGACGCGGCGACAAGGCGGCGGCGCTGACCGAATTTGCCAAGGCCCGTATTCTCACCAAGCCGATCCACGGCGAGCGCCTTCTGGACTCTGTCTCGGCCGCCTTGCAGGATGCGGCCGCGCAGCGAATTGCATCACCGAGCTGACGGACTGCTGCGGTTCCGGCGTGCCGGGTATTGGCGAAGAGCTCCCTGGCGTCACCCTGCTCCCAGATCACGCCCGGTTGTTGGCAATGGGCAAGCCGATCTATACCCTTACCCTCGCAGCCGCGCTCGCAAGCGGATAAAACGAGGGGAAACGTCGAGGCATGTCGGACACGCTCATCTGGATCAGCGGGGCCACCCAGGGCATTGGCCTGGGCCTCGCAAAAAACTGTCCGTTCCCGGGCGCCAAGATCATCAACATCTCGCGCCGCCCCCATCCAGACTACGAGACGGTGACGTGCGACCTGACCGATCCTGCCAGCTGGGATGCGGTGAGCCAGGACTTCGCCGCGCGGCTGGCGAATTTCCGCGGCAAGCGCGCGATCTTCATCCACAACGCCAATTACCAGGACAAGCCCGGCATAATCGGCGTGCAGGACCAAGGCGACTATCGCCGCTCGGTCTATGCCAATGTCGCCGCCTCGCTGGTTCTCGGCGAGGCGTTCGTGCGCGCGTGCCGGCCCGACTTCGAGTCAGGCCTGGTCATGCTGTCGTCGGACTCCGCCGCGCTGACCATTCCGGGCCTCGCCACCTATTGCGCCGCGAAGGTTGGCGTCGAACACTGGTGCGAAGTGGTGCGGCGTGAGCGGCTGCAACTCGGCCAGGGCCCGTGGGTCGTGGCCGTGCGCCCCGGCGCCGTCATCACGCCGACGGTTCTGGCCTCGGCCAACATGGACCCGAAGGTGTTCCCCGGCGCCACGCGCGTGAAAGAGGGCCTGAAGCACCGCGTTGATATTGACGAGGCGGGCCGGCGCATCTGGGCCAAGCTGCCTCCACCGCCTGGCATTTCGACCATTTCGTTCGGTGTCGATCCGGCCACCAAGCTGGACCGGAAGTTCACCGACGATCAGGTGCTGATGGTGTTTCCCGGTAAGGAAGTCTGAACGGCTAGTATTCGCCGCGCTGCAGGCGCGGCACGCCCTGGCCGGTGCGCGAACAGAACACCCGGACGACCTGTGACGCACGGCGAACCTCGTTGCCGCGCTGTCCGAAATCATCCGGCGCGATGGTCCGCCCGGGCCCGGCTCGGTCCGGCGGCAGCGGCATTTCACGCAGGGTTTCCGGCGCCGACGTGGTGACCCGGCCGCGACGGCTCGACTCCGCAATCGTCACGCCGACGATTTCGCCCGCCCGGTTCAGCACGACGCCGCCGCTCATGCCGCCCAGGCTGCCGTCGCGCGCCGGGCTGCGCTCGACCTCGGCCCAGACATAGGCATTCTCCGCCGCGCCCTCGCGACGCTCGTGCACGACGCGGGTGCGGCCCAGCAGGCGCGAATGGACATCACCCGGCTGAAACTTCGGATAGCCGACATGGAAGCCGTCCTGGTCGTACAGCAGCGTTGTCGGCCCCAGCGGCAGCGGCGCGACGCCGGACGCGGTGCGCAACAAGGCAACATCGGCCGTGGGATGCAGCGCCATGATCTGTGCCTGTCGCCAGGTGCCGTCGATGGCCAGCGCGATGCCGTTGCAATCCTCGACCACATGACGCGCCGTCAGCCAGGTGCCGGGTGTCGCGACGGCGAAGGCCGTGCCGACAGTGTCGGCATTGACCTTCTCCTTTTCCGCGATGACGGAGACAGGATCGTTGGCGCCAGGTGCCGGCACCGGACGGCCTTCGCGCGGCGAAACTGGCGGCAGAGCCAGCGGCGGTGGCCCCGGCTGCGCGATTTCAGGTTCGGGCGGCGGGACGCGGCTGAGATCGGGAAACGCGCGGACGAGGTTGACCAGCAGGACGATCAGCCCGACCAGGATGGCCAGCCGGTTCATGGCCTAGCCGGACACCGCCGCCGCGTTCAGCATGGCGATGGCCAACTGCGTCGCCGACAGCGCGGTGGCCGCCGCCATGTCACCCTGCTCGATCCGCTTGGCGAGGTCGCGGAACACGCGCTCGACCGTGAAGTACGCGGCAAGCTGCAACACCACCGCCACCACGCCCCACAGCACGATATCGGCAACGTTGACACTGTGCGCCAGGCACACCGCCAGCGGCAGTGCGAGGCCAAGGAGGATGGCGGCAAAGCTGAGGGCGGCGGCATGGTTGCCGCGCTCGATTTCCTTCACCTCGTGGATCGGCGTGAAGAACTGGTAGACCAGCACGCCGATCACCAGCACGACGAGGGTGACGCCAAACTGGAGCAGGAAGACCGGCAGCGAGGCGAGGAGATTGTGGAACAGCGTGTCGATCATCCCCGCCTCCGCTCGTTACGCCGCGAGTTGTGTCAGCGCGGCGTTGAGGCGTTCCGCCAGCGAACGCAACTCGACCAGGCGCTCTCGGCTTTCCTCGATCACCTCTTCGGGCGCCTTGGCGACGAAGCCGGCATTGTCGAGACGCGCGGCAATCTTCACCGCCTCGCCCTCGGCCTTGGCGATTTCCTTGGCCAGACGGCCCTGCTCGGCCACCACGTCGATAATGCCGCCCAACGGCAGCACATAGGTGGTGGCGCCAACGACGATCTGCACCGACTTCGGCGGCGCATCGGCATCGAACGTCACCTCGCCCAGGCGCGCGAGGCGCGACAGCACGTCACCATGGGTCGCGAAGCGCGCCTTCACCGTGGCGTCGCCGCCGCGCACGATCAAGGGCACCTTGGCCGCCGCCGGCACGTTCAGCTCGGCCCGCGCGGTACGGACGGACGTGACCAGCTGAATCACCCAGTCGATTTCCGCATCCGCCGCCGGATCGGCCTTGAGCGCCACGGCATTGGGCCAAGGCTGCACAACCAGGTCTGATTCACGCGCCGGGTACAGGCGCTGCCACAACTCCTCGGTGATGAAGGGCATGAACGGGTGCAGCACGTGCAGCAGTTCGGCCAGCACCCAGGCCGCCGTAGCGCGCGCCTCGTCCTTCGCGGCGCCATCGGCGCCGTTCAACTGCGGCTTGATCAGCTCCAGGTACCAGTCGCAGAACGTGCCCCAGGTGAACTGGTAGGCTGCCGAGGCCGCTTCGTTGAAGCGATAGGCGTCCAGCGCCGCGCCGACCCGCTCGATCACACGGCGGGTCTCGCCCACGATCCAGCGGTTGACGGTTTCGGTACAGGCGTTGGGATCGAAGCCCGCACGCGGCAGGCACTCGTTCATCTCGGTGAAACGCGCCGCGTTCCACAGCTTGGTGGCGAAGTTGCGATAGCCCTCGACGCGCTGTTCCGACAGCTTGATGTCGCGGCCCTGCGCCGCCAGCGCGGTTAGCGTGAAGCGCAAAGCGTCGGCGCCGAACTTGTCGATCAGCACCAGGGGATCGATCACGTTCCCCTTCGACTTCGACATCTTCTGGCCCTTCTCGTCGCGGACCAGCGCGTGGACATACACCTTGTGGAACGGCACCTGGCCATCCATGAAGCGCAGGCCCAGCATCATCATGCGAGCAACCCAGAAGAAGATGATGTCGAAACCGGTAATCAGCACGCCGGTCGGGTAGTAGCGCGCCAGTTCCGGCGTCTGTTCCGGCCAGCCAAGGGTCGAGAACGGCCACAGGCCCGACGAGAACCAGGTATCAAGCACGTCTTCGTCGCGCACCAGTTTGACCGGCTTGCCGTAATGCTTGTCCGCCGCCGCCTGGGCCTCGGCCTCGGACAGTTCGACGAACACATGATCATCCGGACCGTACCAGGCCGGGATCTGGTGCCCCCACCACAGCTGGCGCGAGATGCACCACGGCTGGATGTTGCGCATCCATTCGAAATAGGTCTTCTCCCAGTTCTTCGGCACGAACTGGACGCGGCCCTGCTCCACCGCCTCGATCGCGGGCTTGGCCAGTGTCGCCGCATCGACGTACCACTGGTCGGTCAGCCACGGCTCGATCACCACGTCGGACCGGTCGCCGTGCGGCACCTGGTGGGTATGCGGCTCGATCTTCTCGACCAGCTCAAGCGCCTCAAGCTCGGCGACGATGCGCTTGCGCGCCTCGAAGCGATCCATGCCGCGATACGTCTCGGGCACGTTCTCGTTCAGCTTCGCGTGGCGGTCGAGGATGTTGATGACCTCGAGATTGTTGCGCTTGCCGACCTCGAAATCGTTGAAATCGTGTCCGGGAGTGATCTTCACCGCACCCGAACCCTTTTCCGGATCGGAATATTCGTCGGCCACGATGGGAATGCGGCGGCCGACCAGCGGCAGGATCACGAACTTTCCGACCAGGTCCTTGAAGCGCTCGTCGTCGGGATGCACGGCCACGCCGGTATCGCCCAGCATGGTCTCGGGCCGCGTGGTCGCCACCAAGATGAAGCGGCCCGGCTCACCCTCGATGGGATAGCGGAAATGCCAGAGGTGGCTCTTCACCTCCTTCGGCACGACTTCCAGATCGGAGATGGCGGTCAGCAGCTTCGGGTCCCAGTTGACCAGCCGCTTGTCCTTGTAGATCAGCCCCTGCTTGTGCAGATCGACGAACACCTTGAGCACCGCCGCGCTCAGGCCCTCGTCCATGGTGAAGCGCTCGCGGCTCCAATCGGCGCTGGCGCCGAGGCGACGCAGCTGGCCAATGATGGTGCCGCCGCTCTCGGCCTTCCATTCCCAGATGCGCTCGATGAACTTCTCGCGGCCCAGGTCGGCGCGCTTCTGCTGCTTCTGCTCCAGCTGCCGCTCGACCACCATCTGGGTCGCGATGCCGGCATGGTCGGTGCCCACCTGCCACAACACATCGCCGCCCTGCATCCGCTTGTAGCGGATCAGGATGTCCTGCAGCGTGTTGTTGAGGGCGTGTCCCATGTGGAGCGAGCCGGTGACGTTCGGCGGCGGGATGACGATACAGAAAGGTTCGCCCGTACCGCTCGCATTCTTGCGCCCGGCCTTGAACGCGCCAGCCTTTTCCCACTGCTCGTAAATGCGTTGCTCGACCGCCTCGGGGCGGTAGGTCTTGTCCAGCATGTCAGGCTCTAAGGTCTGGGGGCCGGACGGCGAACCGTCCTGGCCGTCAACGGAAGCGGTCGGCGTCGGCGCGGCTCGACAGCTTGGCGACCTCGCGCTCGACGATGCGCTGGACGATGGGCTGCAAATTGGCGTCGAGCCATTGCTTCAGCATGGGCCGCAGCAACTCGCGCACCACGTCCTCGAGGGTCTTGTTGGTGTTACCCAGCGGCACCGAGCGGGTGGCGCTGGCAGCGCCTGCAAGCGCACCCAACTGGGCGGCAGCGGCATTGGCCACGGGGGCCGAGACCAGTTCGATATCGTCCATGTCGACCACCGGCGGCGGAGGGGGTGGCGGGGGCGCGCTGGCAACCGGAGGGGGTGCCGGCGGCGGGGGTGGCGGCGGGGGAGGCGGTTCGACGCTGACGACTGAACCGTCGTCCTTGACCTCTTCGGTCAATTCCAGGACCGGGGGCTTCTCGGCCGGCGGCGCGGGTGCCGCGGGAGCGGCAGCGGGCGCCTCGGCGGCACCTTCAGCCGGCGGACTGCCGTCTTCGGAAATGATCCGCCTGATTGAGGCGAGGATCTCTTCCATTGTCGGTTCTTGTTGGGGTTTCGCGTCGCTCATTACCTGGGACCGCAAAAGTGCATGGGGCCGAAAACTACATTAAAACAGCGTACTTGCGGCCTAACCCTAAGACAGAGCGGCGCGGAAAGCCAGCGTGCAGAACCGGCCGCCCCGTCAGTTCAGGCCGCCGTCCGTGCCCCACCACTTGTCGCGCACCCGGTTGTAGTTCTCGGCGGGGTCGTACAACTGGACCGGCAGGGCCAGATTGCGCGCCGTCAGGCGGCCCATCGCAGATTGCAGGGTGTACGACGCCACGAATTCGTCGCGCTGCGCCCGGACCAGCGATACCGACGCATCGAGCAGCTCCTGTTCGGAATCCAGCACGTCGAGCGTCGTGCGCGAACCCACCTGGGCCTCCTGCGTCACACCATCGAGCGCGACGCGGGCGGCTGCCACCTGGGCCTGGCGGGACACGATGGTCGCCCGGGCGGTAGTCAGGTTCTCCCACGCCTGGACGATGGCCTGCCGCACGTTGCGGCTGGTTTCCTCGACCTGGACGATCCGCTGGCTGTTGATCTGCCGGCGCTGGCGCACCTGGCTGTAGGTGTTGCCCGCCTCGTACAGCGGCACCGAAATCTGGCCGACGACAGAGGCCACGGTAGACTGCAGGTCGGCGACCGTCGACGCCTCGGACGTGCGCGACACGTTGCCGTTCAGCGATACCGTCGGCAGCAGCGCGCCGGACACCGTCCGGATGTCGTGCTTCGACGATTCCTCGGTGTACTTGGCCGCGATCAACTGGGGATTCTCTTCCAGGCCGATGCTCAGGGCCTGCTCCTGCGTCGTCGGCAGACCGGTGAGCGGCGGTGGCGGCGTGAGGTTGGTGGCCGGCTGGCCGACGGCGCGCACGAATACTGCGCGGCTCGAGGCCAGGTTGCCCTCGGCCGTGACGCGGTCCGACGTAGAACGGCTGCGGCGCGATTCCGCCTGGCTGACGTCGGTGCGGGTAATCTCGCCAACCCGGAAGCGGTCACGCGCGGCGTCCAGCTGACGGTTCAGAACCTGTTCGTTATTGCGCGTCAGTTCCAGCACGGCCTGGTCGCGCAGCACATCCATGTACGAGGTAACGACCTGAAGCAGCACGGCCTGTTCGGTATTGCCGAGCGTCGCCCGTCCCGCCTGGACCAGCGCCTCGGCCGACTTGGTCTGTGCCGTGGTGCGGCCGCCACGGTAGAGCGGCTGGCCAACGCTGAGTGTCGTCGTGTTCGGGTGAAGAACCAGGTCAGGCCGGCCATTGGGGTTGTTCTGGAAATCGACGGCGCTGCGGCCATAGGACTCGGACAGGGTCACGGTCGGGCGCCAGCCCGACAGGGCCTGCGGTACGCCTTCGTCAGTGGCCTTCAGTGCCTCGCGCTGGGCGCCCAGCGTCGGGTTGTTTGAATAGGCCGCGACCAGCGCTTCCTGCAGCGTCTGCCCGTAAGCAAGGGACGACCCGCCGAGCATCAGCCCGGCAGCGAAACCCATAGCCAGTCGTTTTGCCTTCACCACAACCCCACCGAATAAACCCACGGGCAAAAGCCCGGCGCATGCTGCGCTCAATCTAACCATTCGCGCCGGGAGGTTCAAATTCCGCAGCGAAACCGGGCTTAAAACCCGCTTCGACTCGGAAATATGACAAGTCATCTAGGCGAATCGCCCACCAGATCAATATCTCGGCAGCGACGAGTCGATCTCGCGCGACCAGGCATCGATACCACCTTCGAGGTTAATGGCATCATAACCTTGTTGTCGCAGCCACTGCATGACCTGGCGGCTCCGCCCGCCATGGTGGCACATCACGACCACCGGCTGGTCCTTCGAAATCTCGCTGATGCGGTTCGGCACGCTGCTCATCGGGATGTTCACATCGCCCGCTATGGCGACGGTGTCGTGCTCCCACCCCTCGCGCACATCGAGCAGGGTATGGGCGCGCTTCTCGTCGCGCCAGGCGGCGTAGGTTTCCACATCGATCTCGATCGGGCCTGCCATGTTCAGAATACGAAGCCGGCTTCGCGGCGAAAGCCCGGCAGGCGGCCGGAATTCGCGTTGAACAGCGGCCGGCGCGGGAAAAGGTCGCCCGTGCGGCGAACCATGACAGCCTCGCCAACGCCGTCATTGGCCAGCACAGCCAGCAGGCGGCCACCGTCGGCCAGCTGGCGCTGCAACTCGTCCGGAATGAAATCGACCGCGCCGTTCAGCAGGATCAGGCTGTAGGGTCCCTTCCCCGCCGCACCCTGCTCCAGCGCGCCTGTCACCAGCGTCACGTTGCCGGCGCCCAGGGCGGCCAGCACCTTGGGCGTTTCCGCCGTCAGGGCTGCGTCGGACTCCACCGCCACCACCCGCGCCACCAGGCGCGACAGGATTGCGGCCGAATAGCCAGTGCCGCCGCCGACATCGAGCGCGATGTCGTCCGGGCCGGGTTCAGCAAATTGCAACAGACGGGCCAGAACGAGCGGTTCCAGCAGCGACCGGCCGGGCGCAAGTGGCACGTCATCGTCCATATAAGCAACGCCGCGATAGGCCGGCGGCACGAAGGCTTCGCGCGGAACGGCCAGCATGGCGTCCACGATCCGGGGATCGTTGACCTTGTTGGGGCGCAGCTGGCTGTCCACCATATGGCGGCGGGCGGCGGTAAAGGCGTCGGTTGCGGACATGGCGCAATCTCACCGCTGGAGGGAACCTAGGGCTCATCTATAGCCCATGGGGCGAAACCGACTCAACCCGGACGAACGCCCGGCCCGGCTTTCCGGGGATGCGCCTTGACCCCGGCGGGAGCCAGCCTCTATACCTCCCGCCCTGCCCTCCCGAGGCCCGATGGCGGAGTGGCTACGCACCGGACTGCAAATCCGTTTACCCCGGTTCGATTCCGGGTCGGGCCTCCAAACCTCTCCCCACCGACGACGACCCGCGTAGCTGGACATAGCGAGAATCGCCAAGTTTTCTTGGCCTGATTGCCCATCACTTTCTACCGGCATTTATGGAGGCGAACGACAATCCAGCCTCCGTTTGTGGGTAGTTTTGTCGGCAACCGGATTGGCGCGCCAGATCGGAAAACTCAACGAACTGACGGTATCCCGGCTCAGAATTCCGGGCCTCTACCCTGATGGCGCGGGCCTTTACCCGATCGCCGCCTATGGGCTGAGATAGCCCCTTTCGACAAGGCGCCGCAACCCGGCATAAGCCTCGGCTAATTCCTCGTAGGCCGTTCGGAGTTCAGTCAATTTCTTGATCTGCTCGCTGCTGGGCTGATGGGATTCTCCTGAAACGGAAAACGCGCCCAGTACCCACTCGCATCTGGCTCGTGCCGCAGCTGCCGCCAACCTTTCGAATTTTTCGACGTCGACCTTGCCCAGACGATCGGCGATTTGTTTCCGGTTGGCCGCGTAGGTTGTGTAGTCGATTTGCTCGAGTTTGGCGTGCAGGTGGCGCTGGCTCTTAGGGTCGCTTGTCTCGTTTGGCTCGAAATGTTCGCCTTTGGGCCGCCATGCGCCATAGCTTCTCGTTAGCGACATCTTTCAACTCGTTGACTTGCGATTCCAAAAGCCGAAGGTAGTTGTAAAGAGTTAATTTTTTGTTGATCAGCCCGATGCTCCGCGAACAGGAACTCGTCGACCCCGGCCTTCAGCCCAGACAGATCCATCGCTGATGGTGCCAAGGCGACTGACGGCACACCGGAAGCCGAAATTGCGCGTATCGCACCGGTGGCCATTCGAAGACTACTCAGTCATTTTTGCAGCCTCGACCAGGCCGCGATAACTAACGCCGACTCAAAACGATGATCCAAAGGATCATTTCAGCAGCGTCCGCATCTCCGCTGCGCCTTCCAACCTCTACCGCAGGCCAACACAATTCGAGGAGCGGCTGACCGGGGCGAGACTGCAACTCACGCCTTGAAAGCCCAGCGCCAGCAGCGCGCGGATCTCCACCGCGCACTGCTCCGGCGTACCCACAACGGCAAAAGTGCGGATGATGTTATTTTCGACGAGGTCGAGTAACGCGGCGGATCGTATCGCTCCAGAACGAAGTGCCAGCTGCGCCTCTTTGAGGGCGTGCCGCTCCACCTTCGCCGCCGGCAGTGCCTATGCCCGCCGCATCGCCCGCACGCCGAACATCAGCACCCCCAGCGAGGCCACCGCCGTGGCGAGTATGGTCGCGGCCATCGGCCAGGCGGTGCCGAGCGGCAGCACGCCGACCACGAGCGTGAACGCGGCCGGCGTCATCATCTGGATGAATCCGAACAGGCCGGCCGCCGAGCCGATCATGCGCGGGTTCGCGCCGATGGCGATGGACATCGACGGCGCCGACATGAGGCCCTGCCCGATCTGGAACGGGATCATCGGCAGAAACAGTACCATCGGCGACAACGGCAATAGCAGCACCGCCGCCAGCAGGACGGCACCGGCGGCCACCGTAAGTAAAGTCCCAGCCACGGCCAGCGTCACCGGAGAAAAGCGCTTCGCCAGCCGCACCGCGAGCAGGTTCCCGCTCAGGTACATCAGCGGCACCGTGGCGAAATACGCGCCGTACTCCGCCTCGCTGCGGTCCAGGACGTCCATCATCAGGAACGCAGCCGAGCCGGCGAAAAGGAAGTAGGTGCCGGCCTGGAGTCCGAAGCCGAACGCGAAACCAGAGAAGCGCATGTCGAGAACGAGGGTGCGGAAATCGCGCAACATGCCGCGTGGGGACGTCGAACTGCTGCGCTGGAAGTGGGTTTCCGGCAGGCGGACGGAAATGTAGACCAGCGCGCAGGCCATCACCGACAGCAGGACGAACATCGAGCGCCAGCCGAACGCGATCGTCAGCACGCCGCCGACCAGGGGCGCCAACATCGGACCCAGCGAGATTCCCGTGTTGAGATACGCCATCATAACGGCCGAGCGGTCCTGCGGGTAGGAATCGCGCACCATCGCACGGCACAGGACCATGCCGGCGCAGACGCCCAGCGCCTGGCCGATGCGAGCGCCCACCAACGACCAGGCGTCGGGGGCGAAAATGCAGGCGATGCTGAACGCCGCCGCCAGCGCCATGCCGAAGATCAGCGGTTTGCGCCGGCCGTTGCGGTCGGAATACGGCCCGTAGAAAAGCTGCGCGAAGCTCACCGTCACCATGAACAGCGTCAGCGAGAGCTGGATCACCGTCGGGCTGGCGCGCAGGTCGCGGGCCATGACCGGCAGCGCCGGCACGATGATCTGCATGGCGAAGGCGACGAACGCGCCAATGGCGAGCAGCGCGAAGATGTTCGGGCGGCGGACGTCCGCGGGTCCGGTCGTCATGCCAGGTTTCGCGAATGGCGCAGGCCGAACAGCGCGGCCGGCACCGCCAGCATCGAAGCGGTGGCAACCATCAGCGCGATGGGCAGGGTCGTATGGGCGTCGAAGAAACTGATGAACATGGACCCCAGGGCACCGGAAGACATCTGAACGAAACCCAGAGTGCCGGATGCCGCGCCGACCAGCCTGGGTTCCATCCCCAGGATCATGATCGTGACGTGCGGCATGACCAGACCCTGCATGAACACCATAACCGCCATCGGCGCGAACAGCACGGCCGGCGATGGCCCCAGCGTGATCAACAGCACCGCCATGGTTGTTCCGGCCGTCGCGATGCCGAAACTGCCCAGCTGCGTCCCCCGCCGCGGCGTCAGGAACCGGCCCCGCAGCCGGGCGGTCACGAACGAACCCAGCATGAAGCTGAGCGGAATCATGGCGTAGTACAAGCCGTAATCCGCCGGCTTCATGCCGATCACGTTGAGCGACAGCACTGGCGCCACACCGACAAAAGCGAAGTACGGCAGGTTCTGCAGCGCCGAAAACGCGGTATAGCCGGCAAACGCCGGCATCCGAAGCAGATAGAAGAAATTGCGGAAGAATGGTCCAAGGCCGAAATTTTCCGCCTTCACCGGCAGGGTTTCGGGCTGAGTGGACGCGACGAGGATCAGCCCCGCGGCGATGGCGGCAAGCACATCGAATATGCCGCGCCAGCCGATCAGGGGCGCCAGCAGGCCGCCGACAATGGGTGAGATCGTCGGCGCCACGGTGATGCCCATCGACAGATAGGCCAGGGCCGAAGGCCGGCGGTCGACCGGATAGGTGTCACGGATCATTGCACGGCCGAGGACCGAGCCGGCGCAGGCGCCGATGCCCTGGATCGTTCGCCCCGCAAGGAGCATGGGCAGCGAAACGGAAAAGGCGCAGAGCAGCGCGCCGAGGACATAGATCGACATGCCGGCGAAGATCATGGTCCGTCGGCCGAACCGGTCGGACAGCGAGCCGATCAGCAACTGCCCCACCGCCAGTGTCGCGATGTACAGGGTCAGGCTCCACTGCACCGCCGCCGTATCAACCGCGAGGTCCTGGGCAATGGCCGGCAGCGACGGCCCAATAATGTGGATCGATCCCGGGCTGACCGCGCCAAGGATGATCAGGAAGGCGAGCGAGGGCCGCCGCACCGGCGCGCTCACGCCCCCTGCCCCATGGGCTTTAGCGACAGACCGTTATTGCCGATCCACATGGCCGGAACCGCTGCCAGAGCCGATACGACGATCAGCCAGACCAAAGCCGCGCCGGTACCGGTTTCGATCAGGCTGATGATGAACGTGCCGAGGCCACCGGCGCTCATCTGCACGAAACCAAGTGTGCCCGAAGCCACGCCGATCATTTTCGGATTGAGGCCGACGGCGACGGCCTGGAGCTGCGGCACCAGCACGCCCTGCAGGCAGCAGACCAACCCCATCGGCACGAACAGGCCGGCGAGCGACAGGCCATTCACCACGAACAGCAAGGCCATAAGCAGGATCACCGCGACAATGCCGAACGTCGACCAGAACATCAGCTGGGGCGGCGCGCAACGCCGGGCCAACCGCGTGAGGGCAAAATTGCCGACCATGTAGCCGGCGGGGATTGCGATGTAGAAGAGACCGTACAGGTCGGAGCGGACGCCGAGCGTCTGGATCGCCAGGACCGGCGCGGTTGCCGCGAACGCGAAGAACAGCAAGGTCTGCACGCCCCACAGCACCGAGTAGCCGGCAAAGCGCGGCATGCCCATCAAGCGGCCGAAATTGGCGAAGAAAATACCGATGCCCAGCACCTCGCTGCGGCTGCGCAAGGTCTCCTTCTGGCGCGATGCCACGGCCAGCATGACGACAGCGAAGACCAGCAGGAAAATGAAACTGGCGCGCCAGCCGAACTGGACGTCGATGAAACCGCCCAGCAGCGGCGACACCGCCGGCGCCAGTCCCATGCCCATGCCGAAATAGGCCATGGCCACGGTAATACGCTCGGCCGGATAGGTGTCACGCAGCATGGCACGGCTCAGCACCGTGCAGGCACACGCCCCCGCCCCCTGGAGAAACCGGCCGACCAGCAGGATCGCCGCCGATGGCGCCAGCCAGCACACCACCGTGCCCACCATGAACAGCGCCAGGCCGAACAGCAGCGGGGGCTTCCGCCCGAAGCGGTCGGACAATTGGCCGTAGATCAACTGCCCCACCGCCACCGTCGCGACATAGACGGTCATGGTCCACTGCACGACGGAAATATTGGCGTGCAGGTCACGCGCTATGGCCGGCATGGCCGGCGCCACGATATGCACGCTGCCCAGCATCAACGCCGACAGCAGGACGAGAAACAGCAGCGGCGGCGGCTTCGGCAGATCGGACATTTTTTGTTCTGCGTCCCGGCCGTCAGCGGCCCGGCAGGACGATGATTTCCGGCGACGTCGGCAGGGTGGCGCGGCTGACGGTCAGCACCGGCTTCTCGCGCTGCGAGACCTTGTAGGTCGTCCGCATGCGGTCGAGGAAACGGTTCAGGTTGCCGGGCGAAAAATAGTGCATGGGCAAAATCAATTGCGGCCGCAACTGGTCCAGCACCTCGGCCATATCCTGCTGTCCCATGGTGAATGCGCCATCGATGGGCAGCATCAGGATGTCGACCTGGCCCAGTTCGGCCAGGTTCTCCTTGCTGAGCACGTGGTGCAGGTGGCCGAGATGGGCAATGCAGAGCGCCGCCACCTCGTAGATGAAGATCGAATTGCCGTTGTAGCGCGTGCTGCCGTTAAAGTCGCGCACGTTCGTGGACACATTGCGCACCCGCACGTCGCGTTCGCGGAGGTCATGGTGCGCCGGCTTCTGCTCGGTCCCCCAGCCGCGCAGCACATGCTTGACGCGCGGGTCGGGCGCGTTGGTGAAGTGCGTCGAGTGCGCGTTGTTCATCGTCACGATGTCAGGCAGCGACGGCGCGCCGATATAGTCATTGTAATCGGTCACGATGCGCACGCCGGCCGGGCTCTCGATCAGGAAACTGGCATGGCCGAGGAACGTCAGTTGCGCCTCGTCGGCGTTCAGCGCCGCGGTGGAGAACGACGCCGGCATCACCCGCGCCGCCGGCAGGCCGCGCTGCGCCACCGGAATGCAGTTTGCCGCCGCGACCGTCGGCCCAAGCGCCAGCAATGCGACAACGATCCATCCGAACAGGCGGTGCGCGCTGGTCATGTTCATACCTTTGCCGGAGCAGCGGCGGGCGCCGCCGGACGCTGGGCCCGCTGGCGGTAGGGCTCCTCGATGCGGACCACGTCGTCGGCGCCAAAATAGTCGCCGGTCTGCACCTGCACGATGACCAGTGGCAGCTTGCCGGGATTCTGCACCCGGTGCGACACGCCCTTGGGGATGAAGATCGACTGGTTCTCGGCCAGCACGTCGGCCAGCAGAACCGGGTACAACCGCCCGATCCAATCACCCCAAGACGCCATCCCCCTGCCCCCGCGCGCCGCAAAACCCGGGCGCGATAGTAGGGCGGGCCACCTAGCCGAGCCAGCCTCGGATACGCGCGCGCCAGCGACGGAGACGGGTCCGCCAGCGTCCGACCGTCGGCGAGCGCCCCCACCAGGACGTCAGCTGCCGGCGCCAGCGCCGCACCCGGGGCGAGTCCTGCGACAGGACGTATAGCCCCAGCGGCACCATCCAGAAGCCGAGAACGGGCAAAAAGCCCAGAATGCCGCCACAGACCAGCAGCCAGCCCAGGGCCAGGCGGACATACCGGTTGCGGGGCAGCGGAATCCGCCGGTGTTTGGGCTTGGTCATGTAGGGACTATAACTCGGACCGGGCCAGGTAGTTTCACCGGCAGGCTCAAGGGCTATGGCGCGGCCGGAATGTCTTTGCTATAAGGCCGGCCCGCACCGATCCCAGGTAGCTCAGCGGTAGAGCAGTCGGCTGTTAACCGACTGGTCGGGGGTTCGAATCCCTCCCTGGGAGCCACTGCGCTCAAATCCCTCCGATATTCCCTAGTGTCAGGACTGCGCCGCTGCGCGCGCTCAGTCTCGAGGCGACAGAGCTACGCATTTTGCACGCCCCGGCCCGCTGTGCCACTCTAAGGCGAACAGCATGGATCCTGTGACCTGCATGTCCCCGTCATCGTTCGGTGCCCCCGGTCAGTCGCACTGCATCTGGTCGTCTGGATATGGGCCCCCACATTAGTGGGATTATCCGCGAGCCCCCTTGCTTGGAGTTACTGGAAGGGCAATCCGGGGCATGGCGCAGGCCCTAGCCTTGCACAACCATGCTGCGCCCGCATCAGCGTTAACACTATCGCCACCTAAGAGCCGTTCCGGAAAGTTGTTGAGTCGGAGGAATCAGTTGTGATTCGCTTACGGGCATCCGAATCGGATGTGGGAGATGCCCGATGTGGACGCCCGAACACCGCCGCGCAGCTGACCGGCGCGGCCTGCGTTACCCGAGCGACC
>CANJGB010000009.1 GCA_947473805.1 Alphaproteobacteria bacterium
CCGCACTGGTCTTCGACGAGTACGACGCCGGCCGGCCCGACGTGATGTTCGTGATCCAGCGCGTGCTGGAGGTCGAGGGCAAGCTGACCCTGCTTGACCAGAACCGCGTCATCCGGCCACACCCGGCTTTCCGCCTGTTCGCGACCACCAACACGGTGGGCCTCGGCGACACGACCGGCCTGTATCACGGCACGCAGCAGATCAACCAGGGCCAGATGGACCGCTGGTCGATCGTCAGCACGCTGAACTACCTGCCGCACGACGACGAAGTGAACATCGTGCTGGCCAAGTCGACGAGCTACAACGACGACAAGGGCCGCAAGACAATCTCAGCCATGGTTGCGGTGGCGGACCTGACGCGCTCCGGCTTCATGGCCGGCGACATCTCGACCGTCATGAGCCCGCGCACGGTCATCACGTGGGCCGAAAATGCGCGCATCTTCGGCGATGTCGGCTTCGGTTTCCGCGTCACCTTCCTGAACAAGTGCGACGAAATCGAACGGCCGATCATCGCCGAGTACTATCAGCGCTGCTTCGGCGTCGAGCTGCCTGAATCGGCGGCCAAGATCGACCTTAACTGACGCCCGGCCCCATGCCCGCCAGCAAGCAGGAAGGGCCGCTGGAACCGTTCAAGCGCGCGGTTGCTGCCGCTATGCGCGCCATGTCCGACGATCGCGAGCTGCAGGTCAGCTATGGGCCCGAGACCCCGGCGCTCCGTGGCCAGCGCGCCCGCCTGCCCCTGCCCTCGCGCGACCTGAGCACTGCCGAGGTGGCGCAGGTGCGCGGCGTGGCCGATGGCATGGCGCTGCGCCTGAAGCATCACGACGACAGCGTGCATGGCCGCAACCTACCGATGGGCGGAACTGCGCGCGCGGTGTTCGATGCCGCCGAACAGGCACGTATCGAGGCGCTGGGCGCACGGCACATGATCGGCGTGGCGCAGAACCTGACCGCCGCGCTGGAAGAGCGCTGCCGGGTGAAAGGCTATTCCCGCGTAACCGACCGTTCGGAAGCACCACTGTCCGAAGCTGTCGGCCTGATCGTGCGCGAGCGCCTGACCGGCGAACCCCCGCCGCCCTCGGCGCGCAAACTGGTCGACCTGTGGCGCCCGCATATCGAGGAAAAGGCCGCCCGCGACCTGGACGAACTGATCGCCCGCGTCGATGACCAGCAGGCCTTTGCCAAGGCGGCGCGCCGCCTGATCCGCGACCTCGACCTGGGCGAGGACGAGGGCGGCGACAGCGAAGAGAACGATGAGGCCGGCGAAGACGACCAGGCCAAGCCGCCCGAAAGCGCCGGCGACAAGGGCGCCGACGAGTCCGAGCAGCAGGAGTCGCCGGGGGCCGAAGACGCCGATGGCGAAGATGCCAGCGGCGGCGCCGAGGCGGAAAGCGAAGGCAGCCAGGCTGGTCAGCAGCAGATGTCCGGCTCCGGCGAAGAGGCAGGCCGCGGCAAGCGGCCGATGCACCCCGAGGGCGATGCGGCAAACCGCGCGAATGAACCCGGTTATCGCCCCTTCACGACGCAGTTCGACGAGATCGTCGAAGCCGACGACCTGTGCGACGTGGACGAACTGGCCCGCCTGCGCGGCCACCTGGACCAGCAGTTGCTGCACATGCAGACGGTGGTCGGCCGCCTGGCCAACCGGTTGCAGCGCCGGCTGCTGGCAAAGCAGAACCGGTCGTGGGAATTCGACCTGGAGGAAGGCGTCCTCGACGCGTCGCGCCTGGCGCGCATCATCGCCAACCCGACCCTGCCGCTCAGCTACAAGCGCGAGCTCGAGACCGACTTCCGCGACACGGTCGTGTCGCTGCTGATCGACAATTCCGGTTCGATGCGCGGCCGGCCGATTGCCGTCGCCGCCATGTGCGCCGACATCCTGGCCCGCACGCTGGAACGCTGTGCGGTGAAGGTTGAGATCCTGGGCTTCACCACCCGCGCGTGGAAAGGCGGCCAGAGCCGCGAGAAGTGGCTGGGCGAGGGCAAGCCCGCCAGTCCCGGACGTCTGAACGACCTGCGCCACATCATCTACAAGAATGCCGACGCGCCGTGGCGGCGGGCGCGGCGCAACTTGGGCCTGATGCTGCGCGAAGGCCTGCTGAAGGAGAACATCGACGGCGAGGCGCTGCTGTGGGCGCACAGCCGGCTGATCGCCCGCACCGAGCAGCGGCGTATCCTGATGGTCATCTCGGACGGCGCGCCGGTGGACGATTCGACGCTATCGGTAAACGCCGGCAATTACCTGGACCGCCATCTGCGCGAGGTGATCCGCTGGATCGAAGCGCGCTCGCCCGTCGAACTGACCGCCATCGGCATCGGCCACGACGTCACGCGCTACTACCGCCGCGCCGTCACCATCGTCGATGCCGAGCAGCTGGGCGGCGCGATGATGGACAAGCTGGCAGAGCTGTTCGAAGAAGACGACATCTCGCCCATCGCCGTGCCCGGCCGCCGGGCGGGCGTACGGCGCTAACCATCCCATGAGGCTGGCGCAGCTCATCCTGCTGCTGGCGCTGGTCATCTGCCCTGCTTTTGCGGCCGACCGCATCCAGTTGCAGAGCGCGCCGGCGCTTTTGGACCTCGACAACCGCGACCGCAGTGACGTCGGCCGCCTGGCCTGGCGCGGCGGCGTTGTGGTCAGCAGCAGCGACAGCCGCTTCGGCGGCTATTCCGGCCTGGAGATCCTGGACGACGGCCGGCGACTTCTGGCCCTGTCGGACGTCGGACACTGGCTGCTGGCAGATATCGCGTATGACGCCGCCGGCAACCTCGCTGGCCTCGGCAACAGCACCTTCGCGCCGCTGCTGGGCGTGGACGGCAAGCCGACCGACAGCAAGCGGCTGAACGACGCCGAGGCACTGCGGCGGCAGGCGGACGGCAGCTACCTTGTCGCGTTCGAGCGGGCACACCGCGTCGCCCGATTCCGCGCAGGCGCGGATGGCTTGCCGCTGGATAGTTCCGCCGAAGCCGTTGCCACACCGCGCGGCGTGGCAGGCCAGCCGGACAATGGCGGGCTGGAGGCCATGGCGGTGCTGGCCGGTGGCGCCCTGCTGCTGATCAGCGAGGATGGCCGCACGCCCGAGGGACACGCCCAGGCCTGGCTGCGCGATGCGGAAGGAACCTGGCACGACCTGGCCTATCGCGTGACGCCGCCATTCGTGCCGGTCGATGCCACCGTGCTGCCGGATGGCCGCCTGCTGGTGCTGGAGCGGCGCTATCACCCCATCGGGGGCGTCGGCGCGCGCCTTGCTATCGTCAACGCCGATACGATCCGCGCGGGCGCGGTGCTGCAGGGCGAGGAGATTGCGAACCTGGCGGCGCCGGTCACGGTCGACAACTTCGAAGCGGTGGCCGCTCGGCGGGGCGCGCGAGGTGAGACGCTGCTCTACCTGATGTCCGACGACAACCAGAACCCGTTGCAGCAGACGCTGCTGTTCCTGTTCGAGCTCAGGCCTTAAGGGGCACCATCGCCATGGCGGCGCGGTAAGGGGCCAACAGCAAAGCCGCGAAGACCAGTTTCACCGCGAAGTCGCCGAGCGCCAGCGTCACCCACGGCACATCGGTCTCGACAAAGGCCAGGGTAAAGAACACCGCGGTGTCGAGCGCGGAGGCCAGAACCGACGACACCAGCGGGGCACGCCACCAGGTGGCGCGACGCAACCGGTCGAAGAGCGCGATGTCGGCATATTGCGCAGCCAGGAAGGCGGTGCCCGAGGCGACGGCGATGCGCGGCTCGGACAGCCAGGCGGAGGCCAGCACTGCGGCGGCGAAGCCGCCCCAGGCCGTGCGGCGCGCCGCGGTCGGGCCGAGGAAGCGATTGGTCAGGTCGCCGACCAGGAAGCTGAAAGGATAGGTGAAGGCGCCCCAGGTCAGCCACGAACCGAGCGGGTACTGCACCAGAACATTGGAAGCCGTCACCACGACAACCATGGCGACGACGGGCAGGATCAGGCGACGGTCAGGGATCATGCATGGGCCCAAAAACGAAACGGCCCGCGAGAGCGGGCCGCGTCTTGCCGAAGATCCGCCGATCAGGCGGCCTTGGCGGTCACCTTCTTGAGCGCCCGCTTCAGGCGGACGGCATCGGGCGACAGCTTGTCGTCGGAAGTCTTGAGCAGCCAGGCGTCGATGCCGCCATTGTGCTCGACCGAGCGCAGGCCATGGGCCGACACCTTGAGCCGCACATTGCGGCGGAGCATGTCGCTCATGAACACAACTTCGCGCACGTTCGGCAGGAAGCGCCGGCGGCTCTTGTTGTTGGCATGGCTGACATTGTTACCGGTCTGAACGCCCTTGCCGGTCACTTCGCAACGACGCGCCATCGTGCTGTCTCCGCTCGAAAAACTGGCCGAAATCCGGCCCTAGCCGGGGCGATCCCCGGCGGGAAGGGCGGTTTCTAGGCCACAAGAGGCCGGCGGTCAAGTCGGGCGGTTGCCATCGCCCCGAAGACCCAGAAAGGCGGCCAGCAGGCGGCGGGCCGCGGCGGTCGGGGTTACCCGCCCGACCCGGACCTCGGCCTCCATTCGGGGCAGCCGGGCAGCCACGGTGGAATCGGCCCGAAGCTCGTCCACCAGCCCGTCCGACAATTCGCGCCACATCCAGGCCAGGGCCTGATCGGCCCGGCGGCGCTCCCACTCCCCGGCCGGTTCCAGCGCCGCCCGGTAGGCCTGGATGGCCTGCCAGATATCGGCAATCCCGGTGCGCTGCACGGCGGAGGCCAGCATCACCTGCGGATGCCACAGCGGCGAGCGCGGGCGCATCAGCCGCAACGCGGCGGCATAGTCGCCCTTGGCGAGGCGCGCCACCTTGAGCAGGTCGCCATCGGCCTTGTTGACCACGACGAGGTCGGCCAGTTCCATGATGCCGCGCTTGATGCCCTGCAGGTCGTCGCCACCGCCCGGCGCCAGCAGCAGCATGAACATGTCGACCATGTCGGCGACCGTGGTTTCCGACTGGCCGACACCGACGGTTTCCACCAGCACGACGTCGAAGCCTGCGGCCTCGACCAGCAGCATGGCCTCGCGCGTGCGGCGCGCCACCCCGCCCAGCGTGCGTCCGGCGGGCGATGGCCGGATGAAGGCGTTGGGGTCGCGGACCAGTTCCTCCATCCGCGTCTTGTCGCCGAGGATCGAACCACCGGAGCGGGCCGAGGAAGGATCGACCGCGAGCACCGCGACGCGCAGGCCCTGGCCCGTCAGGTACTTGCCGAACGCCTCGATGAAGGTCGACTTGCCGACGCCGGGCGTGCCGGTAATGCCGATGCGCACGGCCTTGCCCGCATGGGGCAGGATGGCGGCCAGCAGTGCGGCGGACTGTTCCTGGTGGTCGGCGCGGGTCGATTCCGCGAGCGTGATGGCGCGGGCGAGCGAGCGGCGGTCACCGGCCAGGATGCCGGCCTGAAGCGCCGGAATATCGGGCCCGGAACGGACGGAGGTGGCGGCACGTTGCATTCGCGAACCATAGCTGCCCCCACCCAAAACTGGTACGACCTTGTGTAAGCCGTGCCCCGCCCAGGAGCCCCGAATGGCCAGATCCCTGCGACTATTGCTTGCGCTCGGCCTCGGGGCGCTGACGCCTCTCGCGGCCCATGCCGCGGCGCCGTTGAAGCTGGGCCTGGTCATGCAGGTCTATGCCGGCGGGATCAACGTGATGACGGTGGAATCGGCAACCGAGATCGCCGACGGGCGCTATGCCATGCGCGCCACCGCCCTGACCCTCGGCATGGCCAATTTCCTGACCCGTTTTCAGCTCGACACCAAGAGCGAGGGCAAGGTCGGCGATGACGGCGTGGTGCCGCAACGCTTCGAGTCGCAGAGCAATGGCCGGCTGGGCCGCCGCATGACCGTGACGCAATGGGACGATGCCGGCCTGGCGCAGGTGGTGGTGCAGGAACCCAGCATCAAGTCGGACGACCGCGTGCCGGTAACCGAGGCGCAGCGGCGCAATACGGTCGATCCGCTGCTGGCCGGCGTCCTGCGCGCGCTGACGACGCTGACAAGCGAACCCTGCACCGGCACCACGCGCGTGTTCGACGGCCGCCGGCGCTATGACCTGGGGTTCAAGCCGGCGGGGGAAGAACCGCTGGGCTCAAACCGCTACTCCGCTTTTGCCGGCATGGCGATCAAGTGCGACGTGAAGTACGACCTGATCGCCGGGCAGAAGAAGGAACCGAACGACGCGGAAAAAGCCGCCGACAATCCGATCAGCCTGTGGGTGACGCGCGACGTGGACAAGCGCCTGTGGCTGCCGGTGCGTCTGGAGATCGACAATCCGTTCGGCAACATCATCATCCACCTGGTCCGCGCCGACATTGACGGCGAGACGAAGCTGAAAATGGCGCCGAACTAGAGCTTCGTCCCGAAGAAGCCGGCAATCGCGACCAGGCTGGCGGCGAGGATCTGCAGCCAGGTCAGAAGGATGCCGGTGAAGCGGCCAAGCGAGGTGCCGGGCTTGCTGTTCAGCCCTTGCGCATGGGCCAGCCGCGCCACGATGATCCAGACGCCCAGCACATGCACGACCCAGCCGCTGGAGCCGATGCTTTCCACGACCAGCAGCAGGACCAGCGCCAAGGGCACGTATTCACTGAAATTGCCGTGCACGCGGATGGCGCGGGCAAGGTCTTTATTGCCGCCGTCGCCGATGCCGACGCCGTACTTGAAGCGCATGCGGGCGATGCGCCAGCTCAGTGGCACGTAGATCAGTCCCAAAAGGCCGGCATAGAGCGCGGTGATATGCCCGATCATGTCTCCCCTCCCCCAAACATTCGGCCGCAACCCTAGCATCAAAAATTCGCTGGCCGGAACGGCGGATTTCCGCCGTTCCGGCCGGCATTCCCAGCTTATTTCCGCTATGTCCCGCTTAGATTCGGCGAGTCTGGCTTAGATTCCGCGTCGCCCGCTTAGATTCACGCATTCTGGCTTGTTTCGGCTTCGCTTCCGCCGCCGCTGACCTGGCACGCCGGTTAAGAACGACCACGAAGGCTATCAGGAATAAGGCGAAATGTAAAGTAAATATTCCTATGCTCGATGGCGCTTCAGGCAGCACCTGGGTCGAAGTGGCCGACACAGCAAGGGTCGCGCGTGGCCCAGCAATAGGCGTGGAACTGTTCGTGATGCAGCGTGTCTGCGAGCCGCCACCCCGCCAGACCCTGCGAGAGCACGATCTGGCGCCGGACCAGATCGTAATATCCGTTGACCCTGCGACCGGGGAGGAACTGCAGACTTTCGGCAGGCAGGAACACGACCGGCACGATGACCGTCTCCGGGGTGGCGCGACAGCCCTGCGGCAACCTATAGCCGTCGCCATCGGTCGCAAACCTCACCGGCTCGGCAGCGCACGCCGTCAGGCACAGCATGAAGACGAGCGCGACGATACGGCGCACAAGAGCAATGTGAATTTGAACTACCTGCGCCATCAGCGAATTCCTTGCCTGAGTTGCAGGCATGCTCGCGGAAGCGCTTGAAGCGGTCCTTAAACACTCGGTGCGAATTCACGCGAAATGGCGCGCGACTTTCCGGCAATCTCCGCGGAAAAAATCGCGATGCATGAAAAGGCTGAGGATTCAGGCCGGCTTCAGAGTCGATGCTGCGGCGCGGCAAACTTCCGGGGCGACACCCGATGCGCCGATCAATTAGGTGATCGGCGCTGATCAATGAAGCTTATTTCGTCATGGCCGGACTTGTTCCGGCCATCTTTGGCCGACGGCATGAGATGCCCGGGACAAGCCCGGGCATGACAATTTCTCGTTAACGGGCGCGCGGGCGAGTGGTGGGATTCTTTTCGGCGCAACCGTTGCTGTATGGGCTTACCCGACAGCGATCGACCTGCTCCTGCCGACTGTAGTGGTCGTATCGTTCGCGCCAATCCGGCTCGGTATCATAGTAGGGCGTCACGCCACTTCGACCATTCAGTCTGAGATCATTACCTGTATCAGGAGTGGACACCGAAGGATCGCGACTGAGTTTCAATCCTTGGCCAGTAGCCTGGGCAGCCACCGGAAACGATTCAAAAACCAACAGGCCGATAAGCACGACAGAGACGACTGGGCATGATCGACCGGTCATGGGCACCTACGCCGCCTTGGCCGCCTGCGCGCGGATGAGGGCAATGATCTCGGCGGCGGCGGCCGGGATGTTGGTACCGGGGCCGTAGATGGCGGCGACGCCGAACTGGCGCAGCATGTCGTAGTCCTGCGGCGGGATGACGCCGCCGCAGATGACCAGCGTGTCCTCGGCGCCGAGGCGCTTCAGTTCCGCGATCAGCGCCGGCACCAGCGTCTTGTGGCCGGCGGCCTGCGACGAGATGCCAACGACATGGACGTCGTTCTCGACCGCGTCGCGCGCGGCCTCTTCCGGCGTCTGGAACAGCGGACCGATATCGACGTCGAAACCGATGTCGGCGAAAGCGGTGGCGATCACCTTGGCGCCGCGGTCGTGGCCGTCCTGGCCCAGCTTCACCACCAAGATGCGCGGGCGGCGGCCCTCCTGCTCTGCGAAGTCTGCGACTTCCTTCTGGATCTTCGCGTAGCCTTCGTCGCCTTCGTAGGCGGAGCCGTACACGCCCGAGATCGAGCGGATGACAGCGCGGTGGCGGGTGAAGACCTTTTCCATCGCGTCCGACATTTCGCCGACGGTGGCGCGGGCGCGCGCGGCATCGACGCAGAGCGCCAGCAGGTTGCCATTGCCGGCGGCGCCCTTTTCCAGCGCCTCGATGGCGGCCTGGAACTTCACCTTGTCGCGGGTGTTGCGGATGGTCTTGAGACGGGCAACCTGCGCCTCGCGCACCTGCGCGTTGTCGACGTCGCGGATTTCCGGCTTGTCGTCGGTCCTGGGGCGGTACTTGTTGACGCCAACGACGACTTCCTCGGCGCGGTCGATGCGCGCCTGCTTCAGCGCCGCGGCCTCCTCGATGCGCAGCTTGGGCATGCCGCTCTCGACCGCCTTGGTCATGCCGCCGAGGGATTCGACCTCCTCGATCAGCTTCCACGCCTCGTCGGCCAGCTGGGCGGTCAGCGCCTCGACATAGTATGAGCCACCGAGCGGATCAACCACATGGGTAACGCCGGTTTCCTCGGCCAGGATCAGCTGCGTGTTGCGGGCGATGCGGGCGGAGAATTCGGTCGGCAGGGCGATCGCCTCATCGAGGGCGTTGGTGTGCAGCGACTGGGTGCCGCCCAGGACGGCGGCCATGGCCTCGAACGCGGTGCGCACGACGTTGTTGTAGGGGTCCTGCTCGGTGAGCGACACGCCGGACGTCTGGCAATGGGTGCGCAGCATCAGGCTGGACTGCTTCTTCGGCTTGTAGTCGGCCATGATGCGGGCCCAGAGCTGGCGCGCGGCGCGCAGCTTGGCCACTTCCATGAAGAAGTTCATGCCGATGGCGAAGAAGAACGACAGGCGGCCGGCGAACTCGTCGACATTCAGGCCGCGGGCCAAAGCGGCACGGACATATTCGCGGCCGTCGGCCAGCGTGAAGGCCAGTTCCTGCACCGCCGTCGCGCCCGCCTCCTGCATGTGATAGCCGGAAATCGAGATCGAGTTGAACTTCGGCATGTGCTTCGACGTGTAGTCGATGATGTCCGCAATGATCCGCATCGAGGGTTCGGGCGGATAGATGTAGGTGTTGCGGACCATGAACTCCTTGAGGATGTCGTTCTGGATCGTGCCGGCCAGCTTTTCCGGCCCCACGCCCTGCTCCTCGCCCGCGACGATGTAGGACGCGAGGATCGGCAGCACCGCGCCGTTCATGGTCATCGACACCGACATCTTGTCGAGCGGGATGCCGTCGAACAGGATTTTCATGTCCTCGACGGAATCGATGGCGACGCCGGCCTTGCCCACATCGCCAACTACGCGCGGGTGGTCGCTGTCATAGCCGCGATGGGTGGCGAGGTCGAAGGCGACCGAAATGCCCTGCTGACCGGCGGCGAGGTTCTTGCGGTAGAAGGCGTTCGACTCCTCGGCGGTCGAGAAGCCGGCATACTGGCGGATGGTCCAGGCGCGGTTGGCGTACATCGAGCCGCGCACGCCGCGGGTGAACGGCGCGAAGCCCGGCAGCTCGCCCATGGCGGACAGGTCCTTGACGTCGTCGGCGGTGTAAAGCGGCTTGACCGCGAACCCCTCGGGCGTGTTCCAGGTCAGGCTGTCGGCCGGCTTGCCGGACAGTTCCTTCTCGACCAGGGCGGCCCAGTCAGCCGGGGTTTTCTTCGGAAAATCGCTCATCGCACCCTCGCACCTAGCGGCCTGATGTTGCGCCGCCGCAAAGGGCATTTCTGGCGCTGTCACCGATGGATGTCAAACGGTCACCGAACCTTAAGAGCGGCGTCACGCGCGGTTGGTACGAGGGGATCCCCACATCCAACCGGTGAACCCATGAACCACCTCCGCTCCGTCGCCATCGCCGCCGCAGCGCTGGCCGCCCTGCCCGCGCTGGCCCAGCAGCAATATCCAGCCACCCTGGCCGGCCATTCGATCCTGCCGGCCGCAACCTACGTGCCGGCGCCGGCGGACGCGCCCGCCGCGCTGCAGACCTCGGGCAAGTTCACTGCCCCCGACCGCAAGCGGGTGACCGCGATCGGCTCCATCCGCGGCGTTGATTCAGCGTCCGACCCCAAGGCGCCGCGCACCACCGGCATCGACCTGCCATTTACGGGCCAGCCGGTGCAGGGCTTTTCCGGCATCAAGAAGGTGGGCGACGGCACGTTCTGGGTGCTGACCGACAACGGTTTCGGCAGCAAGGTCAACTCGCCCGACGCGGCCCTGATGTTCCACCAGGTGCGGCCGGACTGGACCGGCGGCAAGACCAGCCTGCTGAAGACCAATTTCCTGCACGACCCGGACAAGGTAATTCCGTTCGCCATCGTCAACGAAGGCACGGCAGCGCGCTACCTGACCGGCAGCGACTTCGACATCGAGAGCATCCAGCCGGTGGGCGACGCGGTGTACTTCGGTGACGAGTTCGGCCCCTACCTGATCCGCGCGGACCGCACCGGCAAGATCACCGGGTTCTGGGAGACGAAGCTGGACGGCGCGGTTTTGCGCTCGCCGGACAATTACATGATCTCGACCCCGCCGGCGCCCGGCCCGGTCGCCTTCCAGGTCAGGCGCAGCAAGGGCTTCGAGGGCATGGCGGCCTCGCCCGACGGCAGCAAGCTGTATCCGCTGCTGGAAGGGCCGGTGTGGGACGCGAAGACCAACAACTGGGAAATGAAGGAAGGCCGGCAGTACCTGCGCATCCTGGAATTCGATGTGCAGAAGGGCGACTGGACCGGTAAGAGCTGGAAATATCCGCTGGAGGCCAATGGCAACGCCATCGGCGACTTCAACATGATCGACGCGACCAGCGGCCTGATCATCGAGCGCGACGACGGCGAGGGCGACGCGGCCAAGGCCTGCGCCGGCGAAGCGAAGCCCGACTGTTTCAACATGCCGGCAAAGTTCAAGCGCGTGTACAAGATCGACATGGCCCAGGCCGATGGCGAGGGCTTCGTGAAGAAGGTCGGCTATATCGACCTGATGGCGATCAACGACCCTGACAAGAAGGCGCGGGTGCCGCTGACCGACGGCAAGCTGACCTTCCCGTTCTTCACCATCGAGAATGTCGAAGTGATCGACGCCGAGCACATCCTGGTCGGCAACGACAACAACCTGCCGTTCTCGTCGGGCCGCGCCATCGGCCGCGCCGACGACAACGAGTTCGTCCTGCTGAAGGCGGCGGAACTGCTCAAGGCGAAGTAACCACGACCGACTGCAGGCGGCGGCGCCCCGGAGGCTCCGCCGCCTCTTTTTTTGCCTATTTCGCGTCCACGTCGTCGCACGCGGTGTCGATGCCGCCGGATTTCAGCGTCTCGCGCGCCTTGCGCGCCAGCGCTTCGTACCGATAGCGGAACGCCTCCAGTTCCTCGGCGGTCAGCTCCTCGAGATCCAGCATGGCGTTGTGGGCGCCCTCGACAGAGCGGATCAGCTCGTCCAGCTTGATGTGGACGGCGGCGGCGTCGCGGTTCTGGGTGTTCTGGATCAGGAACACCATCAGGAAGGTGACGATGGTGGTGCCGGTATTGATGACCAGCTGCCAGGTGTCGGAATAGCCGAACAGCGGGCCGGTGACCGCCCAGACGACAATGATCAGGGCAGCGAGACCGAAGGTAACGGGTTTGCCGCTCCAGCTGGCCGTGACCGTGGCGAAATCGCCGAATATCTTGCTGATATTCATTCACCATCCTCGCGCATGGTAGCCGCGCCCGGGTGGCGCTATTATCTACAACGTCATGTCGTCCCATGAGTTGCCGCCGTCCCGAGGCCCGGTCCGTGTCGTCCTCGGCCCGACCAATACCGGCAAGACGCACCTGGCGGTGGAGCGGATGCTGGGCCATGCCACCGGCATAATCGGCCTGCCGCTGCGCCTGCTGGCGCGGGAAATCTACGACCGGATCAGCGCCGCGAAGGGGCCGCGCCGGGTGGCGCTGGTCACCGGCGAGGAAAAGATCGTGCCGCCGCACCCGCAATGGTTCGTCTGCACCGTCGAGGCCATGCCGCTGGACCGCAGCTTCGAATTCCTGGCGATCGACGAAATCCAGCTGATGGCCGATGCCGAACGCGGCCACGTGTTCACCGAGCGCCTGCTGCACGCGCGCGGCACGGCCGAGACGATGTTCATGGGGGCGGACACGGTGCGCCACCTGATCAAGCGGCTGGTGCCCGGCGCGGAGTTCGAGACGCGCGAGCGCCTGTCACACCTGTCCTATGCCGGGCCGAAGAAGCTGTCGCGCCTGCCGCGCCGCAGCGCCATCGTCGCGTTCTCGTCCGCCGACGTGTACGGCATCGCGGAACTGGTGCGGCACCAGCGCGGGGGTGCGGCGGTGGTGATGGGCGCGCTAAGCCCGCGCACGCGCAACGCCCAGGTGGCGATGTACCAGTCGGGCGAGGTGGACTTTCTGGTGGCGACCGACGCCATCGGCATGGGCCTGAACATGGACGTGGACCATGTGGCCTTCGCCGCGACGCGCAAGTTCGACGGCGTGACCGCGCGCAGCCTGACGCCGTCGGAACTGGGGCAGATTGCCGGCCGCGCCGGGCGCAACATGAACAACGGCACGTTCGGCACCACGGCCGAGATCGGCCCGCTGGAACCGGACATGGTCGAGAAGATCGAGAACCACCGGTTCGACCCGGTCGTGCAGGCGCGCTGGCGCAACCGGGCGCTGGAGTTCCGCGATGTCGGCGCGCTGCTGCGTTCGCTGGACGCGCCGCCGCCGATGGAGGGGCTGGTCAAGGCGCGCGAGGCCGAGGACTACATGACGCTGCGCGCGCTGGCGCCCGACCGCGAGGTGATCGAGCGGGTGCGCCACCCGGGCCATGTGCGCCTGCTGTGGCAGGTGTGTCAGATTCCCGATTTCCGCAAGACGCTGCGCGACCAGCATGTGCGGCTGGCGCGCGAGATTTTCCTGCACCTGGCCGAGCGCGAGGGCGTACTGCCCACCGACTGGGTGGCGCGTCAGGTGGCGCGGCTGGAGCGCACCGACGGCGAAATCGACACCCTGGCCGGGCGGCTGGCGCATATCCGCACCTGGACCTACATCGCCCATCGCGGCGACTGGCTGGCGGATTCCGCGCACTGGCAGGAACGCGCGCGCGCCATCGAGGACAAGCTGTCGGACGCGCTGCACGAGCGGCTGACCCAGCGGTTCGTCGACCGGCGCGCGGCGGCGCTGGCGCGCGGGTTGCGCTCTGATCCCGACATGGGTGCGCAGGTGGGCGACGACGGCGCGGTCATGGTGGCGGACCAGTTCATCGGCACGCTGAACGGGCTGGTGTTCCTGCCCGATGGCGATGCGCGCGGGCCTGAGGGGCGCACGCTGCGCAACGCGGCGAACCGCACGCTGGGCCAGGCGATTGCCGCGCGCGCGGGCGAAATCGCCAATGGCGGCGAACTTGTACTGGGCGGCGATGGCGCGATCCGCTGGCGCGGTGCGGAGATTGCGCGGCTGCGTGGCGGCGACCACGTGCTGCGGCCACGCCTTGTCATGATTGGCGGCGAGGAACTGGACGGCGCGTTGCGCGACCGGCTGGTGAAGCGTCTGGAGACCTTCGTCGCCGGCGAAATCAGCCGCCGCCTGGCGCCCCTGCACAAGCTGGAGACGGCGGACCTGGCGGGCATGACCCGCGGCCTGGCCTATCAGCTGGGTGAAGGCCTGGGCGTGCTGCTGCGCGACGAGGTGGTCGAGCAGGTGCGTGCGCTGGACCAGCCGGAGCGGCACAAACTGCGCCGCCTCGGCGTCACGTTCGGCGAAACATCCTTGTTCATGCCGGCGTTGCTGAAGCCGGACGCCGCGGCGCTGAAGGGCCTGTTGTGGTCGATCCGTTACAACGCGCCCGTCGCGGCGCCGCCACTGCCGGGTCTGACCTCATTGGTAGTGCCGCCGGACCGGCCGCGCGATCCGCGCTGGTGGCTGGCGGCAGGGTTCGTGCGCACGGGCGAACGGGCCATCCGCATCGACATGCTGGAGCGCGTGGCGCTGCTGGCGCGCAAGGCGGCCGAGGGCGGGCCGTTCACGCCGACGGTGGACATGCTGTCACTGCTGGGCTGCGGCACCGCGGACCTGCCGCCAGTGCTGCGCCTGCTGGGCTATGTGCCCGATGAGGCCGACAAGTTCCGCCGCAAGCCGCATGGCAAAGGCCGGCGGCCACGCAAGGTCGAGGTGCCGGTCGACGAGCATTCGCCGTTCGCGCGCCTGAAGGAGCTGAAGGCCGGGTGAGCGCGAGCATCCGCCTCGACAAATGGCTGTGGCAGGCGCGCTTCGTGAGAAGCCGCACGCTGGCACAGGGGTTCCTCGAGACGCATATCGTGCGGGTCAACCGGGTGCCGGCGGCCAAGACCAGCACGCCGGTTGCAGTGGGCGACGTGCTGACCCTGCCGTTCGAGCGCGGGGTGCGGGTCGTCCGGGTCCTGGCGCTGGGGACAAGACGGGGCCCGCCCGCCGAGGCGCGGAGCCTATACGAGGAGATTCTGGACTTGTCTTGAACGCGGGGCGCGCAACGTGATACGCAGTGCCCCGTTTTTCCGCGTCCGGAAGTCCGACCCCATGACCTATGTCGTCACCGAAGCCTGCATCAAGTGCAAGTTCATGGACTGCGTCGAGGTTTGCCCCGTCGATTGTTTCTACGAGGGCGACAACATGCTGGTCATCCATCCGGACGAATGCATCGATTGCGGCGTCTGCGAGCCGGAATGCCCGCCCGAGGCGATCATCCCCGACACAGATTCAGCCGCCAACCGATGGCTGGAACTGAACCGGGAATATTCCACCAAATGGCCGAACATCACCCGCAAGGGCGAGGCGCCGGCCGATGCCGAGGAATGGCGCGGCAAGGACGGGAAGTTCGAACAGCATTTCAGCCCGAAGCCCGGCCAGGGCACCTGACCGCCGCGAAAACGCCGCGAACTGTTCTACCTAGGTTCCGGGCAATTGCCCCGGAATCCCGTTTTGTAACGCCCTGAGGGGCGTCCGGGACTACCAAATTGTCACTTTTTCTGTTACAAGATAACGCAATAAGCGGCGGATAAATCCGCCAGCGCCGGCAAGTGGGGCCGTGGCGCATGGCTGCCCTTCCGAGGCTGATCCTCCGACGGATGGACCGGTAGCCTGTCTGGGACTTCGGGGAACGAAATTTTGGCGTGGACATGCGGGCCATCGCGCGCCCGCGCCGACCGGGTATCACGGTCGGTCAGGTGGTTTGAGAGGCAAAAATGGTGAAGAAGTCGACATCGAATTCCCGTCCGGCGGCCAAGGCCCGCGCCACCAAGGCTGTGGCGGCATCACGCCCCGCTGGCGCCGCCAAGAAATCCGCCCCCAAGGCAGCGGCCAAGCCAGTCGCCAAGCCGGTGGCAAAGGCCAAGGCCCAGGAGGCGGTGAAGAGCAAGGCGAAGCAGGCCCCCGCCAAAGTGGCAGCGCCCGTAAAGGCCAAGGAAATCAAGGCGAAGGCAGCCCCGGCACCGGTCACCAAGGCCGCGCCCGCCGTCAAGGCGGCCCCGGTTGTGAAGGCCGCCCCGGTTGTGAAGGCGGCCCCGGCACCCAAGGCCGCCGCGCCGGTGGCGCCGCCGCGCCCGACCTTGGTACCGCCGTCGGCCGCGCCCCGCCCGCCGATGATGGGCGGTCCGAAGATGAACCAGCCGCCGTCCATGAAGGTGGCGCCGCCGCCCCTGCCGGTGCGACCCAAAATCACCTTTGCCGTGCACGATCTGGTCGTTTACCCCACCCATGGTGTGGGCAAGATCGTTCGCATCGACAGGCAGGAGATCGCCGGTTTCCAGCTGGAACTTCTGGTTGTAGAATTCGAAAAAGACAAGCTGACGGTTTCAGTGCCGGTGGCCAAGGCCGCCTCGCTGGGCACGCGCCGGCTTTCCTCCCCGCAACAGATGCGGAACGCCTTGGAAACCCTCAAGGGCCGGGCCCGGATCAAGCGGGCCATGTGGAGCCGCCGGGCGCAGGAATACGAAGCGAAAATCAATTCCGGCGACCCCATTTCCATCGCGGAAGTGGTGCGGGACTTGCATCGGAACGCCGGCCAGCCGGACCAGTCCTATAGCGAACGGCAGATCTACGAGAAGGCGCTCGACCGCCTGGCGCATGAACTCGCAGCGGTTGAAAAGATTGACGACGATACCGCCGCCAAACGCCTAGAGAAGATGCTCAAGGCGGCGTAAGATAACCTCGATCGCCATGATCTACTCAGTTGCGGGGCCTGGCGCGAGTCGCCAGGCCCTTCTTTTTTCCTACTCCCGTTTTTTTAGGTCCTGACCGTGATGGGTACCGAGTCGTTCGGCCACATCGCATGCGCGAAACGCGTCTGGACCGTCGCCGCGATTCATGGCGATGCCGACAAGCTGGTCCGCCTGCATGACGCGCTCGACGAGCGCTTCCAGTTGGGCGACCGCATCGTCTATCTCGGCAATTTCCTCGGCCGCGGCGCGCAGGTCGTGCAAACCATCGACGAGCTGGTGAGTTTTCGCCGCCACCTGCTGGCGAAGCCGGGCATGGAGCCGGGCGACATCGTCTATCTGCGCGGCGCGCAGGAGGAGATGTGGCGCAAACTGTTGGAGATCCAGTTCGCGCGCGACCCGCGCGAGGTGTTCGCCTGGATGCTGAATGAAGGCGTCGGCGCGACGCTGGCGGCCTATGGCGGCGACGTGGACCGCGCGCCGGCAACCTTCCGCGAAGGCACCCTGGCCACGGGCCGCTGGACCGCGACGCTGCGCGCCGCGGTGCGCGGCCGGCCCGGACACGACGAAGTCATGGGTTCGCTCAGGCGCGCGGCGATGACAACCGGCGGCGAATTGCTGTTCGTCAGTGCCGGTGTCGATCCGACACGACCGATCGACGAGCAGGGCGACACGTTCTGGTGGGGCTCCGGCTACATGGCGACGATGAGCGAACCCTATGCCGGCTTCCGCCTGGTCGTGCGCGGCTACGACCGCGGGCGGCAGAAGGCGCAGGTCGGTCACGTCACGGCGCTGATCGACGGCGGTTGCGGCTTTGGCGGCACGCTGAACGCAGCCTGCTTCACCCTGGACGGCCATCCCGCGGACTGGATCGAAATCTAGCGCAAGTTCCACCTGTGACCTCTTTCACCTAGCCGTGAACCGTGGCCACGCCCCGCTCGTATATCTCCCCGAGGGTGCCGGCATTTCGCCGGGTCGCTGCTGACGGAGACGTGCCATGGCCCATATCGACATGCCCGACACGCAGCGCGCCAACCGGCGCTTCGTCAAGAGCGCCATGGCCGCGCCGCTGCTGACGGCGGACCATGAGCACGAACTGGCGCAGCGGTGGCGCGAGAACGGGGACGAGGCGGCGCTGCACGAGCTGGTGTCGGCCTATATCCGCCTGGTCGTGGCGACCGCATCGCGCTTCCGCAATTATGGACTGCCGATCGGCGATCTGGTGCAGGAAGGCAATATCGGCCTGATGCAGGCAGCGGCGCGGTTCGAACCGCAGCGCAATATCCGCTTTGCCACCTATGCCACCTGGTGGATCCGCTCGGCGATGCAGGACTTCGTGTTGCGCAACTGGTCAATCGTCCGTACCGGCACGACGTCGGCACACAAGTCGCTGTTCTTCAATCTGCGCCGGCTGCGCGCGCGGATCGAGCGCCATGGCGCGGCGACCGGCACCGGCGCGATGACGGATGCGGTGCGCCGGCGCATCGCCACAGAACTGAAGGTCGAGGTCGGCGACGTCGAGCAGATGGAAAGCCGCCTGGCTTCCGACCGCTCGCTCAACACACCGATCAGCGAGGATGGCGAAACCGACTGGCAGGACCTGCTGGCGGACGAGCGTCCGTCACCCGAGGAAACCGTGCAGGCCCGCCACGACGGCGCAGCGCGGGCACGGTGGCTGCGGGATGCGCTGGCCTATCTCAGCCCGCGCGAACGCCGCATCATCACCGAGCGGCGCCTGCGCGACGAGAGCTCGACGCTGCAATCGCTGGGCAACAACCTGGGAATCAGCAAGGAACGCGTGCGCCAGATCGAACATCAGGCGCTGGCCAAACTTAAGCAGCGCCTGACCGCACTCGCCGGCAGCCCGGAGCAGATGGGTCTGCTGCCGGCGTAACGCGCTTTATTCGACGATCTTGACCCGCTGGCCGGGGGCAATGCCCTCGCCGGGCCGCAAGCCGTTCAGGGTACGGAAGCGGTCGAGCTGGAAATCGTCGTAGGGCATCCGCCGGGCGAAGCTCTCCTCGGTATCACCCTGACGCACCGGCAGCACGCGAAGCCGCAGCGGGTGCAATTGCGCCAGCTCCTGCGCGCTCAGCCGGTGGAAGGTGTGCACGGCGCGGATCAGGTCGGGCTCGACCTGGGACGCGATGCGCGGCGGCACCACGAACATGAAGCGGTAAATGGCGTCGCCCGTGCTGATGGCGACGAGCCGGGCGACCATCTGGCCGCTGGATGCCTTGACCGCAGCACGGCCCGTCGCGGCCGGCATGCCATTGATGGTGATGTTCTGCACGTCCTGCAGCTGGGCGTTCTGCGCCCAGACGCGGGTCAGGTAGTCGAGCGGCGCGGTGCGCGCGTAGCGCTTGTCCACGGCTGAGTCGAACACCATGCGTACGCCGTCGGGCCGCGTGCCGGTCAGCGCCGCCGCACCGTTCATCAGGTAGAAACCCTGCGGCGCGGTGAAGCCGATCTTCAGGTCCGGGTGGCTGAAAGTGCGGCCGCGGATGAAGCCCTGGTCGGGCGTGTCGCCATAGAGCATGCCGTCGATGCGGTCGAGATAGGCGTCGCGGCGATAGATCTGGCCGCCCTGTACCGCGCCGAGTTCGGTCATCGTGCGCTCGACCCGATCCACGGTGCGCGGATGCGTCTGTATCATGTTGAATTCCAGCTCGCCACCCGGCCGGCCCAGCATCTTCATCGTCAGCGCGGTGTCGTCGTTCAGCGTCTGCAGGAAGGCCGGCATGGCCTGGGGCGCGTAGCCGGTGCGGGCGATGGTCTTGAGGCCCAGGCCATCGGCCTCGTCCTCCTGCTCGCGGCTGCCCTTCTGCAGATACAGGGCGCCGCCCTGGGAGACGATGTCGCCCACGGCACTGGTGCCGAGCAGCAGGCTGCCGAGCACGCCGGCCAGGCCGGCGCCGATCTGCGTTGCCACCGCCTTGCTGTAGCGCTGCGCCGAGTGACGGGCGGTGACATGGCCCATTTCATGGCCCAAGACACCGGCCAGCTCGGCCTCGTTGTTGGCGATCGCCATGATGCCGCGCGTGATGTAGACGTAGCCGCCCGGCAGCGCGAAAGCATTCACCAGCGGTGTGTTGAGCAGCGTGAAGCGCCATTCCGGCTGTGGCGTCTCGACGTTCGGCACCATCGTGTAGCCGATCTGGACCACGTACTCGTCCAGGCCCTTTTCGGTGTAGACGCCGCCGTTCTCGGCCAGGGCGTTCACATGCTCCTGGGCGCCAACCTTGCGTTCCTCGTCGGGCGACATGAACGCGGTGAACTGCGCATGCGCCGGCACGGCGGCGGCAACAAAGCAGGCAATCAGCAGCGCGCGCTTCACGGCAATACCTCGATCTGTTCGGGATGGGTCGCTTCGATCATCGGTCCGTTAACCTGTTTCAGCCAGCCCCTGACGCGGATACGGCGCCCGGCGAGGCTTTCGGGCGCGAGACCGGCCGTGCGAAACGCCGCACGGTTCCGGTCGGGAATGCTAACGGTGAAATCCTCGCGCCAGTTCGTGCCAAAATTAAGGTAGGTGCGGCCCTGGGCGCCACCGGTGGCGGCAACCACGCCCTCGACGAGCTGGAACGTGTCGGTCGCGCGCGCCAGTTCGGCCACATCCTTCACCGCATCGCGCACGCGGTAGAACGGATCGGCCCAGATGCCGCGGCGGGCCGTGCGCGCCGCCTCCTCGGCCGCATGCAGTTGCGGCGCCAGTGCCCGGTTGTCGGGGAAGGTGTAGACCCTGGCCAGGCCGCGCCGCAGCATCTCGCCCTGCACCCACCGCGCATCGTCGCCGTCGATGAAAAGATGGGCGAGGACGCAGCCGTGCCGATCGGCGGCCTCGCCCCCGTGGCGCAACACCAGGCGGCGTTGCAGCGCAATCTGCTGCAAGGCGCGCTTCGACTCCTCGGCCAGGGGCCAGGCGGGGAAATTGGTGCGGCCGAGGGGGAGCTTTGGCGCCTGGATGCCGACAAGGCGCACCTCGCGTTTGTCGTCGAGACGCAGCGTGTCGCCGTCGATCACCTCGACCACGGTGCCGCTGCCGCCATCGCGCAGGCCTTTGACTTCGGCCGCACAGACGGGGGTCGCGAACAGGAGAAGCAGGACGCAGAACAGCCGGGCGCGCATGGCCGGCAGATTAACACGGTCAGTTCGGTTTCGGCTCGCCCGCCATCAGCTTGGTGCAGTCGCTGTCGCGTTCCAGGCCCGGCTCGATAAAGGCCAGGATCGAGGCCAGCGGGGTGAGCAGAACACCTAGCGCCACGGCCCCCGCCGCACGGGCGGCCAGCGGCCCCGGCGAGATGCCGATGCTGGGCTTGCCGAAATGGCCCTTGATGGTGATCGGCGTGCGGATGGCGAAGATGCTGGGGTCCTTGGGGTGGGCCAGCAGTTTCAGGTCCAGCGCCTCGTGGCCCAGATCGATCTTGCCGTCGGCGGTCAGCGTGCTGTCGGTGGTGTCGACGACAAGGACGCGGGGATTGAGCACGCCGCTCTGCACGGCGAAATCGACCACGGCGCAGCGGATGGCGACCTTCTTGTCACCAGCCAGCGCAAAGCCGGCAGCCTCGGCAATGTCGAGGCCGGCGAGTTCGATGCCGAGGTTGGACAATTGCCCGTCACCCATGACGACGCGGATGTCGCCATCGGAACTGGCCAGCGACTTGGCGATGGTGTCGCCCGTGCCATTGAGGCGTATGCGACCGTCGATGCGGCCATTGCCGCGGTCCTTCAGTCCCGCCTCGTCGAGGAAGCGTTCGAGGCGGAAGCGGCGCAGACCGATGTCGTAGCGGGTCTGGACCTGGGCGTTGCGGGCGTCGATGTCGATATTGGCGATGACATCGCCCTGGGCGATGGAGACCTTGAGCGGCTTGAAGCGCAGCACGCCGTCCTTCATGTCGAGGTCGAGATCGACCTTCTCCAGCGGCGTGTTCGGGGCCAGCACCTTGTCGGCGCGGTACTTTAACTGGGCATCAACGTCGCGCACCTGCTTGATGTTCAGCGGGGCGTCAGGAAGCACGCGCACGAAGTCCTCGCCCGGCAGCGGCTTGCGCGGGACGGCCTTGACCTCGTTTCCCTGCGCCTGGACCTTGATGCCGATCAGCGGGCCAACGTCGCGATAGTCGAGGCTGCGCGATACGAGATCGGCCTTGATGAACAGGCGCGGACGGCCGGGATCGATTTCCACCCGGCCGCCGAGATCGCTCTTGCCGACCAGGCCGGCCAGGCGCTCGATCGTCCAGACGCCCTCGCTGCGCAGCAGATGCCCCTTGAGGTCGTAGGGCGGGGTTTCGGGCAGCGGCACGCCGGTCATCTTGGTCAGGCGGCCGAGATTGTCGCCCTTGAGGGCGACATCCAGCTTCACGCCTTCGAACGTCACGGGATCGTCCAGCGTGCCGGCGAAGCGGGCGCTGGTCGACGTAGCGTCGATGTCGAGGCGCAAGGGATAGGGTTCATTGTCGGCGCGCAATTGCAGCAGCGAGCCGGCGACGAGCTTGAGCTTGAACGGTTCGCCCTGCAGGCGGCCCTGGCCGCTGATCGACACGTCCTGGCGGCCCTGGCCGCCGGTGCCGGTGACCGAGGCGATATCGCCGTCGATATCGAGGCCGGCCTTCGCGTCACGATAGACCAGCTTGCCGCTTTCAATCGCGAGCATGCCGATCAGAGGAAATTCGGTGCGGTCCTCGGGCAGGACGACATCCTTTGCCGCCTTGGCGCCGAGACTCCAGTTCGCCTCGCCATTGGCACGGCGCTCGAGCACCAGCTTCGGCTTTACCAGGCGGACCTCGGGCAGGACCAGCCGGCCGCGCAGCAATTGCCAAGCGTCGACCACAACCTCGATGCGCTCGGCGGACGCCATTTCGGCATCCCTGCTCCACTCGGCATTAGCCAGGTGGAAGTCCTGCAAGATCAGGCGGGGTTTACCCGACCAGCGGATGCTCAGGTCGCCCTCGACGGCGGTCTTGCGGCCGGCCTTGTCGGACGCATAGCGACCCGCCGGGTGCTTCACCCAGTTGATGTCGTAGACGAGAAAATAATAGCCCGCCCCCGCCACCGCGGCGACGAACGCGGCGGTGGCGCCCAGCGCCCACTTCCAGCCCCGGCGCATCGGCCGTTACGAGAAGGCGTAGGTGGCGACGAACGCGATAACGACACCGGCCAGCGACAGGGCCAGCACATAACGCATGACCCCCAGCTTGATGCCGCTGCGCGCGTCGGTCGGCGTGATCTCGGTGTGTTCTTCCATAACAGGCTCCTCCGGCATAACAAACGGGCGGGGGACCAAATGGTTCATGCCGTTTCCGGTGGTGAAGGGTGGACAAATTCCGTCGTTTCCCTAGAGTGCGCGGATAGCGAGGGGATTGCACATGCGGAACCTGTTGTTGGGTCTGACCGGCGGCCTGCTGATCGCGGGCGCCACCTTGTCGGCGGCGCCGGCGAGCGCGCAGCAGGCGGGTGACCCTGCCTTCATCGCGGTTTCCGCCGGTTATTTCGATGCCAACAAGCGCAAGAACAGCGCCTTCGAAGGCCGCCTGGAATGGCGTGGCGGCGAGGAACACAAGCTGTGGATTTTCAAGCCGTTCGCCGGCGTGATGGGGACCTCCGATGGCGGCGCCTATGGCTTCGGCGGCGTGCTGATCGACATCTATTTCGGCAACCGCCTGGTGCTGACCCCCAGCTTTGCTCCGGGCGCCTATGCCAAAGGCAGCGGCAAGGACCTGGGCAGCGTGCTGGAATTCCGCTCGGGCCTGGAACTGTCGTACCGGTTCGATGACCGCTCGCGCCTCGGCATTGGCATCAGCCACATGTCGAACGCCAGCCTGGGCAACAAGAACCCAGGCGAAGAGACCGTCTTCGTCACCTACGCGATTCCGGTCGGCGACCTGTTCTGAGCCCAGGTTGACGCCCCGGCGTCGCCTTCCTAGAACTGACCCGCCGCAACCGGCTGCGTCCCCGTAGCTCAGCAGGATAGAGCAACGGTTTCCTAAACCGTGGGTCGGGTGTTCGAGTCACTCCGGGGACGCCATCCTGCTTCGCGCGTTGCGCTTCGCAGGATTGGCACGCCGACATTCGCGAAGAAGCGCTTTTGGTAAAAAGTTTCCGCGGGGCGGGAACCCAAAAGCCGCATCCCCGTTAGTCATGCCGTTGGGGGCCTCACTTCGGAGGCAGGCATGCGTGATCTGTTCTTGGCCCTGGTCGTTGCGACAACTTTGGCCGCAGGCGGAAACACCGATCACAAGGTCGCGGTGGCCAACCTGCCGCCGGCCACACAGAACATTACGGCCGTCGCGGCGGCGCCCAGGCCAGGCGAAAAACTGACGGAAACGCAGCGAATCGTCCGGTAGACGTCTCCGTTCGACTATTTACTGGAATTATTCCAAACTACCTTGCCAAGGGGCCAGAGGGCCTCTATATTCCGGCTATCTGCAATTAATTCTCAATTGGAGTGCTCATGGCCCAGACGAAACCCGCCGCGGAAGGCAGCCGCGTCCCCAACGTCATCTTCAAGACCCGCGTCCGCGACGAGAGCGTCGGCGGCCCGAACCCGTTCCGCTGGCAGGACCTGAGCACCGAAGAGCTGTTCAAGGGCAAGAAGATCGTCCTGTTCTCGCTACCTGGCGCGTTCACGCCGACCTGCTCGTCGACCCACCTGCCCGGCTACGAGGCCGGGTTCGCCGAATTCCAGGAGCTGGGCGTCGACAAGGTCGTCTGTCTGAGCGTGAACGACGCCTTCGTCATGTTCCAGTGGGGCAAGTCGCAGGGCGTGAAGAACGTGTTTCTGCTGCCGGACGGCTCGGCCGACTTCACCCGCGGCATGGGCATGCTGGTGAAGAAGGATAATCTCGGCTTCGGCGAGCGTTCGTGGCGCTACTCGATGTACGTCGATGACGGCGTGATCAAGAAGCTGTTCATCGAGCCGGGCTTCGCGCACGACTGCCCGACCGACCCGTTCGAGGTTTCGGATGCCGAGACCATGCTGAAGTACCTGCGCGAGCACAACAAGAAGGCGGCCTGAGTCAGGCCGGCACCGTCGCCCTGGCCAGCATGTAAAAAGCGACCAGGGCGACGACTGCCGCGAAGATGCGGCTGAGCAGCGCGCGACGGGTGGCGAGCCGGCCGGCCAGAAAAATGTCGGCACCACCCCCCACCATGCCGCCGGCAACAAACCGCGCCGCCACGCCCCAGTCGACGAAACCCGACATCGCATAGTTCACCGCCGTGACCGAACCGAACACCGCCACGGAAAACAGCGACGATCCCACGGCATTGAGCATGGACATGCCCGAGCCCAGGATGATGCCGGGCACGATCAGAAATCCGCCGCCGATGCCGAAAAATCCGGACAGCAGCCCGGTCGCCAGGCCGATTGCCACCAGCCGGAGCGCAATCGGACGGGTAAGGCGAACCTCTGCACTGCCCTCTGAGCGGCGAGGCAGTGCCATCGACACCGCGACCGCCAGCATCACCAAGGCAAAGAGGACGAGCAGGGTCCGCCCGTCCACCAGCTTGCCGAGGGTTGAACCGATCCAGGCGCCGGCAATGCCGGCTCCTGCAAACGTCACCGCGCAGGGCCATTTGACGTTGCCGGCGCGGGCGTGGCCCACGAGGTTGAATGCCGCATTCAGCGCCACGGCGACCGAACTGGTGCCGATCGCCACATGGGCATCGCGAATGCCGACCACGTAGAGCAGCAGGGGCACGGCGAGGACCGAACCGCCGCCGCCCAGCAGACCCAGCAAGAAGCCGACGAGGCCACCCGATGCGATGGCGGCAGCCGACTCGAAAGTCAGCATCCGCGGACCATCAGGTCAAGGAGCCGCACCGGGAGACGAGCGTCATCACCGACTTCCTTTCCTGCGCACCCGTGCCCCGCCCCTGGGAGCGCAGAAAAGATTTGCGAGAACTTCGAGTACCTGCGGCACCCCGTGTCCCGACAACGAGTACCAGATCGTCTGGCCGTCGCGACGGGTGGCAACCAGCCCGTCTTCACGCAATAGGGCGAGGTGCTGCGACAAGGCCGACTGCGACAACCCGACAGTCGCGACCAACTGGCCGACCGACCGTTCGCCGCCCACGAGCTGGCAAAGAACGAGAAGGCGGTTTTCATTGGCTAGCGCCTTGAGCAGACGGACGGCATCAGCGGCATTCCGCTGCAGTTCGGCAGGATCGATGGCCAGTTCCATGAAGCTCACTCTTGCAAGTTGACATTACTTTAGAGTTATCTAATATATATGTCAATCCCCCGCCGAGGAGACAAGCCATGCCGGCCGCGCCCATGGTCCACGCGTTTTTCCACGAGCCGACGTTCACGGTTACCTACGTGGTAGCGGATCCGGTAACGCGCCGCGCCGCACTGATCGACCCGGTCCTGGACTACGACAACAAATCAGGACGCCCCCATACGCGCTCGATCGATGCCACACTGGCCAGCGCCGCCGCCGACGGTCTGACCATCGACCTGATCATCGACACCCACGTCCATGCCGACCACCTGAGTGCCGCGCAGCATGCGAAGGCGCGAACCGGCGCGCCGGTATTGATCGGCGACCAGGTACCCGTCGTGCAGCGGGCGTTCCGCCCGGTCTTCGGCGCGACGGACATGGCGACCGACGGCAGCCAGTTCGACCGCCTGATCGCCGACGGCGAAGAACTGATGCTGGGCCAGGTGCCTATTCGCGCGATGCATACGCCTGGCCACACGCCGGCCTGCATGACCTACATCATCGGGGACGCGGCCTTTGTCGGCGACACGCTGTTCATGCCGGACTACGGCACGGCGCGCTGTGACTTTCCCGGCGGCGATGCGCACATCCTGTACCGGTCGATCCGGCGCATTTTTGACCTGCCGCCGGCCACGCGCATCTTCACCTGTCACGACTACAAGGCGCCAGGCCGCGACAGCTATGCGTGGGAAAGCAGCGTGGCGTTACAACGGGCCACCAATATCCATATCCACGACGGGATCGACGAGGCGGCATTTGTCGCCATGCGCACTGACCGCGACGCGAAGCTGGACCTGCCGGCCCTGATCCTGCCGTCGGTGCAGGTCAACATGCGCGGCGGGAAGTTTCCGCCGCCGGAAAGCGACGGGCACGTTTACCTGCGCGTGCCCGTCGACCGGTTCTAGGCGGCCTAGCCCACCGCCGCCGCGACCGCCGGCCAGACTTCCACGGCGCCGCGATAGATCATTTCAAGCGCGACGTAGAGGATGACGAGAAGGCCGACATAGGCGATCCAGCGGTGCTTCTGCAGCAGGCGCGCAATAAAGCTGGCCGCAAGCCCCATCAGCGCGATGGACAGCGCCAGGCCGAAGATCAGCACCACCGGATGTTCACGCGCCGCACCCGCGACCGCGAGCACATTGTCGAGCGACATGGAGAGGTCGGCAATGACGATCTGCCAGGCGGCCTGGGCGAAGGTTTTGCGCGGCGCGCCGCCCGCCACCGTGCCGTCCGCATTGAGGTCGGCGTCGGCCAGCGCCTCGGCACCGGCCAGCTCCTCGGCGTGCGACGTGCGCAGTTCGCGCCACATTTTCCAGCATACCCACAGCAGCAGAATGCCACCCCCCAACAGCAACCCGACAATGGCCAGCAACTGGGTTGTCAGGCCGGCAAAAATGATACGCAACACGGTCGCCGCGATAATGCCGATCAGAATCGCTTTGGCGCGCTGGTCGCGCGGCAGGCCGGCGGCGGCAAGGCCGATAACGATCGCGTTGTCGCCCGCGAGCACCAGGTCGATCGCAATGACCTGAAGCAGCGCCGTCATCGCCTCGGCGGTAAACAGACCGGTGAAAAATTCAGTCAAGGGAAACCCTCCTCCGCAGTTCAGGGAAGAGCGTCTCGCGGCATGCCGCGTCCGCTGTCGAACGTCCCGGGAGAAGCCTCACGGCGCAAGGCTGGCGCCGCAATAGAGCTTCGGTCAGGAAGGTGCCGCGAGCCACTCCATCGGAAATCCAGTCCGACATCGCAGTCCACAGGGACTGCCAGAGGGGCCCGGCCTGGCGCGACAAAATGTAGCGGGCCGCCCGGCCGTACTCAAGGGGCAAAGGCCCGAATCAGGCCTTTTTCCGCACCGCCGGAGCGCGGGCCTTGGCCGGCGTCTTGCGCGACACCAGGGCCACGAAGGCGGCCAGGATGGGCGACGCGTCATTGCGCCGCCAGACCATGCTGACTGACAGCGGCACCGAGAAATCCTCGAGCTTGCGCAAGACGACGCCGGGCGCCTCGCGGCCGCGCTGCAGTTCGTCCACGAAACAAACGCCCATGCCGGCGGAAACCAGGTTCAGGCGCGCCTCGGACGTGTTGACCTCGGCGATGATACGCGGGGTCAGGCCGCCCATGTGGCAGGCCATCATCATCCGGTCGTAAATCGACGCGCGCATGCGGGCATAGGCGCTGGCGCCCTGTTCGTTCCAGCCACGCGGCCCCCAGATGAAGTTCTCGTTCTTCATGTCCTTGAGGTACAGGCGCTTGCGGCTGTTGAGCGGATGGTCGCGCGGCAGGGCCAGCAGGAAGTCGTGTTCGAGGATGGGGAGGAATTCGAGTTCACCCGAATCCTCGGGCGGGCCGTAGAAGAAGCCGGCATCGATCTCGCCGTTCAGGATCGCGTCGGCCTGGTTGGCCGACACCATCGGCGCGAGCCGCAGATCGACGCCGGGATTCTCGGCACGGAAGGTGCGCAGCCAGAACGGCACCAGGTCGTCGCGCGCGGCGATGCCATTGAACGCGACGCGGAACGTGCCGAGTTCGCCGCGCTGGATGCGGCGCGCGCGATGCACCGCATTCTCGTAATCAGCAAGGATACGCTTGGCGTCGGCAAGCAGCGAGGCGCCCGCCGCCGTCAGCTTCGCACCGCCCGGCCGACGCTCGAACAGGGTCAGTTCCAGCTCGGCCTCAAACTCCTGGATGCGGCGCGACAGGGCAGACTGCGTCATGTTCAGACGCCCGGCGGCGCGCTTGAAGTGCTGGTCCTCGGCGACCGTCGCGAAATAGGGCAGATGCCGGATGCTCATGGGCGGGCAGGATGCAGAAACTCGATCTGCCCGGCAAGGAAATAGCATTGGCCGCATAGCCCACGCGTTCGATATGCTGTCGCCAAAGCAGGAAGCAACAGCTTCCAGTATCGGGGAGGAAATAGAATGAACCGTCTTGCCGGGATTGCCTTGTCGCTTGCCGTAATGCTTGGGGCCGCCACCGGCATGGCACAGGCACAGGACTATCCCACCAAGCCCATCAAGCTGATCGGCCCGTTCGCGGCGGGCGGCAGCGGTGATGTCACCGCACGCCTTATCGCCGACTTCCTGGAAAAGCGCTGGGGCCAGTCGGTCATCGTCGAGAATCGCGTGGGTGGCGGCGGCCTGCTGGGTTCCGACGCGGTAAAGCGCGCCGCGCCTGATGGCTACACCCTGTTGATGGGTTATGACGGCATCACCAGCTTCTCGCTATTCCTGAAGGACAATACGCTGGACCAGACCAAGGACCTGGCGCCGATTTCGCTGCTGGTCCGCTACCCGCTGGTCATGCTGACCTCGACAGCCCTGCCCGTTAAGACCACGCAGGAATTCATCGCCTACGCCAAGGCCAATCCGGGCAAGATCAACTACGGCATCATCACCAATTCGCCGTCGCACCTGTACGGCGCGCTGCTGGCCAAGAAGGCCGGGCTCGACATGGCCTTCATCCCCTATCCGGGCGCGGCGGCGCTGACCCAGTCGATGCTGGCCGGCGAAACGCATGCCACCATGAGCCTGTATGGCAGCTTCGTGCCGGCCATCAAGGACGGCAAGGTCATCGCGCTGAACTCGATGTCGACCGAGCGCATGAAACAGGCGCCGGACGTGCCGACCATGCGCGAGGGCGGCGTCGATATCCTGGCGTCGATCTGGTACGGCCTGTTCGCGCCGGCCGGCACGCCGCAGCCGATCATCGACAAGCTGGCCGCGGCGGCGAAGGACTGGACCAAGGCGCCGAACGTGATCGAGCAGGCCGAGCGTCTGCGCATGGACCTGGTTGGCGGCACGCCGGCGGAACTGGCCAAGCTGATCGTCGATGACACCGCCGCCCGCGCCGAGGCGGCCAAAGCCGGCAACATCCAGCCGCAATAGCGCATCCGGACAGGGAATACCGCCATGGACAAGCTGATCATCAAGGTGGCGCTGAACGAGTGGGTAATGAAGGAGACCAATCCCCACGCCCCCTACGGGCCGGAGGAGATCGCCCAGGACATCGTGCGCTGCCACAAGGCGGGCGCCACGGTGTTCCATTTCCATGCGCGCGATCCGAAGACCGGCGAGCAGCGCCGCACCGATGCCAAGCTGTTCGCCGAGGCATTCCGCCTGGCGCAGGCGGAAGTGGACTGCATCATCGCGCCGGGCTACCAGCCGAATCCCATTGAGGTGCGTTTCGCCCACTGGGAGACGCTGGCGAATGATCCCAGCCTGCGGTTCGAGATGGGCGTGTACGACGTCGGCGCCTTCAACCTCACCAATTACGAGGAACTGAAGAACCTGTCGCGCTCGCAGCTGGAGGGCTTTTTCAACACCCACCAGGAAATGAAGTTCTGCTTCGACTTTGCGAAGAAGCTGGACATCTTTTACACGCTGGGCATCCGCGAGCCGGGGCACCTGCGCTCGTGCCTGGCCTATTACCGCAACGGCTGGCTGCCCGGCCCGCTGCTGCTGAAATTCTACATGAGCGAGAAGCACCCCTACGGTCTGCCGCCGACGGTGCGCGGCCTGCAGATGTACCTGGACATGATCGACCAGGACGTGCCGCACCTGTGGTTCACCGAGATCAAGGGCAGCCATGTGCACATCCCGCTGACCAGCATCGCGGTCGCCATGGGCGGGCACATCCGCACCGGCCTTGGCGACAACTGGATCATCAACGACAAGCCGATCAGCAACCTGGAGTTCGTCGAGACATTCGCCAACATCGCGGAGCGTTGCGGCCGCGGCGTGGCGACCACGGCGGAGGCCCGCAAGATGATGGGCGGCAAAACCATCGCGAAGGCGCCCGCCAAGGCGGCCGCGCACTAATGTCGGCGCGCGACAGCGGCTATCGCAGGATCCACGTGCGCCCCATTGCGGGCGCGCTGGGCGCCGAGATCGACGGGGTCGATCTGTCGCAGCCGATGGACGCCGAAACGCGGGCCGAAGTCCACCGCGCCTGGCTGGAGAACCTGGTCGTATTCTTCCGCGGCCAGGACCTGGACATTGCCGGCATGGAACGCGTCGGACGCTGCTTCGGCGACCTGACGGTGACGCCGCACAACATGACCGAACCGGGGTCGGACTACGTGCATCGCATGATCCGCGACGCCGCCGCCGTGCCCGGGTCGCGCAATTACGGCGACCGCTGGCACACCGACCAGGTGGTGAAGGAGCGGCCGATCGCCGGCATCGTCCTGCACGCGCTGGACTGCCCGCCTTTTGGCGGTGACACGATGTTCGCCAATCTGTACCTGGCCTACGAGACGCTGTCGGACGGTATGAAGGCCATGTGCGAGGCGCTGATGCTGGTGCACAGCCCGTCGGGCCCGTTCAGCTCGAAGCCGCTGACCGACCAGAAGGGCACCAAGAACATCGTCAACATGACGCCGGAGCAGCTGCAGGAGTATCTGCGGCGGGAAACGGCGCACCCGCTGGTGCGCATCCATCCCGAGACCGGCCGCCGCCTGCTGTACACCACCGGCGACTTCGCGATCCGCTTCAAGGACATGACCGAGGCGGAGAGCCGGCCGCTGATCGACATGCTGAACCGCCACGCCAGCCGGCCGGAATTCACCTGCCGCTTTCACTGGACCAAGGGCGCGGTTGCGCTGATCGACAACCGCTGCTGCCAGCATTATGCGGTCAACGACTATGCCGGCTTCCGCCGCGAGATGCTGCGGGTGGAGATCGACGACAAGGTACGCCCCTATGGCCCGGCGGCGCCCCTGCCGGCCGATCAGGCCGCCTGATGCAATACCAGCAGTTCGGCAAGACGGGCCTGTTCGTCAGCCGCCTGTGCCTAGGCACCGGCACGTTCGGCAAGGCACGGCTGGGCACCGGCATCAGCCAGGCGGAGGCTGACCGCATGGTGGGCCAGGCGCTGGATGCCGGCATAAACCTGTTCGACACGTCCGACGTCTATGGCGGCGGCGAGGCCGAGGTCATGCTGGGCAAGGCGCTGGGCAAGCGGCGGCGTGAGGCGGTGGTCGCGACCAAGGCGCATGCGCGCACCGGCCAGGGGCCGAACGATGTCGGCCAGTCGCGCGTGCACCTGATGCAGGCGCTGGAGCGGAGTCTGAAGGAACTGGGCACCGACTGCATCGATCTGTACCAGATGCACCAGCCCGACCCCTATACCCGGTTCGAGGAAAGCCTGCGTACGCTGGACGATGCCATTCGCCAGGGCAAGGTACGCTACATCGGCTGTTCCAACCTGATGGCCTGGCAGGTGATGCAGGCCTCGAAAGTCGCGGCGCTGAACGGGTTCGAGGAGTTCGCATCGATCCAGGCCTATTACTCGGTTGCCGGTCGCGACATCGAGCGCGAGATCGCGCCATTGGCGGTGGACCAGAAGCTGGCGCTCCTGATCTACAGCCCGCTGGCCGGAGCGCTGCTGACCGGCGCGATCCGCCGGGACAAGGCGGCAGACCCGGGCACGCGGCGCAGCATCGTGCAGTTCCCGCCGGTCGAGATGGACCGTGCCTATGCGGTGATCGACGTGCTGGAAAAGGCGGCGGCGCGACACGGCGCGACGGTGCCGCGCGTGGCCCTGGCCTGGCTGCTGCACCGGCCGTTCGTCACCAGCGTGATCATCGGCGCCCGAACCGCGCCACAATTGCAGGAGAATATCCTGGCTGCCGGCTTGGAGCTGACCGCAGAGGACCTGAAGGAAATTGATGCGGCCAGCCGCCTGCCGGTAGAATACCCGTCTTGGTCGCGCGACTTGTCCGCCCCGCGCGAGCCCTTGACCGGTAGGGTCGTCAATCGTCTATAAGCGGGCGCCAACAGGGAATGTCCCGAAACAGGGACTGTCAGGGAGTAGCCGCAATGAAGTTCGCCACGAAACTCTTCGCCGCGGGCCTGGCCATGCTGGCCGGCGCCGCTGTCGCGCAGCCGACCTATCCGGGCCGGCAGATTACCATCGTCGTGCCGTTCCCGGCCGGCGGCCAGCAGGATATCGAGGCGCGCGCGCTTGCCGATTCGATGCAGCGGCGCATGGGACAGCCTGTCATCGTCGAAAACCGCCCGGGCGCCGGCGCGGCCATCGGCATTGGCTACGTCGCCAAGGCGGCACCCGATGGCTACACCGTCCTGGTCACCGGCGCCGGTGCGGCGCTGCTGCACCTGGTGCAGAAGAATCTGGGCTTCGACAACACCAAGGACATCGTCCCTGTGTCGATGCTGAGCAACGGCACCAGCCTGATCGTCGCGCCGAAGGAAGTCGGTGCGAAGAACTGGCCCGAATTCATGGAAATCGCCAAGAAGAACCCCGGCAAACTGAACTATGCCACGCTGGGCGTCAGTTCGGTCTCGCTGGCGATGGAGGGGCTGCGCAATGCGGCGGGCAACCTGCCGATGACGGACATTCCCTACAAGGGTTCGGCCGAGTACATCACCGCCGCGCTCCGCAATGACGTGCAGCTGATCCTGTCGACCATCGGCAGTTTCAAGCAGCATATCGATGCTGGCGCCTTCGTCCCGATGATGCAGGTCGCGGAGAAGCGTAACGCCGCCTTCCCGAACGTGCCGACCACGAAGGAGCTGGGCTATGGCGAGAAGATCCGCCCGTTCGCCTGGACCGGCGTGTTCGTGCCGGCCGGCACGCCGCAGCCGATCATCAACCGCATCTACGAAGAGGTCGCCTTCTACGTGAAGCAGCCGGAATCGCTGAAGCGCGCCGAGGGTTACTACACCGACCTGGTCGGTTCGACGCCGGCGGACTTCAAAAACGTCTACGACGCCGACATCGCGGCGTGGGGGGCGGTGGCCAAGTCGATCAACCTGCAGCCGCAGTAAGCGCGTCCGCAGGAAAAGAACGGGGCGGCGCTGGCAGGCGCCGCCCTTTTTTATGCCGGAGGAAAATGCATGACCACCGTCAACCCGACCGTGCGCCTCGCCGATTACGGCGACAAGTACGAGCATATCAAGCTGGAACGGCGCGACGGCATCCTGCAGATGACGTTCCACAGCGGCGGGGACTCGTTCCGCATGTCGGGCCTGGGCCATGCCGAGATCGCCGATGCGTTCTATCACGTGGGCGCCGACCACGAGAACAAGGTGGTCATCATGACCGGCACGGGCGATGCCTTCAGCGCCAACTGGGAGCGCGGCTCGTTCGACAAGAGCACCGCCGATGCCCATGCGCGCATCCACTACGAGGGCCGGCGCATCCTGCACAACCTGCTGGACGTGGAATCCATCGTCATCTCGGCGATCAACGGACCCTCGATCGTCCACCCCTTTCCCGTCTGCGCTGACATCGTTCTGTGTTCGGACAATGCGGCGTTCCAGGACAACCACGTGGCCAAGGGCGGCGTGGTGGCCGGCGACGGCGCCAACATCATATGGCAGCATCTGCTGGGCCCGACGCGGGGCAAGTACTTCCTGCTGACCGGCCAGTTGCTGTCGGCGCAGGAGGCGCTGGCGCTGGGCGTGGTGAACGAGGTGCTGCCGCGCGACAAGCTGCTGGCGCGGGCGTGGCAGCTGGCCGAGCAGCTGGCGCAGAAGCCGCAGACGACGCTGCGCTATTCGCGCCTGGTACTGAACCAGCACTATCGCCGCCTGATGCTGGACGACCTGTCGTTCAGCTATGGCATGCAGAAACTGGGACAGGCGACGGCGGCGCCGAAGTCCAGCGATCCCAATTGGGGTACAGGCGCAAAGTCGTGATCGACGCCGCCCATCCGCCAGCGGCCGACACGCTGCGGTATCTGCTCGACGCGCTGGGCCTGGAGCCGGTGGGCAAGATCAGCATCACCGGCCAGGATTATCCCGAGATCAGCCCGCATCGCCTGGCCAGCGCAAGTGCAGCGGCGCTGGCGGCGCTGGGCACCGCTGTGGCCAATGTCTGGCGCGTGCGCAGCGGCGCGGCGCAGGATGTGGCGGTGGATACGGCGCGCGCGATCCAGGCGCTCCGCACCTATCACTACAGCCTGAAGAATGGCCGTCGCCTGCCCGGGGGCAAGGGCCCGCTGCAGGCCTATCACCGGACAGTGGACGGGCGCTGGATTTACATCTACGGCCACCACATTTTCGGGCATTTCATGGATGCCGCGCTGGAACTGCTCAATTGCGCGCACCATGCCACCGCCATCGATGCCGCCATCGCGAAGTGGAACGGGTTTGAGCTGGAAGAGGCGCTGAACGCGCGCGGTGTGCCGGCCGCCATCGTCCGCACCGAGGCGGAATGGGCCGCGCATCCGCAGGGGCAGTGGCTGGCCGCGCGGCCGGTCGTCGACATCGAGCGGACTGGCGACAGCGTACCGGAACCCCTGCCGCCCGGACAGCGGCCACTGTCGGGTGTGCGCGTTCTGGACCTGACACACATTCTCTGTGGCCCCTACATCACCCGCGCGCTGGCCGAACAGGGCGCTGACGTGTTGCGCCTGTCGTCGGTCGATGTGCGCGATCCGGAATCGGTCCTGGTCGATACCGGCTGGGGCAAGAGGTCCGCCTATATCGACCTCAACAACGACGCTGACCTGCAGCAGGTGCGTCGCCTGATCGCGGATGCCGACATTGTCGTGCAAAGCTTCCGCCCCGGTGCGCTGGACCGCCTGGGCCTGGCGGCGGGCGACATGGCCCGGTTGCGTCCGGGTATCACCGTGGTCTCGGTCTCGGCCTACGGCACCGGCGGCCCATGGGCATCGCGGGGCGCCCTTGAGGCGCTGGGGCAAGCGGTAGCCGGCATATCGGATGCCGAGGCACTGGACGGGCGCCCGCGCTCGGTCCGCACCGGCACGATGAACGACTATCTGGGCGCCTATCTCGGCGCGGCAGGCGCGCTGGCAGCACTGCTGCGCCGGCACCGCTCGGGCGGCAGCCACCATGTGAAGGTGTCGCTGGCGCGAACCTCGATGTGGGTGCGCGAACTGGGCACCATGCCGGAGGCGTCCGCGCATATGGCGAAGCCTTATGCCGAGCCGGTGGCGCCGACGCTCTTGACGGCGGCAACGCCCTACGGCGAGGTGACGGCGCTACGGTCGGCCATCGACTATTCGGCGACGCCGGGACGGTGGGACCTGCCGACCGCACCGCTGGGCTCTGGCACCGCGCAATGGCTACCGCGGGGATAGGGAGAAAATAATGGTCGGCAGCGACTTTGCCCTTGAAGGCCAGCGCGTCCTGGTCACCGGCGGTTCCGGCAATCTCGGCGGCGAGATTGCCTGCGCCCTGGCCAAGCACAACACGGTCTATGGCTCGGCGCGGTTCGGCAAACCGGCCGACCGCGCCTATGTCGAGAAAGCGGGAGTCATTCCGGTCGTGCATACTCTGGGCACCGACCCGCTGTCCGCCCTGCCGCCCGATATCGACTACATTTTCAACTTCGGCGCCATCCTGCCGAGCGGCACCACGAAATCGGCCTCCACCGTCGATGCGCCAATGGAGATGGTGGGGCGCGTCAACTCGTTGATCCAGGGTGAGATGATGCGCCACTGGCCGAGGCTGAAAGGCTTCGTGCAGGCATCGTCCAGCACGGTGTACCAGTACCAGCCCAAACCGCTGTCGGAAGACGACCCGGTCGGCGCCAATTTCGGCGTCTATTCGGCAACCAAATATGCCGGCGAGATGGTCGCGACCTTTGCCGCCAGCCTGTACGAGATTCCGACGCTGATCCTGCGCATCTTCCATTCCTACGGACCGCGCGGCGGGCCGGTCACCGACCGGCTGAAGCTGATCGCCAGCGGACAGGCCGTGCCGGTCCGGGCGCCGGGGCCGAATATCTGCTGCCCGCTTTATTCCGAGGACTTCCTCCGCATCGCCCTTAATGCCCTGGGGCAAGCGACGCCCGCAGCGCTGGTCATGAATATCGGCGGCGAGCCCGTGACTCAGGAAGACTATGTCGCGATGATCGGCAAGCAGTTAGGTGTCGAGCCGAAGTTCGCGCCCAATCCGGCCATGAACCCGTCGCCGCAGGCGGACCTGACCAAGATGAAGCGGATCGGCGGCCGCCCGCGCATTTCCGTCGAGGAAGGCATCAGGCGCGCGATCGCGTTCAATTTCCCGGAAGGGTTCAGGCCCCGGTAAAGCGCGGCAGGCGTTTCTCGCGGATCGCCTGGATGCCCTCGGCCGCGTCGTGGGTGGTGTTCATCAGCGGGATGGCGAGGCTCTCGTTCGGCAGGAAATCCTCGAGCGTGGCCCAGTTCTTCTGCATCAGGCGTTTGGACACGCCGATGGCCATGGTGGGACCGGCGGCAAGTTCGGTCGCCATGTCATTGGCCGCGCCATCCAGCTCATTGTCCGGCAGGGTGCGGAAGGTGACGCCGATCTCGCGCGCCTCGGCCGAGTCGATGATCCTGCTGGTATAGGCAAGATGCTTGGCCATTTGCAGGCCCAGGCGCTGCACCAGCAGGAACAATGCGCCGCAATCGCCGACCAGACCGATGCGGCTGAAGGCGTAGGAGAAGCGTGCGGTTTCCGACGCGAGCAGGAAGTCGCAAGCCAGCGCCAGGGAAAAGCCCGAGCCGACTGCCGGGCCGCGTACGGCCGCGATGACCGGCTTTTCCATGTTGTACAGATTGGTCACGACCGAGTGGGCGCGCGACATCCGCGTGCGCGCTTCCGCCGGCGTCTTCGGGAAGCTGGCGCCGGTATCGGCGCCGGCGCAGAAGGCCGTTCCCGCGCCAGTGAGGATGACAGCGCGGACATTGCTGTCCTCGCGCACCTCGGCGGTATAGTCGCCCAGCAGGCGCCAGAGTTCCGGCGTGGTGGCGTTCTTGCGCTCGGGCCGGTTCAGCCGGATGGTGGCCACTGCACCGTTCTTCGTCAGTTCGACTTCCGCCACGATCTGCTCCCTCTCTAGCGTCCCTTTTCGTCGACCTGGCCGCCGACCGACGGTTTTTTCGGATGGGCGTAGGTGTGGACGGCCTCGAGATTCGGCTTCATCGGCTCGAACTTCGCCGTCAGCGCCTCAAGCTCCGCCTTCACCTTGTCCTCGAGCGCATAGTCGAACTTGTCGGGGAAGTTGCGGTCGGCCTGCCAGTCGAGCGGGTTCTGCTGGTACCAGCGCACGGTGTCGGCCAGGGCATCGACCGGCTTCACCTTGTCGCGGTAGTTAAGCAACCGCTTCGCCTTGGAAATGTCGGCCAGCGCCATGTCGGTGACGGTGCCGGCGTAGAACAGGAAATTGGTCACCGTCCAGCGCAGGGCATTCGGGACATCCACAATGTCGAGCTTCGCGCCCATGGCGCCGGCGATGAGCTCCACCCACTGGGCGAGGGTGTACTGCACCTCATCCGCCGGGTTGAAGATTTCACCCCAGGCCGTGTCGCTGTCGAGCGCCAGCATCAGGTAGTGCGCCGCGTTCACCGCCGAACAGCGGCCGTTGGTCACCAGCCCGGCCATGGGCAGGTTCACGGACGTGCGGCCATCCTGCACCCGCTTGATGACCGACCATTCGACCGACCCCAGTGCGCGCGGGCCGTAGATGTAGGGGTAGCGGAACAAGGTGGCCTTGTACGCGCCGGCGCGGTGGCGCGACATGACAGCCTCCTCGGCCGCGTGCATCTTGACGGCGAACCGCTTCGACTTGCTGTCGGGGATATGCGCTCCATCGCCCAGCGGGCCGTCCTCGGGTGTCAGCAATTGCATGCCGCGCGGATAGGTGCCGGACGGATCGAGATAGCCGGCATAGATCGGCCGGCCACCGACGGTGATGAACTTCTCGCAGCGGTGGGCGAATACGTCGGCCAGAACCTCGAGCCGGCCATAGAGGCCGAACACGATGTCGAACTTTTCGCCCCTCAGCGCGTCCTGCAGCGGCTCGGCGAAATGGCGGTCGGCGTGGATGTGGCGCACGTCGGGCAGGCCCGGCGGTTCATGCACGCCGCGGTGCAGGATTGTCACATCGTGCCCGCGGTCGAGCAGGTCCTGGATCACGTAGGGACCAGACGGTCCGGTGCCGCCGACGACAAGTGCTTTCATGTTTCCTCCCGGTAGCGGGAGAAGACTAGCCGCCCGGCGAGGCCGGAGCCAGTGGCAGCCACCTGTCCTGCCAGCCGTCGTCGGGCTGCGCCTCGGCAAAGGACCATGCCGCGCCCCAGCGTTCCATGTACACGGCGCGCTTCACCGGCTTGCGCCGCACGGGACCTTGGCGATCGGTCGGGTATCCGATGGGCAGCAGGCAATAGATGTCGTTGTCGTCAGGGATGGCGAGCGCCTGCATCAGTTCGGCGCGACCAGCGGTGAGCGGAAAGTTGAAGATGGAACTGCCGAGGCCGAGCGCACGGGCCGCCAGCAAAAGATTCTGCACCGCCGGGAAAATGCCGCTGCCCGGCGTATTCTGCGTGCCGCGCCGCGCGCAAACGACGATGATGGCCGGGACCTCAGCGAAATTGTCGACGAGATCGGCAGTCGATTGCAGCGACAGGCGCTGGCCGCGCGGCAAGGTGTCGAGCGCGGCGGGCGTCGCGACATATTTCGCGTAATACGGCCCCCAGGCCGCGGCCGCCCAGGCCTGCATACGCTGCTTCAGGTCGGGATCGGTGATGACCACGAAGCGCCAGTTCTGGGTGTTGGAATTGCTGGGCGCGCGGATGGCGGCGTCGAACAGCTGGAACATCACCTCGTCGGGAATGGGATCGGGGCGAAAACGGCGCAGCGCGCGGGTGGTGTACAGCGCCTCGAACAGGCCGAGGACGGGCTTATCCGGCATGGCTTAGTCATCCTGAATCGTGCGGGCGCAGCTTGCCATAAAACCGGCCGGAGGGCCGCTTCCCACATGCTGAAACGGCCTGAAAAGCGCGGCTTGCCGGGCCCGCGCGTTCGGGCGGATAATACCTGCCGGGCGGAACACGCGACAACGGGCACACAGACAATGGCGGACACGCGACCCCTCACCCAGGCCTTTCCGTTCCTCGGCACCGGTCCGGTCTCGACGGAGCCCTATACCTCGCCGGAATTCTTCGAGCTGGAAAAGGAGCGCATTTTCCGCCGCGAGTGGCTGAACCTGGCGCGCGACGAGGAACTTCCGAACCCCGGCGACTTCGTGGTGCGCGAGATCGAGCCGTGCAACGCGTCGATCATCCTGGTGCGCGGCGAGGACAGGGTGGTGCGCGCCTTCCACAACATCTGCTCGCATCGCGGCAACAAGCTGGTCTTCGCCGAGAAAGGCACCAATTCCAGCTTCATGTGCCGCTATCACGGCTGGACGTATGGCCTGGATGGCGCGCTGAAACTGGTCACGGCGCAGGACAAGTTCTTCAACCTGGACCGCGCCGATTGCGCCCTTCCTGCGGTGCATTGCGAGACGTGGAGCGGGTTCATCTTCGTCAACCTGTCGCAGCCGCGGCAAAGCTTACGCGAATTCCTGGGCGGCTGGGCCGACTTCGCCACGGGTTATCCGTTCGAGCGCGGCACCGCACCGGCCTACATGTCGTACGAGCTGAAGGCGAACTGGAAGATCGCGGTGGATGCATTCCAGGAGACCTATCACCTGGGCTACCTGCACCGGAAGACGATGCGGAACATGTATTTCACGCCGCAAGACCATAGCGGCAGCTTCCTGTCGATCGACCTGTACGGACCGCACCGGCGCTATTCCGTCTGGGCCAATGGCGACTACAAGCCGCCGGAGAGCGCCACGGTGGAACACCTGGCGCGACGGTTCGGCCGCAACATCAACGCGGGTGCAACGGCCGGCGAAACGCCGATCACCGACCTGTGCCCGGGCCTGAACCCGACGCGGGCGAAGAACTGGTGCTGGGAGAACGCGTTCGTGTTTCCCAACCTGGTCGTGACCTTCACACCGGAAATCTGGATCCTGAGCCGTTTCTGGCCCCTGGCGCAGGACCGCACCCGCTGGGAAAACATCACCTTCTATCCGAAGCCGAAGACGGCCAGCGAACGCTTCTCGCGCGAATACGGATTCTGCCACCTGCGCGACGTGGCGGCGGAAGATGTGGACACGATGGAGGGCACGACCAAGGCGCTGCTGTCGGGCGCGCGCAAGACGATGCACCTGCAGGACAGCGAGATTGGCGTGCGGCATCTGCTGCATACGGTCGAAAACTATGTGCGGCCCAAGCCCGGCCGCGCCGTGGCGGCGGAGTGACCATGCCCTACCTGCCGGAGAAGTATGCCGACCTGGAACAGTTCTGCGCCGAATGGGCGCTGGAGACATCGCAGGAGCGGCACCTGAAGCGGGCGTCGTCCTCGATGTCGGAGCTGCAGGCGTTTTACGACGCCATAACGCCGCGGGCCGCAGAGATACTCACCTATCTCGACACGTTTCCGCTGGACGCCCTGCCGGCGGCGGAGCGACGCCTGCTGAACCTCTGCCTGTCGCTGGCCGATGTTTCGCTGTCGGTCGAGAAGTACCGCGTACCGCTGCTGCCCGACGCGCCCTATTCGACGAAGTTTCGAGCGGACACATCGGCACTAGGCTGAACCACCCCGGAGGAATCACGTGAACAATCTACTGGCGGGACAAACCGCCTTCATTACCGGCGGCAGCGGCAGCATCGGGCTGGCGACCGCGAAGCGTCTGGCTGAGGACGGCGCGGCCGTCCTGCTGATGGGGCGCGGCCAGGCGGCACTGGACAAGGCGCGCGATGCAGTGCTGCAGCACGCACCAGGCGCGAAGGTCGAGATATTTGCCGGCGACGCCTGTGTCGAGGCCGATGTCGAGGCGGCGGCGAAACAGGCCCATGCAATGCAGGGGCGGCTGGACATCTTGGTGCCGACCGTCGGCGGCGGCGGCGGCTTCAAGCCGATCCTGCTGAACGACGTGGCCAGTTTCCGCGAGAGCATGGACCGCAACCTGGTCAGCGCCTTCATCGCGGCCAAGACCTGCGTGCCGCTAATGACCCATGGCGGGGCCATCGTATTCCTGTCGGCCACATCGGCGCGCCTGGGCATTGCCTGGCTGTCGGCGGGCGCCACGGCGAAGAGCGGCATCGAGGGTTTCATGCGCTCGGCGGCGGAAGAATTCGGCGCGGCGAACATCCGTTGCAACGCCGTGCGGCCGGGCCTGACCGTGGGTGGCAACGCAGCACTCATGGCGCCCGAGGTGAAGCAGGCCTATATGGACCAGTCGCCGCTGGCCAAGGCACAGAACCGTGTCGGCAAACCGGAAGACATCGCACAGGCGATCCGCTTCCTGGCCGGCCCAGAATCAAGCTGGATTACCGGACAGAGCATCGCCGTCGATGGCGGCAACGAACTGCGCCGCAACCCGGACCTGTTCGACATGGTGGCGAAGGTTCACGGCAAGCCGGCGATGGACGCGGTGCGGCAGGGGCGCAAGCCATAACTGCCACGCGCTTTGCCCAAAACCCGTTTGACAAATGTTGTCCGGACCAGTCAATTCCCCGCCGTAAATCCGCAAGGGGAACGACATGAACAAGGGACCGCTGGCCGGCGCAAAGATCATCGAACTGGCCGGTATCGGGCCGGGGCCGATGTGCGCCATGACGCTGGCCGATCTCGGCGCCACGGTGCTGCGCATCGATCGGCCAACCGCCAGCGACCTCGGCATTCCGCGCCCGGTGAAGTTCGATCTGCTGATGCGCAACCGGCGGGTCATCCGTGTCGACCTGAAGAAACCGGAGGGCGTGGAGTTTGTCCTGAAGCTGGTCGAGGACTCGGACGCGCTGATAGAGGGCTTTCGCCCCGGCGTCACCGAGCGTCTGGGCCTGGGCCCGGATGTGTGTCTGGCCCGTAATCCGAAGCTGGTCTATGGCCGCATGACCGGCTGGGGCCAGACAGGACCGTATGCGAAGGCGGCCGGTCACGACATGAACTATATCGCGCTGACCGGAGCGCTGGCCGCCATCGGGCGCGCCGGACAACCGCCGACGCCGCCATTGAACTTCATCGGCGACTATGTCGGCGCCATGTACCTCGGCCTGGGCATGACGGCGGCCATGTGGGAAGCGAAGACATCGGGCAAAGGCCAGGTGGTCGATGCCGCGATGTGCGATACGTCCGCATCGTTCATGACCAATTTTTACGGCCTGTTCGCGGCGGGCATGTGGTCGTGCGAGCGCGGCACCAACATCCTGGACAGTGGCGCGCCTTTCTTCGACGTCTATGAGTGCAAGGATGGCAAGTGGCTGTCGGTCGCCCCGATCGAAGCGAAATTCTACGAGCAGTTCCTGAGGATCGCGGGAATCGATCCGGCGTCAATGAAACCGCAGAACGACCGCCAGCACTGGGCCGGGAACAAGGTGCGGATCGCCGCCGCCCTGAAGCAGAAGACGCGCGACGAATGGGCAGCGCTGTACGACGGCACCGATGCCTGCGTTTCGCCAGTACTGGACTTCACCGAGGCGCCGCAGCACCCGCACTTCAAGGCGCGCCAGACCTTTGCTGAAATCGACGGCGTCATGCAGCCCATGCCCTCGCCCCGCTTCAGCCGCACCCCACCGGGCGTGCCGACGCCCCCCGACAAGGCGGGCAATGACGAGGCGCACCTGGCGCTGGCGCCGTGGAACCTGGACGAAACGGCGACGGCGGCGCTGAAGAAAAGCGGCGTTCTGGTCTAGTTCTTGATGCGCACGGCGAACTCGGCGACGACCTTGCCGATGTCGTCCTGCGCCGGCTGCCAGCCCCATTCCTCGCGGGCATATTTGTCGCTGAAGCGGCGGACCGGGGGCTGGCGCGACGGCTTCTTGGCGAACTCGACCTTGAAGCCCGGATAGAGCTTCTCCAGTTCCGCGGCCATTTCGGTCGCCATGACCGGGCGCGGGACGCCGAGTACCGAATAACAGTACGTCTTTAGCTGCTCGCGCGGCGCGGCGGCCAGCGCGATGGCGGCGCGCGCGGCATCGGTGACGGTCATCATGTGCGCGTTGGAACCCGACACGCCCTCGACACACAGGTGCGGCCTCCCGACAAGCGCATCCTCGATCATCGGCGCAACCCAGTGGTAAGCGGCCCGGTCGCCCGGCGCGATGATCAGGGGATAGCGGATGGTGCGGAAGTCGAGCTTGAAGCGGTCCTGATACCAGCGCCCCAGATTCTCGCCGAACACCTTGGAGCAGCCGTAGAACGTATTCGGCCGCTGCAGCGAATAGTCGTCGATGACCTCGGCCAGGTCGCGACCGTAAATGCCGTTGCTGCTGACGTAGAGCACCTGCGGCACGGCGCAGATGCGGGCCGCCTCGAGCACATTGTGCGCGCCAACCACGTTGACCTGGAAGGCCAGCTGGTGGCGCTCCTCGGCGAGGCCCGTGAGCATGGCGGCGAAGTGGTAGATGCGCGTCGGCTTGCACTCGCGCACCATGTCGAGGAATTCGTTGAAGATCGAGATATCGCAGCCGGCGAACGTCACGCCGTCAGGCAGGGCGGCAGCGGGCGGGCGTACATCGGAAGCAATGACCTTCTCGCCGGCCGCGGCCAGCTGCTTCACCACTTCCCAACCGATCAGTCCGGCGGCGCCGGTCACCAGCAATGTCATCGCTCAACTCCACGCCCGGCAAAAGGGCAGCAAAAAGGGCGGGAGCGCGAACGCCCCCGCCCCAAATGGCAGTCTATCAGGCCTTCTTCAGCAGCGGGCAGTTGGTGTCCGCCAGCGGATAGGCCTCGGCGGCCGGGATCGTGTTGATGTGCTCGAGATAGTCCCACGGCTCCTTCGAGTCTTCCGGCTTCTTGACGCGCATGAAGTGGATGTCGGCGACCAGCCGGCCATCCTCGCGCAGGAACGCATTCTTCGCGTAGACGTCGTTGACGCGGGTCTTGCGCATCTGCGCGATCACCGCGGCCGGATCGGTGTTGCCGACATCCCGCACGGCGTTCAGGTAATGGCCCACCACCGAGTAGGTCGCTGCCTGCACCGCGTTCGGCATCTGGTTGTGGTCCTTGAAGAGGCGCATCGAGAAGGCGCGCGTCTCCGCATTCAGGTTCCAGTACCAGGAGTCGGCGAAGCCGAAGCCCTGCGCGATCTTGAGGCCCATGCCGTGCACGTCGTTGACGCTGCTCTGGGTCGCGCAGATCTTCTGCGTCAGCTTGAACTCGTTGATGGTCTTGACCGAATTGACGACGTCGGGGCCGGCATTGTTGAGGACGATGACGTCGGCCTTCGACTGCTGCGCCTGCAGGATGAAGGACGACATGTCCTGTACGCCAAACGGATGCTTCACGCTGCCGACGGTCTTGCCACCCAGTTCGTCGATGATCGGGCGCAGCGCCGCTTCGCCGCCGAGGCCGGTAGCGTTGTCAACGGACAGGAAGAAGAAGGTCTTCGCGCCCTGCTTGATCATCGCGTTGATGCCGGCCTTGCCGATGGCCGAGGAACTGAACAGCCAGTTCATCGAATTGTTGTTGCAGGCCTCGTTGGTGATGCGCGGCGAACTGCCGTCGGAACCGATCAGCAGCTTGTTCTTTGCCTTCACCACTTCCTGCACCGCGAACACACAGGCGCTGAGCGGCACGTCGGTGATGGCGTCGACACCGTCCTGGTCGAACCACTTCTGCGCGATGCTCGACGCAATGTCGGGCTTGTTCTGGTGGTCGGCGACGTAAACCTCTACCGGGATGCCCGGGTTCTTCGCCTGGAAGTCGGCGACAGCAAGACGCACGCACTTCTCGGCAACCGGGCCGGAATAGGCGGCGTACTGGCTGGAGAAATCGCCCAGATGGGCAACCTTGATCGGCTTGGTGAAGCGGCTCTGCGCCAGGGGCGAACGCGCGATGAAGGGGGCTGCGAGCGCGGCCGACGCGGTAACAAGCGCAGTTCTGCGAGTGATCTTGACCATATTTATGTCCTCCCAGGAGCGCCGCATTTGCGGGCGCATCGTTCGTAGCCATATAGCGGACGGCGTCCGCATATATCCGGACAGGTTATGCCATAGTGGACGGCACCGGCGCAATCGGAGCAACCCTTATGCCGGTGATTTCGCCCCCTTGGAAACAATTGAAATGAGCGCCTGCAGCGCCGGGGAAACGCCGCGCGGCAGCCACACCACGGCGAGGTCGGAATAGAGATAGTCCGGCAGATCGGTGACGGTCAGGAAGGTTACCCCCTCGATCTGCGTGGAGCGCGCCGTTGCCGGCATCAGGGCGACCCCCACGCCGCCTGCGACGAGGCTGAGCATGGTGTTTTCCTGGCGGGACTCCTGCGCCACATTCGGTACAAAGCCGGCTTCGCGGCAGGCCGAGATGAGCTTGGACTGCAGGTCGGGACTGGCGACATGCGGCGTTACCACGAAAGGCTGCCGCGCCAGTTCGTTTAGGCGAATCTTTTTGCGCCGCGCCAAAGCGGAACCGGACGGAACCACGGCGACAAACTCACTTCGTTCGACGGTCTGCAACGCGAACTCGTCGGTACCCTCGAAGGGAACGTAGAGAAAACCCAGGTCGATCGATCCGTCGCGAAGGGCCCTGACCTGGTCGATGGTCGCCATTTCGTCGAGCTGAACCTCGACATCAGGCCATTCCTCGCGAAACAGACGGACGGCGCGCGGCAAACCGCAGAACAGGGCGCGGGACACGAAGCCAACGGACAGCCGGCCAATCTCGCCCGCCGCCGCGCGGCGGGCGAGCCGGGCGGCACGGTCAACCTGCTGCAAGGCCTGGCGACTCTCGATCAGGAAGACCGCTCCCGCCGGCGTTAACGTCACCTGGCGCTTGGTCCGTTCGAACAGGCGCACGCCGATGGAGACCTCAAGCCGCTTGATCGACTGGCTGAGTGGCGGCTGCGCCATGTTCAGCCGCCGGGCGGCGCGGCCGAAGTGCAGCTCCTCGGCCACGGCGACGAAATGCCTTAAGTGGTGCAGTTCCATCGGTGAGACTGTCCGTGTCTTACAAAGCCCGGATTTGATATTAGGCACTTGTGGGGGCGGATAGTAGTCTTGCCGCCAACAAGGGAGGAAAAACATGGCTGTCATCGTCACCGGGGGTGCCGGCATTATCGGCGCGGAAACCGTTCGCCAGCTTGTCGCGCGCGGCGAAACCGTGGTGGCCGCCGACCTTCGCCCACCGAAACTGCCCGTCGACATAGCCGGCAAGGTGCGCTTCGCCCGCGTGGATGTCAGCATTTTCGAGGAAGTTCTGGACCTCGTCATGGAGGTCAAGCCGACGCGGATCTACCACTTCGCCGCCATGCTGAGCCAGGAGGCCGAGCGGCGCCATGCCCTCGCCTTTCGTGTCAACGTCATGGGCGCGCACAACATCATGGAGGCGGCGCGCATCGGCGGCGTGCCGCGCCTGCTGTACGTCAGCAGCATCGGCGTCTACGGCCGCGACCTGCCGGACGTCATCGACGACTATTCGCTGCAGCGCCCGGACATCCACTATGGCTGCGCCAAGCTGTTCGGCGAAAACTTGGGACGCTGGTATTTCGACAAGTTCAAGCTGGACGTTCGCGCCATCCGCTACCCCATGGTGGCAGGCGTGGGTGATCGCGCGCTCGCGCACTGGTCGGCGCCGATGATCGAGGATGCGATCGCACGGCGACACCACACCTGCGTGGAAGCCGCGCGCAACTCCACCTCGATCCTGATCACGGAGGCGGATTCAGGGCGCGCCGCGATTGAACTGCTGGAGGCGCCGGTCGAAAAGATCAAGACCCGCTGTTACACCGTGCTCGGCATGAAGCAATCGACGGTGGTCGAGGATCTGGGCCGCGAACTGGAGAAGCGGTACCCCGGCTTCAAGGCCGAATATACCCGCGAGCAGAAGCCGAAACTGTTCCGCGTCATCGACGACCGCTACGCCCGCGAGGAATGGGGCTGGAAGCCGTCGCACGACACGCTGGACAAGCTGCTGGCGCACTTCGAGGCGCGGGTGAAGGAAGCCGCCTGAGCCGAGGTCTCAACGGCCGCGGGGAAAGACCGCGCGGCCGCCCCTGGCCTTACACCCTACGGATCGCCTTGGTGACCGAGTGGGTGCCGCCGATGAAGAACAGGCTGCGGCCGGCGTCGCCGCCAACCACGATGATGTCGAAGCATTCCGGGCCGTTATAGACCGGCACTTCAGTCTCGGGCCGGTCCAGCAGCCAGGTCATCTTCGGATGCAGCGTGGTGAACAGGTCCTGCGGCTTGTTCAGCATCAGCTTGCCGAACGGCATCTTGCTCTGCTTGTAGAGCTTCATCTTGATGTCATCGGTCGACCAGCCGGCATCGGCGAACACCTGGGCGTGTTCCGGGCACATCATGATGAGGTTCTGGAACAGGCCGTTGAACGGGTAGCCGGAATCGCGCGGGCCGCCCTTCTTGATCAGCCACATGCCCGAGTTCGGGCTGGCGCAGGCGTTCGACGTGACGGTGGCGAAATTCTCGATCAGCTTTTCGGCATCGGAATTGTGGAAGTCGAAGAACTCGGTCTGGCCGTAGGGCACGTTGATCGTGACCGTCGATTCCGAAGCATCAAAGCCCTGCTCGACGCGATAGGGCTTCCACGGGTTGCGCGCCTCGTTCTCGGCGACGCAGGCGGAGAACTTGCCGGCGCTGCCGATGGTGTCCATGTCGCTGACGCCCGGATAGGAATGGCCGACATTCATCATGATCAGACGCAGCGCACGGCCGATGCTGACATTTACCTGCGAGATGGAGCCCGGCCCCAGCGCGCAGACGCCGCTGTTCATGCCGATTTCCTTGGTGATCGCTCCCGATACCAGGACCAGCGGGAATTGCGGACCGGTGGACATGGCCCAGGTGCGCAGGCCGATGGAGGCATCGAGCGCGCAATCCATCATCGCCATGATGACCGGCATCGCCGCCGGCTTGCAGCCGGCCATAACGGCGTTGGCGGCGATCTTGCTGACCGTTCCGATGCCGAAGCCCGGCGCGAACTTACCGACGACCTCGTCACCCGGCCGGCCCGAGGCCTTGATCATGGCCGCGACCTTTTCCGGCGTCGGCGGGACCAGCGGCATGCCGTCGCTCCAGCCGCGCTTGATGAAGTCGGTCGTCATGTTGTCCCAGGCGTCGAGCTGGTCGAGGCCATCATAGTCCAGTTCCGGCGCCTGGCCGATGACCACGTGCTCGAACTGCGGCAGGGCGGCCATGGCCTCGCGGTCCTTGGTCAGGCCTTCGATCACCTTCTCGAACGAATCATCGACCAGCTTCTGCAGCTCGGGCTCGGTGCGATTGGTGAACGTCTGCGGCACGATGACCGGGCAGGCCTCGGGCACGCCGAAGGTCTTGCAGCTGAAATGGGCGTCCTCGTCGAATACCTCGGCGGTGTAGCCGACAGTGGCGATGCCACGGCGCTCCAGTTCGCACATGTCGCGGATCAGCCACGAGGTACACGACCCGCAATCCGCAGTCGTCGCGATGCAGACGTCGATCTCCTGCTTCATCATGTCAAGCTGGGCGGGCGACGCGTAGCGCGTGATGCCGCCGTTCTCGCCGACGATGAAGTTGAAGGTCACGTTCTTGAACCGCTTGGCCAACTTGTCCTGGACCATGCGCAGCGCGATGTCGCCGTTATTCTTACCGTTCCAGTACAGGCCGATGCGCTTGCCATCCAGCGTCTTTGGCCGCTTGGCGGCGGGATGCCTCTCGGCATCCGCCTGGTCGGCCGCGCCGTCGGCGACGGGGTTGATAATCTTGAGCGTGGTTTGCACCATTGCCTTGTCCATGGCTTTTCCTCCCGGGCCTGGTCCGCGCGTCCGCGGCCAGCCTTATTTTGCAGTCTATTCCGCCGCCGCACTCAGGTGCAGTTCCTTTAGGCGCGGCACTACCTCGCTTCCGAACAGGTACAGGCTGTCGCGGTTTTCCTCGTCTTCCAGCATGCCGCCCATCTGGACGATCATGTTGCCGACACCGCCCATGGCGGTCGAGAAGCGCATGATCTGTTCGGCGACCTGGTCCGGTGTGCCGCAGAACAGCATCCCGGCCTGGACGAACTCGTCGATCGTCGGCGGGTTCGACATCTTGCGGCCGTCCGGCAGCGTCTTGTTGTAGAAAAAGCTGATCGCGCCCTGGTTTGGCAGCAGCCGGGCATTGTCTGCCACGCTCATATAGCCCGGCGGATTGAGCTTGGCCGGCGGCGTACGCTCGGTCGCATGGGCATAGGAAGCGACCCGGGCTCCGCGCTCCCGCGCCGTCTTCTCGTCCTTGGCGACGGCGACCATGCCGAGATAGGCGATGCGCTCTGGCGGCGCCGCCCGGCCGTGCGTCTGGGCAAAGGTCTCACGATAGGCGTCGAACACGCCCTTCGAGCCGTAGCCCGTGGTGAATGTGGCCATGGTATAGCCGCGCCGGGCGATTTCGCGCGCATTGTTGCCGCTGAACGTCGGCATCCAGATCGGCGGATGCGGCTGCTGGAAGCAGCGCGGGATGACGTTGATGTTGCGGTACTGGTAGTTCTCGCTTTCCCAGCTTACGGGCCCGTCGTGGCTGGTAAAGGCCTTCAGCAACAGGTCGTGCGCCTCCCAGAACCGGTCCATGTTGCGGACCGGGTTCTGGTTGGAAATCGGCAATTCGTAACCAGCGCCCTTGACCAGGCCGAGTTCCAGCCGGCCGCCCGACATGGTGTCGACATAGGCAGCCTCTTCCGCGACGCGGTAGGGGTCGGGCCGGTTGAACAGCGGCACGCCCAGCGCCAGGAGGCGCGCATTCTTGGTCACGCGCGCCAGAATGCTCAGGGTGAGCATGCACGACACGGACATACAGGTGTACGAGGCGTGGTGCTCGTTCACCATGATGTTCATGCCGAGCTGGTCGGCCAGCGTCCATTCGTCGATGCAACGGTTCAGCAGGCGGTGGGCGACCGCGGGTTCGGCCAGCTTGCTGCCGGGATCGGTGCGCAGCGGACCCTGGATTTCATCCCAGACCGGGTAGTAGCCCTGCTCGGAAAAATAATAGAACTTCATGCCCGGATTCCTTTCCGGCTGGGCGTCGCGGCGCCCGCGAAGCGCACGACGTGATCGGCGAACGTCGCCACCTGTTCGACATGAGGAAGGTGGCCGCAGGACGGAATGACCTCGAGCGACGCGGACGGCAACGTACCGGCCAAGGCGCGGCCGTAGTCGAGATTGACCACGCGGTCGTTGGCGCCCCACAGGACGAGGGTTGGCAGATCGACGCGGTGCAGCCGCTGGCGCAGCTTGGGGTCGTAGAGGGTCGGTGACCAGCTGAACAGGGTAAAGGCCTCGCGGTTGCGGGCAATGCGGGCCAGTTGGGGTTCCGGAACCTTCGTATAGTCGACAGCGAAACGCGCGACGTCATGGAACAGCAGCGGCGGAATCTCGGCCGGCGTCAGGGCAAACAGGTCGGCAATATCGCGCGTGTCGCGGCTGCCGAACTTCACGCCGACGGCATCAGCCAGGACGAGGCGCGACAGGCGCGCGGTCGACTTGATCGCCATTTCCATCGCCAGCCAGCCGCCGAACGAGGCGCCGCACAGCACGACATCCGTCAGATCCAGCTCGTCGAGCAGGTCGAGATAGAAATAGGCCAGGTCGTCGATGGTCGAGAAATTCGCCGGCAGGTCGGTTCCACCGAAACCGGGGTGCGACGGGGCAATCACGTCGAACGACTTTGACAGCAGGTCGATGGCCGGCTGGGCCGCCTCGACGCCATCGCCGGAATGGAGGAACAGCAGCGCCGGGCCGCTGCCCTTGCGCACCATTTCAACCGACAGGCCGGCTATCTGTATTTTGTCTGCCATCGCTCCCTCTGGCGTCACGTCGATTACTCGATCTCGGTCAAGGGTAGCGCAGGAAATGTCTTGTATCCAATATCAATTACGCCAGTTTTAAGACTAATTGCATATCAATAAACCGCGACGTCTTGGCAAGTCTTTCCGCCGTGCTATTGCTTCGTCCTTGGAGGAACCGCCATGCGCAATGAAACCATAAGCTACCGGGACGGCGACGCCGACCTGCGCGGCCAGCTTTATTTCGACGAGACCAAGACTGGCAAAAGGCCAGGCATCCTGGTCATGCCGCCGGGATCGGGCCTGGGCGAGCACAGCAAGGAGCGCGCCCAGCGGCTGGCGAAGCTGGGTTATGTCGCGCTGGCGGGTGATCCGTTCGGCGGTGGCGCGGTGGCCGGCAATTACGAGGAAGCGGAGAAGTTCGCCGCCCTGTTCCGCGACGACGCGCTGCGGTTCCGCCAGCGCGTGCGCGTGTCGCTGGATGCCTTGGCCGCGCGGCCCGAAGTGGACAGCACGCGGATGGGTGCGATCGGCTTTTGCATGGGCGGCACGTTCGTGCTGGAACTGGCGCGCAGTGGCGCGCCTGTCAAAGGCGTCGTGACATTCCACGGCCTTCTGGAGGCGAAGCGGCCGGCGCAGGCCGGCGAGATCAAGGCGAAGGTGCTGGTCTGCAACGGCGCGGAAGACCCGCTGGTACCGCAAACAGCCATCGACGGCTTCACGGCGGAAATGACGGCGGCGCAGGTGGACTGGCAGATCATCAACTATGCCGGCGCGAAGCACAGCTTTACCAATCCGCTGGCCGGCAACTACGGACGGCCGGACCTGGCCTATCACGAACATGCGGACACGCACTCCTGGACAGCGATGACGCGCTTCTTCGCCGACCTGTTCAGCGTCCGATGACACCCGACCTGTCGGCGGTGCCGCAAGCGGCGCCCGGGCGCAGCGCGGCCGAATACATCGCCGGAATCGAGAAACTGTCCTTGTTGCGGCACACGTCCCTGCCCTATGGCGGGCAGATGACGTGGCGCGTTTGGCAAAGCGATCCGGCCCTGCCCGTCCTGCTGCTGTTTCACGGCGGCGGCGGCTCGTGGCTGCACTGGGTCCGCAATGTCGTGCCGCTGTCGCGGCATTTCACCCTGATGGTTGCCGACCTGCCGGGTCTCGGCGACAGCGACCCGCCTGACGACCTGAAGGACATCTGTTCGGTAGCGCGCGGCGTGGCGCACGGCATAGATCAGATCGTACCGGCGGGACGGGGCTATGACATTTGCGGCTTCTCGTTCGGCGCCATAGTCGGCGCCCATGTCTCGACGCTGGTGGACCAGCGCCTGCGCAGCGTGGTGCTGACCGGGCCAGGCGGCCTGGAGCTGAGCGAGAAGCCCTGGGCGCCGCCAGTGCCGATGAAAGCGAGCATGGCACCCGACGAACTGGTGAACGCCGCGCGGCGTAACCTGGAAATCCTGATGCTGGCCGACCCGGCTCAGGTGGACGGCGTGGCCATCTACAGCCAGATCGCCGGCGTCCTCAGCGCCCGGACGAAAAGCCGGCACATGTCGCGCACCTGGATGCTGAGCAAGTGCCTGCCCCAGGTGACGACGCGGATGCATGCGATCTGGGGCGAGCTGGACGTGACCGCCCATCCCTATATGCACGAGCGCGAGGCTCTGCTGCGGAAGTACCAGCCGGACATCGCCTTCCGGGTCATTCCCGGCGCCGGCCACTGGGTCGCCTATGAAAAGGCCGACCAGTTCAACGAGACACTGGTCGGCCTGATCGGCGGAAAATAGACGCGCGACTAGAGGTCGACGTCGCCGTCGAGGAGCGACTTCACGATCTGGCGGCGCATGATCTCGCGGCTGCCATCGGCAACATTGATACGCCGCAGCATGATGTAGGCCTCGGTCAGGTACATCTCGTTGGTGAAGCCGATGGCGCCATGGGTCTGGATGACCTGGTCCAGGCAGCGCGCGCCGATCTCGGCGGCGTAGGACTTGGCCATGGAGAGTTCCTTGGTCGCCGGCAGGCCACGGTCCAGCAGCTCGGCGGCATTGCGGCCCATCAAGTGGGCAGCATGCACCTCGGTCGCACGTTCCGCGAGCGGGAACGTGACGCCCTGGTACTCGCTGATCGGCTTGCCGAAGGTATGGCGAATCTTGGTGTAGTCGAGCGCCATTTCCAGGCCCCAGCGGCACACGCCGATGGCGCGCGACGCATTGTACAGGCGGCCCAGCGAGACGCCGAGCATGGCCGTACGGAAACCCTTGTGCAGTTCGCCGATCAGCTGGTGCGGCTCGACGCGCACATTGTCGAAGCGCAGGATGCCCTCGTCGCCGCCGGCATGGCCCCACATCTTGATGACGGACTCGACCGAGAAGCCCTCGGACTTGGTCGGCACGATGAAGGCGCTGATGCCGCCCTTGCGCTTCGCGGCCAGCTCAGGCTCGGTCACCGCGAACACGACGACGTAATCGGCCTGCGGGCTGTTCGAGGTCCAGATCTTGCCGCCGGTGATCCGCCAGCCGTCACCATCGGGCACGGCGCGGGTTTTCATCGCCATGGCGTCGGAACCGGCATCAGGCTCCGACATGCCGAAGCACATCGTCGTCTTGCCTTCCATCAGGCCCGGCAGATATTCGTCCTGCGCGCGCTTGGTGAGGTTGCGCAGCACCGGGCTGGGCCCCTTGGCCCAGTGGCTGACCATGTAGTGGCCGATCCAGTACTTCATGCCGCAGAGGTGATAGATGCGCTCCCAGGCGGCGTAGTAGGCGAGCAGACCCAGGCCGCCGCCACCAAACTCGGCCGGCGCGCTCATCTGGTAGAAGCCCGCCTTGGCCGACGCCTGGCGCACTTCGCTGACCAGCTGCCAGACTTCCTTGCTATAGGCGCCGTTGGCGCCGTACTTGCGGCGCTCGTCATCGAACAGGGCCGCGTGCTTTTCGTGGCGCGGGAACACTTCGGCGCGGATGAAGGACTCGATCGCGCTGCGGATGTCCTGGATGTCCTCGGAATATTCGTGGGCTATGGCCACCATGAACGCGTCCTCCCTGCCGGCTCCGGCTGTTGCGGGCCGAAAGCAAAAATCAAATGAGCGGTGATACCCGCAGCCTACTTCACCGGCGCGAACATGGGAATGGCCACGCCGTTGTCCGCTTGACGGAACGTCAGCGCCACATCCATGCCGATATGCACCTCGCCGGCATCGACGATGTGGGTCAGCATGGTCGGCCCCTCGGCCAGCGTCACGTAGGCGATGGTGAAGGGATCGGCCTTCGACGCCATTGTGCTGTGGGAATAGATCCTGGCCTTGCCGCTGCCCTCGGCCCATTCGGTCTTGTCGCTGAAGCAGAATGGGCAGACGGCGCGCGGGTACCAGTGGGCACGGGTGCAGGCCGTGCACTTGCGCACCAGGAACTTGCCGGTCGCGGCGGCGGCGTAGAATTCCTTGGCGATCGGGTCGTTGACGTCCGGGCCGGGGATCGTGCTGGTGGTCATGTCGGTCACTCGCGCTCGAGGATCAGGGTCGCGCTGCCGTGGCGCGCGGCCAGCATGCCGCCGATGCCGTTGACGGCGGCGAGGTTGCAGTTCTTCACCTGCACCGCAGGATGCGCCTCGCCACGCAACTGGCGTACGGCCTCGACGATCTTGGTCATGCCGCCGCGGTTCGACGGATGGCTGCTGCACAGGCTGCCGCCATCGGTGTTGAACGGCAGCTTGCCGACGCCAGAGATCAAATTGCCGTCGGCGACGAACTTGCCGCCCTCGCCCTTGGCGCAAAAGCCCATGTCTTCCAGCTGCATCAACACGGTGATGGTGAAGCTGTCGTAGATGCCGGCATACTTGATGTCGGCCGGCTTCACGCCGGCTTCCGCAAATGCGATCGGGCCGGAAACCTTCGCGCCACAATAGGTGAGGTCGATATCGCCACCGCCCGTACCCTTGATCGCCTCGCCCGCGCCCAGCACCTTGACCAGCGGGCGCTTGAGGCTTCTGGCGATTTCCGGGCGGGTGACAATCACCGCGCCGCCGCCGTCGCTGACCACGCAGCAGTCGAGGCGATGCAGCGGATCGGACACGAACGGGGAGTTGATCACCTCGTCGACGGTGACCACCTTGGGCAGCATGGCGTTCGGGTTGTACTGCGCGTGCTGCGAGGCCGCGACCTTGATCCAGGCCAGTTGCTCGCTGGTGGTGCCGAACTCGTGCATGTGCCGGCGCGCGCACATCGCGTACATGTTGATGGTCGCCGGGCGGAACGGGCTGTCCCACACCGCTTCGGGGCCGGGTGAGCCGACGACGCGGGGCTTGGTGCCGCTGCGCCCCTCGCTGCGGGCCCGGCCGGCAAGGGTCACCAGTGCGACATTGCATTTGCCCGCGGCAATCGCCTGGGCCGCATGGCTGACGTGGGCCAGGTAGGACGAACCGCCGAACTCGGTGGAATCGGCGTGGCGAACCTTCAGGTTCATGTAATCGATCATGGAGAGCGGGCCGAGGCCCGCCGCATCGCCGGCGCAGAAATAGCCGTCGATATCATCCTTGCTGAGGCCCGCATCGGCGAGCGCGCCGCGCGCGACCTCGGCGTGAAGCTGTGGACTGCTCTTCTCGGGCGCCATCCGGGTCGGATGCTCGAATGCGCCGACGATATATGCCTGACCCTTGATGCTCATGCCCGTTCCTGACGTTTCCTGCGCTGCTTCCTATACTGAAGGCCCTAGGGAGCGGCAAGGGCCTGACGCAAAGCGGCCATGTCAGGCTGCTTTTCCAGGTCCATGACGACGGCCAGCAGGCGCTCGACCCGGTCCGGCCCAAAGCGGCGGCCGGCATTGGCGCGATATTTTTCGACGATATCGGCCGCCGACAGTGGCCTGGCATCGGCGCCACGGTTGATGGATTCGCGGTGGCGAATCTCTCGTCCGCCGGTCATCGCGATCACAAGCTCGCCGGAATAGTAACGGGGGTACGGGCTGTCCGGATCGAGAATATAGGAGACCTTGCCCGCCAGCGCTGCGGCGCGCGGATCGGTCCGCGCCGGCGGCTCCAGTTCATCCAACGTGAAGCGTCCACGCAGCAGCGCGGTGGCCACGGCATATTGGAGGCTGAATTGCGCCTCGTAGGCACTTTGCGGCGCGTGCTTCGCCGCTTGCGGCTCGCACACCACATCGACAATGCCGGCAGGCACCAGGGCGGTGATTCCGGTAATGGCCCCGGGATCGACTTCGTCGCGCAGCGCCAGCGCGGCATCGATGAAGGCGTGATTGAAGTGACAGGCGGGGAACGGCTTGATCGCCACCTTGCCGGTTTCCCAGTCGTCGCCGAGGCGTTCGAAGAAGGTAGCGTCGAAGGTTGCGCCAGCTGCGTAAGTTTTGAACAGGCCGAAGCGGCCCTCATAGGCCTGCGACGGCCCCTTGAAGCCCGCCTTCGCGAACGCCGCCGCGGTCACGCCCGCCATGGCGGCCCAGCCCGGATGCAGGCGCTTGGTCCAGGCACCATCGGACAGGAATTCCAGGCCGCCCGACGCCATGGACAGCGCGATGCCCTGCGCATCCACAAGCTGGTCGGTGCTGAGCCCGGTCAGCCGGCCGGCGGCAAGGACAGCGCCGAAAGCGTTGACCACGCCGGTCGGGTGGAAACCCGCCTTGTGGAACGCACCCCCAGCTGCCGCACCAATGCGGGCCGAGGTCTCGACGCCGATGATGTAGGCGGCGAGCAGATCACGACCGTCGAGGCCATGTTCGCAGGCAAGGCCGAAAGCCGCAGGAAAGATGCCAGCGGAGGTATGCACCACGCTGGCCGTGTGGGTGTCGTCGTAGTCGAGGCCGTGGACCAGCAGGCCGTTCATCGCCACCGCGTCGCGCAGCGGCAGGCCCTCGGAAAACCCGATGACCGCATGCGAACCGGAGCCACCGAGGCCCTGCAGCGCCTTGAGCGTGACGGCGGCGAAGTCGTAGCCGCCGGAAGCCATCGCGATACCGAGCGAGTCCAGGATGTGCAGCCTCGCGCGCTCGCGGATTCCAGCCGGCACGTCCTCCAGCCGCAAGGTTGCGGCGAAATTCGCCAGCGTCCGCGACAGGGAGGCCTTGTCGTCCATGCCTATTTAGCGCGACCCGAGGGACCTGACGCACGCTTGGGGATGAGGCTGATGCGCTCGAACGTCATGAAGACCGTACCGTCAGCCTTGTAGCCCTCGGTCTTGGTCGTCACTACGCCGGCGCCAGGGCGGGAACCACTTTCGCGCACGTCGATGACGGTGGAGCGCGCGTATATGGTGTCGCCCGGAAACACCGGCGCAGTCAGCCGGATGTCGCGCCAGCCCAGATTGGCAATTGCGTTGATGCTGATGTCGGCGACGGTCATGCCGACGACGATGGCCAGCGTCAGCGTGCTGTTGACGAGCGGCTTGCCGAACTCGGTCCCTGCCGCGAAGTTTGCATCGCAGTGCAGCGGGTGCTGGTTCATGGTCAGCAGGCTGAAATGGATGTTGTCAGTTTCGGTGATCGTCCGGCCCGGCCAGTGCTTGTAGGTATTGCCGGTCTTGAAATCCTCGAAGAAATTGCCGCGCGGTTCGTCGCTCATTCTGCTTAGGCCTTCTTGCCGCTCTTGCTGCGTTCCAGTACCTGCCGCGCGATGATCATGCGCTGCATCTCGTTGGTGCCCTCGCCGATCACCAGCAGCGGCGCGTCGCGGTACAGGCGCTCGACGATGAACTCCTTCGAATAACCGTAGCCGCCGTGGATGCGCATCGATTCGGCCGCGTTCTCCATCGCCGCCTCGGTGGCGAACAGTTTGGCCATGCCGGCCTCCATGTCGCAGCGGCGGCCGGCGTCGTAGGCCTCGGCGGCGTACTGGACCAGCAGGCGGCTGGCGTGGACGCGTGTGACCATATCGCCCAGCTTAAGCTGGATCGCCTGGTGCTCGCAGATCGGCTTGCCGAAGGTGTGGCGGATCTGGCTGTACGACACCGCTTCGTCCAAAGCCGCCTGGGCCACGCCGACGCCGCGCGAGGCGACATTGATGCGGCCGAGTTCCAGCCCGCCCAGCGCGTGCTGCAGTCCCCTGCCCTCGACGCCGCCGATCAGGCAATCGGCATCGATCTTGTAGTCCTCGAAGATCAGTTCGGCGGAATCAATACCCTTGTAGCCCAGCTTCTCCAGCTTGCGGCTGACGCGAAAGCCGTCACGCTTCTCGGCCAGGAACAGGCTCATGCCCTTGTGGCGCGGGTTGGCCGCCGGGTCGGTCTTCACCAGCAGGGCGAAGCACTGGCCATAGATGCCGTTGCTGATCCACGTCTTGGTGCCGTTGATGGTGTAGTTCCCGTCGGTGCCCTTTTTTGCGAGCGTGCGCACCGCCTGCAGATCGGTGCCGCAATCGGGTTCGGTCAGGGCCAGGCCGCCGCGAATCTCACCGGTGGCGAAGCGCGGCAGGAAGCGCTGCTTCTGTTCCGCCGTGCCGAAGCGCTGCACCGCGCTGGCCATGATCAGGTGCGAATTGAAAATGCCGGTCAGCGACATCCACACCGTGGCGATGCGCTCGACGATCTTGGCATAGACCGAAGCAGACAGGCCGAGGCCGCCATATTCCTGCGCGATGATGGCGCCGAACAGGCCCAGTTCCTTCATGTGGCCGACAATTTCCTCAGGGTAAATGTCGTCGTGTTCCAGCTTCTGCGCATAGGGGCGGACATGCCGTTCCAGGAAGCGGTCAACACTGTCGAGGATGATTGCGGTCTGCTCGGAATCCGCTGCGGACGTCGTGTCGCTACCGGCCACGTGGGACCTCATTCTTGCCTGGAAAGAACCGCAGGGGTTTTGCCCTGTTTTTGTTGTTCGGACAAATTATTTTTGACGCCGCGGCGACGCTGGCGCAGCCGTGCGACGGAATTGCCGGTAGAATGGCCGCGCGCCAGACGGGCGCAAAGGGGAAACGGCACAAATGCCAGTCAGGGCAGGTAAAAAGACGGGACCGGGCAGGGCGATCGACGCCGCCGGCCCGCTGTACATGAAGATCGTCCGTGCGCTGTCGGCAGACATCCTTTCAGGAAAGATGGCAGTAGGCGCCCGCCTGCCGACGGAAGCCGCGCTGTGCCGCCAGTTCAATGTGAGCCGGCACACCTTGCGCGAGGCGTTGCGGCACCTGCGCGAGGCGGGGCTGATCTCATCGCGGCAGGGCTCGGGCTCGGTCGTGACGGGATCGGGAGAGCCGCGACGCTACGTCCATGCAGTGTCGTCGCTGTCGGAGCTGCTGCAATACGCCCGGGACACCCGCTTCGAGATTGACCGCACGGCGATGGTGACCGCGGATGGCAAGCTGGCGGCACGGCTGAACTGCAGTCCGGGACGCCGCTGGCTGTATGTGACCGGCTATCGCTACGTGCAGGCGGACGAGCCGCCGATCTGCTGGGTCGAGGTCTATATTCACGCCAGCCTCGCGCGTGTTGGCACGCTGCTGAAGCGCAATACCGGCTCGGTCTTCGGCCTGATCGAGAAGCAGTCGGGCGAGCGGATCGAGGAAGTGGGGCAGACGCTGCGCGCGGCTGTCATCCCCAGGGCAGTCGCCACGGGGCTGGACGCCAAAGCGGGCTCGGCGGCGCTGGAGATCGAGCGCGTCTACAAATCAGCAAAGCAGCGCGTGCTGGAAGTCTCGTTCAGCCTGCACCCGCTGGACCGGTTCAGCTATTCGATGGTGATCCGGCGCGAACCGAGTGGCAGGAAGCGAGCCTGATCAACGGCCCTTGAAGTCGGGCTTGCGCTTGGCGCGGAATGCGGCGAGTCCTTCCTGATGATCTTCGCTTTCCATCAGCTGGGGCTGGATCAGCAGTTCGGCTTCGAGATATTCGTCCAGCGTCGTCGCATCGCTGACGTGGAACAGGCGCTTGGTCAGCTGATAGGCAAAGGTGGCCCCTGCCGCGAAATCAGCTGCCATCTTGCGCGCGGTCGGCAGCAGGTCGGCATCGGGAAGCACCTGGTTGACCAGGCTGGACTGCAGCGCCTCTTCCGCCCCGATGGTGCGACCGGAGAAGACGAGGTCTTTTGCCTTGGTCAGACCGGCGCGACGGGTGAGGAAATAGACCAGGCCGCCATCGGGAGCGAGGCCAAGCCGGGTAAAGGGCGAGCCGAACCGCGCCGAGGCGCCAGCCAGGATGATGTCGGAGGCAAGCGCCAGGCTCCAGCCGATGCCGACCGCCGGGCCAGCCACGGCGGCAATAACCGGCTTGTCGAATTTTGCCAGCGCACGAACGAACGGCAGGACTGCGTCGCGATAACGCGCGCGGGCGCCGGTAATGCCGCGCTGCTTCAGGTGATCGACATCGACGCCGGCACAGAACATGCCGCCCGCGCCCGTCAGGATGAGGGCGCGCACATTGTCGTCGGACATGGCGGCGCGGAGGTGATCTTCCATCTGGCGACGCATGTCGGCGGTCAGCGCGTTGCGCTTTTCCACGTGATCGATGGTCAGGGTCGCAAAACCCGCTGTATCCAGTTCGAGAGCGACTTTCACCTGGCACCGTCCCCTTAGTCCCGCGCAAACGCGGGCGAAGCTAACAGCGGGGTCGCACCGCGACAAGCGCACCTGATATCATGCCAGATGGTGGCACGGCTCTTGCTGCCTATATCCCACTTTACCAAATCGGACGATCACAACTTGAGTGGCCTGCGCATTCTCCTGGTGGACGAGAACCCCGACCGTGCCGCATGGCTGGACGAGGCGCTGCGCGGCCACGGCTACGACCTTGTGGCGCAGGTATTGCCCAACATGCTGACGGCGGCCAAGGTCCGCGACACGTCGCCGGACGTCATCATCGTCGATATCGAATCGCCGAGCCGCGACACCATCGAGAGCATGCGCCAGATCAATGCCGAGCAGCCGCGGCCGATCGTCATGTTCGTCGACCAGTCGGACGAGGGAAACATCCAGCAGGCCATGCAGGCAGGCGTTTCCGCCTACATCATCGACGGGCTGGACCCCAAGCGGGTGAAGCAGATCCTCGACGTCGCCATCGCCCGGTTCCGCGAATTCCAGGCGTTGCGCGACGAACTGAAGAAGACCAAGGACACCCTCGCCGACCGCAAGCTGATCGACCGCGCCAAGGCGATCCTGATGCGCGAGCGCGGCCTGACCGAGGAGGCCGCGCATGCCGCGCTGCAGCGCCTGGCCATGGACCGGCAGCAGCGGCTGGGCGAAGTGGCCGAGGCGCTTATCGCCTTTGCCGGCGTGCTGAAGAAAAAATAGGCCGCTGCACAGGGTGAAAGCATAACCGCCCCTTTTTTGTGCACTGCAATATCTGGCCTGAAATTTAGACGCCCGATTAACTTATTGAAAAATATCAACTAACCCGCACATCGGCGACTGGCACGGTTACTGCTTAGTTAAGTTTGTGCGGCGCAATGGCGCGTCGTGCGGCGGAACCCCAGCGGTTCCAGAAATTGAATTCGGACAATGGCGTCCAGCGATGCTGCCTTTTGGCAGTGGTTGCGGACGCCTTTTTTATTGCCCGCCGCGTGGGGCGGCACAGACGGAGAGCAACGATGAGCAAGCCGGGCGACATGGTGCTGAACAAGGGCGTGGGGTTTAACCGTCGGAGCGTTTTGAAGGGTGGCGCGGGCGCACTGGCGCTGCTGGCCGCGACACGGGCGCAATTCCCGTCGGGTGCGTTTGCGCAGGCCGCGGGGCCCGAGGTCAAGGGTACCACGCTGGGCTATATCGCGCTGACCGACGCCTCGCCGCTGATCATCGCGCAGGAAAAGGGCCTGTTCGCGAAGTACGGCCTGACCGAGATGAACATCGCCAAGCAGGCCTCGTGGGGCGCCACGCGCGACAATATCGAACTGGGCGCGGGCAGCGGCGGCATTGACGGCGCCCACATCCTGACGCCGATGCCCTACCTGATCAGCACCGGCAAGATCACCAAGGGCAACGTAAAGATCCCGATGTCGATGCTGGCGCGACTCAACACCAACGGCCAGTCGATCTCGGTCTCCAAGACGTACGCCAACATGGGCGTGACCACCAACGCCAAGACCCTCGGCGCCGCCTTCAAGAAGGCCAAGGCGGACGGCAAGGAAATCAAGTGCGCGGTGACCTTTCCCGGCGGCACCCACGACATGTGGATGCGCTACTGGCTGGCCGCGAACGGCATCGATCCGGAGAAGGACGTCTCGACCATCACCGTGCCGCCGCCGCAGATGGTGGCCAACATGAAGGTCAACACCATGGAGGCCTTCTGCGTCGGCGAGCCGTGGAACTCCCAGCTCGTCCACCAGGGTATCGGCTTCACCGCGCTGGTGACCGGCGAGTTGTGGAAGGACCACCCTGAAAAGTCGCTGAGCATCCGCGCCGACTGGGTGGAGAAGAACCCGAAGGCGACGAAGGCCATCATCATGGCCGTCCAGGAAGCGCAAATGTGGTCGGACAAGCCGGAGAACAAGAAGGAACTCTGCACCATCGTCGGCGGCCGCGACTGGTTCAAGGTGCCGGTCGAGGACATTCTCGACCGCCAGAGCGGCGAGATCGACTACGGCGACGCCGGCCGGAAGGTGAAGGTGGGTCTCGACAGCCCGCTGGTCATGAAGTTCTGGCGTGACTTCGCGTCCTACCCGTACCAGAGCCACGACCTGTGGTTCCTGACCGAGAACATTCGCTGGGGCTACCTGCCGGCCGACACCGACACCAAGGCACTGATTGCCCAGGTGAACCGCGAGGACCTGTGGCGCGATGCGGCGAAGTCGCTGGGCGTCGCCGCGGCCGAGATCCCGACCTCAACCTCGCGCGGCAAGGAAACCTTCTTCGACGGCAAGGTCTTCGATCCGGCCAACCCTGCCGCCTACCTGAAAAGCCTGGGCATTACCCGCGTCTAGAGACGGAGCTTCGCATGACGATCAAGGCAGATACTTTCGCCAAGTCCGGCCTGGGCGAAGGCCTGCTTCCCGCCAGCCTCGTCCCCCGGCTTGTCGCCGGGGGCAAGGCGGCGGCGGCGCGGGTGGTCCCCCCGCTACTATTCCTCGCCCTCCTGCTCGCGATCTGGGAGATCGCCTGTTCGCGCGCCGGCTCGCCGCTGCCGCCGCCGTCAAAGGTGGTCAGTGACACCTGGACACTGATTGTCGATCCGTTCTTCGACAAGGGCGGCATGAACAAGGGCCTGTTCTGGCACCTGGCGTCGAGCCTGAAGCGCGTCGCCATGGGCTTCTCCATCGCCGCCGTCGTGGGTATCGCGCTGGGCGTGCTGGTCGGCCAGTCGACCTTGGCCTTCCGCGGTCTGGACCCGATTTTCCAGGTGTTTCGCACCGTGCCGCCGCTGGCCTGGCTGCCGCTGTCGCTCGCCGCGCTCAGGCAGGCGGAACCTTCGGCAATCTTCGTCATCGCCATCACGGCGATCTGGCCGATCATCCTGAACACCGCAGTCGGCATCCGGAACATTCCGCAGGACTACCGCAACATCTCACGCGTGCTGCAGCTCAATGGCGCCGAATATTTCTTCAAGATCATGCTGCCGGCGACGGTGCCGTTCATGTTCACGGGCCTGAAGATCGGCGTCGGCCTCAGCTGGCTGGCCATTGTTGCGGCCGAAATGCTGATCGGCGGCGTCGGCATCGGCTTCTTCATCTGGGATGCCTGGAACAGTTCGTTGATCAGCGAGATCATCCTGGCACTCATCTATGTCGGCCTTGTCGGCTTCATCCTCGACCGCATCATCGCGATGATCGGCAAGTGGGTGAGCGGCGGCATGTCGGCCGGTTGAGGACGCGACCGTGACCGTCAAGGCGCCGGCCATCCTGAAGCGCAGCCCTCTCCGTCTGGGGTTCATCCCCCTGATGGACGCGGCGCTGCTCTTCGTCGCCGCCGAGCAGCGGCTGTTCCAGAAGCACGGCCTGGAGGTTGAACTCTCGCCCGAGCCATCCTGGGCCAATATCCGCGACAAGGTCGCCCTCGGCGCGCTGGACGGCGCGCACATGCTGGCGACCATGCCGCTGGCCGCCACGCTCGGCATCGGCAATATCCGCAAGGCGCAGGTGACGGCGTTCGTGCTGAACCTGAACGGCAACGCCATCACCGTCGCCAACCATGTGGCGGAGCGGATGGAGGCAGCCGATGCGCCCGCCTGTGCCGGCCGCATCAATTCGGCCCGCGCCCTGAAGAAGGTGATCGACCAGGACAAGGCGCAGGGCAAGGCGCCGCTGACTTTCGCGGTGACGTTCCCCTTCTCCACGCACAATTACGAACTGCGCTACTGGATGGCATCGGCCGGCATCGACCCGGACCGTGATGTGCGCCTGGTCGTCGTGCCGCCGCACCGCATGTTCGAGAACCTGGCATCCGGCTCCATCGACGGTTACTGCGTTGGCGACCCGTGGAACCAGCAGTCGGTGCTGGTCGGCCTCGGCCGCATCGCGGTGACCACATACGAGCTGTGGAACAACCGCGCAGAGAAAGTTTTCGCCGTCAACCAGGACTGGGCCGACCGCAATCACTCAACGCACGTGGCACTGCTGATGGCGCTGCTGGAAGCGGCGCAATGGATCGACCGGCCGGAGAACCGCCTTGAGGCCGCCACGTTCCTGGCCCGGCCGGAATATGTCGGTGCCTCGTTCGAGGTGCTGAAACTGCCGCTGCTCGGCAACGTGCTGTACCAGAGCGGCAGCCTGCCGGAATCCTCGCCCGATCACATCGTCTTCCACCGCTACGCCGCCAACTTTCCGTGGCGGTCGCAGGCGGAATGGTGGCTGCAGCAGATGCGGCGCTGGGGCCACCTGGATGCCGGCACCGATATCAATGCTGCGGCCGATGCTGTCTATCGTACCGACATCTATCGCGAGGCCGCGCGCGGCCTGGACCTGCCGTACCCCACCATCGACCGCAAGCCCGAAGGCATCCACGCGGGCCAGTGGCTGATGGCAGCTGCCACCGGCCCCATCGCCATGGGCCCGGATGCGGCGTTCGACGGCGCCACCTTTCCTGCAACCGATTCCGTTCCCGCGCAGCCCGCTGCGAAGCGGGATGCGATTGCCTGACCTGGAGCCATAATGAGCGCATATCTCAGCATTTCGGGCGTCGGCGTTACCTTCAGCGGGCAGAATGGCCCCTATGTCGCGGTGCGCGACATCAACCTCAATGTCGCCAAGGGCGAGTTCATCTCGATCATCGGCCATTCCGGCTGCGGCAAATCGACGGTGCTGAATGTTGTCGCCGGGCTCAACCGCGCGACCACGGGTGGCGTCATCCTGGGGAGTACCGAGGTCACCTCGCCCGGACCCGACCGCGCGGTCGTGTTCCAGAACCATTCGCTGCTCCCGTGGCTGACCGTCTACGACAACGTGAAACTGGCGGTGGACAAGGTGCACGGCAAGAGCAAGAGCGCCGCCGAACGCGATGCCTGGGTCCGGCACAACCTGGCCCTGGTCGGCATGGACAATGCGCTGGAAAAGCGGCCGCACGAAATCTCGGGCGGTATGAAGCAACGCGTCGGCATTGCCCGCGCGCTGGCCATGGAACCCAAGGTCCTGCTGCTGGACGAGCCGTTCGGCGCGCTGGATGCGCTGACCCGCGCGACGCTGCAGGACACCGTCATGGAGCTGCATGCCAAGCTGGACAACACCGTCATCATGATCACGCACGACGTGGACGAGGCGGTGCTGCTGTCCGACCGCGTGGTGATGATGACCAACGGGCCGGCGGCGACAATCGGTGAAATCCTCGACGTCCGCCTGCCGCACCCGCGCGACCGGCTGAAGCTGGCGGGCGAGCCGGAATATGCCCGCTGCCGCCAGGCCATCATGGAGTTCCTCTATGCCCGCCATCGCGCGCCCAAGGCGCACGCGGCATGACCCAGGCACCCGTCATGAAGCAGAAGCTGGTCATTGTCGGCAACGGCATGGCGCCGGGGCGCATGCTGGAAAAGCTCGTCGAACAGGCACCCGACCGCTATGCCGTGACCATCTTCAACGCCGAGCCGCGGGTGAATTACGACCGCATCATGCTGTCGCCCGTGCTGTCAGGCGAAAAGACCTACGAGCAGATCGTCATCCACGGCGATGGCTGGTACATCGAACACGGCATCACCCTGCACAAGGGCACCCGCGTCACCGCCATCGACCGCGCCGCCAGGACGGTCAGCACCGATAACGGCCTGACCGTGCCCTACGACAAGCTGGTGATCGCCACCGGCTCGGTGCCGTTCATCATCCCGGTGCCGGGCCACAACCTGCCTGGGGTCCTGACCTACCGCGACCTCGACGATGTCGATGCGATGATTGTGGCCGCCAAGTCGCGCGGCCAGGCTGTCGTGATCGGCGGCGGCCTGCTGGGCCTGGAAGCGGCTGCCGGCCTGGCCGAGCAGGGCATGAAGGTGACCGTCGTGCACCTGATGCCGACGTTGATGGAACGCCAGCTGGACCCCGCCGCGGGCTACCTGTTGCGCAAGGCCATCGAGGATCGCGGCATCCGCGTGCTCACCGGCGCCAATACCAAGGCGATCCTGGGCGAGGACAAGGTGCAGGCCGTCGAACTGGAAGACGGCACCCGCCTTCCCGCCGACCTGGTGGTCATGGCCATCGGCATCCGGCCGAACGGCGCGCTGGCCAAGGACGCGGGCCTGACGGTTAATCGTGGCATCGTAGTCGATGACCAGATGGTCACCTCCGATCCGGACATTCTTGCGCTCGGCGAATGCGTCGAGCATCGCGGTGCCTGCTACGGGCTGGTTGCGCCGCTCTATGAAATGGCGGGTGTGCTGGCCAAGACACTGATGAATGAGCCCGTTGCCTATAGCGGCTCGGTAACGGCGACCAAGCTGAAGGTCACCGGCATCGACCTGTTCTCGGCCGGCGATTTCGCCGAGGCCAAGGACCGCGAGGAGATCGTGCTGCGCGACGCGGCACAGGGCGTCTACAAGCGGCTGGTCATCAAGGAAAACCGCATCATCGGCGCCGTGCTGTATGGCGATACTGAGGATGGCGCGTGGTTCTTCCAGAAGCTGCGCGAGGGCGCGGATATTGCCGACCTGCGCGACACCTTGATCTTCGGCCAGAGCTTCGCGGGAGGCACCCAAGCGGACCCTTTGGCAGCCGTTGCAGCCTTGCCGGATGATGCGGAAATCTGCGGCTGCAACGGCGTCTGCAAGGGCAAAATCGTCACCGCCATCCAGCAGAACAAGCTGACCGATGTCGACGGCGTGCGAAAGACGACCAAGGCCTCGGCCTCGTGCGGCTCGTGCACCGGCCTGGTCGAGAAGCTGCTGGCATTGACGCTGGGCGATGGCTTCAAGGCAGTGGAATCGGTCGCCATGTGCGGCTGCACCGATCTGGGGCATGACGACGTGCGGCGGCTGATCGTCGCCAAGGGCCTGAAGACCATTCCCGCCGTCATGCAGGAACTGGAGTGGAAGACCAGCTGCGGTTGCCACAAGTGCCGTCCGGCGTTGAACTACTATCTCATCGCCACCTGGCCCGGCGAATATGTGGACGACAGCCAGTCGCGTTTCATCAACGAGCGCGTGCACGCCAACATCCAGAAGGACGGCACCTATTCGGTCGTGCCGCGCATGTGGGGCGGCGTGACCACACCGAACGAGCTGCGCGCCATCGCCGACGTGGCGGACAAGTTCAACATCCGCACCGTGAAGGTGACCGGCGGCCAGCGCATCGACCTTTTGGGCGTGAAGAAGGAAGATCTGCCGGCCGTCTGGGCCGATCTGAACGCGGCCGGCATGGTTTCGGGTCACGCCTATGGCAAGGCGCTGCGCACGGTGAAGACCTGCGTCGGCACCGAGTGGTGCCGCTTCGGCACCCAGGATTCCACCGGCCTCGGCATCAAGATCGAGCGCTTCACCTGGGGCAGCTGGACACCGGCCAAGCTGAAGATGGGTGTCTCCGGCTGTCCGCGCAATTGCGCGGAGGCGACGGTCAAGGACATCGGCATTGTCTGCGTCGAGTCAGGCTACGAGATCCACATTGGCGGCGCCGCCGGCCTGCACGTGCGGCAGACCGACCTGTTGTGCAAGGTCGCGACCGAGGCCGAGGTCATGGAATATTGCGGCGCGCTGATGCAGATGTACCGCGAACAGGCCCGCTACCTGGACCGCATCTGGAAATGGATGGAGCGCATCGGGCTGGACCATGTGCGCACCCAGATCGTCGATGACGGCGAGCGCCGGCGCGCCTTGTTCGGCCGCTTCGTCTATTCGCAGCGGTTCGCCCAGAGCGACCCATGGGCTGAGCGCACGACCCCGGCCTTCGATCGCGAGTTCAAGCCGATGGCCGACCTCAGCATGCTGGAGCCTGCATAATGGACAGCACGGCGACCGGCTTCGAGATCGGCGACTGGATCAAGATCGGCGTGGTGTCGGATATACCAGCGCGCGGCGCCCGAGTTGTGAAGACGGCGCAAGGCGACGTGGCCGTGTTCCGCACCGCCGACGATCGGATTTATGCGCTGTTCGACCGTTGCCCGCACAAGGCCGGACCACTATCCCAGGGCATCGTGCAGGGTCAGACCGTGACGTGCCCGCTGCACAACCTGGTGATCAACCTGGCGACCGGCGCCGCCGAGGGCGAGGACGCGGGCTGCGCCAATCGCGTCGCCGTGCGGGTCGAGGACGGCCGCATCCTGATGTCGCTGGCCGCGTTCGCCCGCCGGGCCGCCTGAGCACGGCAATGCTCGTCACCCCGCGCGAGCCACTGGAAACCAAAACGACCTGCCCCTATTGCGGCGTCGGCTGCGGACTGGTCGTGCGGCCGAGCGGGACCGGCGGCGTAACGGTGTCGGGCGACGAGAGCCATCCCGCCAATCTTGGCCGGCTGTGTTCAAAGGGTTCGGCGCTATCTGAAACTATCGGGTTGGAAGGCCGCCTGCTGTATCCGATGGTCGGTGGCCGGCGCACCGGCTGGACCGAGGCCCTCGACCTAGTTGCCGGGAAGCTGGCCGATACCATCAAGCGCCACGGCCCTGATTCAGTCGGCTTCTATGTTTCCGGCCAGTTCCTGACCGAAGACTACTACGTCGCCAACAAGCTGATGAAGGGCTTCATCGGCTCGGCCAATATCGATACCAATTCTCGCCTGTGCATGGCGTCCGCCGTCGCGGGACACAAGCGGGCGTTCGGCGCCGATACCGTGCCCGGCACCTATGCCGACCTGGAACTGGCCGACCTCGTCGTCCTCGTCGGTTCGAACCTGGCCTGGTGCCACCCGGTCCTGTTCCAGCGCCTGGCGGCGGCGAAAGCGGCGCAACCCCACATGCGGCTCGTGGTGATCGATCCGCGCCGCACCATGACGGCCGAGGCCGCCGATCTGCACCTGCCGCTGGCGCCAGGATCGGACGTGGCGTTGTTCAACGGCCTGCTGGCGCATCTTGAGGCCGGCGGGCATGTGGACCGCGCCTTTGTCGACGGCCATACGTCCGGTGCGCCGCCAGCACTCGCCACTGCCCGCAAGCAGGACCTCACCGCGGTCGCCGCCGCGACCGGCCTGGAGATCGACAACCTCAAGATCTTCTACGACCTGTTCACCCGCACCGAGCGCGTTGTAACTGCCTTCTCGCAAGGCGTGAACCAGTCGAGCAGCGGCACCGACAAGACCAACGCCATCATCAACTGCCACCTGTTCACCGGCCGGATCGGAAAGCCTGGCATGGGGCCGTTCTCCATCACCGGCCAGCCCAACGCCATGGGCGGGCGCGAGGTCGGCGGCTTGGCCAACCAGCTGGCCGCGCACATGGACATCGAGGACCCGGAGCATCGACGCATCGTCGGCGGGTTCTGGCACGCGCCACGTATGGCCGACCGGCCAGGCCTGAAGGCGGTCGACCTGTTCCGCGCCGCGCACGAGGGCAAGGTGAAGGCGATCTGGATCGCCGGCACCAACCCGGTCGACAGCATGCCGAATGCCGATTTCGTCCGCGCGGCCTTGCATGCCTGCCCGTTCGTGGTCGTGTCTGACGTGGTGCGGGACACCGACACGACGCGCACCGCCGATGTCCTGCTGCCCGCCGCCGCCTGGGGCGAGAAGGACGGCACCGTCACCAATTCCGAACGCCGCGTTTCGCGCCAGCGGGCCTTCCTGCCGCTGCCGGGCGAAGCCAAGCCCGACTGGTGGATCTTCGCCGAGGTGGGCAAGCGCCTCGGCTGGACCAATGCCTTCGCCTACCAGAACGCGGCCGAGGTGTTCGCCGAGCATGCCGAGCTGTCCGGGGTCGAGAATAGCGGCCGACGCGACTTCGACATTTCGCCGCTGGCCGGCATCAGCCGCGACGAGTACGAGGTGATGCAGCCGTTCCAGTGGCCGCTGCACGCGAAGCCGGTGGCCGGCGCACCCGACGTGCGCCTGTTTTCCAATGGCTCTTTCTACACGCGCGACAAGCGCGCGCGTCTGGTGCCGACGCCGTTCAAGGCGCCGGCCTCGGCCACCTCGCCCGAGTTTCCGCTGGTGCTCAACACCGGCCGGGTACGTGACCAGTGGCACACGATGACGCGCACAGCGCGTTCGCCGCGCCTGATGGGCCACATCGCCGAACCGTTCGCCGAACTGCATCCGGACGACGCGGCGGCGCGTGGCATAAGCCCGGCCTCGCTGGTGGAAATCGTCAGCGCCCAGGGCCGCGTCATTGTGAGGGCGCAGATATCGCCCGGCCAGCGGCGCGGCTCGGTGTTCGCGCCGCTGCACTGGACCGACCGGCAGGCGTCGAACGCGCGGGTAGACGCGCTGACCGGCTCGCATGTCGATCCGATTTCCGGCCAGCCGGAACTGAAATTCACGCCCGTCGAGGTGCGCCTGTTTACCGCCGCCTGGTACGGCTTCGCCGTGCTCGACCGGGAGCCGCGCCAGATCGACGCCGGGTACTGGGTCGTGGCGAAGGCCGAGGACGGCTGCCGGGTGGAGCTGGCCGACCGCCGCGCTGTCGTCGACTGGCATGCCTTTGCCCGCGACCTGTTCGGCATCAACACCGAATTGTTGGCCTATCATGACACTGCGGGAAAAAGGCACCGCCTGGCCGCGTTCGATGGCGACCGCCTGGCCGGCGCGCTGTTCGTGGCGCCGGAACCGGTGGCCCTGTCGCGCACATGGCTGGCGGCGCAATTGGGTCTGCCCGCCATCACGGCCAAGGACCGCCTGCGCCTGCTGGCCGGCCGCACGGGCAACGCCGCCGATGATCCGGGCCCCATCCTGTGCGCCTGCCTTGGCGTCGGCCTGAACCAAATCAACCGCGCGATCACCGACGATGGCTGCACCACCGTCGAGGCCGTAGGCGAAAAGACGCGCGCCGGCACCAATTGCGGCTCGTGCCGCAGCGAAATCCGAAAGATGATCGATGCAAAAGCCCTCCAGAACGCCGTCTGAAACAGGCGCGCCGCGCATCCAGGCACTGGCCAAGCTGCCGGTGTTCCTGGACCTGCACGGCCGCCGCGCCGTCGTGGCCGGCGGCAGCGAGGCGGCAGCGTGGAAGGCCGAGTTGCTGGTGGCAGCAGGTGCGGCTGTGGACGTCTATGCCGCCGATCCATGTGCGGAGATGCGGGCGATGGATGTTTGCCTGATCGAGCGCGACTGGCAGGCGGCAGACCTGGCCGGTGCGGCCATGGCGATTGCCGATTGCGCGAACAACGACGAAGCAGAGCGTTTCCGCAGGGCAGCCCGGGAGGCCGGCGCCCTGTGTTCAGTGATCGACCGGCCGGCCTTTTGCGACGCGCAGTTCGGCTCCATCGTCAACCGCTCGCCGGTCATCGTGTCGATCTCCACCGACGGCGGCGCGCCAATCCTGGGCCAGGCGATCCGGCGGCGGATCGAGGCGCTGCTGCCGGCACAGCTGTCGGACTGGGCGGCGCTCGCGAAGTCCGTCCGCGCCGATATTGCTCGGCGGTTCCCGGACATGGCGCAACGCACCGCGTTCTGGACCCGCTTTGCCGACCTCGCCTTCATCGCCAAGACGCCGGCGACGCTGACCAGCCTGCTGTCGCAGGCGCAGCCAACGAGCAGCGGCCGCGTGACCCTGGTCGGTGCCGGGCCGGGCGACGCGGACCTGCTCACCATCAAGGCGCTGCGCGCGCTGCAGAACGCCGACGCGATCCTGTTCGACGACCTGGTATCCGACGAGGTGCTGGACCTGGCGCGGCGCGAGGCCAAAAGATTCATGGTCGGCAAGCGCGGCGGCCGCGAAAGCTGCCGCCAGGACGATATCAATGCCCTGATGATCAAGCTGGCGAAGAGTGGCCGGCGCGTGGTGCGCCTGAAGTCGGGCGACCCGATGATCTTCGGTCGCGCGGGCGAGGAGATCGCGCAACTGGAAGCGGCCGGCATCGCCGTCGATGTGGTGCCCGGCATCACCACCGCACTCGCCGCGGCGGCCAGCCTCGGTGTATCGTTGACCCACCGCGACCATGCCCATTCGGTGCGCTTCGTCACCGGCCATGCGCGCAATGGCGAACTGCCGGAAGACCTGGACTGGCGGGGCCTTGCCGACGCGCAGACCAGCCTGATCTTCTACATGGCCGGCCGCACCAGCCGCGCCGTGGCCGACAAGCTGCACAGCCACGGCCTGGCGGACTCGACGCCGGTCGTCGGCATATCCGGTGTCTCACGCCCCAACGAGCAAAGGTGGTGCGGCACGCTGGGCGAGATGGCCCGGGCCGCCTTGCCACTGGACACCACGCAGCCAACTTTGGTCGGGATCGGCACGGTGTTTGCCGCTGCAATGGCGCAACCGCTACGCCTGGCATCAGCCGGCTGAACTTTGCCGCCAGGGTATTGAACCCGGCGCCGCAATAGTCCATCACTTGCCCCAACAAGCGTAGCCCGCAGGCCGCGCTCATCATGGCATGTGAGGGAGGAGCCATTGTTTTCCTTGTCGGGCAAAACCGTTCTCGTGACCGGCGGCGGCCGCGGTGTCGGCCGCGGCATCAGCCGCGCCATGGCAAAGGCCGGGGCCAACCTGGTCCTGTCAGGTCGCACGGCTTCGTACCTTGAGGAAACGGCCAAGGAAACACGCGGCCTGGGCGCCAAGACGCTCGTCGTGCCGACCGACATCACGAGGGGCGAAGATCGCGAGCGCATGGTCAAGCAGGCCATCGACACGTTCGGCTATGTCGATTGCCTGGTGAACAATGCCGGCAGCGCCGACCCGAAGGATGTCGGTCCGCTACTGGACATCGACGAGGGACAGTTCGACCGCGTTGTCGGCCTCAACCTGAAGGCGGCGGTATTCACCGCACAGGCCGTGGCGCGCACGATGAGCCGCGGTGGCTCGATCATCAACATCTCGTCGCGCAGCGGCGCCTTCCCCTGCCCCAATACCGGCCACTACGGTGCGGCCAAGGCGGGGCTGGAGGCGATCACCGCGACCATGGCGACCGAGTGGGGCCATATGGGCATCCGCGTCAACGCGATCCCGCTGGGCATCGTGCTGACCGAGAACAGCACCAGCGCGCGCTCGCCCGGCCGCGCCAAGCGCAATATCGACATCACGCCGATGCACCGGCTGGGTGAGGTCGATGACGTCGGACCGTTGTGCGTCTATTTCGCCGCCGATGAATCGTCGTGGACGTCGGGCGCCATCGTGCGGCTGGACGGCGGCGCGCGCCTGCCGGTCGGCTACCTGACCTATTTCCACAACATCAACAAGAAGCTGGAAGAGCAGCAAACGGCATGACCCACCTCGCGGCATTGCACCCGCACGATGCCGACGCGCCCGCGCTGGAATTTGCGGGGCAGTGGTACGCTTGGCGCTGGTTCGGCGACGCAGTGGCGGCCTTCGACGCCATTCTCGCCAATGCCGGCCTGCCACACGGGACGCAGGTGGCCCTCGTCGCGCGCAATCGGCCAGCGCATATCGCCGCGATGGTTGGCGCGGTGGCGGCGGGACGGCGGCTCAGCATGGTCTATTCCGCGCAGGCGACCGCCCGCATCGCCGACGATGTGCGCCGCATGGGCGCGCCGGTGGTTGCCGCCGACCCGGCGGACTGGACGCCGGAGCTGAAGGCGGCCGTGCGCGAAACAGGCGCCATCGGCATCGAGTTGCGGCACGATACGGACAGCGCGGCGACAGTAGTTACCGGCCTAGAGAAACCCGGCAGCAATGCAAACATCGAAACCAATACCGGCATCGCCTTCGACCTGCTGAGCAGCGGCACGACCGGCGCGCCCAAGCGGGTGCCGATCAAGACTTCGACCTTCGAGGAAGTGGTGCGCGACAGCACCAAGGTCCACGCCATCGGCGCTACGCACACCGCCGAGGCACCGGGCATTTTGGTCTACCCACTCGGCAATATTGCCGGCCTTGTCTACACCATCCCGCTGATGTTCGGCGGCCAGCGGCTGGTCCTGTTCGAGAAGTTCCAGCTGGACTCGTGGCTCGATACCGTGCGCCGCTACCGGCCCAACCGCATCGCTTTGCCCGTCGCCGCCCTGCGCGCCATCCTCAACGGCAATGTGCCGGCGGCGGACCTGGAAAGCGTCAAGATCGCCGGTGTCGGTGGCAGCATGCTGCCGGTCGATCTGCAGACGCGGTTCGAGGACACCTACGGCATCACCTTGTCCTGTTCGTTCGGCGCGACCGAGTTCTGCGGCGTCATCGTCGGCTGGACGCCGGAGCTGCTGGCAGAGTGGAGCCGCAAGAAGCGTGGCAGCGTTGGCCTGCCGCGCCCCGGCGTCACCATCCGCGTCGTCGATGCCGACAGCGGCAAGTATTTGCCCACCGGCACGACCGGCATCATGGAGGCCCGGGTGCAGCGCGTGGGTCCGGACTGGATCCGCACGACCGACCTCGCCTCGCTCGACAGCGACGGCTTCCTCTACATCCACGGCCGCGCCGACCAGGCGATCAACCGCGGCGGCTTCAAGGTGCTGCCCGACACGGTGGCCGACGCACTGCGCAAGCACCCCGACGTTGCCGATGCCGCGGTGCTGGGCGCGCCTGATGACCGGCTGGGCCAGGTGCCGGTCGCCTTCGTGGAACCTGTCGAAGGCCGCCGGCCCGACGCGGCGGAGCTGCGCGCCTTTGCCGGGCAGCACCTGCTGGCCTACCAGGTGCCGGCGCGGGTCATCGTGCTGGACAAGTTGCCGCGCACGCCGTCGATGAAGATCCGCCTGGCCGATCTGGAGCCGCTTCTGCGCACGTGACGTAGGGCTGGCCTCTCTCCTATTGTGGCGGCCATGGAGAAACGCCCCAATCTGGCCGGCCTGCCATCGGTCGACCGCATCCTCAACTGGCCCGGGATCGCCGCGCTGGCTGACCGCCATGGGCGTGCGCCCGTATTGATGGCGGTGCGCGACCTGCTGGCCGAGGTGCGCGCGGCGGCGCAGCACGGTGGCCCCCTTCCCGCCCTCGATGAAGCCACGACCGTCGCGACCATCGGTACCCGTCTGAATGCCCAGGCCGCCTCGCGCCTGAAGCGGGTGTTCAACCTCACCGGCACGGTGCTGCACACCAATCTCGGCCGCGCGCTGATGCCCGACGAGGCAGTGGCCGCCGTCGTCGCCGCCATGCGCGGTGCAGTCGCGCTGGAATACGACCTGGACGATGGCGGGCGCGGCGACCGCGACGATGTGGTGACGCCGCTGCTGGCCGAACTCACCGGCTGCGCCGGTGCGACCATCGTGAACAACAATGCCGCCGCCGTGCTGCTGGCGCTCAACACCCTGGCGCAGCAGCACGAGGTGATCGTCTCGCGCGGCGAGTTGATCGAGATCGGCGGCGCGTTCCGCCTGCCCGACATCATGGCGCGCGCCGGCTGCCGCCTGGTCGAGGTTGGCACCACGAACCGCACTCATCTGAAGGACTATGCCGAGGCTATCGGGCCAAAGACGGCGCTCATCCTGAAGGTGCACACCAGCAACTATGCGGTTCAGGGCTTCACCGCCAGCGTGCCTGAAGCCGAACTCGGCGCACTGGCACGCGAACGCGGCGTGCCGCTGATGGTCGACCTCGGCAGTGGCGCACTGGCCGACATGGCGCGCTGGGGCCTGCCGCGCGAGCCGCGCCCGCAGGACGCCATCGCCGCCGGGGCCGATGTGGTGACCTTCAGCGGCGACAAGCTGCTGGGCGGGCCGCAGGCGGGGCTGATCGTCGGCCGCGCCGACCTGATCGCGCAGATCAAGAAGAACCCGCTGAAGCGCGCGCTGCGCGTCGGCAAGATGACGCTGGCGGCGCTGGAAGCGGTGCTGCAACTGTACCGCGACCCCGACCGCCTGGCCGAGCGGTTGACCACGCTGCGCCTGCTGACGCGCACGCGCGCCGATATCCGCGCGCAGGCAGAGCGCGTGTTGCCGGTCCTGCAGGTAGCACTCGGCGCTCATGGCGATGTGACCGTCGAGGACTGCGCCAGCCAGATCGGCAGTGGCGCCCTGCCCGTCGATCTGCTGCCCAGCGCCGGTATCGGCATCCGGCCACCAAAGCGCGGCGGCGGCCGTACCTTGCGCGCCATCGAGGCGGCATTCCGCGAAGCTACAGTGCCGGTGATCGGCCATATCAAGGAGGGCGCGTTCCACCTGGACCTGCGCTGCCTCGACGACGAAGCCGCCTTCGTCGCGCAACTGGACGGGATCAAGCCCGCGCCATGATCGTCGGCACGGCCGGCCATGTGGATCACGGCAAGACCGCGCTGGTCCGCGCGCTGACAGGAGTCGATACCGATCGCCTGAAGGAAGAGAAGGCGCGCGGCATTTCCATCGACCTGGGCTTCGCGTACCTGCCGCTCGAAAGCGGCGAAGTGCTGGGCTTTGTCGATGTACCGGGGCACGAGCGCTTCATCCACAACATGCTGGCAGGTGCGACCGGCGTGGACTTCGTCCTGCTGGTGGTTGCCGCCGATGACGGGCCGATGCCGCAGACGCGCGAGCACCTGCAGATCCTGAACCTGCTGGGCCTCAGCCGCGGCGCGGTGGCGCTGACCAAGAGCGACCTGGTCGATGCGGCGCGCCTCCTGGCGGCGCAGGACGAGATCCGTGCGCTGCTGGCCGGCACCGCGCTGGCGGATGCGCCGATCCTGCCGGTATCGGCCACGACCGGCGCCGGCGTGGATGACCTGCGTACTCACCTTGCCAGTGCCGCGAACGAGATGGTGCCGCGATCCGCGGCGGGCCACTTCCGCCTCGCCATCGATCGCTGCTTCACCCTCAGCGGCGCCGGCACCGTGGTGACGGGCACCGCCTTTGCCGGCACGGCGAAGGTTGGCGACACCATGACCCTGTCGCCCGGCGGCATCGGGGTACGCATCCGCTCGATCCATGCGCAGAACCGCGCGGTCGAGACCTGCCGGACGGGCCAGCGTTGCGCGCTGAATCTCGCAGGGCTGGACAAGGACAAGGTGCTGCGCGGCGCGTGGATCGTCGACGGGGCGCTGGACGCGCCGACCGCACGGTTCGACGCGGTGCTGCACCTGCTGCCGGCCGAGGCGCGGAACCTGCGCGACCAGGCACAGGTGCATGTGCATCTCGGCGCGACGCATGCACTGGGCCGCGTCGCGGTGCTGGATGCCAAGGCCGTGGAGCCCGGCGGCACCGTGCTGGCGCAGGTCGTGCTGGACCGCCCCATCGGCGCCCTGGCCGGCGACCGCTTCATCATTCGCGACGCGTCGGCGACGCGCACCATTGGCGGCGGCAGGGTGCTGGACCCGTTCGCGCCCGCACGCAACCGGCGCAAGCCGGAGCGGCTGGACTGGCTGCGGGCGCGGCGCGAAGGGCCCGGCGTGGCGCTGGCGCGCGCGGCCGGCCGCGCCACGGGCGTCGATCTCGACCGGATCGCGATTGCCGAGAACCTGCGCAGCGACGAACTCGATGGGCTGGTCAAGCAGACGAACCTTCATGCCGTGGCCGGCCATGTGTTCACCCCTGCGCGATGGCGTGCGCTCGGCGAAGGCGCGCTCGCCGTGCTGGCCGCCGCGCACAAGCGCGCGCCCACCGATGCCGGCGTCGACCGCGAGCGGCTGCGCAAGCTGGCCGCGCCCGCTTTGCCCGTACCCGTGTTCGACGCGCTGCTGGCCGATCTGCGCAGCAGCGGCGCCGTCGCCGTCACCGGCAAGTGGCTGCACCTGCCCGCGTTCCGGCCCGTGATCGATCCGGCGGAGCAGCGCGAACTGGAGCGCGTACTGGCCCTGTTGCGCGAGACGCCACTGGCGCCGCCCGGCCTGCACGACACCGCGAAGCGCCTGCGCCTGCCGGAGCAGAAGGTGCGCCGCCTGCTGGCCAAGCTGGTGCGGCAGGGCGAGGTTGTTGCCGCCGGCGACGATCTGCACTTCACCACGGGCGCCATCCGCACCTTCGCCGCCGCGGTGAAGACCGACATCGAGGCGGCGGGCGAAACGACAGTGGCCCGCCTGCGCGACCGCCTGAACGTCGGCCGCCGCCGCGTGGCCCCGCTGCTCGACTACCTCGACCGCGCCGGCTACACGCGCCGGGTCGGCGACGCTCATGTCATGCGTGACGCGAAGGCGCTGGAGAAGTAGCCGCGACCATGGCGTCAGCCAGCGCCAGGTTCCCCTCGTCCCCGAGATTTCGCAGATGGGCAATCGCGCCATCGACATCGGCCGATGGGCGGTTCTGGCTCAGCTTGAACTTGCCCTCGAGACGCGTCACAGCGATCTCGATCCCGACAATGCCGCGCAGCAGGCCAGCGGCGAAGCTCTCCGGCTCGTCGGCGAGCTTCCAGCCAGCCGGGCCTTCATATCCGGCGGTGAGACGCTCAACCAGCGCGCGGAGCACCGCCGGTTCGCGCGTCGTCCGCGCCGTGCCATAGGCATGGACGGCCTGGTAGTTCCAGGTCGGCACAGCAGGCTTCTTCGCGTACCAGGTCGGCGAGATGTAGCCGTGCGCGCCCTGGAAGATGCACAGCACTTCCTGCCCCTCCACGAGGGTGGCCTGCGGATTAGCGGCGGCGAGGTGGCACAGCAACGTGCCGCTGTCGCCGCGCGCGCGGTCGAGCAGGAAGGGCACGTGACTGCCGGTCATGCCGCCGGCGGAGGACAGCAGCAAGCCGAAGGCGTGCCGCTCGACGAGGTCGAACAGTGCGTGCTTGTCAGGCTGGGAAAAGGCGGCGGGGATATACACGGCACACTCCGGGTGACTCGTTTTCGTTGACGACAGAAGGTCGAAAATCTACCACTGACATGACGGAAGGAAATCGTCCCTGGTGGGGCGGCCGGTCTTCAAAACCGGTTGGGGCCGTTCACGGTCCCGGGTGGGTTCGACTCCCATTTCCTTCCGCCAATCCTCTCTGCGCCCCTCACCCTTCGACACGCTCAGGATGAGGGTCTACTGAAATGTCTAAACAGCCTCATGCTGAGCCTGTCGAAGCGCGAGGCGCACGCGCGGCATGCCCGCCTCCGCCCGACCGATGATGGCCGCATGCACGATGCCGGCGGCATGTAGCGCGGCAACACAGGATTCGGCGCGGTCCGCCGGCACGCCGGCCAGCAAGCCGCCGGCGGTTTGGGGGTCAAACAGGATGGCCTTCAACGCGTCGGGCAATACACCGGCAACGAAGCCTTCGTTGGCGAGGTTGTCGGGCAGCAGTGTCGAGGCGAAGCCCTGCGCCGCGAGGTCGGACACGCCGGCATAGAGCGGCACCGCGGCGGCATCCAGTGTCGCGGCCATGCCGGACGCCGACAGCATTTCCGCCAGGTGGCCGATAAGGCCGAAGCCGCTGACGTCGGTGGCGGCGGTCGCACCATGGTCCAGCAGCGCCTGCATCGCGGCGCGGTTGGAGGTGCACATTTCGGTCAGCGCGGCCTCGATCCAGCGCGCGCGGGCGCGGGCACGCATGTCGGCGGCGAACAGGATGCCGGTGCCGAGCGGACGGGTGAGGATCAGCGCGTCGCCTGCCTGCAACCCGCTTTTGCGCAAGGCTCGGTCAACCTCGACGAACCCGGTAACGCTGAAACCGCAGGCGAGCTGCGCTCCCTCGCCCGAATGGCCGCCGGCCAGTTGCACCCCTTCGGTATCGAAACATGATTTCGCGCCGGCGAGGACCTGGAACAAGGTCTCCGCCGTGCCGGACGCGCGGCCTGGCGGTACGGTGACGATGGCCAGCGCGTGGTGCGGCGTGCCGCCCATGGCGAAGACGTCGTTCAGCGCATGGTTGGCCGCGACCTGGCCGAACACAAACGGGTCGCCGATGAAGTCGCGGAAAAAATCGACAGTCTGGACGAGTGAACGGCGGTCACTCGGCACCGGTATGATCGCGGCGTCTTCACGTGGTGCAGCGCCGCTCAGCCGTTCCAGTGCGTTGGCCAGCGGCGCAGGCCCAACCTTGGCAGCGCAGCCGCCGCAGCGCATGTCATCGTCCACCGGCATCGGCGGCATCGGCATGGGCTGGATGTCGCGGTACATGGCCATGAAGCGCTGGTCGATGACATCCTTCAGACGCCACAGCCATGCGCTTTCGAGCTTCAATGCGCCGCGCGAGGCGATGGCGTAGCGCGTGCCGGTGGAGATCAAGGCGAGATGGCTGGCCTGCGGGCGATACGGCGACAAATCCTCGCCGCGCGCGCGGGCCAGCAGGTTGCGCGCCAAAGGCGGCCCCTGGCGCACGGCAAACACGCCGGCCTTTTCGCGCGGGCTGCCGGTCATGGATGCGCAGTCACCGACGGCGAAGACATCGGCATCGTTCGTGCTCTGCAAGGTCGGCGTCACGGCGATAAAGCCGCCGGTGTCGAGGTCCAGGCCCGTGGTGCGGAACCAGGCCGGGGGCGCGGCACCGGTGACGAGCAAGGCGGCATCGCAGGGCACAGCGGTGCCGTCGTCCAGTGTCAGGCGGTCGGCATGGACAGATGCGACACGCCTGTCATGCACCGTGACGCCCGCATCACCCAGGACGCGGCCAAAGGCGGCGCGCACCGCCCGATTGTGGCCGGCCAGCAGGCTGCCGCCAGTTACCAGCGTAAAGGCGAAAGCCTCAGGATCGAGGCCGGCAATGCGGGCCTCGTCCCGCAGGCGGGTGCGGACCGATAGCAGCAGTTCCACGCCACCGGCGCCGCCGCCGATCATGGCGATGCGGCGCGGTCCATCCGGTGCCGCGCAGCGCGCGCGCAATGCATCGAACCGCGCCAGGAACGAACCGATGGGCTTCACCGCCAGGGCATGTTCCGCCGCGCCCGGAATGGCATCCGCCGGCGGCACGATGCCGGTATCGAGCGACACAACGTCATAGGCGATTGGCGCGCGGCCCTGCAGCAGCACGCGCTTCGCCGCGCGGTCGAGGCCCACGGCCTCCGCATGGATCAGCCGCGTATTGGTGGCGCGGGCCAGTTGCTGCAGGTCGATATGAATGTCGTCGCGGTCGTACAGGCCGGCGACATGGCCGGGCAGCATGCCGGAATAGGGCGTTTCGAGATCGCGGGCGATAAGGGTCAGGCGCACGGCGGGATCGGGCTGCATGCCGAAGGCGCGCATGACATGGACATGGGCATGACCACCGCCGACCAGCACCACGTCCACCACCTTGCGCTCCGTTGCGTGCACCACGCCCGACCTCGTAAAAAATTGGCCCTGTAGAAGTGGCGGAAATCCGCCATTTCCGCCCGGAAAGCCAGCTTAAATCCGCTATTTCCTGCTTAGATTCACGGCGCCTCGCTTAGATTCGCCGTGTCTGGCTTAGATTCGGCGACTTCGGCTTGTTTCCGCTGTTTCGTCCCGGCAGCCGCGACGACCTGTCGATCAAAGGAATATATACATATATCGGGAACATAAGTCAAGGATGATTGGTGGCCCGGTCAAGCCGGGCCACGTCACTTATTGCCTGTTGCCTCTTCGAATATCCGGCTTGCCCGGGCTATCCAGTGGCCGCGTTCAGCGGTGCTGCTTCACTCCGGCTTCCAGCCGAGGGAGTCGGCGATTTCGCCGTAGCGCTTGGCGTCGTTCGCGACTTTCTGGCTGAACTGCTCCGGCGTGGTGCCGGGGAAGGTGATCGCGCCTTCGGCCTCGCGCTTTTTCGCCTCGGGACTCCTGGCGTAGTTCGCGACCTCGGCGGCGATGCGGTCGATGATCGGCTTCGGCGTGCCGCCGGGCGCAAACAAACCGGTCCAGGTGCCGGTGGGAATGTTCAGGCCCTTGTCGGTCAGCGTCGGCAAAGCGGGATAGAGGACCGACTTCGCGGTGCCGTTGATCATCAGCGGGCGCAGGCCACCGGCATCGATCTGGCCCTTGGCGAAGCTGATCGGCGCCTGAATCAGATGCACCTCGTTGGCGATGGCGGCCTGAGTGAATTGCGGCGTGCCGGGATAGGGCACCTCGACCAGGTTGATGCCGAGGTCACGCTTCAGCGCCTCCATCGCCAGCACGATGGAATTGCGGCCGGCGGACGCGTAGTTGAGCTTGCCGGGATTGGCCTTCGCATAGGCGATGAACTCGCCCATCGTCTTGAAGTCGGCCTTGCCTGACGTGAGGTAGAGCCCGACGAAATCGGAAAACTGCGAGATCGGCGCGAGATCCTTGAGCGGATCGAAGCTGAGATCCTTGATCAGGACCTTGAACGTGGTCACGCCGGGGCCGCTGCAGAACAGGGTGTAGCCATCGGGCGCGGCGCGCGCGACGGCGGCGGCCGCGAGACTGCCGCCAGCGCCAGGGCGCGGCTCGACGACGAAGGGCTGCTTCAGCGCCTCCTCGAGATACTTCGCGACCGCGCGGCATTCGAGATCAGTCGCGCTGCCGGCACCAATGGACGTCAGGACGGTGACCGGCTTGGTCGGATAGATCTGCGCCATGGCGGCGCCCGACAGGACACCGAGCGCGGCCAGCGCCGCAGCGAGCGTGCGAAATGTGTTCATTGTTGCCTCCCCGGTTTTTTGCAGCCTGCATTAAAGGCGAAATCCACCGGGCGGGAAAGCGGCGTGCATGCCTTGACACCCCGCAGGGGCCGGACCAGCATTGCGCAAAGGCCATCACCAAGGCCCGGAGGACGCCATGCCAATGATCACCCTAGACCCGACATTCGAGGCCTTCACCGCGAAGGAGCGCCTGGCGAACAGCCGCGCCTCGGCCCCCGCGCCGAAGGGCCTGAACGGCCTGCGCGTCGGCCTGCTGGCGAACGGCAAGCACAACAGCCGCGAGCTGCTGGACGCGCTGTTCGCGGAGCTGGGCCAGGTTGATGGCATTACGCTTTCGGGCGAGCCGATCAAGGTCTGCAAGGGCAGCGTGTCGGTGCCGCCGGAGCCGGAGGATTTCAGAAGGCTCGTGGCAGAGACCGACTTCGTCCTGGTGGCGATCGGCGATTGAGGCTCGTGCACGTCGCGTAGTGTACGCGACGCCATCGAACTGGAATGGGCCGGGCGACCGGCCGTGGCCATCATTACCGATGCCCTATTGGGCGCGGCCGAAATGATGAAGCGGGTGTCGCGGATGCCGGACTATCCCTATGTGCTTACCGAATTTCCGGTGGGGAACCTGAACGCCGAGGAACTGCGCGCGCGGGCCAAGGGGCTGATCCCCGAAGTGGTGCGCCTGCTGACGCAGAACCGGCCGCAGGACTGAGGAGCGGAGATGGCCGACAAGCCGGACACCCAGCCAGAGATCGCGGTCGACCCGTACGATTGCGGGCCGGAGGCGTGCAGCATCACCGCCAGCCAGCTGACCGCGGCGCGGGTCGAATCCGCCGACCCGTTCGAGGCGATGGAAACCTATTTCGAGCGCGGCTGGACCGACGGCCTGCCCATCGTGCCGCCGACGCCGGCACGCGTTGCCGACATGCTAGATGCCGCCAACATCGCACCGCACGAAGTGCTGGCGCGGGTGGAGACCCGCGAGAACGTGGAAGTCACAGCCGAGAAGCTGGCCATCAACGCGGTCATGGCGGGCGCGAAGCCAGAATACATGCCGGTGATCGTGGCGGCGATGCGCGCGCTGGCCGACCCGATGCACAACCTGCATTCGCACACCGCGACGCTTATGGGCGCGGTGCAGGTGGCGATCATCAACGGCCCGGTGCGGCAACGCCTGAACATCAACTCGACCGATGGCGCTTTCGGCCCGGGTTTCCGCGCCAATGCCACGATCGGCCGCGCGCTGCGCCTGACCATCCGCAACGTGCTGCGCTCGGTGCCGGGCGAGTTCGACCGCGCCGCCTTTTCCCATCCCGGCCGGTTCAGTTGGTGCTTCGGCGAGGACGAGGAGGAATCACCCTGGGCCACGGTTTCCGAGGACCAGGGCTTTGCGCGCGGCCAGGACACGGTGACGATGTACGCCACCGGCTGGCAGAGCACCATCGTCGGCGACACGCGCGACGCGAAGGAGCTGGTGCACAATATCGGCTGGGGCGCGCGGCAGGCGAACCTGTCGGGCTGGCGCCACATGAACGACCTGGACAAGAGCAACTTCTCCAGCTTCCGCGACGGGCGGAAGTTCCTGTTCGTGACGGGGCGCGAACATATCCGCGTGCTGCACGGCGCCGGCATGGACAAGCGCGCGGTACAGGAGGAAATCTACCGCTGCTTCACCGCAGCGCATGCCGACCTGCCGGAAGTGGCGGTGGCGAAACCGGAGAACATCCTGATCGCCTGCGTACGCGGCACGGCCATGTACCAGACGTTCTTTTTCTTCCCGTTCCACAGCTCGAACCCGATCACGCGCCTGATCGGGTAGGTGCACATTCGTCGCCCCCGCGAACGCGGGGGCCCAGTCGCTGCGCTGGATTCCCGCTTGCGCGGGAATGACGATGATGGACTACCGGCTATGCTGCGGGAATCTGCACCACGCGCAGGTTGTTGGTGGTGCCGGCGCGGCCGAAGGGGACGCCGGCGACCACGACGATGAGGTCGTTGGGGCGGGCGAAATCCTCCGCCGTGGCGTGCTGCACCGCGCGGCGAACCATTTCCTCGTAGGAGTCTATTTCTTCGGAACGCACGCTGTGCGCGCCCCAGAGCAGGCACAGCTGGCGCGACACCTTCTCGTCCGGCGTGGCGGCGAGGATGGCGACTTCCGGACGCTTGCGCGCGATGCGAGCGGCCGTCGTGCCGCTCGACGTGAAGGCGACAATGGCGGTGGCATTGATCGCCTGGGCCAGGTCGGCCGCCGCGGCGGCGACCGCATGCGGCGCGCTCTCCTCGATCTCGGGCGCCAGCGCCGCGACGATGGAGCGGTAGGCGGAGTGCTTCTCGGTGCGCGCAATGATGCGGTCCATCATCGCCACCGCCTCGACGGGATATTTGCCCGAAGCGGTTTCCGCCGACAGCATGACCGCATCGGCGCCATCGTACACGGCGGTGGCGACATCGGACGCCTCGGCCCGCGTCGGCACCGGCGTGTTGACCATGGAATCCAGCATCTGGGTCGCAATGATGACGGGCTTCACCGCCAGCCGGCACAGGCGGACGAGTTCCTTCTGGCGGCCGGGCACTTCTTCCGGCGGGATTTCGACGCCGAGGTCGCCGCGCGCGACCATGATGCCGTCGCTGAGGCGGACGATGTCCTCGATATGCGACAGCGCAGCAGGGTTCTCGATTTTCGCCACGATGCCCGCCCGGCCAGCGATGAGGCCCCGGGCCTCCAGGATGTCGGCCGGCTTCTGCACGAACGACAGCGCCACCCAGTCGACGCCGAGGTCGAGGCCGAAGGCGAGATCGGCGCGGTCCTTGTCCGTCAGCGGCGAGAGCGGCAGGACGGTGGCCGGCAGGTTGACGCCCTTGCGGTTGGAAATGACGCCGCCGACGACGACGCGCGCGTCGAGCGCATCGTCACCGACGCCGGTGATTTCGACCCGCACGCGGCCATCGTCGATCAGCAAGGGGTTGCCCGGCAGGATGGCGGCAAATACTTCCGGATGCGGGAGGGGAATGGCATCGGCGTCGCCGTCGACACCCTTCAGCACGAAGCGGACATTCTGGCCCGGCTCCAGCGCGAAGCGCCCGTCCTTCAACGTGCCGATGCGAATCTTCGGGCCCTGCAGGTCCTGCAGGATGCCGATGGGGCGGCCCAGTTCGCGCTCCAGCGCGCGAAGCGCCGTGACCACCGCCTGATGCTCGGCCTGCACACCGTGGCTGAAGTTCAGGCGAAAGGTATCGACGCCGGCGAGGAACAGTTCGCGCAGCTTCGCCGGCGACGAACAGGCGGGGCCAACAGTGGCAACGATCTTGGCATGGCGATGACGGCGCATGGCCGGAGTCTAACATGCAGGCGGCAAAGATAAAGTTTTTGTTCCCAGTGTAACGACGCCGAAGGCGCTGGCGCTGGACCCCGCGGGGGTGATGCAATCGCCGCCATGCGAATCGTCCCGTTGACCGAAGACCTGGTGCCGGCCCTGCGCGCGTTCCTGGCGCGCCTCACGGCTGCGGGACGGCGCGAGACATTCAATTCGACGCCGAACACGCCGTGGCCCGAGGGGCCGCTGCCGCCGCCCTATGCGCGGCAGAATTATGTCGTGCTGCAGGACGATGTGGTGCGCGGCGCCTATGGCCTGCGCTACGACCATTTCCAGTTCGGCGAGCGGGTGCTGGCCCTGGCCAATTATGCGATGCCGCTGTCGGAAGGGATTATCGACCGTCGGTTCGCACTCGTCGGCGTGCTGATGCTGCAGGACGCGATGAAGCGCGAACCGCTGCTGTACGGGATCGGCGGTGGCGGCACGGGTGGCAGCTCGCCCCGGCTGGTGCTGCGCCTGAAATGGCAGGCGCACGATATTCCATTCTATTTCCGCCTGCTGCGCGGCGGCAGTGCGGCGGGTGAAATCCGCGCGTTGCGGCAACATCGGCGGATCGGCCCGGCACTGCGGCTGCCGGGCGGCGCAATGCTGGCGAGCCTCGCCTTGCAGGCGGCGGCGCTGCGCCTGCCCGTTTTCACCCGCGGTGCGGAGACCCGCGTCATCGACTCCTTCGGCCCTGAGGCGGATGAGCTTTGGGATGCAGCGCGGCATGGCTACGCCCTCCTCAACGTGCGCGCAGCCAGCCATTTACGGTTGAACTTCCCGGCGGCAAGCCGGTCGCTGACACGGCTTCTGGTGTCGCGCAACGGCCGGACGCTCGGCTTCGCGGTGTTGAAGGTGGGCGTGCTGCAGGAACATTTCGGCGCCCTGCGCGTCGGCACCATTGTCGACCTGTTCGGCCATGTCGAAGAAGCGGACGTGGTGGCGAAGCTGGCGGTCGAGCACCTGCGCACGGCGGGCGCCGGCATCCTGGTCACCAACCAGCTGCATCCCGCCTGGCGGCAGGCGATGGTGCGCAATGGCTTCCTGCCGGGCCCCAGCCAGTATCCATTCTTCGCCTCTCCCGCGACCGTGGCGCTGCTGGCGCCCTTCGATGGCGTCATGGCCCGGGCGCATTTCACCCGTGGCGACGGCGACGGCGTGCGCGGCGAGATCAGCTAGGCCGTAAAGGCCGGACTCCACTCGACGACCACGGCCGCCGAGGACAGGCCGACGCCAAACCCGGCGAGAAGCAGCTTCGAGCCCGCGCGAATGCGGCCGGCATCGACCGCCTGGCGCAACGCGATGGGAATGGTCGATGACACGGTATTGCCGATGCTCGCGATGTCGTTCCAGTAGCGCTCGGGCTCGATGGCCATCTTCTTGCGCAGGGTCTCCAGCATGAAGGCATTGGCCTGGTGCATGACGAACAGGTCGATCTCCGCCGACCCTGTATTCGCCCGCGACAGTGCCGCCTCGACGATCCTGGGCACCTCGCGCAGCGTGAAGGCCATGACAGCCTGGCCATTCATGTGCAGGTGGGGTGAAGGTGCTGTGCCGCCCGCCTGCACGATGGCGCGCTCGCGAAAGGCGCCGCCTTCGACGATCAGGTCGGCAGCGCCCGACCCGTCGGTTGCATAGGCCGGCACGGCGATGCCGGGCGCACCGCCCCCAACCGCCTCGATCAAAGTCGCCGCGGCGCCGTCACCGAAGATGGTGCGGGTACTGCGGTCGTCAGGATGGATGTACTTGCTGTAGGTCTCGGCGGTCAGCAGCAACACCGATCCTGCCTGGCCGGTCTCGATCAATCCCTTGGCAAGACCGAGGCCGACGACAAAGCCCGAGCAACCCTGGTTGACGTCGATCGCGCCGCAGCGCGTGGACAGTCCCAGCCGGTGCTGGATGGTGCAGGCGGTGGTCGGCAGGAAGTAATCCGGCGACTGGGTGCAGAGGATGACATAGTCGATGGACGCGCGGGCGCCAGGACGTGTCGAAAAAAACTTTTCCGCCGCGGCTACCGCCAGGTCTCCGGCGGTCTCAGTCTCAGCGGCGATATGACGAGAAGAAATTCCGGTTTTGGCGGCAATACGCTGTACGTCCCAGTCCGGCTGCTCCCGCGAAAGCTCCGCGAGAGAAACCTCGCGAGACGGTAAATAATAGGAGAGGCCGGAAATGACGCTTGTAGAAATAGTAGGGGGAACATCGCAGCGCGAGTTCTCAAGCATCAAACCACCTCGTCAATAGCATACTACGAATTTTCGAAGCTCACCAAACGCAGAAAATCTGAGGCCTTTTCAAAACACTCGTCAATCAATCCCCAGAGCACATCACCCCGCGCGGCGGCGGGCGGTTTCGAAGAGGTCCCTGACTGTTGCGCATTTTTCGATGTCGTCGGCGGAGACGGCGGCATTGTAGGTCAGGTCGGCGAAGGCGATGAAGGCGACGACGCTGACGGAGTCCCACTCGCCGATCTGGTCGAGCGGCAGATCGGCGTCCGTGGTGCCGGCAGGGCGTTCGATCGCCTCTTCAAAGCCCTTGATAAATGAAGGTAATTCCATTGGTGCTCCATGCGCGCGCGCGAGCCGGCGCGTGGGCGGAACAATACGTGAAAATCAACCCCAGCCGCAAGCCGCAGGCCGGCCTCAATTGTTGCCTACGACCGCCCCCATCGTGTCGCCAATGGCGCGATGGAGGACGAGGTCGGCGAGTTCGTCCTGATCGGTCTCATCGCGGTTGACGATGACCAGCGTGGCGCCGTTGCGCTTGGCCAAAGCGGGGAATCCGGCCGCGGGATAGACCACGAGGGATGAACCGAGCACGATGAACAGATCGGCCGCGAGGGTCTCGGTCTCGGCGCGCCGCATCGCGCCCTCGGGCATGGCCTGGCCGAAGGACACGGTCGCTGTCTTCACCATGCCGCCGCAGGCATCGCAATAGGGGACCAGTCCGTCGGCTTCGAAAGCACGGCGGATCGCCTCGATCTCATACCTCTCGGCACAGGCCAGACAATGGGCGTAGGTCGTATTGCCATGCAATTCGATCACCTTGTCGTCCGGCACGCCGGAGGCCTGGTGCAGGCCGTCAATATTCTGGGTAATGACCGCCGACACCGTGCCGCGCGAAACAAGCGTCGCCACGGCGCGATGGCCGCGATTGGGCGCGGCCTTGGTGAAGGTCTTGTCGAGCTCGAACTTGCGGCGCCAGGTTTCACGCCGCATTTCCTCGGAGCGCACGAAGTCGCGGAAGTCGATCGGCGCCATCTTCGTCCACAGGCCGCCGGGCGAGCGGAAATCGGGAATGCCCGATTCGGTGCTGATGCCGGCGCCGGTAAACACCACCGCGCGGCGGGCACGCCGGATCATGTCGGCCAGTTCGGCAACGTCGCTGTCCATGCGCGATGATCGCAAAGCGCCGGCACGGGGGCAAGCGCGGCGGCTAGGCCCGGGCGTGCGACGCGAGCCAGTCGGCGGCATCGCCCCAGATGCTGAGCGGCATAGACTTGCGGAAGAAACCGAAATGATCGATTGCGACGATGCCGAGCTGCGCCGGACTCAACCGGTCGACCCGCCTTATCGCGTTGGGATAGTAGCTGTCGAGGTCGATCTCCGCGCCCGGCGGAACGATACGGTCGTCGCTGAACGTGACGAGGCGCAGCGGCGCGCGGAGCTTGTCATTGAAGGGGCGCAGGGGCTGCCCTGCCGCGTCGGAGAAGAAGTGCGGCGAGCGGCTGAAGCGCATGGTGTCGCGCGCGATGCCGGGCGGCGTGTTGGCGCCGCGGCCGCGTACCCAGCCCGGCAGGTAGCCAAACAGCGGCACGGCAATCGGCGCGACGACGCGCCAGACCCAGAGGCGGGCAAGCCGGCCGCGCCGGGTCGGCCAAGCGCGCCACCAGCCCTGCCCCGAGCAGATGAGCAGGGCGGCGCGGATGTCACCAGCGTGGCGCGACAGGCCCAGCAATTGCCCGCCCATGGAATGGCCCACCACCGCCAGGGGACGGTCCGCGAAATGTGTGCGCAGGAATGCCGACGCGGCCGCCTGGTCGAGGCCGCCCCAGGCCAGCAGGCTGGCGGGATTGTCGCGCGTGCGCTGGCCACCAGTGCCGCCGACTCCACGATAGTCATAGGTGAGGACGACGAAGCCGCGGTCGGCCAGAAAGCCGGCAAAGCTTGCGTAATAGCGGCGCGGCGTCGAACTGGCGGGATTGACCTGGACGGCTACGCCGTTCGGTCGCGACGGCATGTACAGGGTCGCGGCCAGACGATAACCGTCTGACGCGACCAGTTCGATGTCGCGGCCCGCGCCCTCCCTGCCCCGGTTTCGTTCCATGCGGCGTCGGTTTGACTTTCAAATCGTTGCCGGTACGAAACACCACAGGGTGACGATTGACAAGCGAGGGAGGCGTGCCACGATGCGGTGTCCCTGCACAAATGCCGGGGCGGGGAAACACCAAGAGGAAAAAATGGCACTTCTGGACGGAAAAGTGGGCATTGTCACCGGCGCCGGGCGCGGCTTGGGGCGCGAACACGCGCTGGGCCTGGCCAAGCGCGGCGCAAAGGTCATCGTCAACGACCTGGGCACGGCGGTCGATGGCCGCGGCACCGACAACATGCCAGCCGAGCAGGTGGTGGCCGAGATCAAGGCCGCTGGCGGCGAGGCTATTGCCAATTATGCCGACGTGACGAATTGGGAACAGTCCGAAGCGCTGATCCAGCTGGCCTACGACACGTGGGGCAAACTGGATATCCTGGTGAACAATGCCGGCATCCTGCGCGACCGCATGATCTGGAACATGACGGAAGACGACTGGGACGCGGTGATGAGCGTGCACTGCAAGAGCACGTTCGTCTGCACCCGCCATGCCTCGGTGCGCTGGCGCTCGGAATTCAAGAAAACGAACAAGCCGGTCAACGGCCGCATCATCAACACCGTGTCGGGCGCCATGTTCGGCTCGACCGGCCAGTCGAACTACGGCGCGGCGAAGGCGGCGATCATGGGCTTTACCCTGGCCAGCGCGCTGGAATTCGCATCGATGGGCGTGACGGTGAACGCCATTCGCCCCAGTGCGCAGAGCCGCATGAGCGGGTCGATCCCGCCGACCGGGGCGCTGGCCGAGATCGCGGCCAAGGTGAAGGCCGAGGCCGAGGCCAAGGGCCTGTCGATGACGCACGGGCCGGAGCTGGTGTCGTACCTCGCCTCCGATGCGGCGAGCTTTATTTCGGGTCAGTTGCTGATGCTGAACAAGGATGTGCTGGAACTCGACAAGGGCTGGCACGTGCACAACACCGTCGCCAACCGGGGCGGCAAGTACTGGACCGCCGAGGACCTGGTCACTGGCGCGCCGAAAGTGTTCGGCGCCGGCGCGGTCGGCCTGATCGAGTTCATTACCTGACAGAGGCCACAGACCGGCGAGAAAGCCCGCGCAAGCGGGCTTTTTTGTGCGCCGCGCCCCAGTTGCGCAAAACGCATTGGCAGCGACGAAAAGAGCATCGAGTCCGGCGATTGACAAGGCGACCTGCTGTGCGACGATGCCGGTGACGAAGCCGCGCCCCGCGCAAGAGGCCGGCACGATCGGGAGAACGCCGTGACGGCACCATCAGCTCATCGGCAGACGGCCTACCGGCTCGTCGATGCGGACATGCACTATTACGAGCCGGATGACTGCTTCACGCGGCATCTGGAGCGGAAATATGCCGAGCGCGCGGTGCGTGTGGTGAAGGGCAAGGATGGCCTGGGCCGCGTCTATTTCGGCGACCGGCGCATCCGCTATATCAGCGTGACGCCGACCGACTTCACCAGCCCGCCGGGGGCGTTCGCGAAGTTCATGGCCGGCCTGGAAGAACGGCCGATCATGGAGAACAACACCATCTCGCCGGCGCAAAGCCACCCGGAATGGGTCGGCGACCGGAAGGCGCGGCTGGCGCAGATGGATGCCCAGAATGTGGAAGCGGCCATCATGCTGCCGACGCTGGCAGTGACGGTCGAGTACGAGCTGAAATCCGACCCTGACGCAGCCTATGCCGCGATCCGCGCATTCAACACCTGGGTGGAGGAGGACTGGGGCTTCGGCCAGGACCGGCGCATCTTCGGCGTCGCGGTGTTGTCACTGTTCGACCTTGACCAGGCGCTGCGGGAACTGGACCGCGTGATCGGTCGCGGGGCGAAGCTGATCTGGCTTCGCGCCGGGCCGATCAATGGCCGTTCGCTGGCGGACCCCTATTTTGATCCGTTCTGGGCGCGGATACAGGAAGCCGGCATCCGCACGATCTTCCACATCGGCAATTCCGGCTACACCGACATCTATTCCGGCGCGTGGAGCGAGGATCCCAATCCGCCGTCGCACAAGATCACCGCGTTCCAGCACATGGTCTGCCAGTTCGACCGGCCGGTGCTGGATGTATTGACTGCGGTCATCCTGCAGAACCTGCTGGGGCGATTTCCAAAACTGCAGTTCATGAGCATCGAGAACGGCAGCGACTGGGTGGCCTATCTGCTCAAGCGGATGGACAAGTCGTTCCGCGCGCAATGGCGGGTGCCGAGCATCGGCGGCCCGTTGAAGGACCTGCCGAGCGACCTGTTCAAGCAGCATGTCAGCGTGGCGCCGTTCCACGAGGACGATGTCATGGCGCTGGTCGGCAAGATCGGCGCCGGGCGGGTGCTGTTCGGTTCGGACTATCCGCACCCGGAAGGGGTCGCTGAGCCAATGGAATTCCTGGACAAGATCGAGAGCCTGCCGGCGGATGCGTATCGCCGGGTGGCGCGGTCGAACACCGCCGCGCTGCTGGGCCTGGCGGCCTGATGAACATCGCCACCACGGTGGATACGTCGGCGGCGGAGGGCCAGGCCTTCCGGCTGGAGTTCCGCGCCTGGCTGGAAGCGAACATTCCGCACGAATGGCGACCCGCGGGTTTCTGGCACATGATGGACGACCAGGGGGCCATCGCGCTGCGCCGCGAATGGGAGCGCAAGAAGTATGACGCCGGCTGGGCCGGCATCGATTTCCCGGTGGAGTATGGCGGGCGTGGCGGTACGCCGCTGCAACGGGCCATCTACGAGGAAGAGATGGCGCTGGCGAATGCGCCAGAAACAGCCAACCCGCAGATTCCGATCATCGGGCCGTCGCTGCTGCTGTTCGGCGAGGAATGGCAGAAGAAGCGCTTCATCAAGCCGCTGCTGCGCAGCGACGAATTGTGGTGCCAGGGCTTTTCCGAGCCCAATGCCGGCAGCGACCTGGCATCGCTCCGCACCAAGGCGGAATTGCAGGGCGACCATTTCGTCATCAACGGACAGAAGATCTGGACCTCGTTCGCGCCGATCTGCGACTGGATGTTCCTGCTGGCGCGCACGACCTCGACCGGCAAGAAGCACCAGGGCCTGACCCTGTTCCTGATTGACATGAAGACGCCGGGCATCGACGCGCGTTTCATCAAGCACATGACCGGCCGGCTGGACTTCGCCGAGGTGTTCCTCGACGACGTGAAGGTACCGGCGGAGAACGTGCTGGGCGGCGTGGACCAGGGCTGGAAGGTGATCAACGGCCTGTTGCGCGAGGAGCGGGTCGCGCGCATCGGCCAGTACGCGTTTTATCGCCGCCACCTGGAGCTGCTGGTGCGGTTTGCCAAGCAGGCGAAGCGCAACGGGCGGCCAGCGGCGGAAGATCCCGTGCTGCGCCAGAAGCTGGGCCAGGTCTGCGTGGACATGGAATTGCTGCGCATCCATTCACTGGAGACCATGGCGGCGATCGCCAACGGCGCCGGGCAGGACCAGGACGCGCCGCTGACCAAGTACAGCTATGGCGAGACGCACCAGGACATGGGCGAGGTGTTCACCGACCTGGCCGGTGCGATGTGGCACCTGCACGAAGGCGACCCCACGCAGGGCGACGTGGACCAGGGCCTGCTGCGCGAATTGCAGTTCATCTTCATGCGCACGCGGGCAGAGACCATTTCCGGCGGCACGGCGCAGATCCAGCGCAACATCATCGGCGAGCGGGTCCTTGGCCTGCCGCGTGCCTAGGAGAGACCGGTGACGGCGGCAAATGCGGAAGAGCGCGTCCTGGCCGAGGACACAGCGCGGCGCTGGCTGGAACAGCATTGCGACCTGAAGGCCGTGCTGGCGGTGGCGGAAGATGCGAACGGCGCGGGCCACCCGGCACAGGTATGGCGGGCGGCAGCCGACATGGGCTGGCTGGGCACGCTGATCCCCGAGAAATATGGCGGGCTGGGCCTGTCGCTGGCGGATGCGGTGACGGTGCTGCGCGCGCTGGGCAGCGGCGTGATGCCGGGGCCGTACCTGGCGACCATGCTGGCGGCGGAGGCGATCCGGCTGGGTGGCACGGCGGCGCAGCAGGCGCGGCTGTTGCCGGATATCGCGGCGGGACGTGTGGTCGCGACGGTGGCCGGGGCGCGGCTGGATGAATTGGACATCACTGCCGGCAGCGGCGGAAAACTGAGCGGCGCCTGTGGCGCGGTGGCCTATGCATCTCTTGCGCAGATCTTGGTCGTGCCGGTGCGGAACGGCGCGGCGACCAATTTGTGGCTGGTCGACGCAAAAGGCCCGGGCGTCACGGTTGCACCGTGCCAGTCGGTGGACGGCACCTGGCGGGTGGGCTTTGTCACGCTGCACGGTGCGCCAGGCGAGCGGCTGGAGGGGGACCCCGATGCATGGTGGCGCTTCATCCGCCACGGCGCGGTGCTGACCGCCGCCGACCAATTGGGCCTGGCGGGTCGCGCGCTGGATATCACCGTGGACTATGTGAAGCTGCGCGAACAATTCGGCCGGCCGGTCGGCGCCAACCAGGGTGTGAAGCATCCGCTGGCCGAGGTCTATGTCGCCATCACCATGGCGCGCAAGGGCCTGTTCCACGCGGCCGACGCGCTGGAGCGGCGCGAGCGCGATGCGTTCATGTCAGCCTCGGTCGCCAAGGCGAAGTGCAACGACGCGGCGCGCGACGCGACGGCCGCGATGATCCAGTTCCACGGCGCCATCGGCTTTACCTGGCCGCACCCGGCGCACCTGTTCTTCAAGCGCGCCAAACGGCAGGAATACGAGTTCGGCGATTCCACCTGGCACCGCGAGCGCGTGGCCGACCACTGGCTCAAGGAAACGGCCTGACATGACCAAGCTGCACCTGGACCCCGCGCGCTACGACTCGCTGAAGATCGCGCTCGACCGCGGCGTCGCCACCGTCACCATCGACCGGCCGCCGCGCAACGCGCTGGTGCCGACGACCATGATCGAAATCCGCGACGTGATGGCGCGGCTGGGCGCGGACGAGGACGTGCGCTGCATCGTCATCACCGGGGCGGGAAAGTATTTCTGCAGCGGCGCCGACCTGACGCGGCCCGGCCTGCTGGACCCGCAGACCGGCGCGGTGGATCGCGTGCTGATGAAGAAGCTGCGCGCCGACCATCGCGAGTCCCGTAACATGATCAACCGCGATTTGCCCGAGTTGCGCGTGCCGGTGATCGCGGCGATCAACGGCTCGGCGGTCGGTGGCGGCCTTACGCTGACGCTGGCGGCGGACATTCGCCTGATCGCGGAAGACGCCAAGATCAGCTTCGCCTTCGTGCAGCGCGGCCTGGGGCCGGAGCATGGCATGACCTGGCTGCTGCCGCGCCTGGTCGGCACATCGGTCGCCATGGAGCTGCTGCTGACGGGGCGGCAGATCGACGGGCGGGAGGCGGCGCGGATCGGCCTGGCGTCGCGCGCGCTGCCGGCCGCAGAGGTTCTGCCCGCCGCGCTGGAGATGGCGCGGACCATTGCCGACAAGTGTTCCCCGCTGGCAGTCGCGGTGACCAAGCAGATGACCTGGGCGCATGCGGGCGAGCCGTCGTTCGTGCGGGCGACGCGCAACGAGAAGGCGGTGGTCGACTGGATTACCCAGCAGCCCGACGCGCAGGAGGGCATCAATTCGTACATGGAGAAGCGGCCGGCGGCGTGGAAGTCCAATGGCCGCGAGGAAATGCCGAGCTTTGTCGCCAGCCTGTTCGAGACCGTGGTTGAGGAATACTGACATGAACGTACTGGCCGGCAAGAGCGCCATCGTCACCGGCGCCGGACGCGGCCTGGGACGCGCCTATGCCATCGCCCTGGCGGCGGCGGGCGCGAGCGTCCTGGTCAACGACATCGACGTGGACGAGGCAGCGAGCGCGGCGGCCGAGATCAAGGCCGCCGGTGGCAGGGCCGAGGTCAACGGCGACGATGTCGGCAAGTGGGCCGCGGCCAAGCACCTGGTCGACCAGTGCGTGAGCGCGTTCGGCGGCATCGACATCCTGGTCAACAATGCCGGGCTGACGCGCGCGGTGCCGATCTGGCAGGAGACCGAGGCAGCGTTCGACCAGCTGACCAACGTGAACCTGAAGGGCACGTTCGCGGTGACGCGGCACGCGCTGGACCACATGATGCCGAAGCGAAGCGGCAGCATCATCAATGTCAGCTCGGGCGCGCAGGCAGGTGTCGCGCCACGGTCCGTCTACGGCGCGACCAAGGGCGGCGTGTCGAGCGCGACCTATATCTGGGCGATGGAACTGGCCGAGCATGGCATCCGCGTGAACGGCCTGTCGCCGGTGGCCGAGACACGCATGTCGCCGGTGCCGGTGGCGCCGGGAACGCCCATTCCGCCGCACCGCCGGCCCGATTACGTAGCGCCGCTGGTCGTGTACCTGGCCAGCGATGAATCGCGCTGGATCACCGGGCAGATCTTCCGCCTGAACGGCAGGAAGCTGAGCCTGTTCTCGCACCCCAAGGCGATCCACGAGGTGGAAGACGCGCGCGGCTGGAGCCTTGAGGTACTGCGCGAGCGCATCCCGCGCGACCTGGGCAACCGGCTGGAGGCCGTGGGCGTGACGGCGACATCGTACATCTACGGCACGCCCGCATGACCGGCCTGCTGAGCGGCCTGCGGGTTCTCGATTTCAGCCGCGTCCTGTCGGGGCCGTGGGCCAGCCAGATGCTGGCCGACCTCGGCGCCGAGGTGGTGCGCATCGAACAGCCGGGCAACCTGGACCAGTTCCGCGTGGTGCCGCCGCAGCTGATGGACGCCGAAGGCAAGCGCAGCTGGGAATCTGCGCTGTACCTCGGCACCAACCGGAACAAGAAATCGGTCAGCCTCGATTTCTCGAAGCCCGAGGGCAGGGCGGTCATCGAGAAGATCGCGGCGCAGTCGGACATCGTGCTGGAGAATTTCCGCGCCGGCTATCTGGGCCGCCGGGGCCTGGGTTACGACGACCTGAAGAAGATCAATCCGGGCCTGATCTATTGCTCGATCTCGGGCTTTGGCCAGGACGGGCCGTACAAGGACCGCGCCGGCTACGATTCCACCTTCCAGGCGGTCAGCGGCATGATGAGCTTCACCGGCCAGCCGGACGGCACGCCGGGCGACGGGCCGATGCGCACGGGGCCGAGCTTCTGCGATTTCGGCGCCGCCATGTACGCGGTGATCGGCATCCTCGCCGCGCTGCACCACCGCACCGCCACGGGCCAGGGCCAGTATATCGACGTGTCGATGATGGACACGACCCTGGCCATGATCTCGCACCACGTCATGAGCTTCATGGTCGGCGGCGAGATGCCGAAGCGCGTCGGCAATGACAGCCCGTTCGCCGCACCGCTGGGCGTGTTTCCCTGCGCCGACCAGCTGGTGACCATCAATGCGGCGGCGGAGGACAAGTTCCTGGCGCTGTGCGATGCGCTTGAGGCGCCGCAGCTGAAGACCGATCCGCGGTTCGAGCGCCGGCTGCGCGTCGGCAACAAGGCGGCGCTGAATGCCGAGATCGAGCAGCGCACCAAAACCTGGAAGGCCGCCGACCTGTTGCAGGTGCTGGCCGACAAGGGCGTGCCCAGTGCGCCGATCAACGATATCGGCCAGGCGCTGAACGACCCGCAGACCAAGCACCGCAACATGGTGCGCGAGGTACCGCACCCGCTGGCGCCGGACCTGAAGATGGTCGCCAATCCCTTGCGCTTCTCGGCAACGCCGCTGACCCGCTACGACGCGCCGCCGCTGCTGGGCCAGCATACGGACGAGGTGCTGCGCGACCTGGCCGGCGCCTCACCCGACGACATCGCGCGGCTGCGCGGCAATGGCCTGATCTGATGGCCGATGCGCTAATGCGATTGCGGCAACAGGGAAATAGCATTTGCCGCATCGGCCAACGGACCGTTTATTAGGCGCCAACGAAGCGGCGCCGCAGGCGCCCCGGGAGGAGTGAGACCATGGCCTACAAGGTGATTTCCGCTGACTCGCACATCGTCGAGCCGCCGCATCTCTGGGACACCTACCTGCCCAAGGAATTCCAGAAGTTCGCGCCGAAGCTGGTCAAGGACCAGGACGGCGGCGACGCCTGGCAGCTGGGCGAAGGCGTGGTGGCCCCTATCGGCCTCGTCGCGGTGAAGCGCGGCCGCAAGCACAGCGATCCCGACTACAAGTGGACCGGGCTGCAGATGAAGGATGCCAACCAGGGCTGCTTCTATCCTGAGGCGCGCATCAAGGAGCAGGACGAGGACGGCGTCGATGCCGAAATCCTGTTCGGCCCCAACCGCACCATCATGTACTTCACCGGCCTCGGCAACCACGAGGTCGCGCTGGCCGCGGTGCAGGCCTACAACAACTGGATGGCCAAGGAATTCTGCGCCGGCGCGCCGACGCGCCTGTTCGGCCTGTGCATGATCCCGAACACCGGCATCAATGATGCCATCGCGGAACTGAAGCGCGGCCATGCCATGGGCATGAAGGGCTGCGCCATCTGGGCGTGGCCTTCGGGCGGCGACGGCATCAGCGCGGCGGACGACGCCTTCTGGGCCGAGGCGCAGCGCCTGAAAATGCCGATCAACATCCATGTGCGCATGCCGGGCAGCAAGGGCGGCCTGATGGGCACGCAGCGCGCCGGCTCGATCCAGGGCCAGAAGCTGACCCGCAGCCCGTTGATCGGCATGTCGTGCTCGCCGGTCGAGGAAATGCCGCAGATCCTGTGCGAGACGATATTCAACGGCCTGTTCGACCGCTTCCCCGACCTGCAGTTCGTCGGCGCCGAAGTGAATATCGGCTGGGTGCCGGAAATTTTGCAGATGATGGACGACGCCTTCGAGCGCGACCGCTACTGGACCAAGACCGAGCTGAAGAAGAAGAACCCCAGCGATTACTGGTTCTCGAACTGGTCGTGCACTTTCCTGATCGACTATTTCGGCGTCGCCAGCCGCAAGTGGATCGGCGTCAAGAACGCACTGTGGTCCAGCGACTATCCGCACCACCGCACCGATTGGCCGCATTCGACCCCGCTGATCGACAAGCTGATGCAGGACGTGCCGGCCGACGAGCGCCAGCTGATGCTCGCCGGCAACGCCATCCGCCTCTACAATTTGCCGAAGGCGGCGTAGCGGGAGCGCCTCTCAGAGCCGTTCCGGAAAGTTGTTGAGTCGGAGGAATCAGTTGTGATTCGCTTACGGGCATCCGAATCGGATGTGGGAGATGCCCGATGTGGACGCCCGAACACCGCCGCGCAGCTGACCGGCGCGGCCTGCGTTACCCGCGCGACCTGATCGACGCCGAATGGGCGCTGGTGGAACCGATGATCCGGCCCGCCAGGCGCGGCGGTCGCCGCCGGTCGGTGGATGTACGCGAGGTGCTGAAC
>CANJGB010000010.1 GCA_947473805.1 Alphaproteobacteria bacterium
CGCCACTACAATACGGTGCGTCCGCATTCATCGCTGGGGTATCGGCCTCCGGCACCAGAGGCCATCGTCTGGCCAACGGCAAAACCGGTGGATCAAACGCATGCTCTAAACTAACATTCCAATCGGACCACTCAGTGGGGGACGGTCAGATGTTCTTACCGCCAACGCCCAGGAACCCGCCGACCGAGATCACCGCAAAGACGACACGGTTGGTCCCGTCGCTTTTGATCAGCAGATCGTCCACGGTGCCGATCCGCTCGTTCTGATCGTTGACCACGGAGGCGCCGACGACCTTGGTCGCGCGATGCGCCTGGACCAGGCCGGCGGGATCGATGCGAGTGATGGTGGCATTCTGGCTGACGCCCTGTGCGGCGGCCAGCTGGGCGAAACCGGCGGCCGACCCCGCGAAGACGAGGGCTGCCGGGATTTTACCGATGCTGTTCATGACGAAACCTTCCGGGTGCAACTGGGATAGGTGTGCAACGTCCCGGTGCGGCGCAGGTTCCGCCGACTCAGCGCACCCCCTTTGCCCGCATGAACGTTTCGATCGCGGCGGCGAGCCGCTCCGGCTGGTCATGGTGCACGTTGTGGCCGGCGCCAGCCACGCGCTCCACGCCCTGCAGGCTTGCGATTGCCGACAGCCGCTCCTCGTATCCGCCGGGAACGCCCATGATGCGCTCGACATATTCGGACTCAGCGCCTTCGACCCAGAACACCTCGGCGCGAATGCGGCGCAGGCAGGCGATCAGCTCATCGGCGCGGAACAATGTCGGCCGCAGCGCCTTGTGCGCCGGGTCGGCCCGGCGGATCACGCCACCGTCCGCGGTCTCCGTGCCCCAATGCCGCGCCAGGTACAGCGCGCGCTCCCGCGTCAGGCGCGGATTTTCGGTGGCCATGCGCTCGGCAAATTCTTCGAAACTGGCATAGGGGCGCTGGTCCTCGCCCCCGGCGATCTGCTGCATCCAGCGGGCCAGCCGCCGCGGCAGTTCGTCCGGCGGATTATCTGGCGCCAAAAAGCCTTCAACGTTCAGCAGTCGCTGGACGCGGCCGGGAACGGCCCCGGCATAGAAGGATGCTGCCGTTCCACCCATGCTGTGCGCCACGATATCGACTGGCTCGTCGGGTTCGAAGTGGTCGAGAATCGCGTCGAGATCGCCCACCATGTCCTGCAGCCAGTAGGTGTCCTGCCCGCTCCACCCGCTCAGGCCATAGCCGCGCCAGTCCGGCGCGATCACGCGCCACCGTCCGGCCAGCGCATCGACGGTGAACTGCCACGATGCGGAATTGTCCTGGTAGCCGTGCAGGAAGAACAGCTTCGGATCACCCTCGTCTCCCCAGACGCGGCAATGATAGTCGATGCCGCGCACATCGATACGGACGGACTCGCTCGGCTTCATTTCCACCCCTGCAGACTTGTGTCGTCGGGCAAGCTAGCAGACCCCGGCGTGATTGACAGCCTTGCGCGCGCCCCCATACCTTGACGGCCAATAAATGGTTCGGGAGGAACCGGTGGCACACGAATTGCGCATCTATGAAGTACGCCCGGGCTGGATGGACGAGTGGATCAAGATTTTTGAATCCACTGTCATTCCCACGCATAGTGCCCAGGGTGTGAAGGTCTTTGCCGGCTGGCGCGATGACGCCAAGAATCAGTTTGTCTGGATCCGCGAATTCATCGACGGCGAGCGCGAGGCGGCCTTCGTCAAGGCGCTGATGGCGCAGCCGGCGATGCAGCCGGTGATGGATCCCGAAAAGATCGGCATCAAGGTCATCGATATCCGCCGGATGGACAGCGTCGTCCCGCCGCGCTTCTGATGCCGTTCGTCGGCGCAGTCGAACCCGAAGCGGCAACCGGCCTGCTCAAGGAACAGTACGCCCTGGTTCACCGCGTGCTGGGCGGGCACGCGAACCTGGCCCGCGCCTGGTCGCTGCAGCCGGAAATCGCTGATGCGTGGCTGAAACCCAGCAATGTGGCGCGCGAGAAGTCCGGCCTCGACATACGGCAGTACGAAATCCTTCTGGTCGCTGACGCCATCGTGCCCAACGCGCTGGGGCCCGAGTTCGACAATTTCTCCGCCAACTTCCGCCGCGTCGCGAACTGGAAGGATTAGTCACATGGAACTCGCGGGCAAGGTCGCCATCGTTGTTGGTGCCAGCCAGGGTATCGGCCGGGCCTATGCGCTGGCCCTTGCCCGCGCCGGTGCAACCGTGGTCGCGACTGCCCGCAATGTTGGCTCGTTGCCGGAACGGGGTACCTTGGCCGAGGTGGTGCAGGCCGGGAAGGGGGAGCCCGGCAACATTATCGCGCTGGGCTGTGATGCCGAGGTGGAGGGCGATGTCATTCGCCTGGTCGAGACGACGCTCGCGAATTTCGGCCGCATCGACATCCTGGTGAACAATGCGGCGATCTATCCGCACTACGACGCGCTGGCCATCGACACCGGCGAATGGGACCGCAACATGCGGGTCAACGTGCGTGGCCCCTACCTGCTCATGCGCCACGTGGTGCCGCACATGAAGGCGCAAGGGGCGGGAAGTATCGTCAACATAACGTCGAAGTCGGCGGTGACGTCGGCGCGCGGGACGGCCGGGCATGTTGACCTGATGCTCTACGGCGTCACCAAGGCGGCGCTGGATCGGATGACGACCTGGTTCGCCGAGGAATTGCAGCCGTTCGGCATCGCGGTTAACGGGCTTAGCCCTGGGGCGGTCCTGACCGACACCTGGCGAAGCATCGCTCCGGCCGATGCCGCCGCGGCCGAGGCGTCCGGCAGAGGCAAGCGTCCGGTGCCCGAGGTCATGGGCCCGGCCTTGGTTTGGCTGGCAGGGCAGACCGTCCTGACCGGCCGCCTGCTGCATACCGACGAATTCAGGAATTCCTGGCCCTAAGCGCCTGTTTCTTTTCGCTGTTCGGGATGAAACCGGCTTTTCCGTGCGTTTACTCCTGATTGCGATCAAAGGGAGGAAACAATGTCCAGTATGCCGCGTATGACTCTGCTTGCCGCCGTCGCCCTGGTTGCCCTGGGCGGGGTCGCCCAGGCCCAGCAGGCCAGCATGTCCTTTTTCGTCACCAGCGCCGGCTCCGGCAAGGGCGCCGATCTGGGCGGCCTCGACGGTGCCGACCGCCACTGCCAGACCCTGGCCAATGCGGCCGGCGCCGCCGGCAAGACCTGGCGCGCCTATCTGTCGACCCAGGCGGTCGGCACCAGCAAGGCGGTTAACGCCAAGGATCGCATCGGTCCCGGCCCGTGGCAGAATGCCAAGGGCGTCGTCATCGCCAAGGACGTCGCCGAACTGCACAACACCAACAACCTTAACAAGCAGACGGCGCTGACCGAAAAGGGTGAGTTGGTGAATGGCCGTGGCGACACGCCGAACACCCACGACGTCCTGACCGGCAGCCAACCTGACGGCACCGCCTTTGCCGGCGATGCCGACATGACTTGCGGCAACTGGACCAAGAGCGGCGCCGAGGGCGCGGCGATGCTCGGCCATCACGACCGCCTGGGCCTCGATGAGAGCGGCCCGGCCAAGTCCTGGAACTCGTCGCACGCCACCCGCGACAATCCGGCACGCCTCAATGGCGGAGTAACCCGGGCGCGGCCGTGTTAGGTCCTCGTACGCTTTTCCGGAGGCAGTGATGAGACGGGCGCTTGCAGCAATCGTGGGCGTTTTCGCCCTGCTTTTCGGCGGCGCTGCCTCGGCGCAGAACGTCAACATTCGCGGCACGCTCACCGCCTTCGACGGCAAGGTGATGTCGGTTCATGGGCGCGACGGCCGCGATGTCCGCATCGACCTGCCGGAAACCGTCAACGTCGCCAGTACCAGGCCTTTCAGCTTCGCCGACATTACGCCGGGCATGGTGCTGGGCGTGACCACGGTGAAGCGCGCCGACGGCGCCACCGTTGCGATCGACGTGCGTCCCATTCCGCCGACTGCCAACCAGGGCCTCTCGCCATTCGACCTGCAACCTGAATCGACCATGACCAATGCGGCATTCGAAGGGTCCGTGCAGACCAGCGGCGGCAATGAGATCACGCTGAACTACAAGACCGGCACGGTGAAGGTGCTGGTGCCGCCGGGCACCCCGATGTCGCAATCGGCGCCCGGCAGCCGCGACGACCTGAAGCCCGGTGAGACGGTGTTCGTCTCTACCCGGCGCGAGGGCGATGCGCTGGTCGCCCAGCGCGTGCAGGTCAGCAAGAACGGCGTGAAGCCAACCCAATAGGACTGGGCGTCAGGTGGCGAAGGAATAGGGCCCGCCGCGTTCGATTGCCCGCTTATAGGCCGGCCGGGCCTGAATGCGCGCCACGAACGCCCTGAGGTTCGGCCGGTCTTTCAGCAGGCCGCGGGCATTGGCGGCCTCGACCACGAAGCTCAACTGGATATCCGCGCCGGTCAGGTCATTGCCCAGGAAGTACGGCTTCGTGCCCAGCTTTGCTTCCATGTAGTCGAGATGGTTGGCGATCTCGGCCTGGATGCGCGGCTGCAGCTGCGCGCCACCGTCGCCCAGCCGGCCCACATACAGGCCCAGCATCAGCGGCAGCATGGCCGAGCTTTCCGCGAAGTGCAGCCAGTGCAGGTAGTCGGCATAGGCCGGCCTGTCCGCGGCGGGTGCAAGGCGACCCTTGCCGTAGGTGAGGATCAGGTACTCCACGATGGTGCCGGATTCCGCCAGTGTGCGGTCGCCATCGACCACCACCGGCGCCTTGCCCAGCGGATGGATCTCCTTCAACGACGGCGGGGCCAGGCGCGTGGTCGTGTCCCGCCAGTGCTGCACGATCTCGTAGGGCAGGGCCAGTTCCTCGAGCAGCCACAGGATGCGCTGCGAGCGTGAGTCGTTCAGGTGGTGCACAACGATCATGGCTGTCTCCAATGCTTCCGCGACTCTAGCCTCTGCCAGCTTGCAAGTCAGTGGCGCCGATGCAGGTTCACCGCTAGACAGGCGGTATGGATCGTATCGATGTGGCGGTGATCGGCGGCGGGCCGGCGGGTTTGATGGCGGCAGAGGTGCTGGTCGGGCTGGGGCATGGGGTGCACCTGTTCGATTCCATGCCCTCGGTGGGCCGCAAGTTCCTGATGGCCGGCAAGGGCGGGCTGAATCTGACCCATGCCGAGCCGCAGGACGCGTTCCTGCAGCGCTACGGTGCGCACCAGGCCGATGTCGAGCCTTATCTGCGCGCCTTCAGCGCCGACGACCTGCGCGACTGGGCGACCGGCCTGGGTGTCGAGACCTTTGTCGGCACCTCGAACCGCGTCTTCCCGGTCGACTTCAAGGCCGCGCCCATGCTGCGCGCCTGGCTGCGCCGGTTGCGCGCCGCGGGGGTGCAGATGCATGTCCGCCATCGCTGGACCGGCTGGACCGAGAACGGCGAACTGTCGTTCGAGGCGCCCAACGGCGCGGTGACGGTACAGACCTCGGCCACGGTGCTGGCACTGGGCGGCGGCTCGTGGCCGAAGCTGGGTTCTGACGGGGCATGGGTGCCGCTGCTGCAGCAGCGCGGCGTGGCCATCGCGCCGCTACGTCCGGCGAACAGCGGTTTCGATGCGGCGTGGAGCGACCATTTCCGCGAGCGCGCGGCGGGTGAGCCGGTGAAGTCGGTGGTGCTGCGCTTTGCGGGACACGATCATCCGGGCGAGTTCATCGTCACCGCGACCGGCATCGAGGGTGGCGCGGTCTATACCCATTCGGCAGCGTTGCGCGATGCCATTGCGCGCGACGGGTCGGCGACGCTGGAGATCGACCTGCTGCCGGGGCGCGACCTGGAGCGCCTGACCCGCGAACTGTCGGCGCCGCGTGGCAGCCGATCGATGTCGACCCATATCCGCCGCACCACAGGACTGGAGGGCGCGAAGGCGGCGCTGCTGCGCGAGTGCCTGCCGGTCGAGGCGTTCGCTTTGCCTGCATTGCTTGCGGCCGGCATCAAGGCGCTGCCGCTGCGGCTCATCGCGCCGCGGCCATTGGCGGAGGCGATCAGCAGTGCCGGGGGCGTGTCGTTCAATGCGCTGGACGACGACCTGATGCTGCGCGACGTGCCGGGCCTGTTCTGCGCCGGCGAGATGCTGGACTGGGAAGCGCCGACCGGCGGCTACCTGCTGACCGCGTGCTTCGCGTCGGGCCGCGCGGCGGGGCTGGGCGCGGCGCGCTGGCTTCAGGCACTGCGCCGCAGCTGATTCTCGCGATAGGCGGTGTAGAGGCCGGCCGCCGCGATCACCGCCATGCCGGCCAGTGTCGTCAGCGGCGGGGTGTCGCCGAACACGCTCCACGACACGATGGTCGCCCAGATCAGCGTCACATAGTTGAACGGCGCCAGCGTGGAGGCCGGCCCCAGCATGAAGGCCCGCGCCATGAAGTAGTGGCCAAGGCCGCCGCACAGGCCCGATGCCGCCATGCCGGCGTAGAGCCACCAGTGCATCGGCGTCACCCACACGAAGGGCAGCGCCACGGTCAGCGCGATCGTGCCGGTGAGGCAGACGAGGTACAGAGCCGCGACCGGATGCTCGTCCAGGCCCATGCGCCGGGTCATGATCAGGTACAAAGCCATTGACGTGGCGGCGCCCAGCATCAGCAGCATACCCAGAAAACTGCCGCCGCCACCCGGCTGCGCCACGATCAGCACGCCGGCAAAGCCGATCAACACGGCGGCCCAGCGGCGCGGGCCCACCTTCTCGCCCAGCAGCGGCACGCTGAGGATCACCACCAATAGGGACTGCGTATTGGCAATGGCGATGGCGTCGGCCAGCGGCAACAGGCGCAGGCCGGCAATGGCGCACGTGCTGCTGACGACGATGGCCATGCCGCGCGCGAACTGCAACGCCGGCTTGCGGGTGCGCACCAGGCGCGCGCCCATGCGGGGCGCGAACACCACGGTCATCAGCACCAGCTGCGCCAGGGTGCGGCCCCAGCCCACCTCAACGGGCGGCAGGTAGCGCACGAATGTCTTGTTCATCGTGTCGAGCGCCATGAAAAACAGCGTCGCGGCGAGGATGCACAGGATGCCGCGCAGCACATTGTTCGGCGCGGTTACGGGCGGCTTCAGGATTTTACGTTCCCACCCTCCGCCATCCCAAGACTGGCCGGCGGCTCATGCGTGCCGTAGCGCGCCGGCAGGTTGACGATCAGCACTTCGAAATCGTCGGAATGGTCCAGCACCTCGTGCACCATGCCATAGGGCTGGGTCCAGAAGCTGCCGGCCTCGACCGTCACGCGACCGACGCCTTCGCCGAGGTCCAGCACCTGCCAGCCTTTCAGGCAGTACATCAGCTGCACGTCGAGGTCGTGCCAGTGCCGCCCGCCGGTATCGCCGGGCACGGCCGGGCCGCCCGCCTTCGCCACGGCGACGCGGATATCGCCGCCGGTCGCCTCGGCCACGCCCAGGTCGCGCACATGCATGGCCCCGTGGCCGGGCCGGTGCGCGAACACGGCATCCTTCAGGTGGCTGATGACGAAGCCGTAGCGCGGTCTGCCCTCGGTCATGCGCTCCTCCCCGCCCGGACTGTAGTGTCGCCACCGCCGCGGCGCCAGAATTCCGCTATATTGCCGCCCATGAGCATTGCCGCCGAAACCCTGAGCCCCGCCGACCTTTCGCCCAGCCGCGCCCGCCGGGCGGAGTACCGCTATTACACCGCCATGCTGGCGCCGTTCGTGCTGGATATCGCCATCACGATCATCTTCGTCGCCGTGTCGGGCCGGCCCGACCTGCTGCTGCGCAACCTGGTGACATCGGTGCCGCTGCTGCTCGTCGGCCTGCATATCGGCGCACGCATCCGCTTCCGCCCGGTGCGCCGCTTCCTGGAGACCGGCCAGGACTTCGCCGCCATCGAACGCACCCTGACGCAGCTGCCCATCCGCTCGGCGTTCCTGTCGGCCTATCTGTTCCTGCCGATCATGCTGTACCGTCTGGTCCTGCCGCTGGTGGCGCCCCCTTGGGTGCACGATCTCGTATTCGGCATGCAGCCCATGCTGCACCCGACCTGGACCGACGCCGTCCTCACCACGGTGATCGAGACCCTGTTCATTTTCGTGGTCGTCTATTTCCTTGTCAGCGAATATCTCGAGGGCCTGTGCCTGTTCATGTTCCGCCGCTATGGCGTGAACCTGAACCTGTTCTTCGGCAAGTTCCGGCGCAAGATCGTCATCGCCCTGGCCTTCGTTTCCGGCGGGCCGGTGCTGCTGATCCTCGGCGAACTGGTCAGTTATCGCGGTGACCGCCTGGTCAACGAGATTTTGATCGACCTGGTCGCCTCGGTGTTCGGCCTGGGCGTCGCCCTGTTCTGGGTGATGCGGGCGCTGACCCGGCCGCTGGCCCGCCTCAGCACCGGCATCGAGCGCCTCAGCGCCGGCGACCTGACCGTTCGCCTGCCGGTGACCTCGAACGAGGAGGTGGGCGAACTTACGGCCCGCTTCAACACCATGGTCGAGGGCCTGCGCGAGCGGCAGCGCATCCGCGAGACATTCGGCAAATATGTCAGCGAAAGCGTGGCATCGGCCCTGATGCGCCAGACCGGCGACGGCCGCCTGCGCGGCCGCACGGCCGAGGCGACCCTGCTGTTCACCGACATCGAGGGCTTCACCACCTTGTCCGAGCATCTCGACCCCGAAGTGCTGATCGCGGTGCTGAACGAATATCTCGAAGTGGTGGTCGAGCCGATCCAGCGCCACGGCGGCGTGGTGAGCAGCTTCATCGGCGACGGCCTGTTCGCCAGCTTCAACCTGCCGCTGCCGAACGAGGCGCACGCGGCCAGCGCGGTGGCCGCCGCGGTGGACATCCAGCGCGCGCTGGCCAGCCGGGTCTTTACCGGCGGCGTGAAACTGGCCACCCGCATCGGCCTCAACACCGGCACGGTGATCGGCGGCACGATCGGTGCCGGCGACCGGCTGAGCTACACGCTGCTGGGCGACGCGGTGAACACGGCGTCCCGCCTGCAGGAACTGAACAAGGTGCACGGCACCGCGATCCTCGCCACCGAGGCGACGTGCCACGCGGCCGGACCCGGTTTCACTTTCCGCCCCATCGGCGACGTGCCGATCCGCGGCCGCGAGGAGAGCCTGAGCATCTTCTGCGTGGAGTTCGAGTAAGCGGCGCGAGCGTGCGCGCGCGCGAAAAAGTTTCGGTGCCCGGGGCTAAGTTGTTGATATCGCGAGGGCGTGTGGGCCGCGCGGTCCTTATCAGTCCTTATGGGAGCTTATTGGGGCTTACTGGTCCTTATTCTTCGCTCTACGGCACGCCTGTAGCGCTTGTTGCGCACGACGGAATCATGCGTTCGGCCTTAGCGGTTTCGCTGCGCTGAGCGCATGCGTCGCCCTTCGCCCGTTCAAAAGTAGGGCGTCCATCCAACTGATTCACCGGACTAAAGAGCGCAACGCTGCGTAGCATGACGCAGTAAAAATGTCAAGTTTTTATTCCTATTAGACTAGATAGTGCTTCTAGCAGTTGAAGTGCATTCTTACACGATGCGAATCACTTGGAAGGCACTGCCTACTACGCTTCTTCTAGCGGGTGTGTTCCATTTGTCGCTGAAGCTTGTAGAAGACGCAGTGATTAGCTGGATCAACGGTCAAATTGCTGATCAGTTGGGGTTGACCGCCCCCACCGTTGCGGTGGTCGTGGAGACAGCGAGTTACGCTGTGCCAATTATCGCAGCCGCAGCAATTTTGGCCGCATACCATTATTGGATTTCGCGATCTCAAGTGGCCTTGAGCGCCTCGGCATATACGGATACTGAACGCGCCGGAGGCAACAAATCTAGACTGATGACTATCGTCGAGTTACGGAACGAAGCCAAAAGTGCAGGTTGGAATTTTATTGACCCTAGCATCCAAATTCTCGACTTGGCGGACGCACTTAGGGAAGCTGGAAGTTTAGGTGATCTAGTGATCTTCGGCCGCAAAGATCAAATGTTTGGAGATTTGCAAAGAAGACAGCCTTTGGTCGAAATTCCGGCAACGCATTGGTCAGAAAATTGGATTAATGCAGTTTTTCTCACCGACGAAAGCGGGAGGGATGACAATTATGATGTCCGTAGCTATTCGGTAGATACTAAAGGCTTTTGCGATTTGCACGTCGAGCGGCAGCAAGCTCTTAAGTGGTTACGCTTGGAAGCATCGCTTCATATAGGCCGCAATAGACCAAGAGGTAAGCTGGCGTAGCTTTGTTATGCGGCAATACCCTATTTTCTCCGCCTGTCTCGCCACCAGCCGAATGCAAACGCGACCGCTGCCGGCAGCAGGATCGATGCGGCGATGTAGGCAATGTTGTAGAGCGCGCCGTCGTCCCACGGTTCGAGCGGCGAGGGGCCGCGCCACTGGATGATGACGTCGGCGGCGACGATGACGGCGCCGATAAAGGCCCAGGTCAGCGCCCAGCTGTAGCGGACGGGAATGTTCGGGTTGGTTTCTTCGGACATGGTCGGGCTTTCCGGCTCGGCCGCAAGTCGCGGTGAAAATCCGCAAGACCATCAGGCCTTGCGGATTCTTCGGTGTCCTACTTCTTCAGCGCGACGAGGCGGTCGATGAAGGGGCCGATATCGGCCTTGGTCTTGCAGTAGGGGAAGGTGTGGGCGACGACGACGTCGGCGCCAGCGTCGAACAGTGACGGCACCTCGGCGAACGGGTCCTTGATGCCGGCCTGTTCGGCGGTCACGCCCTCGCCCAGCAGCGTCAGCGCAGCGGTGACCTTCAATTCCTTCGGACTACGGCCGCGCTTGATGAACGCACCGCGCACCAGGTCGATGCCTTCCTTCAGTTCCGCCGCCGGCACCGGGTGCGGGAACCAGCCGTCGCCGACCTCGGCCATGCGCTCGAGGTTGCGCGGCGTGGGCGGCAGGCCGATGGAGATCGGCAGGCGCGCGCCCTGGACCGGCAGGGGCAGGGAGTAGAAATCCCTGAACTTCACATGCTGGCCATCGAAGCTGGCCGGCGCGCCGCCCCACAGGGCGCGGCACACCTTGATCTGCTCGATCATCATGCCGTAGCGACCCTCGAACGGAATGTTCGAGGCGTCGAACTCTTCCTTCTGCCAGCCGACGCCGAAGCCGATTTCGACCCGGCCGTTCGAGATGACGTCGAGGGTGGCGACCTGCTTGGCCAGGAGGATGGCCGGGCGCAGCGTGGCGATCATGATGTTGGTGGCCAGCTTCACGTTCTTGGTCACCGCGGCGACGGCGCTCAGTACGGCGATGGGCTCGTACCAGCCGGGGAAATCGAGGTCGTAGGGGAAGCCGACCTTCGCCGCGTGGCCGGCGGCGCTGATGGCGACGTGGTCGGAGATGTGCACCTCGTCCACGCCCTTGGCGTCGGCCAGCTTCGCCACTTCCAGCACGCCGGCGAAATCGCCGCCGTAAAGCTGCTGGACCTTCATCAAGTTCAGACCGACCTTCTTGACCATCACACTCCCCGGAAACATGTGTAGACCGTCGATTGCGCGACGCGGCCGGGATGTTAATCTGCCGGCCGGTGCCGCGCCAGCAAAGGCGTATCCAGCCTTGTGGAAAAAGGAGTTTTCGTGAAATACGAACTGATCAGCCACGAGCTTTGCCCCTTCGTGCAACGCGCCGCCATTGCGCTGTCCGAGAAGGGCGTCGCCTTCACGCGCACGAACGTTGACCTGGAAAACAAGCCGGACTGGTTCCTGGCCATTTCGCCGCTGGGCAAGGTGCCGCTGCTGAAGGTGACGGACGATGCGGGCCAGACGCACGTGCTGTTCGAATCCGCGGTGATCTGCGAATACCTGGAAGAAACGCTGCCGAACCCGCTGCATCCGGCCGATGCGCTGCAGCGCGCGCAGCACCGGGCGTGGATGGAATTCGGCTCGGCGGTGCTGGGCGACAACTGGACCTACAGCACGTCGAAGGACGCCGAGAAGGCGGGCAAGGCCGCCACTGCCTTGAAGGTGAAGTTCGCGCGGCTTGAGGACGCGCTGGGCGAGGGGCCGTTCTTCGGCGGGGCGACGTTCGCCCTGGTCGATGCGGTGTTCGGCCCGGTGTTCCGCTATTTTGACCTGTACGACAGGGTTGGCGCGCCGGACCTTCTGGCCGCGACGCCGAAGGTGGCGCGCTGGCGGAAGGCGCTGCTGGCGCGGCCCAGCGTGAAGGGCGCGGTCGCCGCCGACTATGCCGACAAGGTGCTGGCCAACTGGAAGAAGCAGGCGTCGCACCTGCTGGACCGGGCGAGGGCGGCATGAGCGCGGTGGACCAGAAGACGTTCTGGCGCACGCTGGGCGAACGGGCCACCGGCGTCACCGTCGTGACAGCGCAGGGGCCTGATGGGCCCGCCGGGTTCCTCGGCCTGTCGGCCACGCATGTGAGCGCCGACCCGCCGATCCTCCTGGTGTCGATCGGCAAGACGACGCATGCACTTGGTGCCGTGCGCGCGGCGGGGCATTTCGCGATCAATTATTTGCCAGCGGGGGCGCAAGCGCTGGCCGACGCGTTCGGCGGCAAGTCGGCGGAGAGGGGCGCGGAACGCTTCAAGGCGGGTGAATGGCGCGTGCTGGAAACCGGCGCGCCGGTCTATGCCGCGGCACTGGGCGCGTTCGACTGCACGGTCGAGGAGATCATCGAGCGCGGCGACACTTCCATTGTCATCGGCCGCGCGGTGGCCAGCCTGGCGACCGGCACGGGCGAGCCGCTGATCTTCTTCCGCGGCGCGATGCGCTAGGCGGGCCGGGCGCGACCCCGGAAAAGGGTGGCCTTCCGCGCCGCCGCGCGCCAGACTTGCGGGCGGGAGGATATTCGCGAATGGCGAAGCGCACCATGAATCTGGTCGGGCATATGTGCATCGGCCCGACCATGCACCATGCCGGCAGCTGGCGGCACCCGGAGAGCGATTCCGAAAACTCGCTCGATCCCGCGCGCTACGAGCGGCTGGCCCGCATCTACGAGGCCGGGTTGTTCGACGCCCTGTTCCTCGTCGACTATCTGGGCATCACCGACTGGCAGCAGAACGCGCGCAGCGGCGTGCTGGAGCGGGGCGGCCAGATGACGATGCTGGACCCGCTGCAGATGCTGGCGGTCATGGCGCGGGTCACGAAACATGTCGGCCTCGCCGCCACGTTCAGCACGACCTACAACCACGCCTACCAGATCGCCCGGCAGTTCTCGACGCTGGATCACATCAGCAACGGGCGCGCCGGCTGGAACATCGTTACTTCGGGCCAAGTCGTGGAGGCGCGCAATCTCGGCCTCGAGCGGCCGCTCGATCCGGTGCGGCGTTACGACCAGGCCGACGAGGTGATGGCGGCGTGCAACGCGCTGTGGGACAGCTGGGACGCGGATGCGGTGGTGGCCGACAAGCAGCGCGGCCTGTTTGTCGATCCCGACAAAGTGCATCACGTCGACTATGCCGGCGCGATGGTAAAGACGCAGGGCGCGCCGACCAGCCCGCGCTCGCCGCAGGGCCGGCCGGTGTTCATGCAGGCGGGCGCCTCGGATCGCGGGCGCGACTTCGCGGCGCGCTGGGCCGAAATCATCTTCGCGAACCGGTACGACAAGGCCGGCATGAAGGCGTTCCACGACGACATCAAGGGCCGCATGGCCGATATCGGCCGGTCGCCCGAGGCCTGCGCGGTGCTGCCGGCGATCGCGGTTATTGTCGCCGATACCGAGGCGGAGGCGCAGGCGCGCGCCGAATATGTGGACAGCTTCACGACGCCGGAAATGGGCCTCGGCATGGTCGAAGTGTCTGTCGGCCGCAGCCTGAAGGGCTTTCCGCTCGACACGCCCATCGCCGATCTGCCGGTGGGGCCGAGCGGGCCACCGGCGCGCGGCGTCTATGACAACATGCTGGCGATGCGCAAGGACGGCCGTGGCCTGACCCTGGCCGAGGTGGCGGTGCGCAAGGCCACGACGTGGGGCCTGCCGCGCTTCGTCGGCACGCCGGCAAGCGTGGTGGACCAGATGCAGGAGCTGTTCGACGAACGGTGCTGCGACGGTTTCATCGTCGCGCAGCCGCTGAGCCCCGGTGACCTGATCCTGTTCGTCGAGAAGATCGTGCCGGAGCTGCAGCGCCGCGGCCTGTACCGCACGGCCTATACGGGGCGGACGTTCCGCGAGAACCTCAAGAGCGCGCTGGGCGGCGCCTAGTCTTGATGGCGCTTCGGCCGCGGCAGGCCAAGATTGTCGCGCAGCGTCGGGCCTTCATATCCGGTGCGGAACAGACCGCGGCGCTGCAGTTCGGGCACCACGAGGTCGACGAAATCGTTGAGGCCGCCGGGCAGGTGGGTGGGCTTCACGTTGAAGCCGTCGCACGCGCCCGACACAAACCATTCCTCCATCACGTCGGCGACCTGGGCGGGTGAGCCGGTTACGGTGAAATGGCCGTGGCCGGTGGCCATGCGCATGGCCAGCTGGCGGATGGTCAGGTTCTCCTTGCGCGCCACGCCCAGCAGCACCTTCTGGTGGCCCTGCGGACCGACTGCCTCGGGGATGTCGGGGATCGGCGCGTCGATGTCATAGGGCGAAAGGTCGAAGCCGCCGGTCGCCATCTGCGACATGACGGCAACCGCAACGGAGGGATGGATCAACGCGCCCAGCGCGTCGGCCTTGGCGCGCGCCTCGGCCTCGCTGCGGCCGACGATGGGGACGAGGCCCGGCATGATCTTCACATGCTCCGCCTTGCGGCCGTGGCGAACGACGCGCGCCTTCACATCGGCGTAAAACGCCTGCGCCGCCGGCATTTCCTGCTGGATGGTGAAGATCATCTCGGCGGTTTCGGCGGCCAGTTCGCGGCCCGTGTCCGACTGACCCGCCTGCACGATGACCGGATGGCCCTGCGGCGGCCGGGCGAGGTTGAGCGGCCCGCGCACCTGGAAATGCTTGCCCTTGTGGTTCAGCGCGCGGCCCTTCGCCGGGTCGAAATAGACGCCGCTCGCCTTGTCGCGGACGAAGGCGTCGTCGTCCCACGAATCCCACAGGCCCAGAACGATCGCGGCGAATTCGCGCGCGCGTTCGTAGCGGTCCTCGTGCGGAACATGCGCGCTGCGGCTGTAGTTGAAGGCCTCGGCGAAGTTGGACGAGGTGACCAGGTTCCAGCCGGCGCGGCCATTGCTGATATGATCCAGCGAGGCAAACAGGCGGGCCACATGGTACGGCTCGTTGTAGGTCGTCGTCATGGTGGCGACGAGGCCGATGCGCTGCGTTGCCATGGCGAGTGCGGAGAGCAGCGTCAGCGGCTCGAACAAGGCGAACCAGGCCGTGCGGCGGTCGGCCTCGACGCCGCTTTCCCAGGTGGCATTGCTGTCGGCGAAGAAGATGAGGTCGAAGAGGCCGCGCTCCGCCGTGCGGGCCAGTTCCACCTGGTGGGCGATATTGGTGCCGGCATCGGCCTGGGCGTCCGGATGGCGCCAGCCGGCCACGTGGCCGCCGGTGGCGTGCAGGAACGCGCCCAGCTTGATCTTGTCAGTCCGCTTCGCCACCATTTCCTCCGTGCGTGCGTCGCAAATCTATCGTGCTATCGTGCGGCACAACAGGGAGGCGTTGATGATCGAACTTTTCGGCATGGGCAGTCCGAATGTGCTCAAGGTGCGGATCATGCTGGAGGAATGCGGCCTGCCGTGGCGTTTCACCCATGTGAACGTGTTCGGGTCGGGCCAGTTCGACCCTGCCTTCACCGCGCTGAACCCGAACGCCAAGGTGCCAGTCATCACCGACCACGACGCGGCGAACGGACAGCCCTATACGCTGTTCGAGTCAGGCGCGATCCTGCTGTACCTGGCCGAGAAGACGGGCAAGTTCCTGCCGAAGGACCTGGCCGGCCGGTTCGACACCATTAAATGGCTGATGCTGCAAATGGCCAGCGTCGGGCCAATGCTGGGCCAGCTCAACCATTTCCAGCGCGCCGCGCCGCCCAGTGCGGAATATGGCCTGGTGCGCTATCGCAACGAGGCGCGGCGGCTGTACGATTTGCTGGATAAACGACTGGGCGAATCGGAATTTATCGCCGGGCCCGACTACAGCATCGCCGACATGGCGATCTTTCCCTGGGCCCTGTACCAGCCCGTCCACGGGTTCGAGGCGGCGGAGCGGCCAAATCTTGGCCGCTGGACGGCGCTTGTCGGCGCGCGCCCGGCGGTGGCGCGTGCGCAAGGGGAGTATGCCGAGATACAGGCGGTCGACCGCGACTTCCGCGCCAAGGCAAGCCCCGCGGATATCGACCGCTTCTACAACCGGGTGACGCCTACTTCCCTGTAAGCCGCTGCACAATGCCGCGGAACATGCTGGAGTGGCGGTAGCTGACGGTGAAGTAGGAAATGCCCAGTTCCTCGCGCGTGCGCAAGATCTGCGCCTCGATCTCCGCCTCGGTGCCGAGGAACACGAACGGCGAGGTGAGCAGTTCCTCGACTGTCGGCGTCACCGCACCGGTCGGACTGGGCGTTGCGGCAATGCGTTTCGCGGCGGTCACGCGGTCGGCCTCCACCGCCACGGCGGCGAGGCGGATGTTCAGTTCCAGGTCGTTGAAACGCGCGCCGGCGGCGTCGCGCACCCACTTCACCTGCTCGGCGACCTCGGCGCGGGCATAGCCCGATGTCTCGCGCGGGCGCGAGCCCAGCGCGATGCCGACGATATCGGCGTTGCGCGCGGCCACGCCCAGCATCTTCGGGCCCCCGCCGCCCATCAGGATCGGCACCGGCTGCTGCACCGGGCGCGGGCGAATGCTGAGATTCTCCATCGTGTAGTGCTTGCCGGCGAACGAAACCTTGTCCTCGGCCAGCGCGCGGCGGATGACGGTCACGGACTCCGCCAGCCGTTCGATTCGCTTGCCGGCATTGTCGAACTGGATACCCAGCGCCTTGTATTCCGGGCCGTCCCAGCCGGCGCCGATGCCGAGTTCCACCCGGCCCGCCGACAGCACATCCAGTGTCGCGATTTCCTTGGCCAGCATGCCGGGATTGCGCAGGTCGTTGGCCAGCACGAAATTGCTGAAGCGGATCTTCGAGGTCACCGCCGCCGCGGCGGCCAGCCCGATCAGCGGCGCAAACTGGTCGCCCAGATGGTCGGGCAGGGACAGGACGGCGAAGCCATCAGCCTCGGCCTGCCGCGCCATGTCGAGCCATTCCTTGCCGGTTGCGGCATGGGTCATCTGCACGGCAAAGCGGAACTTGCGACTATGGGCCACGGCGCTTCCTTTCGTTTCTTGTGGATGAATTTGTAGCAGATGAATCAGGTCCAGCGCACGTCAACCGGCGTTTGCCGGTTGCGCAATCCGCCGCCCGCGGACGATGATGGGGCAGGGGCTGGGGGAAGGAACGCCATGGACCGCCGCGACTTCGACGTGGCCATTATCGGGGCGGGGGCGGTCGGCATCGGCGCGGTCGAGGCGCTGATAAAATCTGGCTACAGCGTGGTGCTGATCGACCGTGGCGATTTCGCGTCCGGTACCAGCAGCCGGTCCAGCCGCGTGATGAATTGCGGCCTGCAATACCTGGCGCCGAACAACAGCACGATGGGCCAGATGCTGAAACAGCCGCGCGTTCTGGCCACGGGCCTGCGCCAGGCGCGCGCCTTCATGCGGGCGCGCAGCGGCTTTGTCCGCGAGTTTCCCGACCGCAGCCGCACCGCGACCTCGTGCTACCCCATCTGGCGGGGCGACCGCTATGCCGGCTGGCAGGTCGATCTGGCCTTTGCGGCGTTGCGCATGGTCGATGTCGGCGGCGCGCCGCTGAACTATCGCCGCGTGCCGGCGGACCGCGCAAAGAAAATTCCGCTGGTGAAGTGGCTGCGCGATGCCGAGAAGCTGCACGCCGTCGCCACCTATACCGAGGTGCTGATGGACTGGCCCGAGCGCGTGCTGGTCGATTCCGTCCTGTCATCTGAAGCGCGCGGCGCCACCGTGCTGAACCACACGATCATCGAGGCGGTCACGCCGCAGGGCGACGGCAGCTGGACCTTGCGCGTGCGGCGAGACGAGACGGTGGATGAACTGCATGCCCGCCTGTTGGTCAATGCGGCCGGTCCGTGGATTGACGAGGTGTTGGCGCGGACGCCTGTCACAGCCCCGCGCAAGATTGCCGCGTCGAAGGGCACGCACATCATGGTGCGGCTGCCACCGGAATGCGCGCAGTTCGGCATCGTGACCCTGAACCGCAAGGGCCAGCCCTATACCATCCTGCCACTGCGTGGCCTGCACTGCCTCGGCCCCACCTGGGACCCGTATAGCGGTGGACCCGATGACGCGGTGCCGCTGGAAAGCGAGATCGCCGCGCTGCTGGACGAGGCGCGCTACATCCTGCCGGGCCTCAGCCTGGCGCGGCAGGATGTCGCCTTCGCCTGGTCGGGCCTGCGCCCCTATGCCTTTCATCCGGATTTCCCGCAAGGCAAACGCGGCCTGGAGTTTCACGACATGGCCGAGGCGGGTTTGCCGAACATGCTCGCGGTGACGGGCTCTCCGCTCGGCACCTATCGCGTCACCGGCGCAGCGGTGGCGGCGCAGGTTGCCACGCGGCTGGCACCCTCGTCGCGCGGAACGGCAGCGCAATCGGCGCCACTTGAACATGCGCGCACGCTGGTCGACCTGCTGTTCCGCCGCACGGGCGAGGGCTGGGACGAGCGCCTGGGCCTCGATGTGGCGGAAGCGGCCGCGCGCAGGGCGGCACTTACCCTCGGCTGGGACGAGGCGGGCATACAGGCGGAATTCGCGGCATATCGCGCCCATGTGGCGCGGCAACATCTGGTTGGGGCGTAGGAGAGCGGCATGTTCAGGCAGGACGGACGGGTGGCGCTGGTGACCGGCGCGGGGCAGACCATCGGCCAGGGTATTGCGCGCGAACTGGCCAAGGCTGGCGCCCATGTGCTGGTCAACGACATCGTGGCCGAGCGGGCCGAGGCGGTGGCGCAGGCACTGCGTGACGCCGGCGGCCAGGCCAGCGCCCTGCCGTTCGACGTCGCCGATTTCGACCAGGTGGCGACAGCGGTGCGCGACGCGGGCCAGATCGACATCCTGGTCAACAATGCCGGCAAGGGTGGCACCGATGGCCTGCTGAGCAAGCCGTTCATGGAATCAGGGCCCGAGGAATGGGCCGGGCCGCTGGCAATGAACCTGCACAGCGTGCTGTTCTGCACCCACGCGGTGCTGCCCGGCATGACGGCGCGCGGCTGGGGTCGCATCATCACCATTTCGTCCGATGCCGGACGGGTCGGCATGTCCATCGGCGTGTCGATCTATGGCGCGGCCAAGGCGGGCGCGGCACATTTCATGCGCCACCTGGCGCTCGAACTGGGCGAGAAGGGCGTCACCGCCAATTCGATTGCCCTGGGCCTGATGAACAGCGCGCGGCCGAACGAGCAGATCAAGGAGCGCTTCCTGCAACATGCGGCGATCAAGCGCGTCGGCACGCCCGATGACGTCGCCGCCGCCGTGCTCTATCTCGCGTCCGACGAGGCCGCTTGGGTCACCGGCCAGAACATGGTGGTGAACGGCGGCCAGTACATTTTCTGAATTTCAGGCGGCGGGGTTGGCGCGCTTCAGTGCCAGGGCCAGCAGGCGGTTGAGCAGGTCCGGATAGGTGATGCCGTCATGCAGCGCGGCGGAGGCAAATTCCTCGCGCCGCGCAATTTCCGGATTCGGGTTGGCCTCGAGGAAATACAGTACGCCTTCGGCTGACATGCGGAAATCCACCCGCGCATAACCGTCCAGCGCGAGCGTGCGGCAGATGCGCTTGGCGGTCTGGCCGATGCGGTTGCGCTGTTCCGGTGTCAGGTTCTCGGCGGGGCCCAGGATGATGCCATGGCGCGACTGGTAGTCCAGGTCGTGCTTCACCCGCTCGGTCGCGATGCGGTTGTCGCCCTGGCCCATCTTGCCGAAGTCGAGTTCCCAGACCGGCAGGGTGCGCAGCCGGTCATTGCCGACCACGCCGATATAAAGTTCGCGACCCTCGATATATTGCTCGGCGATGGCCGCGGTACCGATGCGCTCGTGGATGAAGGTCACGCGCTCGGCCAGTTTCTCGTCGCTGTCCACCAATGAGGCCTGGGCGATGCCGACGGAGGAATCCTCGCTGAGGCTCTTCACGATCAGCGGCAGGGCCAGGCGCGTCGGCCGCTTGACCTTGCGCCCGATGGGGAACACGGCAAAGGCCGGCACGGCGATACGGTGATACGAGACCAGCTTTTTCGACAGGTCCTTGCCGCGCGCCAGCATCAGGCCACGCGGATTGCAGCCGGTATAGGGCACGCGCAGCAGTTCCAGGTAGCTGGCGACGTTCTGGTCGTAGGCGGTCTCGCCGTGGAACTGTTCCAGCAGGTTGAACACAACGTGCGGCTTCCAGTTCTCGATCTCGTCGCGGATCGGCTTCAGCTCGTGCTGCACGCCGAGTGGACGCACGTCATGGCCCGAGGTACGCAGCGTGCTGACCACGTCGTACTCGGTTTTCCAAGTATGTATTTCCTGGGCGCTGTGGCCCTTGAGCGAGTCGGGCGGCACGAGATCGGGGTGCATCAGCACCAGCACGCGCAGCTTCTTCATAGGGCGATCCACTCCCGCCGCGAGGGGCTGTAAAGCGAATGCACAGTCTTGGCCGTCAGCAGCACGGCAAAATCCATCATCAACTGTTTTTCCGGGCCGGCGGCCCTCAATTTCAGTTCGCGGCAGCGGACTATCATGGCGTCGAGCACCGCGTCCAGCGTGAGCTGGTACTCGCCGGTCCATTTCGACACCATGCGGCGGATCTTGGCGCGGTTCTGCCGCAGGAAGGTCGAGGCCGAGGGTGCGTTGCCGCGCAACGGTGCATCCGTGAAGATGCGCTGCAGGTCGCGGTCGTAGGTGCGCGGCGTATCGACGACGTACAGAGCCTGCTTCTTCTCGTAGTGATCAGCCAGCGTGCGGCTGATGCGGGTCAGCGGATCGACCTTCAGGCGCGGCGCCGGCAATGGGCGCTCGGTCGCGATCTCGGCCATCAGCTCGTCGACATATTCCAGCTTCTTCAGGGCCGGCCAGCCGGCGTAGCGGCGGCGCCAGTCGGAGCGCGGGCGCAGCCACACGGCGAACGTCTCGGCAAAATCCTCGTCCGGATGGCTTTGCGCGTACCACAGGCGCAGGTGCTGCACGTAGTTCTTGCTGGCCGGTTTGGGCCGGTAATAGCTGGGATAGCGCGTAGACGAGCGACCGAACAGTTCCTGCCAGCGCCGCCGGCGCTGCAGTGCATAGGCGTGCTGCACCACATGGCCGGCCTCGTGCCGCAGGATGCGCATGCACTCGCGCTCGGTGCCGCCCTCGACATCGAGGATCTTCTTGCGCTCCAGCCGCATCAGGCGCGGATGGGCCAGGTAGAACGGGATGGCGATGCCAGGCGTGTTATCGGGGCTGAACCATTCGTCGGACAGCCAGGCATGGGGCCGGACGCGCAGGCCGCGCTGGTCGAGCTCCTCGTACAGGTTGTCGAGGCAGGCCTCCAGCCACGTGCCCTCGATGGCGATCTTGAGGTCCTTGAGACGAAGCTGGAGAAGCTGCTCGTCCGGCAGCGAAGCCCAAGCAAAGCGGCGGGCCATGACACCTCGAAAGCGGGAAGAAACGGCTGCCCGGATGGTGTCATGGGGGACGGCGGTGGGCAAGGGCTGGGCGGCCGTGGTCAGGCTTTCGAACTCGGTGGCCTCGATCTACCTTGGCAACCAACCTAGGGACTGCTCGCCCGGCCGTCACGCTTTCGATCAGCAGCTTGACGCCCGGAATTGCCGCCAATTCAGAATGCTTGATGAAGTTGCATCAGCCTGTTCTGAAGGCCCTCTTCCGCCGCGAATTCCTAAAAACCCGCACAAACGCGCCATTTTCTGGCTTATTTGCTCGGATCGGCCTCAAAAATAACAGGCCGGGAACAGGCTAATAACAGGCCGGGATCAGGCGGCGATCAGGGTCGGATAGCCGCATTATCAGGTGTGTAACAGCGAGTAAGTGCAGTGGTGATGCGTTCGGTGTGCGGCCTGCTGGAGGGCTAGCGTCTTCCGCGCGGAAATCTGACTCGGATATACATTTGATACGGATGAGTCTCGGTCCCATCCGGCCGTCGCATGTCCTTGCGCTTGGAAGCCGATGAGAGTTGAGCGAGTGCGGGGAGGTCCCATCTGATCGGCTGCATCTTATAAGTCTCAATCCGATAGCGTCGATTTGCGCCACCTGTTGTGACGAGGCGTTTGCCAAACCGCGTGCGTATCTTTGCGGAGAGCAGTGCGCGAACGGAATGGACCTGCCATCCCGTGGCAGCGGTTAGTTCCACGATGGAGGCGCCCCGGCGCCGCCGGAGCAGGCGCACGACGGTGGCGGTTCGGGAGCGGGGCCGGATCGGCGGCAGGTCCTTAACGCGGCGGGCGTCGGCTACAACCGGTTTATCTGGCAACGGTCTTGCACCGAAAGATGGATGCCGAGTCAGCGTTCGCCAGAAGGCCCAGGCAGTAAGATCCCTCGTGCGGAGGCGTTGCCGCAGGGGAGTGCCACCATGTCGCGAGATCCACCGCGCCATGGCCTCAACTGACAGGGGGCTGGCGGCGATATCGACCTGCGAGCGGATCGGGCGCAGGAAGCTGGGAAGCGGCTCGGGCGGGTGCAGGACGACACGAACGCGATTCCGGGCGTCCAAGAACGCAGGCATTCAGTTATTCCGCAAAGGGGGCCGACCCTCAGCGTCGAGTTTCCCGACTCTTTTGCCATCGGGACTGCGAATCTGCTGTCGACCGAGGACGTCCGGCTCCACCCGATAGCGGACATAGCCATTCCTGTCCCGAACGATCAGCCGTCCAAGGACATCGGTACCCGTGCGGGCGACGACCTTACCGTCGACGCTGCGGATGGTGCCTCTATGTCTTTCCTGCGCCAGGGCGGATGTTGCTCCGCAACAGATCATGGCGCAGAAGGGGCCTATACAGACGGCACGGTAGCCTGCTCGTGAAAACCAATTCGATTTGAGCCCAGGCCTCATTGTCAGATCCCGAACAGCTTGAGCGCCACACCGTCAATATCGGCCACTCTCTCGAACGCGCCGCCGTTCAGCAGGCGGATCGCGGTCCGAAGGCCCTTCGCGCCGGTACGATCCCCTTTGGTATGTCTGGCAATCTTCTCGCCCAAATTCGGCAAGGGCGACCCGGGCACATCCCCGAACCAGCGGAACGGCCCCAATTGCATGGTTGTCGGGTCGTAATCGATCCAGATCACGCAGCCGGATGCCTTACGGCTGAGGGCGGTATTGATCTTCTGCTTTGCGGTGGTGGAGCCGGCAAAGCTGGCCTTCAGCTGGATGTGCCGTATAAAGCCGTTGCACTCGATAACCAGGTCATAGCCGTAGCTATCGACATCGACCCGCAGGACTTCCACGTCGCGACGGCCCTTGCGCCAGAGCGCGCGCAGCAGTTCGCCGAGGAACAGGTACTCGATGACCTTCTCAAGAGGGGAGGAGACGTGGTTCCACGGTGCGGGACCTCGGTCGAGGCCGCGATTCGCGGCGGGTTCCGGCTGAAAGCCGGGGGCGGGCGGCGTATCCATGGCCCAAGTCATTGCTCCGCAGGCGGCGCAAGTCCAGTAAAATGAGACTCATAGGCTGTAGATCAAAAGTCATCAAAATTGCCCCCTCGGGGCATGGACATTCGGCTTCTCGTTGGCAAAAACGTTAAAAAATTCCGGAAAGAACGCGGCTTCTCGCAAGAGGTCCTCGCATTTGAATGTGAGGTACACCGTACCTATATCAGCGGCGTGGAACGTGGTGTGCGCAACCCGACCGTCGTCGTGCTGGAGAAAATTGCCAATGCGCTCAAAATTACGCCTGATCTACTCCTGGCAAAGCCAAAGCGTTAAGTGGGCGTGCTATTTTGCCAGCCGCTGAAAAAGTCTCTGGCAATAATGCCGAACGGGCATCGCTACGAGCGGGCCTGAGGCTTCATGAGATATTCCAGCCTCCGTCCCGGCGCACGCGCGGTCGTCCACCGGCCGGCGCCAGGTCACTCCTGATTCGCCACGTGATCGCGGCCCGGTACCGGACATTCTCTGAATGGCTGATAAAACACAGGAACGATCCGCGGCTGGATCGTCTGGCAAGGCTCTATGGCTTTGACCAGGCCGATTGGTGGAACGGTCCGCGGCACGAACGCGCGGCGCGGATGGTTCAACGCGCGTTGCAGCGCGGAAGACGGACAGTGACGACGGCGCATATCCGCAATACCGCGGCGAAATTCTAGCCGATCCTTGAGCGCTGAACTCCCGACCATTTTAATATGAAGGAATCTGCGCCCGCCGTGGCGTAGATCAATTGCCTCTCTACGAGAGCGCGTTGGCAAGCAGCCATCGTGAATTCGAGCGATGAGGTAATGATGACAAAGCTACTCGAAGGCCTTCAGGTCGAATACCTGCCGGTCGGTGCATTGGTGCCGCGGGCCCGGAATGCCCGTTTACACCCCAAGGAACAGATTCGGGAACTCGCCCGGATTATCGAGAACACCGGCGTGATTACGCCGATCCTGGTCGATGAAAACAACATCATCGCCGCCGGGCACGGGCGCCTGGCAGCGGCCAAGCTGCTTGGACGCGACAAGGTACCAGTTATCCGACTGTCCGGGCTGGCGCCGGCCCAGATCCGCGCCTTTGTGCTGGCTGACAACAAGATCGCCGAAAAGGCCGGCTGGGATCAGGGCATGCTAACCATAGAGTTCGAAGCACTGTCGATCGAACTACCCGGACTCGATCTGACGTTGACCGGCTTCGAGACCGCCGAGATCGACCTGGCGCTAGCCGGCCCCGCGCAGAAGGCCATTACGGAAAAGCCGGTCCCGCCGGTCGCTTCCGGCCCGGCAGTAAGCCAGCCGGGCGACGTATGGCTGTTGGGCGAGCACCGGCTGCTCTGCGGCGATGCCACCGATGCCGGCGCCTATGAGTCGGTAATGGACGGTCAGCGTGCGCAGATGGTCTTCACCGATCCGCCTTACAATGTGCCGATCGATGGTCACGTCTCGGGCAATGGCCAGGTAAAGCACGCCGAGTTCGCCATGGCATCCGGCGAAATGGACGAGGCGGCCTTCACCGACTTCCTCCGCACCGTGTTCGCTCACCTAGCCGCGAACAGCACTGACGGCTCGATGCACTTCGTCGCCATGGACTGGCGCCACATGTACGAGGTGCTGCAGGCCGGGCGGGCGGCGTATGCGGAAATGAAGAATCTGTGCGTCTGGAACAAGACCAACGGCGGCATGGGCAGCCTCTACCGCTCCAAGCACGAGCTGTTCTTCGTGTTCAAGCAGGGCAAGGCGGCGCACGTGAACAATGTCAGCCTCGGCCGCCACGGGCGGAACCGGAGCAATGTGTGGGACTATGCGGGGGCGAACACGTTCCGCAAGGGCCGGGCTAAGGACCTGGCGGATCACCCCACAGTCAAACCGGTGGATCTGGTGGCTGATGCCATCCTCGACTGCTCGACCCGCAATGGCATCGTGCTGGACCCGTTCTGCGGCAGCGGTACGACGCTCCTCGCCGCCGAGAAGACGGGCCGGCGGGCGTTCGCGATCGAGCTCGAGCCGAAGTACGTCGATGTCGCCATACGGCGCTGGCAGGAAGCGACGGGCTACCGCGCGATGCTCGAAGGCCTCGGCGACACGTTCGAGACGCTGGAAGCAGCTCAGAAGAAGGAGATTGCCAATGGCTGACGCACCCAGCGGAAAGAAGCGTAAGGGAAACAGCGGCAGCTACAAGAAAGGGCAGTCCGGTAATCTCAAGGGCAGGCCGCGGAAGTTCGCCAGGTTCGACACGCCGCAGAGCATTGAGGGGGCCAGGCTGCGGTTCGAGCTGACGATGGACCACATCAAGCCGTTCAAGATCGGCGGCAAGACGATGAACATTAGCGGTCTTGAAGCAGTGAACAAGCTCCTCCTGGCCATGGCGCTCAACGGGAATCTCGGGGCGATCAAGTATCTGAAGGAGGAGTACAACCGCATTCAGGCGGAAAAGCAGAAGGTCCGGGATGCCGATATCGGGCTCGCGATGGACCTGGACCTGGTGCGCGGCATGAGCCAGGAGGAGTTCATCATCAAGTGGCGCGACCCCGAGAAGTACTTCCGGGAGAAGGCCGAGGCCCGAGACGAACGCAAGGCGGCCGAGGCATACGAACGGTCCCGGAAAAAGGCTGAAGAATCGTCTTCCGCTAAATCGGCTGCTGCATCTGACGATGACGCAAGGGCGGGAACTTACCCCGCGTCGGGCGGCATCCGGCCCGATGACGATCCGATGTTGCACTAGGACTGGACTTCGTCGCTGAACGGAGCGTCCCTTGCCGGGTTGCAGGGGGCGCTCCATGAGACCGGATCAACGCGAACTAGCCAACCGGCTTTTTACGATCATCACCGAGGTGCTGGAAGATTCTGCCGTGTGTGCTGTTAAAGGGCAAAGCGCGAAAATTACCGCCGGACAGGCACATACGCTTGCGCGCGAAATACGCAGTGCCGGACAGAATATCATCGCCTGTGCCGATGCAGCCCTGGTGGTTATTGGCCGTAGCAAGCAGACTTATCGACCCTGAAACCTGTTTTGATCCGTTGCGTGGCATAAGGTTCGAACGTGTCGGAACGGCAGACCCATTCGTTGCTGGAATGACAGCAAAAACGCCATGGGATTATCGGCAAATCCACTCGACTGTGGCGGCGAACGGAGCGTCAGTGTCCATCCCGTAACCGAGGAATGGGTGCTGGAATGTATGCGTGTCGTCGATGGCCACAGGGCCGTTACTGGTGGCCGGAACTGGATAACAGGCGGTCTGGGGGAGATACAGGTGGCGAGCCCGAGCCGCACCCTGTGGCGATGGCGCGGCGGATTGTGGCAGCGAACGCGGTAGAATCGCTACACGATGGCATGACAGGCGCGGTACAGGTCTTCGTATCGTTGTTCGAGCCGCGTACATACAAGCGCCGCGCCGCTGAGACCCTCCTCTACCTCCGCCATAATCGCGCGGCCTGCCGCCGGCTCGGAATCAACCACCACCCCGCCGATGCCCGGCTTCTCGCCCATGCCGCCGCATTGCGCCGGCGAGCGGCCGAACTCGGCAGGCAGGACAGGGAGGTGCGGCCATGAGCGACCGCACGGTGCCCGCCGGTCCGGTCCTGCCGCTCAGGCCCCATCCTCGCCGCAACCGGTCCCTCCCGCGGTTGGGACGGGCACTGCGGGAGAGTCCGCTGCTGCGGCAGACCCTGACGGAAGCAATCGGATCAGCGAAGGCCGGAACAGGGTTCCAGCCCGGGATCGCCTTCGACATGCCCGAGGACGAGTACCATGCGGTGCCGGCCCTCTCCTATTCAGGCATCCGCAATCTCCTGATCTCGCCGCTGGACTTCTACCTGCGCTGCCGCTGGCTGAACCCGGACTTCCGGGATGAGCCGACCGACGCCATGAGCCTCGGCAAAGCCTATCACTGCCGGATCGTCGAAGGCCGGGAGGCGTTTGACCGGCGGTATGCCGCCGCCCTGGATCCGGCGGACTTTCCACGGGCACTCCGCACGCTGGAGGATATCCGGGCCGCGCTGCCGGAGGAGGGGAGCAAGGGCGGGACCAAGACAGCGCTGATCGCCCGGCTGTTTGAACACCGTCCCGACGCCATGGTCTGGGACACGCTGGTGGCCGCCCACGAGGCGCTGAACGCGGACAAGATCCTGCTGCCGCCGGCGGTGGTGCGGAAGATCGAACTGGCCGCGGCCATGATTGAAAAGCACCCCTATCTCGGAGGCTCGTTCAGCGATGGTCTGCCGGAGGTATCGGTGTTCTGGACCGATCCCGAACTCGGCCTGCCGATGAAGATGCGGTGCGACTATCTGAAGGCCACCGAGATCGTCGAACTGAAGACCTTCGGCAACCCGTTCAACAAATCCATCGACCGGGCTGTGACCTCGGCCATGGCGGCCGGGCGCTACCACGTCCAGGCGATGGTTTATCAGGAGGGCATCGGTGCGGCGAAGGCCATGATCCGGCAAAGAGGCAGGAAAGGTGTAAGGGGAGAAATCGATCGCTGCTGGCTGGCCCGGTTTGCGGCGACGGAAGCGCATTCTTTCCTGTTCATCTTCCAGAGCAATGGCCTGGCGCCGGTGGCCCGGGGCTACCGCTACCCGGCGGGACTGAACCAGGAGGCGGCGAAGCTCACCATCAGTCTGGCGAAGCGGAGCTTTGCCGAACATCGGGACAGGTTCGGAAAGGGTCTCTGGTTAGATGTCGAGCCGATCCGGGACTTCGATGATGCTGAGTTCCCGCTCTGGATGACCGAGGCATGAAAATGCCAGTACCTTGGAATCGATCGCCAGCCGATAGTCTGAACCTCTGGCCACGCACATGACTCGACGTGTCGTCTGGGCACCGCCGAATCGGCCCCGGCGCCGAAAGATCGGCCTGCCGAGGGTGAGGGAGCGGCGACAGCTTCGTTCACCTGCCCATCTGAAATGGGTCCGTGGACATGAGTGCTGCATCGCAGGACGTAACGGGCATCAGTGTCAGGGCCGTATCGAGGCTATGCATGTCCGCACGGGCACTGACGGCGGAATGGGCGTGAAGCCGTCAGATAACTGGGCTGTGCCCGGGTGTTCGGCAGCGCACGCAGAGCAGCATAGGATCGGAGAAATAGCGTTTGAGAGGAAATATGAGATCAATTTGAAGATATTGTCGGCACTCATATGCTCCGCCTCAGCGGTACTCGGCCGAATTCGATGACGGACCATTCTGATTGGGACCAGTGATACTCACGCTGTGCATTGGCCGCTCTCAAATGGCAACGATAGAAAGGTTCAGCGCTTCCCACCACATCGTGCCAAGCGAAAGTGCCGGTTTGCGACATTGTGAATAGAAATGTAATGGTGGTCCTTAAGAAGCTAATCGATGACGCTGTTCTTGTTCTTCGGTGTTTTCTGTTGTTGGTTGGCCATGAGCCATAACAGGATCGCGGATCGTGGTTTGACACCAGTGATGCAAAGACCACACTCTGTTGCCGCATAAGTCGCAATGCTGACGATGCGACTCGAATTCCCGACGCGATATATGAAGACTATAAATCCCTCAATGTGCTGATGATTTTGTCGTGCGTATTAACCTACCGGGTAAATAGACGGTCCCGCAGCAATGGTCGGCGGTAATCCAGATGCATCGTATTCGTCCCGGCCGGGACATCGAGCGCCATCTGGATCAGGTTCGCTGGCTGGATGGCAATGTTCGTGTTGCCGGTCCGCGCACTCCACCACGGCAGGTAGGGTATATTCACGAGCAGCAGGCCGCCTTGCCATCCCGAGAGTTCCACCGCCACTCCGTCGCCAGTCCAGCGGGCGCGTACGCTAGCATCGGTGGACGCTTCTGCCGCGGGTAAACTTGGGAGAACCGACGCTGCCATCACCGCCTTGCCGACCAGGGCTTCACGCTTCAGGACCTCGGTCAATGCTGGGAGGGGGATGTCATCCGGTACCGAGATCACGCCAGTTGCGGCATAGGCAAGCGGGAAGGGATTTGTCAGGCGGTAGACGAAGGCCGGTGTCGCGGGGCGCAAGATCTGGTCAAGGATCGAGGGCTTCGTCTGCGTGGCGGGGCCCGAGACTTGGGTTAGCAGATCGGAGCGGAGCGCCCGGTAACTGACGATGTAGCCGACATTGGCGAGGCGCAGCAGGTCGAGATCGGCGATGGGCGACATGTCCAGCGGGATGCAGCAGTCCTGGAACGCCGCGTGTTGCCCAAAGCCGGCGATCTCGCGCGTTGGTTTCGGTCCCTGCAGGACGATACCGTGGGACCAAAAAGCCTGCAGATCGTGATGAATTAGGGTAGCGCCACCGTCGAGCGTCGAGAGACCGGCGCTGGCGAGTCCGTTGGGGTCGATCCGCGAGGGGATGCCGACGACTCGAGCGGCCGGGTTTTCCCGCCAATCCTGTTCGACCGCATTGGGAATTGAGACCAGGGTGGACAGGTTGCCGCGGGTCACGGTCAGCAACAGTATCTGCACCTTGAACACGAACAGCATTGCGACGGCGAGGCCGATCGCGCCGCCAACGACGATCCGCGGGATGTGCCACCGTCCGGTCTGTAGGATCGCGCAGGCCCGTGCCCCGGCAAATAGCGCGAGCGCGAAGGCGCCGTATTCCCAGTACCAGCGATAGCTGGCGAAGAATGGCAGGCCGAGGCGCGTCCATGGCACGGTGGCGAGGAACGGCGGGGCCAGGCCGACGACCAGCGCCGCGCTGGCGGCAAACAGCGAAGTCCGGTCGCGGTACACGGCACCGGCGATAAGTGCCGCCGCCACGGGCAACACGAAAAGCGGGCCGCCATGGTTGTAGCCGATGGTCGGGCCCAGCATCCAGTCGAGGTGCGGTTTCACCGCCTCCAGCAACGTTTGCGAAGGCGCGCCGCCGCGGGCGGACCAGGGCAGCATGTCGGCAAAGGCCAACAGCATCTCGGCATAGTTCGCGACCCACACAACAGAAAGGGCAAGGAGCGCGAGGAACGCGCGCAGGTCGGACGCGGGACGCGTCCAGAGGCGCAGCGAGAGCGCGCTGACCCAGAGCAGTGGCAGCCAGTAGATCGGGTCGGCGGTGCCGATATAGAGCGCGCCGAAAGCGGCGAAGAGCGCCCAGCGGCGCGCGAACAGCGCGTAGAGCAGCAGCGGCATGCCGGCCAGCGAGAAGCCGTACAGGAAGGTGACGGTGGCCGTGAAGTCGAACCCGACAGCGAACAGCATGCCCAGCGCGAAGGCCACCTCTGCCGTTGCGCCGATTTGGCGGCGGCAGAACAGATACATGCCCGCGAGTGCCACACCCGATACCGCGAAGCGCAATAGGACGGTCAGCGCCCAGAGCGGCATGACGTGCAGCAGCAGCAGGCGGACGGAGAAGTATTCGCCGCCGATCCGCCCCAGAGCGTAGCGGTCCACGCCGCCCATGATATCCGGCAGGAAGCGCTGGTTCGCATGCTCGGCGAGATAGGGGAAATAGCCCTGGAACAGGCGTTCGCCGTCGCCCCATTCGAGCCGGGCCAGCGGGCCGAGCAGGCTTTCGCCCTGGACCAACAGGATCCATAGCACGCCCAGCCTGAACAGGACGCCGGCTGAAAACGCGCGTCCTCGCATCGCCCATGCGGCGGCGCCCCAGGCGAGCAGGAAGATCGCCCAAGGCCCCACTGTCAGCAGCAGGGAGATCACGGCTTGCGCGCGGCTACGAGCGTGTCGAAAGCGTCGCTCAGCTTGGCGGCCAGGGCCAGCGTGCCTTCGGAACGTGAATCGCCATGTTGTCGTGAATTGGCGATATCGAGGTCCTTCGGCGTGTCGATGGCGAACCAGAAGCCGTCGATCGGATGGTGCCGTGCCTTGTCCCGGGCAATCAGCGCCTGGTACAGCTCGATCTCGAAGTTCTGTGTTTTTGCCAGATCGACGGCGTCTAGCGCCGATTTGCGGATCAGCGCGATGCCGGCGTTGACGCGCGCCGGCAGGGCGGCGCCGCCGGGGCGGGTGGCGACCTGGAAGCCCTGGACGATCGAGTCGCGCGTGAAGCCGACGACTTTCTCGTCCTGCAACACCAGCAGGCCGAACTGCGAGACGACTTCGCACGAGGTGAGCGTCACGTCGGCGCCGCTGGCGTCATGCCGGTCGGCCATGCCCGCCACGTCGAAATCGAACAGGGTGTCGCCGTTCACCAGCAGGAAGCTGTCGTCGGGCAGCAGGTGGCGGACGCGGTCGAGGCGGAGGCCGACCTCGGTCTCCTCGCCGGTCGGGATGGCGTCGATCCGCATGTCGAAATCGGTCAGGCTGTTGTCGATAAAGCCCTGAATCAGGTGGCCGCGATAGCCGAGCGGCAGCACGAAATGGCGAAAGCCCTCGGCATAGAGCCGCATGAAGATGTACCAGAGGATCGGCTTGCCATGCACGTTGACCAGCGTCTTGGGCATCTGGTCGCCGATGCTGCCCAGGCGCTTGCCTCGTCCCCCGCAGAGTATGACCGCCGTGCGTTCTTTCATGGCCTAACCCAGCAGCAAGTCCGCCATCATCGCGACGATGCGCGTACTGTACGCCGGCTCCCCCGTCATAGCGCGCCCCGCGCGCGCGGTAGCGATAGCTTCCTGGATCGAGGCGCTCATCGGATTGGCCACCTCGACCCGCTTGCCCGCAAAGGCCAGGAATACCCTGAAGCCATTGCCGGCGGCCTCCTGCTCGCGCCGGATCTCGACGCCATTGACCGCGAACGCGAGTTCCGAACCAGCCAGCGCCGGGTCCTGGGAGAATTCGAAGCGGCAGTGAACCGGGCCGAAGTTGGCGTCGAGGTGCCACTGGTCGTCGCCGCGGCGAATATCGATCTTCGTGGGCATGCCGATTTCGGTGCCGGATTTGGCGCCGAGGGTCAGCAGCAAGGAGAGGGCATGGGGCAACAGATCGACGGCGATCATCTCGCCCTTGTAACCGCCGCGCGTGCGATAGCGGAACACTAACTGCTTCAACGGGCCGTGCCAGTTGGCGACATCGGCGTAGTTCGCGCCCAGCAATCCAGTGGGATGGTTCACGGCCAGTCGGCCGTCCGCCGCGTCGAACAGGCTCTTTGCCAGGTCGACAATCGCCTGGCGCGACAGGCCCTGCTGCCAGAGCATCGGCTTCTCGACCAAGATGAACGCGCCGCTGGCGCCTAGCTGCCGGCAATGTTCGGCATGCAACTCGGTTGGCGAGCAGATGCTGATAAAAGCCGGACGCTGCGCCGCGAGACCGGCAAGATCGGCCGCGGCGTGAACGGGTATGGCGCATGGCCGGGCCAGCCGTTCTGCAGTCTCCTGAGCGGATGCAATGGTGCGACCGGTAACGAAAAGTTCGGTACAGCCGCCAGCGGCGATTTCACGGGCATGGACAGCGCCAATGCCCCGCGCGCCGACGACGCCGGCACTCCACGCCGTAGACAGGTCTGCGCGGGTCAAATCGCCTGCCGCGTCACGATGGCCGGTCGAATGCCGACTGGAAGACGCGGTTCACCGTGTGCTCCTTGCGGTCGCAACGACAGTCGTTCTTGATCATCTTCTCGTGCTGGCGCTCAAGGGTGGCCCAGAAATCCGTGGTGTCGTAGTCGTAGAACGCGTCCCAGAAGTCGCGGGTCTGCATGTTGCCCAGCGCCATGTCGCGGAAATGCGGCGCGCCGGACTGCGAGCAGTTCGATAGGTAGCCGTCATAGGCGATCGCCGGATAGATGAAGCGGGCGAAGCAGGGCAGGGTGCGCCGTTCGGAAATGCCCTGCTCGCCATCATAGTCCATCAGCACGACCTTGGTCTTTTCGCCGACGAATGAGTCGATGATCGGCTTCAGGCGGCTGGTGATCTCGATCACCTCGCGCCGCGTCGGGACGATGGTGCCGACCTCGTCCTCGTGGCCGCGCGGCACCTGCGGGAAGGAAAAGCGGATCGAGTCCACGCCGGCGCCGATCAAGTCGCGGATGCCCTTTTCAACCACGGCGGAATCGTTGTTCACACGGGTGACGAGATAGTTGGTGGCAAGATCCAGCGGTACGCCGCGCTCGTTGCGGCTGCGGGTCAGGCGGGCAATGTTCTCGACAACCTTGTCGTACAAGTTGGCCTTGCTCTTGATGCTGTGGGTGGCGTTGTAGCTTTCCGGCGTGCCGGCATCGACGCTGACGGTGACGTAGTTGGTGTCGCGGTTGCCCGGCCGGGTCAGCACATCGACCAGCCGGTCGCTGATGCGGAGCAGTTTTGAGTGCACGCCGATCACCTGGTTCAACACGCGAGACGTGTCCATCAGGTCGTCAATGAACTCGTAGTTCAGCGGATCGGTCGCATAGCCGGCGAAGATCATCTTGTCGACGCGGCCGTGCGGCCCGTTGGCAGTCTGGTTGATGATGTCGACGTAACGTTCCGGCGTCAGACGTTCGCCGGTGTTTTCGGACGAGCCGCCATAGCAATACGAGCAGGGCATCCAGCACAGCTCGCGCCCCTTGATACGACCTGGCTGCACCTCGACCTGGTAGGGCACCACGGTCTTTGCCAGGATCTTTTCGACTAGTTCGTACGGGTCGTCGAAGTAACGGGTCTTGTAGGCGATACGCGCGCCCAGATCCTCGGCCGTGGCAGGGGCGGGAGCGACGGTCATTCGGAAATGATCCGCAGTTCCGGCAGCGGCATGACCAGCTTGGACTTCAGGCCCCGGCGGCGCAGGTCCTCGGTGATCGGCTGGCCGTAGTGCCAGGCCAGCATCACGACATAGTCGGGCTGCTCCTCGAACAGGATCTTGTTGTTGACCACCGGGATGTGCTTGCCGGGCAGGTGCAGGCCCAGCTTCAGCGAGGTCGGCTGCTCGGCGATGTAGGGCATCAGTTCGCGGTCGATGCCGACATAGTTCAGCAGGGTAGAGCAGCGGCCAGGGCACGAATTGCCGACGAAACGCTCGCCCTTGCGTTCGGCGTCCACTGCCAGCTTGTACAGGCCGCGCTTCGTCTGCAGCACCTTGTTGCGGAAGGCGGTATAGGTTTCGGTGTCGTACAGCTTCGCCTGCTTTTCCTCGGCGATGAGGTTGCTGAGCGAGGGCGAAGCCGGTTTGCCACGGCCCTTCGCGACATAGACGCGGATCGAGCCGCCGTAGCTGGCGACGCGATATGCATCGACGACGCTGAGGTCGTAATAGTCGAACAGCTGCACCAGCGGCTTCATCGAGTAGGAGCGCAGGTGCTCGTGGTAGATCGAGTCGTACTGCAGCTGCTCGATGATGTTGAGCAGGTAATGGTTCTCGATCACGAAAACGCCATCGTCGTCCAGCAGGCGTTCGACGCCGCGGATGACCTGGCCCAGCGTCGCCATGTGGGCGAACACGTTGGTGGCGGTGATGATCTTCGCCTTGCCGTGCTGCTTGACGATCTCGTCGGCAACGGTGTCCGAGAAGAAGCTCTGGATCGTTTCGATGCCGTCGGCGACCGCGAACCGCGCCACGTTGGTCGGCTCGATGCCGACCACGCGCATGCCCTGGCGCTTGAACCCCTTGAGCAGGGTGCCGTCATTGCTGCCGATATCGACGACCAGCGAATCCGCCGGCGTATGCTGGCGCCGCACCAGGTCGATGCTGAGCCGGTGGTGGTGGTCGGCCAGTTCCTTGGTGATCCCGGAGCGGTAAGGATACTCCTGATGGTAGACCTTGCTGCCATCGACGACGTGGTCGATCTGCACTAGGCCACAATCAGTGCAGCGGATCATCCGCAGGGGGTAGGTTGCCTCAGGCTCGTTGAGTTGTGCGGGGGTCAGAAGCGAATCGCACGGCGGCTGGTGACCGAGGTCGAGCACCACTTCCAGCCTGGCCGAATTGCAGACCTGGCACATTTCCAGATGGCCCGGTTCGAAGTCGTGGATCGGTCGCTTCATCGTTCATAAACCGCTTTTGGAGATCGCAACTGAGGGTCGCTTAAGGACGGGGGCCGTGCCTGTCAAGCCGGAGACGTGTTCAAACCAGCGATTCTATATGTCGTTGTATCCGCAGGCCATCGGCAAAAGACGGTCTGAGCTGCTCGCCGGCGCGGATGGCCGCGAGAAACCGCCTAGCTATACGCGAGATCGGCGCAACGCGCGGATCGGTGCCCGCCGCCAGCGGAGGCCCGTCGGCCGGCAGGGTTGGGCGAGTCGGCGCGGCGTCCGCGCGGCCCTGCAGTTCCAGCGTGAAATCGACCGGATCGGCTGAGGCGTTGACGAGGGCAATGGCGCCGGCATCGCCGAACAGCCTGATGGCGTGGCCGTCGCCATGGGGGGCCGCGTTGCAGATTGTCGCCGCCACGCCCGATCCGCCGGCCGTGCGGGCATGCAGGCTGACCAGGCTGTCGCCTATGCCGCCCGGCCAGGACGAGGTTGCGCCTGCCACGTCGGCCAGGGGGCCACAGAGCCACTCAAGATAGTACAGAACGTGCGAGCCGAAATGGCGCAGCGCGCCACCTCCCCGCTGGGGATCGGTCTTCCAGCCCTTCAGGCCGTGGCGGTGGTCGTAGCTTTCGAAATTCCAGGCGACCGTTACGTGCCGCAACGCGCCGATGGCGCCGTCCTCGAGCAGTTCCTTGGCGGCGCGCCAGGCCGGCAGTTCCGGGAACAGGAAGTCGATGGCGGTGGGCAGGCCCTTGTGCGCGGCGAGGTTTGCCAGCGCTTCGACCTCGGCCAACGAGGCGCCGAGCGGCTTTTCCGCGAAGACGGGCAGCCCGCTCTCCAGCGCCCAGGTGGCTATGGCCGTCTGCCGGTCGGGCGGCACGGCGATCGCGACGGCGTCGATCCGGGTCAGCGCCGCGAGGCTGGCGAGGTCGGTCGCAGTGTGCGGAATGCCCAGCGCCGCCGCCGTGCGGTCGCGACGTTCGGCGGATGGGGCGCACAGGCCCACCACCGTGGCGCCCGCTCGCTGGAACGCCGGCGCCAGGCCGTAGCTGCCATAGCCGGCGCCGACCACGGCGACGTTGACCATATCAGGCGTCCTTGGCTGGCGTGGGTGCGAAGTTGATCCGCTCCGCCTCGATCACTCGTCCGCCGAAGCGAACCTGTTGGTGGATTGCGGCGATGTATTCGCCGAGCAAGCCCAGGAACAGCAACTGCACGCCCGAGAAGAAGAAGATCGCGACGATGAGGGTCGCGATACCCGGCTGGATCGAGCCCTCGTGGCTGAACAGGACGATCAGCAGGTTGACAATGGCGTAGATGAAACTGACGCCGGCAAGGACAAGGCCGACAATGCTCAGCAGGCGGATCGGCACCTTGGTGAAGGACAGCAGGCCGTTCATGCCGATATCGATCAGCATCAGGAAGCGGTTCTTCGACAGGCCGCGCTTGCGGGCGCGCCAGACATAGGGGACGCCATACGGCTTGAAGCCGGTATGGGCGATCAGGCCGCGGATATAGGGATCGTGGTCGTCGTATCCGCGCAGCGCGTCCAGCACCTGGCGGTCGATCAGCTGGAATTCACCGACATCGTTGGGCACGTCGATATTGGCCATGGACTTGACCGCGCGATAGTACGCCCAGCGGGTGGTGCGCATGACTACGCCTTCTTCGCGCTTGATGCGGACGCCCTGGACGACCTTGTGGCCGTTCTCCCAGTGCTTCACGAACTCGGCGATGAGTTCCGGCGGATCCTGCAGGTCCACCGCCATCATGACAAGCGTGGCGTCGCCGGTCGAGGCCTTGAGCGCGTTGAAGGTCGAGCGCAGAACGCCGACATTGCGCGCATTGACGATGATCCGCGTGCCCGGGTCGGTCGCCGCGATCTCGCGCAGCACCGCAACCGTCTGGTCAGTCGAGGCGTTGTCGGCAAAGATATGCTCGCGCTCGTAGCCCTGCAGCGGGCCGTCGAACAACGCCTTGATCGCCTCGTGGCAGATGCGGACGTTGTTGGCCTCGTTGTAGCAGGGCGAAATGATGGTGATGCGCTTCATCGCCGTGGCCTCCGCGCCTTCAGCGCTTGCTGTTTTTTGCCAGATAGTCCCGATACCACGCGACAGTCGCCGCCAGCGCGGCGTCGAAGTCGAACCGCGGCTGCCACCCCAACATCTGGCGTGCCTTGTCCGAGTTCACCTGCATGAAGCGGATTTCCGCCTGTGCCGTGGCGTTGATCTGCGGCTCGCCGCGATAGTCCATCAGGTCACACAGCCGGCGCACGATGGCGAGGATCTCGATATCGACCTCGTGCGAGAAATTGAACGCCTCGCCGCGCAGGGCGGGATTCGTTGGCAAGTGCTGGGTCAGGATCAGCTGCGTATCGACGGCGTCCTCGATGTACAGGAAGTCGCGCGTGAACTTGCCGTCCGAACGCAGCGTGACCTGCTCGCCGGCCATGATACTGCGGATCGTGCCGGGAATAATCCGGTGCCAGTTGAAGTCCCAGCCACCGAAATAGTTCGCGCAACGCGTCACCGCCACCGGTAGGCCATAGACCTTGCCGTGGCTCTGGGTCATCAGGTCCTGTGCCGCCTTGGCCACCTCGTAGGGATGGCGAGGCGCCAGGTTCTTTGATTCCCGATAGGGCACTTCCTGCGGGCCATAGGCCTTGTCCGAGGACGAGGTGACCACGGCGCAGTGCGGTTGCGACGTGCGCACGACTTCGAGCAGGTTCAGCGTGCTGTCGATGGCGCTGCGATAGCTCTCGGCGGGAAACTTGTAGGCGTGCTCGACGTCGGAATCGGCGGCGAGGTGGAACGCGGCGTCGACGCGGCCGCCATCGAATGCCGCCTGTACGGTTTCCTTCGCTGCCGCGTCGCCAGCGACGATCCGGCACTGACCGCGCAGTCCCGCCAGGTCGAACTGGCTTTCCGGCCGTTCGCGCCGGACGATGGCGGTGACTTTCGTACCGTAGCCCAGCAACCGCGCCGCCAACCAGCCACCGAGAAAGCCTGTCGCGCCGGTGATAACGACGTGCTTGCCGGCCCAGTATGCCGGATCGACGACGGCTTTCTCAGCCATGGTCAGTCCAGCGAAAGTCCGCGTCAATTCTGCCGCTGGAGCGCAGCGTCTGGATGCGCTTCAGGCGGATATAGCGTTCGCCCAGCAGGTCGTCCGCGTCGGGCTTGTGCAGCTTGAGCCAGGCCAGCAGTTCGGCCGCGCCCTTTTCCAGGTTCCACTGCGGGTCGAAGCCCGGCAGTTCGGTGAGGGCGCGGGTGAAATCGACCTTGTAGCTTCGCGGATCGCCGCCGGTTTCTCCGGTGATCTCGATGCGGCAGCCGGGCAGAGCGGCGGCGGCGATCTCGGCGATCTCGCGCACCGTGTAATTGCAGTTGCGGCCGCCCACATTGAATACCGTGTGCTTCAGCCCGCCGACCGGCGCCTGGGCGGCACAGAGAGCGGCGCGGCTGATGTCCTCGATATGGACCATCGGGCGGCACGGCGTGCCATCCGACAGCACGCGGATCACGCCGGTCGTGTAGCCATAGGCCATCAGGTTGTTCAGCACGAGGTCGAGCCGCGTGCGCGCGCTGACGCCGTAGGCGGTCGCGTTGCGCAGCAGGACCGGCTCGAAGTCCTTGTCGGCCAGGGCCTGCAAAGCTGCTTCGCCATCAACCTTCGAGCGCGCATAGGCCGAGACCGGTGCGAACGGCGCACTTTCGTCGAGCGCGCCCGCACTGGCGCCCGAGGCGCCGTAGAGCGAGCAGGACGAGGCCATGACGAAACGGCGCACGCCGGCCTTCTTCGCCATGGCACCGCAGCGGCCGGTGCCGCCGGTATTGATATCGTCGGTCTTGGCCGCGACGATGTCGCCCATGGGGTCGTTCGACAGGGCGGCGAGATGCACCACGGCATCGATCCCGCGAAAGGCGGCTTCATCGATGTTGCGGATGTCGCCAGCGATTTCTCGATCGGGATGGCAGTCCTTTGACGCGTCCTCGATCTGGTCCCGGAAATACCCGGTGTCGTAGCCCACTACCTCATGCCCGGCCTGGTGGAACAGGCGAATCATGACGGGGCCGATATAGCCGCAATGTCCGGTAATCAGAACGCGCATACTTAATTCCTTGCGTAGACGCGGGCGTGCCCGACGATTCGCGCTGTCTAGATATGGGCGCTTATACCGGGGGCTTTGATTAGGCGCCACAGTCGAACCGCCACTTGGCCTCCCGTAGTAACCTTGACCGTCTTTGGCGTTCACGTTATGAACATTGGACTTACGGACGGGCCTTCACCCGCCGTGCGGTAGCATTGGTAATAGATTTATGATCGCCACAAAGACGCGAGACTTCAATCCTAATAAAGTGACCTTGGCAGGCCAGTCGGTTCTTGTTACCGGCGGTACCGGCTCGTTTGGTAAGGCTTTCGTTCGTACAGTACTGAATGAAAAAGCGCCTCCACGCCGCCTCCTCGTTTTTTCGCGGGACGAACAGAAGCAAGAGGAGATGGCGCGCGAATTTCCTGTCAGCCAGTACCCGATGATCCGTTATTTCATCGGTGACGTGCGTGACGCGGACCGGTTGGAACTGGCGATGAACGGCGTCGACTGCGTCGTCCACGCCGCCGCACTCAAGATCGTCCCGACGGCCGAATACAACCCGTTCGAGTGCATCAAGACCAATGTTCATGGTGCGGAGAACGTGGTCAAGGCGAGCCTGCGGGCGAAAGTTAAAAAGGTAATCGCGCTATCTACCGACAAGGCGGCGAACCCGGTCAATCTGTATGGTGCCAGCAAGCTTGCAGCCGACAAGATATTCGTTGCCGCCAACAACCTTGCCGGCGAGGAAGGCGCCGATTTTGCGATTGTGCGTTACGGCAACGTTGTGGGCTCGCGCGGTTCGGTAGTGCCGTTCTTCTATGAACTGGTGGCGCGGGGCGCGCAGGAAGTGCCGATCACCGATCCCCGCATGACCCGCTTCTGGATCACGCTGGAACAGGGTGTGCAGTTCGTCCTGTCCTCCCTGGCGATGATGCGAGGCGGCGAGATATTTGTGCCGAAGATTCCGAGCATGAAGCTTGTCGATTTGGCAACGACAGTGGCTCCTGGCCTGCAGCAAAAGACCGTCGGCATTCGTCCCGGCGAGAAACTGCACGAAGTGATGATTACCGAGGACGACGCGCGCTCAACGCTCGAGCTTGATGACCGCTACGTCATCTGCCCGAATTTTGGCAGTTTCGACATCTCCGGCTACACCAAGGCGGGCGGACGACAGGTTGCGGAAGAATTCCGCTACGCCAGTGACACTAATTCCGAATGGCTTGATTCCATGAGCCTTGAAGGCATGTTGGGTGCAAAGGGCGAGGCCGCCGTTGTGCGACCGGGGCATGGAGACCGGAAATGAAAAGTTGCAGCAGTTGCGTGATGCCCGAGACGGCCGAAACGCTGAGCTACGATAACAAGGGCGTGTGTTCCGTTTGCCGTCAGATCGAATTCAAGCAGGAAGGCATAGATTGGAAGCAGCGCAGCGTCGATCTTGACGGGTTGCTCGCCGACTCGCGTGGCCAGAGTGACTATGACTGCATTCTGCCTTTTTCCGGCGGCAAAGATTCGACCTACACGCTCTGGTACGTGGTCAAGAAGCTTAAGCTGAAGCCGCTCGTCGTGTGCTTCGACCACGGTTTTATGCGGTCGACGTTGCTGGAAAACAACTTGCGCACCTTCCGGCTGCTGGGCGTCGATGTGGTGAACTTCACGCCCAACTGGCAAGTGGTGCGCAAGCTGATGTTCGAGGCGTTGCGCCGCCGCGGAGATTTCTGCTGGCACTGTCATACAGGCATCTTCGCGTACCCGATGTGGGTTGCGCTGGAAAAGAAGATTCCGCTGGTGATATGGGGCGAACCTTCGGCCGAGTATTCCTCGTTCTATGGCTATGACGAAGAAGAGGAAGTCGACGAGCGCCGCTTCAATACGATCGTGAACCTGGGCATCAACGCCGAAGACATGCTCGGTATGCTCGACAACACCATCTCCGACTACCCCGTCACGGCGCGGGACCTGAAGCCGTTTACTTATCCGCCATCGTCAGAACTGCGCAAACTGCGCATGCGGTCGATTTGCCTCGGGTCCTATATTCCCTGGGACGTGAAGAAGCAGGTGGAGCTGATCCGCAAGGAACTTGGCTGGCGCGGTGACGAGGTCGAGGGCGTGCCGCCGGAATACGACTACGAGAAAATCGAATGCTTCATGCAGGGCGTTCGTGACTACCTGAAATATCTCAAGAGAGGCTTTGGCCGTACCACGCACCTAGTATCAATCGACATCCGTAACGGCCGCAAGACCCGTGAGGAGGGCGCGGCGCTGGTCGCTGAATACGACGGGAAACGTCCGGGTTCGCTGGACCTGTTTCTGGACTTCCTCGGTATCGACGAAGAGACCCTGATGAAGCTTGTGGAGCCGCATATTGTGGCCCCACAGCAGCCGCTCGATGTCGAATGGGCGCAGAGCCACCGCATGAACCAGAAGCCGTGGGATGCGGATCAGTGGTCGCGCACCGGGCGTGGCAAGGACGCAAGCATACAGTCGACAGATGCGAATTCACGTCGTTGACTATGGCGCGGGTAACGTCAAATCGGTATGCGTTGCTCTTGAACGCATTGGGGCCGCCCCTTTTCTGACGGCGAATCCATCTGATCTAGCCGGGGCTGACCGTATTATTCTACCAGGCGTGGGCGCGGCGGGGCATGCAATTCAGAGCCTCCGCCGAAGCGGCTTTGCCGATGCACTCGAGCGGCGCGTGCGCCGCGACGGTGTGCCGATGCTCGGTATCTGCGTCGGCATGCAGGTTCTGGCGGAGAGGCTGTTTGAACTTGGTGAGCACAAAGGCTTGGGCTGGGTGGCCGGCGATGTGCGGGCATTGAGCAATCTCGGTGTTTCCAAACTCCGGATTCCGCACACAGGCTGGAACGATATTCTTCCCGCCGCCGAGAATGATGCCGCGTTGGGGCGGTCGACGCGTGAGCGTCTTTTCTATTTCAATCACGGTTTCGCGCTGCATGCCGACGATTGCACCGTTTCTGCCCGGGTCGAATACGGCCAGAAATTGGTGGCGGCGTTACGATTCGACAGTATCTGGGCGGTTCAATTCCACCCGGAAAAAAGCCAACAGAACGGTCTGCGACTGCTCGCGGCCTTTGCCGACTGGCAGCCCTGAGACATGTTGCGAAACAGGCTCATCCCCAGTCTGCTTATTTCGCGTCGCCGGTTGGTAAAGGGTGTTCGCTTTGCCGATCACCGCGATGCCGGGTCACCGGGCACCACCGCGAGGGCCCACAGTGCGCAAGGCGCCGATGAACTGCTGGTCCTCGATATCGACGCCGACCGCGAGGGGCGTGGTCCCGATCTTTCCGCGTTGGCGGACGTTGTGACAGAGGTGCAGGTACCGTTGACGGTTGGTGGCGGCATTCGAGACGAACGGGCTGCCGCCGCCTGTTTTGAGGCGGGGGCCGACAAAATCTGTCTAACCACGACGGCGCTCGATCAGCCCGATCTGATCGACCGGCTGGCCAAGGTTTACGGCGCGCAGGCGGTCATGGTCGGTATCGACCTGTATGAGAACGATGACGGACATCAGCTCTACGACTATCGGGCTAAGGCCTGCATGCCGGGCAGAAACTGGCTCTCATGGCTCGACGAGGCGGTAGACCGGGGAGCCGGTGAAATACACCTTGCGTCGGTCAATCGCGAGGGCACGCGCGCGGGCTACGATCTTGCCGCTCACGGGAAGGCGCGCGATCGCGTGGTGGTGCCGCTGATTCTGGACGGCGGGGCCGGTACCCTAGATCACCTGGCCGAGGCGATGGGGGCCGGAGCCGATGCGCTGGCCATGGGCACGATGCTGGTCTTTTCTGACAACAACATCGTCAAACTGAAGCGCTTTCTGGCCGGCGCTGGCTTTCCGATGCGTATCTGATGCTGCCGGAACTCGTTACGCCACGCATGATCCTCCGGCAAATCGTTCCGGCTGATGCCGCGGGGCCGTACTTACAATGGATGAACGATATTGAAGTCGTACGCTGGCTGGAGGCGCGGGGGCGCGTCTACACGAGGGATGACTTGATTTCATTCATCCGCATCCATACCGAGGACCGACGCTTTCACTTCTTCGCCATGACATTGCGAGACGGCCATTCGCATATCGGCAACATCAAGCTGGGTCCGGTGGATTCGGTCAATCGGCGCGCAGACCTCGGCATAATTGTGGGCGAGCGTGCAGCCTGGGGCCGCGGCTATGCCCGTGAGGCGATCAGCGCGGTGACGGACTATGCTTTCGGCAAGCTGGGCCTGCACAAGGTCACGGCCGGATGCTACGGCGCGAACGAGGGCTCGCGCCGGGCCTTCCTGGCGGCTGGGTTCACCCACGAAGGTACCCGTAAAGGCCAGTTCTGGGATGGCCCTGCGTGGCAGGACGAATTGTTGTTCGGACGGCTGGCCGCGCAATGACGGAAGCGGTTGCCGTTCTGGGCTTGGGTTCCATCGGCTTGCGGCACGCGCGCAACCTGCGGTCTCTTGGGGTATCCGTCATTGGCTTCGATCCGCTACCTGCGCGCCGCGATCTTGTCGCCGCCGAGGGCATGGCGACGGCTCGCAGCCGGGATGAGGCCATCGACGGTTCGCGCGCCGTGGTGGTTGCAACACCCAATCTGCTTCATCTCACCGATCTTGCCGCTGCGGTGGACGCAGGCCGGCACGTATTCATCGAGAAGCCGCTGGCGCACACGACCGTTGGAGTGGCAGATATTTTGGCGCGGGCTCGCGCGAAGCACCTTGTCGTCTTCGCTGGGCTCATGTTGCGTTGGCACCCCGCCGTGACCTGGGCCGCGGCGCGCATCAATGACGGCGCGTTGGGAGAGCTCCTTTGGGGGCGCTCGATCTGCGCCAGCCATTTGCCGTCTTGGCGGCCGGGGCAGGATCATCGCGTAGGCTACGCGTCCGATCAGAAGACCGGCGGCGTACTATTCGACGTGATCCATGAATTCGACCTGCTGCACCATCTGCTGGGTGCCTATCGGGTGGCCACATGTACAGTCCGATGTACGGGTCGCCTCGGCATTCCGAGCGACGACCTTGCTGATGCCGTTCTTGCGCACGCGGGCGGCGCGCAGTCGTCGCTTCATGTCGACTACTTGACCCCGGTGCCTGTCCGCGTCACCGACGTGACTGGAACGCTGGGGCGTCTTTCCATCGACCTGATCGCGCGTAGTGCGACGTTTTGGCGCGCCGGTAGCGTCCCTGAATTGACCAACTTCGTCGGCAGCTATGATGAAGATTACGTTGCCGAGATGCGCGATTTCATGGCCTGCATGGCCGGAGAAAAAGTACCCCGCTGCAGTGGAGAAGAGGCGTTGACCGTGTTGGAACAGATCGTCGATGCGCGGCGTATCGCCACGCTGCCCGCGGCATGACTACCGTCGCCATCATCCAGGCGCGGATGGGGTCCTCACGCCTTCCCGGCAAGGTGCTGCGCCTGCTGAGAGGCCGGCCTGTACTCGAGTGGGTCGTCAGTGCCGCGCGCGCTGCGCCCGGTGTAGATAAGGTGGTCGTTGCAACATCTGTGTCAGCCGCTGACGACGCGGTCCAAGGCTGGGCCGATGGGCAGGGCGTTGCCTGTTTCCGCGGTTCGGAAGGAGATGTTCTTGACCGCTTTCTTGGTGCGGCCCGTGCGGCTTCCGCGACGGTTGTCGTCCGTCTCACCGCGGATTGTCCGCTGCTTGATCCTGCGGTCATCGGGCAGGTGGTCTTGCGCCTCGAACAGGGCAGTTCCGATTATGTCAGCAACTGCGACCCACCGACCTGGCCCGATGGTCTCGATGTAGAGGCATTCACCATGGCGGCTTTGGAAGAAGCCGCGCGAGATGCCACCCGCGCATCAGACCGCGAACATGTAACACCATTTCTGCGCAACAATCGCACTCGTTTCAGGGTCGATAACCTGACCTGTCCCGTTCCCCATCTTGAGGGGCTGCGGTGGACGCTTGACGACGAGGCGGACTGGAGGCGCATCAGCGCGATCGTTGAGCGACTTGCGTCTGACAGCCCACCAGGTTTCGTCGCGACCGCGCGCGCTGCCGCTGGCGTGCCGCCCGAAGTTGCGGCGCTGCGTAACGAGGGACTGGCCGCGTCAATCGCTGCCGACCAGCCGCTCGCGACGACCTCATTTGATCGTTCGACCGCGCTGCTTGCCCGCGCCGAACAGGTGATACCCCTGGGCTCGCAGACGTTTTCGAAAAGCCGAATTCAGTATCCGGTCGGCGCCGCGCCGCTCTTCCTCACTCACGGCCACAGGGGCCGGGTGTGGGATGTGGACGGCAATGAGTATGTCGATCTTGTTAGTGGGCTTTTGCCAGTGGTGCTCGGATACCGGGACCCGGACGTCGACTACGCCATCCGCCAGCAGCTCGACCGTGGCATATCGTTCAGTCTGGCGACCGACCTCGAAGTTGAGCTTGCGGAGCGCCTGCGACGACACATTCCGTGCGCCGAGATGGTGCGTTACGGAAAGAACGGCACCGATGCAACTAGCGCCGCGGTTCGCCTCGCCCGTGCCTACACCGGGCGCGAACGGGTGGCGGTCTGCGGCTATCATGGGTGGCAGGATTGGTATATCGGTTCAACGACGCGGCATCTCGGCGTTCCGAATGCGGTGCGCGAGCTGACTGACGTCCTTCCCTATGGCGACTTGGCGTCCGTCGAGCGGTTGCTTGAAACGCGCAAGGGAGAGATCGCGGCGCTGGTCATAGAACCGACCAATGTCGTGGCGCCGCCTGATGGCTATCTGGCGGGCTTGCGTGATTTGTTGCACCGGCATGGCGCGCTCCTGGTTTTTGACGAGGTCATCACGGGATTCCGTTGGTCGCTCGGCGGCGCGCAGGTTGTCTACGGCGTAACGCCCGACCTTGCCGCATTCGGCAAGGCGATGGGAAACGGCATGCCGATTTCGGCGGTGGTCGGCCGAGCCGATATCATGCGCCGAATGGAGGACATCTTCTTTTCGGGGACCTTTGGCGGCGAGGCTCTCTCGCTTGCCGCTTCGATAGCCACGATCGACAAGCTCGAGCGCGAGCATGTCATTGAGTACCTCTGGTTCTACGGCGCTCGATTGCAGCAGGCGACGCAGGAGCGGATAGACGCGCATGGCCTCGCGAACGTTATCGAGCATGTCGGGCAGTCGCCGTGGCACATCCTGAATATAAAGGACCATGAAAGCGCCCCCAAGGAAGCGATAAAAACCCTGTTCCTGCAGGAAATATTCTGTGGTGGCGTGCTGATGAGTGGCGGCCACAACGTGTGCTGGGCACATGACGAGCGCGATCTCGCGCGTACTGTAGCCGCCTATGACCGCGCTTGCGCTGCGGTGGCCGAGGCGCTGAAGTGCGGCGGCTTGGCCGAACGGCTGGGCAACCGCATACTGCGACCCGTTTTCTCGGTGCGTTGAGGTGAACAAGCCGGTGTTCCTGCCGTACGGTCGTCAGTGGATCGAGGATGACGACGTTGCGGCCGTGGCCAAGGTGCTTACCGGCGAATTTCTGACGACGGGACCGGCGGTCGCAAGCTTCGAGGCGGCCTTCGCCAGCAAGGTAGGGGCGCCCTACGCGGCGAGCTGTTCGTCGGGAACTGCCGGTCTCCACCTTGCAATGCTCGCGCTGGGTATAGGCGCGGGGGACGTGGTAATTTCGCCGGCGATAACCTTCGTCGCGACCGCCAATGCCGCGCGCTATGTCGGGGCCGATGTCGTTTTTGCCGATTGCGATCCGGAAACCGGACTTATGCGTCCGCAAGATCTATCCGACGCGCTTCGCAGAGTGCCTGCCAACCGGCGTGCACGATGCGTGAATGTCGTCCACATGTGCGGTCAGCCGGCCGACATGGGCGCAATCGCCGATTTGGCCAGAAAGCACGGCCTGTATATCGTCGAGGATGCGTGCCACGCGATCGGTGCGCGCTTCGGCGACCACCTTGTAGGTGCCTGCCACGTGTCGGATATGGCGGTATTCTCGCTGCATCCCGTTAAATTGATCGCAATGGGCGAAGGTGGCGTTGTGACGACGCGAGATCCCGAACTGCACCGGCGCCTGAAACTGCTGTCCAGCCATGGCTTGGTGCGTGACCCCGCGCATTTTGAGGACGCGGCGGGGTTCGACGCTTCCGGTTCGCCAAATCCCTGGTATTACGAAATGCCAGAGATCGGCTTCAATTACCGAGCCCCGGATATCCTTTGCGCGCTGGGTGAGTCCCAGCTTAAAAAGACCGAACGCTTCCTTGAGCGTCGCGAAACGCTGGCGCGTCGCTATGACCGCGCGCTGTCGCCGCTTTCCGCGTTGATACGGCCACTAGAACGGCTGGCCGGCCGCTCGTCGGGCTGGCACCTGTATGCGGTTTTGATCGACTTTCAGCGCTTGGAACTCTCTCGCGCACAACTGATGGCCCGACTGCGCGACGACTATGGCGTCGGTACCCAGGTTCACTACATTCCAGTAAACCGACAGCCCTACTACCGGTCGCTTTACGGCTACGACCCGCTGCCGGGCGCGGAAAGCTACTATGCGCGAACGCTTTCATTGCCATTGTTTCCCGCCATGCATGACCGCGACGTGGATCGTGTCGTCGATGCCCTCAAACAGTGTCTATGACGCTATCCGCAGTACTACGCTGCGCGGCATCGCCATCGACGGGTGGGGGGCACGTCATCCGCTGCCTCGCGATTGCGGAACTAGCGGCGCACATGGGGTGGGAGTGCTCATTCCTCTCGCCGCCGGAATCTGCTGCCGTGGTGCCGCAGATGCGGTCGTTCCGCCGGATCGACGCGCCCCCCTCGCATGCCGATATTGTAGTGGTGGACGATTATCAGACAGGCCTTCTCTGGGAAAGTTCATCCCGCGCCTGGGCCGGGCGCGTTGTCGTGATCGATGATTTCGCCGTGCGGAAACACGACTGTGACCTACTTGTCGATTCGAGCCCGATCCGCAACCCCTTTGACTACGGTCCGTGGGTGCCGGCAGGGACAAGAGTAATGACGGGTCCGGCGTTCGCGCCGTTGCGTGACCAGTATCGGCGGGCGCGACCGGGGGCCCTGCATCGGCGCCAGAGCGCCGGAATTCGCAACGTACTCATAAACTTCGGTGCCAGCGATCCCTTGGGGCGGGCGGTGCTGGCTGCGCAGGCGACGCTCTCGGCGCTCCCTGATGCGACGGTTACCGTAGTCGCTGGTGCCGGTTCGCCGCACCGTCGGGCACTGGACGATATTGCGGCGGAGGCGCCGGCGCGGTTTCGCATCCTAGATGCCGTAGCGGACATGGCGGCACTTATGGCGGAGGCAGACGTGGCAATTGGGGCGGCGGGGCACAGTTCGTGGGAACGTTGTGCTCTCGGTCTGCCGACAATCGTACTGCCGACCGCCGACAATCAGCGCGACAACCTTAAGGCGCTGGTGTCGGCAGGCGCGGCTGAGCATGTCGATGATGCGCATGTTTCCGTCGACGGGATCGCACGGAAACTGAAGGTTTTAGCGGGAGATCCCGAGCGATTGACGGCGCTCTCCAGGAACGCTGCGCAACTTTGCGATGGCCGTGGCGCTATCCGCATCGTCGTTGCTGCACTGTCTGCCAGACAGTCGGCCCGAAATGGAAAGTTCGTTGCGCTCAGGCCGGCGGAGGCCGCCGACGCAAAGCAGTTGTTTGCGTGGCAGACCGACGAGCAAACGCGCCGGTTCTTCCGGAATCCACGGGCACCCACTTGGAGCGAACACGAGCTCTGGCTTGGGCAAGTGTTGGAGGACCCGTCGCAATTTCTTTTTCTCGTTGAGTGCGGCGGCCTCCCTGCCGGTTCTGTTCGGCTGGTGGAAATTCCCCGCGGATTGAGTGAGGTGTCAATTTATGTCGCGCCTGGGATGTATCGCGGTGGAATAGGCAAGGCGGCTCTGAACCTGCTTCGTCGCCTGTTTCCCCGCAAGATATTCAGCGCGGACGTTCTCGCTGGCAACGATGCATCCGCGGCACTCTTTCTGGGCTCGGGATATTGCCGGGAAAGCAGCGGCATGTACGTGCAACACCCGCCACAGGGTTGACCTTGCTTTTTGCCGTCGCGACCATAAAACCGTGGAACGTTGCTCAGTTTCATCGCCGGGTGCCGGAATTTCCCGGCGAATGGCGGTTGCTGGAGACGCCGGCGGCGCTCGAGGCATTCGCGGCCAGCGAACGGCCACGGTATATTTTCTTTCCCCACTGGTCATGGCGTGTGCCGGCGGCGCTGCTGAACCAGCATAACTGCGTTTGTTTTCACATGACGGATCTGCCTTTCGGGCGTGGCGGCAGCCCGTTGCAGAACCTGATCGCGACCGGGCGACGGGAAACGAAGATTTCGGCGCTTAGAATGGTCGAGGAGCTCGACGCCGGCGACATTTACCTAAAGCGCCCTCTCGATCTTTCGGGCTCGGCGCAGCAGATCTACGAGCGCGCGGCGGGGATTGTGTATGAGATGATTGGTGAAATGGCCCGGACCGACCCAGCACCAATACCCCAGTTGGGCGAGGTGACGACGTTCCACCGACGCCGCCCGGAGCAAAGCCTCCTGCCGGACAGCGGTGAACTTGGCCGCCTATACGACCACATACGCATGCTCGACGCCGAAACCTACCCACATGCTTTCGTCGAACACGGTGAGTTTCGCCTAGAGTTTTCCGACGCCGAACTTGAAGACGGCAGATTGAGTGCGAAGGTGACGATGAGCCGCAGGCCGCAGCGATGACCGACGTGCAAAAGGACAGGATACTTGTCGTGGCGGCTCATCCCGACGACGAGGTTCTAGGCTGTGGAGGCGCCGTCGCACGCCATGTCGACGAGGGATGCACCGTCGATGTTGTCATCGTCGCGGAGGGTGCCCTGTCGCGGGCCGATGCGACTTCCGCCGATGTCGAAAGCCTGAAACTGGCGGCGGCCAAAGCGGCGCACTTGCTGGGGGCCAACGGGCCGACGTTCCTCGGACTGCCGGACAATCGGCTGGATACGGTGCCGCTGCTCGACGTAGTTCAACACGTCGAGCGAATTGTAGGCGAGTTGAGACCGACGATTGTTTACACCCATCACGCTGGCGATCTGAACATCGATCATCAGGTTGTACATCGTGCCGTCGTTTCGGCCTGCCGTCCGATACCCGGGCAATCAATCAGAACGATCCGGACATTCGAAACGGTGTCCAGTACGGAATGGTCGTTCGGAGTCGGCCTGCCCTTTGTGCCGACACTGTTTGTGGATATATCAGCAGCGCTTGAACGAAAACTGGCCGCACTCGAAGCCTATCACAGCGAGATGAGGGATTTCCCACATCCTCGCTCGGCAGATAATGTCAGAGCCTTGGCCCATCTTCGTGGCGCGACGGCAGGACTGCGAGCGGCCGAGGCGTTCATGACGGTGAGGGACGTGATCAGATGACGGCGCCATTTGATATTGCCGGTCGGCAGATCGGGATTGGGCACCCGCCATACGTAATCGCCGAGATGTCTGCCAACCACAATGGCGATATCAGGCGCGCCTACGATTTGCTGGAAGCGGCGAAAAAGGCTGGCGCCGACGCCGTCAAGTTGCAGACTTATACTGCGGACACGATGACGATCGATCATGCCGGCCGGGAATTCACTATCGAGGGCGGTCTGTGGGACGGGCGGCAGTTGTACGACCTCTATACCGAGGCATCGACTCCGTGGGAGTGGCATCGGCAATTGTTCGAGCGGGGGCGCGCTCTCGGACTGCACGTCTTCAGCACGCCCTTCGACTCGACGGCGGTGGATTTTCTCGAGGAACTGCAGGCTCCGGCATACAAGATCGCCTCGTTTGAACTGCTCGACCTGCCACTCATTCAACGTGTTGCGGCTACCGGCAAACCCATCATCATGTCGACCGGGATGGCCGACCGCGCCGAAATCGCCGAGGCCGTCGCCGCGGCGAGAACTGCGGGCGCCACTAGTCTGGCTCTATTGCACTGCGTCAGTGGCTATCCGGCGCCCGTGGAAGAGGCCAACCTGCGTACCATCGCTGACATGACGGCTGCGTTTGGCTGTACTGTCGGCCTGTCGGACCATACGCTTGGATCGGATGTCGCGATCGCCGCAGTGGCTGTTGGTGCGTCGATGATCGAGAAACATGTAACGCTGGCGCGCGCCGATGGTGGGCCGGACTCCGCCTTTTCACTCGAGCCCGACGAACTCGCGCGTCTTTGCGGCGGTGTCGCTACGGCATGGCGGTCGCTTGGCTACGTTACCTATGAGCGGCAACCAAGCGAGGTGCAGAATCTGCAGTTCCGTCGCTCCATTTATGTAGTCGAGGATATCCGGGCCGGTGAGACATTGAGCGAACGTAATGTGCGCGCGATCCGCCCCGGGTTCGGGCTGCCGCCGAAGCATATGCCCGACCTTCTGGGTCGGGTTGCAGAAGTCGATATTAAGCGCGGCACGGCGATGCGTTTCGAATTTCTCAAGCCGAGATAAGTGAAGGGGACCGTTGCCGTGAGCAAGCTTGCGCTGCTGGGTGGGCCATCTTCCGTGACCGCACCGCTTCCGTTGTTCCGGACTATCGGAAGGCGCGAGCGTGAGTTGGTAAACGAGGTGCTCGACAATGGACTTTTGTCGGGCTTTTTCGGATCTTGGAGTCCCGAGTTCTACGGCGGCGCCATGGTGCGTCGGCTGGAGGAGCACTGGGCGACCATGTTCGGCGCCCGTCACGCCGTGTCCATGAATTCCGCGACGTCCGGGCTAATTGCGGCAATGGGGGCAATAGGCATTGGGCCCGGGGACGAGGTAATCGTCCCGCCGTACACCATGTCGGCAACCGCTATCGCGCCGCTTTTCTACGGCGGGATTCCCGTGTTCGCTGACATCGAGGCACAGACCTTTTGCCTAGATCCGGCAAAGGTTGCGGCGCTAGTAAGTCCGCGTACTAAGGCGATCATTGCCGTGAACCTGTTCGGCCACCCGGCGCCGCTTGCCGAGTTGCGCGCGCTTGCCGACAAGCATGGAATCTCCCTGGTCGAAGACAACGCGCAGGGCATTCTGGCGCGGGAGAGCGGGCGGTATGCCGGCACCATTGGGCACATCGGGGTTTTCAGCCTGAATGTGCACAAGCATATCCAGGCCGGCGAGGGCGGCATCTGCACGACTGACGACCCCGCGCTGGCGTTGCGCCTGCAGGCGATCAGGAACCACGGCGAGAACGTGGTGAATGCCGCCGGCATCACCGACTTGACCAACATGGTGGGTTTCAATTTCCGTATGACCGAACTATCGGCCGCGGTCGGCCTTGCCCAGCTTGAAAAGGTCGAGGACCTGGTCGCCGGACGCCAGGCGCTTGCTCGCGATTTGAGCGCAGGTCTAACCGGCCTCCCCGGCGTTACGCCGCCAGAGGTCCGCGCCGGCTGCGAGCACGTATATTATGTTCTGGCCTTGCGCATCGACGAAGGCGCACTCGGGTTGAGCCGAGACCTGTTCGTGAAGGCGGTTGAGGCCGAGGGCATTCCCCTCTACGCCGGCTACATCAACCCGCTCTACCGGCTGCCCATGTTTCAGCAGCGCATTGCCATTGGGGGCGGTGGTTTTCCGTTTAGTCTCGATCCAGGCAGAACCTATGCGGACGGCCTGTGCCCGGTGACCGAGCGCATGCATGATGAGCAGTTCGTCGGCTACGAAATCTGCGCCTACGATCCGACGCCCGAACAGGTGGCCCAGATGGTGGCCGGCGTTCGGAAAGTGGTCGAGAACCGCCGCGAATTGAGTGAGCGGGCCGCCTGAAATGCAGCGTGTCGTCGCCAGCATAGAGGCTCGCATGGGTTCGTCGCGTTTTCCGGGCAAGGTCTTGGCCGATGTCGGCGGCCGGGCCGCGCTCGATCACCTGCTGGATCGCCTGCGGGCCTGTCAGCGTTTGGATGACATTGTACTGGCGACCACAACCGATGCCCGCGACGACGCACTGGAAACCTGGGCGGCGCGCGTTGGTGTCGCCTGTTTTCGCGGCAGCGAGGATGATGTATTGGCTCGTGTGGTCGGCGCCCAACGCCTGGTAGGCGGCGAGGTTGTGGTCGAAGTGACCGGTGATTGCACATTGCTTTGTCCCGAGATTATCGATCTCGGCGTCGATACTTTCTTCGCTAACCGCTGTGACGTGGTGAGCAACTGCGGCGCGGTGCAGACCTTTCCCATGGGGGCCGATGTACAGGTCTTTCCGCTGGCGCTGCTGGAGGAGGTCGAGCGTACCATCACAGATCCGGCTGTCCGCGAGCATGTTTCGTTGCACTTCTACCGGCATCCGGAGCGTTACCGGATTCACTACTTGCTGGCGCCCGCACCCTGGCGGGAGCCATCGTGGCGCCTACAACTCGACTATCCCGAGGATCTTGTTTTTATTAACGCTGTCTACGCCGCGCTTGTCCCGGATCACGGGCCGGTATTCGGTTTGGCGGAGATCGTTGGCCTTTTGCGCCGCCGGCCGGAACTTCTCGCGATCAATGCCCACTGTCAGGAAACCGTGGTGCAGTGACCAAGCCTTTAGTCGCGGCGCTGGTCGGGTGCGGAAAAATGGGCGCGACATATGTCGATGACCCACTGCTTAAAAGCTATTTCCGCTATGCCTCGCATGCCGAGGTTCTGTCGGCCCATCCACAAATCGACTGGCGCGCCGCCGTCGATATAGACGCGGAAAGTGCCAAGTCCGTTGCAACCCGCTGGAATGTTCCGGAATGGTCGATACGTGCAGCCGACCTGCCGTCGCGCGATGAGATCACGTTTGCGGTCCTCGCGGTTCCGCCCGGACAACGGCGCGCGGTGCTCGAGCAACTGCCAGCACTCCGCGCCATCATCCTTGAAAAGCCCTTGGATGACGATGATCTGCTCGACTTGTGCGCACGGCGGGGCATCGCAGTACAGGTCAACCTGCTTCGCCGCGCCGACCGAACCTGCCGTGAACTGGCCGCCGGTGGGCTTGCCGCCCGGATCGGCCTGCCGCAGGCCGCATCGGTTTTCTATGGCAACGGCATTTGCAACAACGGTATCCACATGATGGACCTTGTGCGCATGCTTCTGGGCGAGGTCGAGTTGGTTTCTGCGCTGGGGCCGGGTGTCAAAACAGGGCCGGTCGTCGGCGACATCCAAGTTCCCTTCGCTTGCCGCATGGCTAGCGGCCTCGTCGTTACAGGTCATCCGCTGGACTTCGGGTTCTACCGCGAAAATGCGCTCGAGATCTGGGGCGACAACGGCTGGCTTGGGCTTGTGCTCGAAGGTCTGCAGTTGCATATGGCTCCCCGCCTTTCCAGTCGGACAACTTCCCGTGCAAGTGAATTGTCCAGGGATGCTTCGACGGTTGAGGCGACCGGCCTCGGAGAGGCCTTGTACGACATGCACGACAGCTTGATACGCCATGTGGATGAAGGCGCGCCATTGTTGTCGCCCGCGTCTTCTGCGGTGTGCAGTACTGCCGTCGTCCACGCCATAGTCCGCTCAGCCCGAATGGGTGGCGGTTGGATAAAGCCGAATTGAACGGAAAAAAACTGCTCGGCTTCGTCGAAGATCCTGGCGCCGCCAATTGGTTTGTTCCTCTCGCCCCTGCTTTGCGGGCGAGGGGCTACGACCTCGACCTTTGTGGCGCCGGAACCGCCTTGGCGTATCTGGCCGAACGTGAGACGCCTGTGCGGGACGCCGACGGGGCATCGATCATGCAATCGATCAGCGAAGGCAGCTACGCGGCGTTGCTGGTCGGAACCGCGGAGAACCCGGATACTCTGGGCCATCGGCTGGTTGATACGGCGCGCGCTTGTACATTGCCGAGCATTGGAATTATCGACCTCGCAGTAAATGCCGCCCACCGTTTTCGCGGGAATGGCGGTCGACCGCTGGAGCACGCCCCCGACTTTCTTGTCGTCCCCGACCGAGAGGCTGCGTCGGCCTTTAGCGCCCTTGGATTTGCGGTCAATAGAATCGCGACAGTGGGGCAGGTTCACTTGGAATCGATTCTAAGATCGGCGAAATCTATCTCACCCATGAGGCGCGCGAAGGCGCGTCAGTTTGCAGCGCCAGGCATTCCCGCGGATCGTCCTCTCTGGGTATTTGTATCCGAGGTGGGCTATGCTTTCGATGATCCCCATGATGCCAGCGGAGCGGATTTCAGCTTGCGCGGACGGGGCAATACTCATTACCGAACGGCTGTGGTCCTCGAAGAACTTATCGAGGTGATGAAAGAATTAGATCCGGCCCCGTGGCTGGTCGTGCGCCTGCACCCCAAGAACAAGAGGGTGGAATTTGACCTCTATCGCAGTGAAATCCAGGGCCTGAGCCAATTTGGAGATCCAGTCCCACTCATCATGGCGGCTGATGCCGTTGTTGGTATGACGTCGATGCTGATGGAAGAAGCAGCCGCGCTCGGGCGCCCGACCTTGTCGATTTTGCCCCGTCCAGCCGAACGCGATTGGCTTCCGGGACTGGCTGACGGAAAAATACCGGTCGCAACGACGCGAGAAGAAGTGCGGATGGCAGTCGCCGAACTGGCCCGCCGCACGCCTTCGCTCGCGACCAGTTTCGATGGCGCACTCGACAATGCAGTGTCGGCGATTTCTGCGGTCGTTTCACTTGGCGAGTTGCCACGATGAACAAGATCGGTGTGCTTGGAACGTGGGATGGTATCCTCCTGGGCCATTTCGTGCAGGCCTTACTCGATGCCGGTGTCGGCATTGATTGCATTCTGCTTGATTCCAAACCGACATCCCCGCGAGATTTCTCGATTCATGAAGAGAGGACCCGTGGTGCGTTGCCGCCCATTTCCCTTCATGAGTTTGCCAGTGCGCACATTCCCTGTTTTCCGGTCGAGGATCACAATGGTCGCGTGGCGGTCGATATCGTATGCGAACGTGGGCTGGACATTCTGGTGAATGGTGGGACGCCTCGGATCTTGCGGACGGAAATGCTCACCGCGCCGTCATTGGGAGTCGTTAACTGCCACCCGGGGCTTTTGCCCAGCTATCGCGGTGCGAGCTGCGTAGAATGGGCCCTTTTCAATGGCGACCCGGTCGGTAACAGCATACACTTGATGTCTGCCGGTATCGATGAAGGTAAGCTCCTACGCACAGCTGCCGTGCCGGTTCCGCAAAATGCGTCCTACACGTCAATCCGGATTGCGGTTTATCGCGCCGGCTTCCGCTTGATGGCCGAGGCTTGCTTGTCCCTTCAGGCTGGAACGGTCACCGAATGCAGTTTCGTGGAGCAGGGTGCCGGACACTACTTTAAGCCGATAGATGCCGATTCGATGAAAATCGTCCTCGCGCGCTATCCCGAGGCGAGGCCGGCTTGATTGCCTCCGCTATCCGCGGCCTGCGCGCCATTATCGGTGACTGGTTGTGGCTGCGAACCCTGCGACGGCATCATAGCCGTATGGGTCGGGTGGATGCGCCACGCTATACACGTCATCTTGAGCGTTGCCGCGCCATCTCAGGCGGGGGTTTATCGGTCTTGCCAGCTGATGTCGAGCGTGCGAGGCACTTCTCCGAACGTGGTTTCGTCTCGTTTTCGAGCCTTGAGTTGCTGAAGACAGCGCGCGCCATCGGTAGCCGTGTGAGAAACTTGGAACAGCAAGGCGAACTGCACTGGCAAAGCAATGGGCGTTTCGAAGGTAATTTGGCGACGACGTTCCCGGAACTGGAGACGGTTTTCACTGGTGAGGTGGCCGGATTTGCCAAGGCCTATTACGGTGCCAATTTCCGTATCTACTTTGGCCTTCTTTATAAATCGGAACGCGTGTTCGACGACCCGCGAGGGTCGCAGTTGTGGCATGCCGACGGCGGCCCGGGGACATGCATCAACCTTATGTTTTTATAAGTGACGCCACCTCCCGGAACGGCGCAATGGAATGCTTGCCGTGGAATGAAACCTTGTCTGTCTTCGAACAGGAGAGGGCGGCAATCAGGCGCCAGCGACCTTCTGCGATGGTTCCAGACAAGGAATCAGAGCGTGATCGGCGATGTGCTTGGTATGCCGCACATATCGATCGAGCCCACGCATCAGAAGTCGTACAGCCGGTGGGCGAGCCTGGCCTGGTTCTGGCGTTCCGCAACAACCTGTTGCACAAGGGCGGGTTTCCGGAACCTGGCGAGTCGAGGATGGTATTCGTGTTTCATCTTTATCCCGGCGAAACAGCTTTCGATTTCAAAGACTATGTAAATGGAGGGATGGGCAAAACCGACTCCTATCCTCGTGATCCAGCACAATGGTAGATAAGTTGCCCGATATTCGCGTCTTTGGCAGAGAGTCCGCATGGGACAATGCATGGTTTCCCGCCATGTTTGTCGGCGGTCTTGAGCGTGATGGACTCGAAAGCCGCCTCGCTGGCGTTCTTTTGGATATATTCAGCGCGTTGAAGCCTGAGTCAATTACGGCGTTGCAACAGGCTGTGACGGAAAGCACCGTCATCGACGATGCCGACAAGGCCGCGCTCGGCGCCGCGCTGGAGCGGACGCAGCGACAGGCCGAATTCAATGCCCGCTGCTATGCGCGCTCCTCGCCCGAGGACGAGCGGGTCGTGGCATGGCCCAACAATCCACGCACCAAGGCAGCAGATCCTGATTTCTACTTCGACATTTTCGAGGATCTGCCCTACCGGGATGTCTATCCGATCCTCACGTCCGCGACCCCGATCGGAAGTGCGGGCTCGTGCTTTGCATTGCGGATCGCCCATCAACTACAGAGTTGGGGCTACAACTATGTCATCGAAGAAGATGATCTTCCCCCTGGCTTTCCCGTTGATCGTTTGGCCAGCACGTCCTACCGCATGGCTCCGGCACGCATGGGCACCCTGTTCAATGTGCCGAGCATGCGGCAGATGGTCGAGCGCGCCTTCGGCGTGATGCAACCGGAAAAAATACTCGTGCAGGACGATCGGCGCCTCGTCGATCCATTTCGAAGCATACAGCCGCTATACAATGATCTGGCCGGATTTTCTGGGGATTATCAGCAGCACAACGAGGCGCTTCGCAGGGCGTTGCTCAAGTGCGAGGTATTCGTTCTCACGCTTGGTCTCACCGAGGCGTGGCGCTTTGCTCATTCAGGTGAGTACGCCAGTCTGTCGCCGTGGCGCATTGATCCATCGCTTTTGCGCCCACACCAGCTCTCGGTCGCGGAGAATGTCGCTGAACTCGAACGCCTTTTCGAGGTCTACACGAAGTTCCGCCCGGGCATAAAGTTGATTGTCAGTGTTTCGCCAGTGCCGCTTAACAAGACGTTCTCGACCTCACAGCACGTCGTGGCGGCGAATGCCCTGTCGAAAGCGACGCTGCGCGTTGCAGCGGACGAATTCTGCCGCAACCATTCGGGGCAGGCGTTTTACTTCCCGTCATACGAAGTCGTTATGTCCTGCACCCGGGAGCCGTGGGAGTCGGATATGCGGCATGTGTCGCCGGCGGCCGTCGAGCGAGTGATGAAGCTTTTTCGACGCATGTTTTTCGTCGATCAGTCGCATGCCGTCCCCGTTCTCCACCACGATGTTGTCGACACTTCACCCGACGTCATGACGCTCGCAAAAGGCCGGGCGAAGAAATTGCTGAGAAAATTGGGGCTACGTTGAGCCGATGGCTCAATCCTGCGCCGGAGGATGACAATGCCTGGCGTTGTTGATCGTGTGATCGCGCGAACCGGTGCGGCGGCACGTAGGCTGATCGTTCCGGCGCGCAACGATCTGCGCCGACAAGTGGAGCAGAAACTTGGCGATCTTGCCGGCGCCGCCGCGCCTGTGGTGACGGGGCCTGTGTTGATCGATGCCATGTGGGACAACCCGAATTACTGGTTGCGCCTGGCCTTGGCGCGCGCAGCCCTGGGGACGGCGGCGCTGAAGGAAGTCGGCTTGGTCGGACGGTGGCGTCGTGCTGAATGTGCTGGAACATTGCGGCGGTTCGGCATCGAGGTGACAGGGCCGGAGGCGTTCGACCTCGCGGACGACTTCGCTGTCGCCGCGCGCGCGCTGGTCACGCCCCTGCGGGAGGTTAGCGAAATCCTAGGCTGGCAACTGCCTGAAGAGTTTCCGGCAGCGATTTTTTATGACGCGATCCTGAAGCGCCAGCGTGCCGCGATGGTCGACATCCGTGATCCTAATCTCGTCAGGCATGTGGCTGAGGGGCTGGAGGCTATCGCCCTCGCGGTTCGAGTCATCGGCGACGTCGCGCCCGGCCTGGTTTTGCTCAGCCATGCCGTCAATTTTCACTACGCCGCTCTTGCATGGGTCGCCGCGCGCCACGGTATCCCTGTCATTGTGCTGTTCGGCAACTACGGCACGCCGCGTTTCTGGCGCATCAGCAAGCCTGCCGACGTGTTTGAGTGTGTCGATCGCCCTTATGAACCGGATATCGCCGCGTTGACGCCCGCTGGCGCTGATATGCTCGCGTCCCGCGGGCGGCAATACCTCGAGCGCCGCCGCGGCGGCCAGACCCGTGACCTGGGCGCCCAGCAAGCCTTTGCGCTGCGGCGCGGGCTGGTGGACCGGGACACAATGGCGTCGCGGTTTGGCCGTTCGCGCGACGTGCAGATCGTCGCGGTTTACGCCTCTAACTGGTTCGATTTTCCGCATGCCTGCGGTATGACGCAATTTCGCGACTTTCTGGACTGGCTCGATGCGACAGTCTCGGTCGCCAAGCAGAACACGGACGTCAACTGGCTATTCAAACCGCATCCCTGCGATGAATGGTACGGCGGGATCACCTTGAAGGATCTGCTGCCTGGCGACATAGCTCCGCATATCAGGTTGGCCGAGCCTGACTGGAACGGTGCCGCGGTGACGGACGCCGTCGACGCCATCGTCACCTATCATGGCACGGTGGGAATCGAGGCAGCGGCGATCGGCAAGCCCGTGCTCGCGGCGGACCGCGGCTGGTATGACGATTGTGGCTTCGTCTTTCGGCCGTTGAATCGTCAGGCCTATCTGGCTGCGTTGGGCGGAGAATGGTGGCGAGGCATTGATCTTGCTCATGCCCGCCGGCGTGCCGAAATATTCGCCGGTTGGTATTTCGAGCCACCAAATTGGCAGGATGGCTTCGTCACCGGTGACGATTCGGAGCAGTTCGGCCTTTATCAGGGTCACATACAGGTGCTGGCCCGGAACGGTCCGGAGATTGCGCGCGAGGTGGCGCTGCTACGTGAATGGTATGCTTCCGGCCAGCCATTTTATCATACCTATAAGGTAGGCGCCTGGGTGCGCGGTGGGTGTTCGTGAGGCTCGAAAAGCCCAGGCGCTCGCGAACCTTGCCGTCGTCCCTGCACGCGGCATTGGCGCTCATGTCACCTGCGGAGCGACGCTACGGGGCGGCGGTCATGTGCCTTGTGGTACTCTCCAGTCTCTTGGACACAGTGGCAATGGCGTCCGTCCTGCCGTTCGTCAATCTTGTCGTTGATCCTGCGGTGCTCGATGGCACCGGTCGCATCGCCGCGCTCCACAGGGCGCTGGGCGAGCCAGAACATGGAACGTTTGTCGTGATCGCCGGTCTGGCGAGCACCGCCGCGGTGGTTTTGTCCTCGCTGGCCTCCATGCTGTCACAGGCGCTAGCAACCCGGTTCTCGGCAACCTGCCAGGAAAGATTGGGCAGCGACCTCATCCGGCTTTGCCTTTCTGCGCCTTATGCGTGGTTTCTGGGCCAGAATGCACAACTTCTGGCGCGTTACTTTCACAACCACCTCGTCGTGTGGTCGCGCGACGTCATCCGCCGAATTTTCCTTATTGTGAACCAGGCGTTTCTCGTCCTGCTTCCGGCCGCGCTGCTGCTGGTCTTCGCACCAGCGCTCGGCGCCGCCGTGCTCGCTGGGGTCGTCGTTTTGACAGGGGCGCTGCTTGCGTTCGTTCGCCAGCGCACACGCCGATTCATCGCCCTCAAGGGCGAGGCGGAGGACCGCAGCACGATGTTGGCCTCGGAAACCATGGCCGGCATCAAGGACATCAAGCTGTCGTCACGTGAGCGCGTGTTCGCCGGCTTGTTTACCCGCAGCTATCACATGTTCGCCCGCGCCAATGCGCGCGCCAATATCTGGAGCCTGCTGCCGGTCGGCGTTGCCGTTCTGCTGGGACAGTTGACACTGATCCTGGTCGCCTACCTGTTCTGGCACGCCGGCCTGTCGCCGGGCGAGATCACGGCGCAGATCGCGCTGGTTGTACTGGTCACATCGCGCATCGTGCCGGCCAGCAACCAGCTGTCGGCGTCGATCCTGTCGTTGTGGGGCATGATCCCGTGGACCGACGCGCTATATGACCTGCACCGTACGCTGGTTCAGGCGGGCGGTGGTATGCTGGAACAGGACGTCGTTCGCGCGGCGCCGTGGCGGGCCGTGGCGTTTCACGGCGTGTCCTTCCATTACCCCGAGAACCGTTTTCCGGCCGTGCGCGACCTGTCGTTTCGCCTGGAGCAGGGCAGGGCCTACGCCTTTGTGGGTCCGTCTGGCGCGGGCAAGAGTACGGCCATCGATATCCTGCTCGGTCTTCTTGTGCCGTCCGACGGTCAGGTGCAGGTCGATGGCCGGCCGCTGGCCGAGTTCGGCGCCAAGGCGTGGCAGGCGGGTATCGGCTACGTGCCGCAAAGTCCGTTCGTCGCTGACGATACGATCCGCGCCAATGTCGCCTTCGGCGTGAAGCCCGAGGATATCGACGATGCCACGGTGTCTCGCTGCCTTGAAATGGCAATGCTAGGCGAGACCCTGCGGGGCCTGCCCGACGGGCTCGACACCCGGCTGGGCGACCGCGGAACGCGCCTGTCCGGTGGTCAGCGGCAGCGTGTGGCGATTGCGCGTGCCCTGTACAATAAGCCGGACCTGCTGGTTCTCGACGAGGCGACGAGCGCGTTGGACTCGATCAGCGAGGCGGGCATTCGCGATGCCATTGCCGCGCTGGCCGGCCGGGTCACCACGGTCACCATCGCACACCGGCTCAGCACTGTGCGGCATTGCGATGCCATCTTCCTGATGTCGGACGGTCATGTTGTGGCGGTCGGCACGTGGGATGAACTGCACCGCAGCAGTTCGCTGTTCCGCCAGCTTGCTGCATCGGGCGATGACGCTGTGACGGCAGGGGAGGCGGCGCAATGAGCGGCACGTTCAAGATCGGCGCGAAGAGGGTGGGGCCGGGAGCACCCGCCTTCATCATCGCGGAGGTCGCCCAGGCCCATGAAGGCTCGCTCGGTCTGGCGCATTCGTTCATCGACGCCGCGGCCAGCGCCGGCGCTGATGCGGTGAAATTCCAGTCCCATATCGCGAGCGCGGAATCGACCCTCGACGAGCCGTTCCGCGTCCGCTTCACGTCGCAGGATGCGACCCGTTACGACTATTGGCGCCGGATGGAGTTTTCCGCCGTTCAGTGGGCGGAACTTGCCAACCATGCGGCCGAGAAAAAGCTGGTATTTCTCAGTTCGGCGTTTTCGATCGAGGCGATTGAACTGCTGACCGGGCTCGGCATGGCGGCCTGGAAGGTCGCCAGCGGCGAGGTCGATTCCTACCCGCTGCTCGATGCCATGGCCGCGACCGGCGCGCCGTTCATCGTCTCCACGGGCATGAGCCCGTGGTCGGAAATCGCCGCCATCGCCGATTATGTCCAGGGCAAGGGGCGCGGCCTGGCGCTGCTCCAGTGCACCAGCAAGTATCCGACCACGCTGGAGCAGATCGGCCTGAATGTGATCGGCGAACTGCGCCGCCGCTTCAACTGCCCAGCGGGCCTGTCGGACCATTCCGGCTCGGTTTTTCCGCCGCTGGCCGCGCTGGCCCAGGGTGCCGATGTGCTTGAGGTCCACCTGGCGTTCGACCGCAGCATGTTCGGCCCCGACGCGAAGGCGTCCCTCACCGTTGCCGAACTGCGCCAGGTCGTCGCCGCGCGCGACGCCTTTGCCGCCATCGCTGTCCATCCGGTCGACAAGGATGCCGCTGCGGCCGACGCGGCGCCGATGCGCTCGCTATTCATGCGCAGCGTCGCGCCGGTGCGGGAACTGCCGGCCGGAGCCGTGTTGACCCGTGATATGCTCGCGCTGAAAAAGCCCGGCACAGGCATACCTGCCGCCGACTTGCCCAAGCTTGTGGGGCAAAAATTGAAGCGGGACGTTCTGCCCAACCGTCTTTTGAAATGGGATGATATCGGTGATTAGATCGGCTCCGCGGAAAGTGTGCGTGGTTGTCAACAGCCGCGCGAACTACGGCCGCATCAAATCCGTGTTGCGGGCGATCAACGAGGACCCGCGCCTGGAGCTGCAACTTGTCATTGGCGCCTCTGCCGTGCTGTACCGCTTCGGCAACGTGCGCGCCATTATGGAAGAGGACGGCTTTACGCCGACCGCAACGGTTTATACCATCGTCGAGGGCGAGACGCCGACCACGATGGCGAAATCGACGGGCATGGCGATCATGGAGCTCGCCACCCTGTTCGAGAACCTCAAGCCCGACATCGTCCTCACCGTTGCCGACCGGTTCGAGACCATGGCGACCGCGGTGGCGGCCAGCTACATGAACATTCCCCTGGCCCATACCCAGGGCGGTGAAGTGACGGGCTCAATCGACGAGAGCGTGCGCCACGCAGTGACCAAGCTTTCGCATCTGCATTTTCCGGCGACGAAGCATTCGGCGGAGAACCTGATCCGCATGGGCGAAGACCCGGCCACGGTCCACATGACCGGTTGCCCCTCTATCGACGCCATCGCGGAAATCGACCTTTCCCTGCCGCCCGAGCTGTTCGAGCGCTACAAGGGTGTCGGTGCACCGCTCGATCCTGCGAAGCCATACGTGGTTGTGCTGCAGCATCCGGTCACCACGGAATACGGCGAGGGGTTTGAACAGATCAACGAGACGCTGGAGGCGGTGGTTGCCTACGGCCTGCAGGCGGCCTGGCTGTGGCCGAACGTCGATGCCGGCTCCGACGACGTGTCCAAGGGCCTGCGCATGTATCGGGAGAGCCACAATCCCGAAGGCATTCACTTCTACCGGAATTTTTCCGTCGAGGATTATGCCCGGCTCATCAACAACGCGAATTGCCTGATCGGCAATTCCAGTTCTTTCCTGCGTGAGGGTGCGTTCCTCGGCGTACCGGCGGTCAGCATCGGCAGCCGGCAGGGCGGGCGCGAGCACAGTGACAATGTCGTCTATGCCGGCTACGACCGGCACGAGATCCGCGCAACGGTGGAGAAGCAGGCAGCGCATGGTCGCTTCCCGCGCTCAACCCTGTTCGGTGACGGGCTGGCCGGTAAGCGAATTGCCGCTGTTCTGGCCACCGCCGACGTGAAAATCCAGAAACGTCTCCACTACTGAGGCACAGGAATGATGGTTGCACCGGCTCCACGCTCCGAACCCGTCGTCGATGCGACGACGCTCGACGCCTATGCGGCTTTGCTGGCTGAGAAGGTTTTCCAGACGGAGACCAAGTGGCCGCACTTCCGCCTTTTGCTGAAGGACGTGCGGTCGTGGGCCGAAAAGCTGCCCGCGGGTGCGCGCGTCGTATCGCTCGACCGGACGCTGCTTTATGGTGGCATCAGCCTGGTCGGACCGTTTTTCCACCGTCAAAATTTCATTTCGGTCGACTGCAGCCCGCCCAGCGCCGACGAGCGGGGGGCCTATAACCGGTCGATGGTTGATGACCCCCGGTGCATCGCCATTCCGACCACGCGGCGGGCGCCGATCGAGGCGACGGGCCTTGAGGCGGCTTCGGCGGATTTCGTCATTGTCCCTAACCTGGTTCATCACGTTGCGGATCAACGTGCGCTGTTCGCTGAAATGGTGCGCATCGTGGCGCCGGGTGGACGGGTCTATGTGTTTGAGCCAACCGTGCGTGAACTGCACCAGGTTCCCGACGATTTTTTGCGCTACACGCCATTCGGCCTGGCCCGTGAACTGGAATTGGCCGGGTTCGACCCGGAGGAACCGCGTCTCGAAGGCGGGCCTTTCTCTGCCGTCGCCTATTGCTGGACTCAGGCCCTGCAGTACTTCCCCGCTGACAAGCGGGCCGAGATGGAACAGTGGTTCAACCGCGAGCATTTCCCGCAGCTCATGGCGTGGGACCGCGACTATCCGGTAAATCTGGTGAGGGCCCATACCAGTTTCCCCATGAGTTTTTCCATTACCGGGTTGAAGCGCCGCTAATGGCCTGGAACGGCAGCAGGGTTCTCGCCGTCGTGCCGGCGCGCGGTGGCAGCAAGGGCATTCCCGGCAAAAACCTGCGCGAGGTCGGCGGTCGGTCGCTGGTCGCGCGCTGTGGCGATCTATGCCTGGCCTTGCCGTGGCTTGACCGGGCCGTGTTGTCGACTGACGACGACGCCATCGCGGCTGCCGGTATTGCCGCCGGTCTCGATGTTCCGTTTCGTCGTCCGCCGGAACTGGCCGGCGATGGCGCGTTGTCCGTCGACATGTGGCGTCACGCGTGGCTGCAATGCGAGCGCATCGATGGCCGCTACGATTTGAGCATACTGCTGGAGCCGACCAGTCCCCTGCGGCAGCCGGCGGATATCGAGGCGACGGTGAGCGCCTTGGTCGATAGCCACGCGGCTGCGGCCGCCACGGTCAGTGTAGTGCCCGGCCACTATACGCCGCACAAGACACTCGTAGTAGATGCGCAGGGTCGCGTCGGCTTCTTCCTGGCCGACGGGGCGCGGCACACCCTGCGGCAGTCAATCCCCCGCTTCCACCATCGTAACGGTATCTGCTACGCGGTGCGACGGGACACCCTGATCGAGCGGCGACATATCATCGAGGAGGATTGTGTCGCGGTGGTAATCGACCGACCGGTCATCAATATCGACGAACCGCTCGATCTGGAACTCGCCGAATTCCTTCTGGCGCGCCGGCCGTCCTGAAATGAAAATCGCTGTCTTCGTCGAACACGACATCGTCGTGCGTCATTTCCTGCATTCCGGGGCGTTCACCGAGTTGGAACGCGCGCATGATGTCATCTTCGTGTTTCCGGAAGTCGGGCACCGGCGCGTCAAGTCCAACGTGGACAGCCTGCCACTCGGCGGCCGGGTGGTTCGCATTGCCGAGTCGTACGCGAGACTGAGCATCTGGAAACAGCTTCTGCTGACCGACATGTTGCGCTGGCGTCCAGGTGCGGCTTTCCGTGCGCTGAGGCGGCTGCGGCGCATGGCGGTCGGTACCAAGGCAATCCTCCTGTTCGGCGGGCTGTCGCTGCCCGGTATTTTTCAGGTGTATCGCGCACGGGCCTTTCGCAAGCTGGCCCGCATGCCCAACCACGATCTGGAGGCATTCTTTGATCGCGAGAAGCCCGATGTCGTTGTGCACCCCAGCGTACTCGATGGCGTGTTCATCAACGATCTTGTCGAAAGCTGCACCCGCCGGAGCCTTCCGTTGGTGGTGCTCATGAATTCCTGGGACAACCCCAGCACCAAACGCGCCGTTCTGGGCGTGCCGGACTGGCTGCTGGTCTGGGGGCCGCAGACCAAGGCACACGCGATCCGCTTCATGGGCATGAAGCCGGAGCGCACCATCGAGTTTGGCGCGGCGCAGTTCGACGTGTATCGAACCCCGCCGCGCATGGACCGCGCGGAGTTCTGCCGACGTCACGGCATCGAGCCGGCTGCAAAGATTCTTCTCTATGCCGGTTCCAGCAAGGAAACCGATGAGTACGCGCACCTCATTGCGTTGGATGAGGCAATCGAGCGGGGCCAGCTGGGCCAGACGGTGGTGGTCTATCGCCCGCATCCCTGGGGCGATGGCGGCAAGGACGGCGCGCGCGTTGTCGACCGAGCGTGGCGCCATGTGAGGATCGAATCGACCATGCGCGGTTATCTCGAGGGGGTGAAGGCCGGCAACCGCGCCATCACGCTACCGGACTATCGCGATACCCACGATGTCCTGTGTGCGGTGGATGCACTGGTGTCGCCGCTCTCGACCATCATCCTGGAAGCGGCGCTGCACGGCAAACCCGCTTTGTGCTTCCTGCCCGACGAAGATGCGCTGCACCTGCGGATGTCGCTGCCGCTGATCCATTTCGAGGAGTTTTTCCGCTCTACCGTGTTCCATTCGGCGCGCGGTATCGGCGCCCTCGTCGATGGTGTCCGCCACCTGCTCGCCGAAATCGATGATCCGGCCGCTGCCGCCCGCTATCGCGAAGCGGCGCAGTTCTTCGCACGTTCCTTTGATCGCCCCTATCCGGAGCGGCTGCGCGAGTTCATCGAAGGCGTGGCGCGGCCGGCGGCATGAAGGCTGTTCTTCTCGTTCCCGGAAGCGTGCGTGCCGAACGGGCTGAACCGGCGCGGGCCGGCCTGCTGCCGCGCGATTTCTTCTATGGCACGCTGGGCTTGGCGCGGTATGGCTACGACCTCGATTTTGCCGATACCCGCGCCGAGCCGAACGGCATCGCTGAGTCATTGCTGCTCCGTTATGACATTTTACGCAACCGGCTGACCCGCGTCGGCTACAGCCCGCGACGGTTCAACGCCATCGCATCGCAGCTCACCGATGCGACCGTCGCCATCAGCCCGACGGACGGCTTCACCATGTCGCTCGGCCTCGGCATGCCGCGCGGCGCGACGTGCCGCATTGCCGGCGGCTTCATGGGCATGTCGGACCTGGCCGAACGCGCCCGGCCCGGCCTGCGCGACCTGATCAAGAGCCGCATCGCCCGTGCCATCGAACGGCTCGACCACCTGTTCTTCTTCAGCGAGGCCGATAGGCAGGGCGGGCTGGCGCAATACGGCATCGAGCCGGCGCGAACCAGCCTTTTCCGGTTCGGCGTCGATACCGATTTCTGGTGTCCGGCGGAAACGGCGCAGGACATCGAGGTTCTGTCCGTGGGGTCGGACCCCAGTCGCGATTATGCCAGTCTGCTGGGTGCGGGCATCCGCGCCGGCATGACCATCATCACCCGACTGCCGGTCGATACCGGCGGCAACCCGGCCGTGAAGGTGATCAACGGCAGCTACGGTAACTCGCCCATCGACGATGCCGCCCTGCGCGACCTGTACCGCCGCGCCAAGGTGGTGGTCGTACCGGTCGAGGATGTCTGGCAACCGTCTGGACAGAGCGTGACCATGCAGGCTATGGCCTGTGGGCGCCCGGTCGTCGTTACCCGGAACCGCGGCTTCTGGGGGGAGGGCATATTGCACTCGGGCGAAAACTGCATCCTGGTTCCGCCGCGCGACCGGCCCGCCCTGCGCGATGCGGTGCATGCCGTCCTCGGCGACCGTGACATGGCAGACCGTCTCGGTCGCGCCGCGCGTGAGGTGTCGGTGAATTTTTCCATCGAGGCCGCCGAGGCGTCGATGCTGTCCATAGTCAACGCCGCCCGGGCGGTCACAAGGTAGAAACGATGGCTTTGCGCGCTGTTTTCGATGCCATGCCCGCGCCGCTGCGCGATGTGGCCAAGTCGCTGTACCGCAGCATCCGCCCGGCGGATGCCGAGCCGATGATGTACCGCATCCACTTGTTCGAGGAGTTGATGGCACTGGCAGGGCGTGACCGTTTCCATGGCGCCCGCATCCTCGAGATCGGTCCGCGCGACGGCCTCGACAGCAAGCGGCTGGCGGCCCTTGGCCCATCCGAACTGGTGATGATCGAACTGCCCGAGAAGCAGGGTGTCACCGCGCCGTGGGTGGATACTATCCCGCCGCCGAAGCGCTACATCGAGACCAACCTGATGTACATGTCGCGCGCCGAGCTCGATGCGCTGGGCCGGTTCGATCTCGTCTGGTGCACCGGCGTGCTGTACCACAATGCCGAACAGCTGCGCATGCTGCGCCGCCTGTTCACGTTGCTGCGCCCCGGCGGCTTCCTGGTGCTGGAAAGCGCCACGCTGCGCGGCTCGCGCGCGCTGCGCGCGCAGCCGGTCGTGCAGGTCTATTTCCCCGACACGTATCGCAATACCGGCACGATCACCCATCTGCCCACGGCGGCGGCGATCAACGCCTGGCTCGGCATGGCTGGCTTCGAGAAGGTTCATCCGTCGCGCTGCTTCGACAAGTCGAACCGCGACGTGGCCGCGGGCCGCATGGCCTGCATCGCCACCAAGGCGGGCGACGACGACGGCGCGGTCTATTACGGCAAGTCTGGGCTGAACCCCGACTACCGCCTGGGCGATGCCACGTGAATAGCGCCGTCGCGCCCGAGCGTGCCTTCGACAAGTACGAAACGAAGGGCGCCTACCACTGGCGCGACCTCGAAGGCGGCCCGTTGCGCATGAACGCCTATAGCCGCGCGCGCTACGCCCTGGTTGCCGAGGCGCTGGCACCGCTGGCAGTGGGCGCGACGGTGCTGGATGCGGGCTGTGGCGACGGCGCGCTGTCTGGCTACATCCATCAGCGCCTGAAATGCCGCACCATTGGTATCGATACCAGTGACCTGGCCATCTCACTCGCCCGCACTGAGACCGCGAAGCGCGGCTATGACTGCCGGTTCGAGCGCATCGACAGCTATGCCTATCCATTCGAGGATGCGGCGTTCGACGCCGCCTTCTGCTCCGACGTGATCGAGCATGTCGCCGACCCGCAGGCCCTGCTGCGCGAGATCAGCCGCGTCTTGAAGCCCGGTGGCCGGCTGGTCATCAGCACGCCGATCCGCCTGACCGAGCATCCGGTCGATCCCAACCATGTCCATGAATGGTTTCCCGAGGAGTTCGTCGAGCTGTGCCGCCCGGTTTTCGGTGCGCCGGTCGCGAAAATCCTCAGCCATCCGGCCTTCTGGTACGAGATTTACGCGCTGGACCGGCGCATCATTGGCAATGCCGCGCGCTTCGCCATTAATCTCAGCACCTGGCTTGGCTGGAACCCGTTTCTCGACCGCACCACGCCGTGGCGCTGCATGACCACGCAGTTCCTGGTCCTGCGCAAGCCATGAAGGTCGCGATCGGCTTCCGCACTGTCGATGGACCGTGGGGCGGCGGCAACCGCTTTGCCAAGGCGCTGGACGCCGGTCTCACCGCAGTCGGCCACAGCGTGCGGCACGATCTCAACGGGAGCGACCAGGACATCATCCTGCTGACCGATCCGCGTTGGCGCAATCCCAGCACGGCATTCACCGCCGGCCCGATCCTGCGCCATCTCGCCTTCCGCAATCCGCGCGCCGTCGTGGTCCACCGCGTGAACGAGTGCGACGAGCGCAAGGGCACCCACACCATGAATGCCGCCCTGGCCCGGGCCAATTACTGCGCCGACTTCACGGTGTTCGTCGGCGCTTGGCTGGCGGAACTGCCCGTCTGGCGAAACCATCTGCGCGCACCGTGGACGACGATCCTGAACGGCGCTGACCCCGACCTTTTCCACCCCAGCGGCTTCGCGCCGTGGACAGGCGACGGGCCGCTGAACCTGGTCACCCATCACTGGGGCGGTAACCGGATGAAGGGCTTCGACGTCTACGAGCGGCTCGACGCCCTGCTGGACGATCCGGCCTGGCGCGGCCGTCTCGGTTTCACCTATATCGGCAACCTGCCGCCCGGCTTCCGCTTCCGCAATGCGCGGCACCTGGCCCCGCTCGACGGCCCGGCTTTGGCCGATGCCCTGCGGGCGCATCACGGCTATGTCACCGCGTCGATCAACGAGCCCGGACCCAACCACCAGAACGAGGGCGCACTGTGCGGCCTGCCGCTGCTCTACCGCCGCAGCGGCGCGCTGCCGGAATATTGCACCGGCTTCGGCATCGGCTTCGACGGGCCGGACAATTTCGAGGCGGCACTCAGCCGCTACGTCGCCGACTATTCGCGCCTGCTGACGCTGATGCCGACCTATCCCCACACCACGGCGCATGCGATCGGCCAGTGGATCGCCCTGTTCACCGATCTTGTCGCCCGCCGCGACGAGATCGTCGCCGAGCGCCGCCTGTGGCGCGATCCGCTGTTGTTCCTCCGCAACCAGATGCCGGTCTGATGCAAAAAGATTTCATGGCCATCGCGCCGCACGACGCCGCCGTTTCCGAGGCGGCGTTCGTCGAGCAGTACTGGACCCGCATCTGGCAGAGCATGGGCGGCCCGGGGAAAATCCCCGCCAACCTCACGCGCAAGCCGGAATACCGCGCGCTGGCGCCCTATCTCGCGAAGCTGCCGCAAGGCGCCCGCATCCTCGACGGCGGCTGTGGCCTCGGCGAATGGGCGGCGCAGCTGGCGGCCGCGGGCTTCGACGCGACCGGCCTGGACATCAGCCGCGAAACCGTGGCCGCCCTGAAAAAGGCGCTGCCTGGCGCCACTTTCGCCGTCGGCGACATCCGCGCCACCGGCTTTCCCGACAATCATTTCGACCTCTACTTTTCCTGGGGCGTGTTCGAGCATTTCGAGGAAGGCCTGCAGCCCTGCATCCGCGAGGCATTCCGCATCCTCAAGCCCGGCGCGCATCTGCTCATCTCGGTGCCATTCGACAGCTTGCGCATCCAGTGGATCCGCTCGCGCCGGCCGGTCGACGCCGCCGATCCCAGCCGTCGCTTCTACCAGTGGCGGCTGACCGCGAAAGAGATCGCGGGCGAACTCGCGCGCGGCGGCTTCGAGAACGTCGAACACCAGCTCATCCATGTGCGCCAGGGATTGTTGCGCGGCCTGCAGCATCACCTGGGCCTCAGTCACAAGTGGCGGTTCTCGCGCGCGCTCAGCCTGGCGCTGCGCCCCGTGGCGCCGCCTCCGGTGTTCGCGCACATGATCGTCGCCGTCGCGCGGAAGCCCGGATGACGGCCGAGATCAGCGGCGATGCGCGGCTGGGCGCGGGCGACCGGTTGCTCTATCTCGCCTGCAATCTGGGCCGTAACCTCGCCGGCTTCGCTCCCCGGGTCGCGACGCGCGCCTGCCCTGGGGTGCCGCGGGCCGGCCGGGGGATGTCGCCGGCGCGCCTGTACAGCGACCATTTCCTCGACACCGTCCTGCCGTTGCTTGAGCCGCGCTGTAGCCTCGACGTGCTGGAGATCGGCTGCGGCTCCGGCTCGCTGTGCGGCCGCCTGGCCCGGCTCGGCTTTTCCGGCCGCTATACCGGCCTCGACATCGGCGACCGTTTCGATCACGCCATTGTGCCGGGCTTCGAGAAGCAGTTCATTCTGGCCGATGCCACGACCTGGGCGCCTGCGGACCGTTTCGACCTCATCGTCTCGGTTTCCGCCCTTGAACATATTCCGGACGACGTCCGCGTGATCGCGCAGGCGCGTACCTGGCTCCGCTCCGGCGGCCTTCAGGTGCACATCGTGCCGTCCGGCTGGGGCTTGCCGCTCTATCTCTGGCACGGTTACCGGCAATACCCTCGCCGCGCCATTGGTGCGCGCTTCTCGTCTGGTGCGGTGGTGTACCGCCTAGGCGGCGCGTTGAGCTTTCTCGTCCACTTCCTGTTCATCACGACCGGCGAGATGCTGCTGAGGCTCCCGGTGCGGCGCCGCTGGGCGGGCTTCTACGACCGCCTGCTGGCGGCCTGCCGTGCGGATGCATCGCTTGGCTGCGTGCCGGCCAATCTCTATGCGGTGGTGGAGCGGGCGCCATGACGAAGGTGGCCCTCGTTCTCGGCGCAACCGGGCAGGACGGCGCCTATCTGGTGCGTCATTTGCTGCGCTCCGGCTATGTGGTGCATGGCACCACCCGCGATGCCGAGACCAGCCCGCGCACCAATTTACGCACCCTCGGCGTGGCCGAGAAGGTCACCCTGCATTCTGTCGCACCGAACGATTTCCGCAGCGTGATGCAGACCTTCGCGGCCGTCGCGCCCGACGAGATCTACAATCTTGCCGGCCAGAGTTCGGTCGGCCTGTCGTTCCAGCAGCCGACCGAAACGCTGGAAAGCATCGCCACCGCCACGCTCAACATGCTCGAGGCAATGCGCCTCACCGCCCAGGACGCGCGTTTCTACAACGCCTGTTCCAGCGAATGTTTCGGTGAGTTGAACGGCGTCGCCGCCGACGAGAACACCGCATTCCGCCCGCTCAGCCCCTATGCCACCGCCAAGGCCGCCGCCTACTGGCTGGTCGAGAATTACCGCCGCGCCTACGGCCTCTATGCCTGTTCCGGCATCCTGTTCAATCACGAATCGCCGCTGCGTCCGGAACGGTTCGTCACCCGCAAGATCGTCGCGGCGGCGGTGCGCATCGCGCGCGGCAGCGGCGAGCGGCTGACGCTCGGCGACCTGTCGATCCGGCGCGACTGGGGCTGGGCGCCCGATTATGTCGATGCCATGCACCGCATGCTGCAGCAGCCGAAGCCGGAGGATTTCGTCATCGCGACCGGCGAGGCGCACAGCCTCGAAGCCTTCGTCGCTGCCGTGTTTGCCGCGCTGGACCTTAACTGGGAACATTATGTGACGACCGATCCCGGCCTGCTGCGTCGGGCCGAGATCGCGCACAATGTCGGCAATGCTTCACGCGCCGCCGAGCGCATGAACTGGCGCGCGGGTGCGGCGATGGCCGAGGTGGTGCGCCGCATGGTCGCCGCCGAACTCGATCCTACCCTGGTGACCGCGTGAGTACGCTGCGCCGTCTGCGCTATGCCGCGAAGCCGCTGGGCTGGCGCGCGCTGCATACCATAGGCATCGACCGCTCGGTACCGGTGCCCGTCGCCTTCGTCATCGAGAATGCCGACTGGGCAATCCGCTGGGTCGGCGAACATGTTTGCGCCGAGGTCGAGAAGCTGCGCCCCGGCACGGCGGCCGTCACCTTGCACCCCGAATGCCAGGTCGACCGCGTCGTCCATTTTGGTTCGCAGTATATGTGGCTGGCCTGGGGCGGTACGATGTCGGGCAGTAACCGCTTCGTCACCTCGTTCTTCCACGGCAAGCCCGAGGACGGGCCGGAGGTCGCGCGCCACATCGACCAGTTCCTCGCCAGCGTACCGCGCCTGTCACGCATCGTTGCCAGTGCCAGCATTGTCGAACAGCGCCTGCTGTCCTGGGGTGTGCCGCGCGGGAAGGTAGTACGCATCCCCATCGGCGTGGATACCAACCTGTTTCGCCCGCCGACACCCGACGAACGCCGCGCCGCGCGCATCAAACTCGGTATCCCCGATGGCGCCGCTGCCATCGGTTCGTTCCAGAAGGACGGTGTCGGCTGGGGTGACGGCATGGAGCCGAAGCTGATCAAGGGGCCTGATGTCTTCCTCGCCGCCATCGAGCGCCTGGCCAAGGAGCGGCAGGTGTTCGTCGTCCTGACCGGCCCGGCGCGCGGCTATGTGAAGGCTGGCCTCGAGCGCCTCGGCATTCCCTTCGCCCATACTTATGCGGCAGATCACGCAGCGCTGGTCGCCTGCTATCATGCGCTCGACCTCTACTTTGTGACCTCTCGCGAGGAGGGCGGGCCGATGGGCCTGATGGAGAGCATGGCCAGCGGCGTCAGTGTTGTGTCCACAGCCGTCGGCATGGCGCCAGATCTGGTCGACGACGGCGTAACCGGCGCATTGGTGGAGTCCGAGGACGTTACCGCCATTGCCTGGCGCGCGTTGGAACTGCTGGCGCTGCCCGAGGGGGGCGCCGCCCTGCACCGCGCGGCGCGCGACAAGGTGATGGTCGCCGACTGGGCCGTGGTCGGCCGCGCCCATCTCGAACTAGCCTATAAGCCGCTGCTATGAGCCGGCGCGGCGGCGACAGCCTTGCCAGGGCGGCGCTCCGGTCGGGCTACGGTGCGATGCTGGGCGTCCATGCCGTAGCGTCGATCCCGACCTCAGGCGGGCGCGGCCAGCCACGCGTGTTCTACGGCGGCGCGCGCATGGGCGATGTCGGCGGGCCTTTGGTCAAGGTGAAGCGCCTGCGCGACCATTTCCCTGAGCAGCGCTGGCGCTACAATCTGGTCTATTGCCTCAGCAACGCACCGTACCTGCCAGACTTTGCACTGGGTGTGTTGCGCCGGCGCGGCATGCCCATCGTGCACAACCAGAATGGCGTGTTCTATCCCGCGTGGTACGGCGGCGACTGGCAGGCGCAGAACGCCCGCATGGCGCGCTCCTATCACCAAGCCCGGCACGTGTTCTGGCAAAGCGCTTTCTGCCGCCTCTCCGCCGACCGTTTCCTGGGTGCGCGGCAGGGCGAGGGCGAAGTGCTATACAACGCCGTCGACACCACGCGCTTCACGCCGGCCGCGACACGCGCGGACGGCCCCGCGCGCTTCCTCGTCACCGGCAAGTTCGACGAGCACATGTTCTATCGCCTCGACGGCACGCTGCGCGGCCTGGCCGTGGTGGTGCGCCAGGGCCTCGACGCGCATCTCACCATTGCCGGCTGGACGGCGCCCGAGGCGGCGCGCCAGGCGCAGTCGCTTGCCGCCGAACTGGGCCTGTCCGACCGCGTGCGCCTGACCGGCGCCTATACGCAAGCCGCCGCACCCGACATCTACCGCGCCGCCGACATCTATGTGATGACCAAGCACAACGACCCCTGTCCCAACACGGTGCTGGAGGCTTTGGCCTGCGGCCTACCCGTCGTTTACTCCGCCAGTGGCGGCGTGCCCGAACTGGTCGGCGAGGCGGGGCAGGGGGTGTTCGTGCCGGAAGACTGGGAGCGCGTGCATGCGCCCGACCCGGCGGCTTTGGGTGACTCGATGGCGCATGTCGCCGCCCGCCGCGCCGATTTGTCCGCCGCTGCGCGCGCCCGCGCGATTGAACGATTCGACATCAAGTTCTGGATCGCGCGACACCGCGCCGTGTTCGAAGGCCTGGTGCGATGAAGCGCCTGGCGCTCGCCATCGCCGGCGGTCTTGCCTTCCTGTGGGGCCTGCTGCCCGAAAGCTGGCGGCGTGGCCTGTTCTTCGGCCTGTTCGTGCTGGAGGGCCGGGCGGGCGATCCGGCCGCGGGCTTACGCAACCTGTTCGGCGTGCAGGACGCACTGGCGCTGGCGATCAACGAGCGCGCCATGGCCTATGGCGAGGGCGAGCATCCGAAGCATCGCCTGACCGCCTATCATGCCTTTTTCATCGACCGCATTCCGGCCAATGCCCGCGTGCTCGATATCGGCTGCGGCTATGGTGCCGTCGGGCGCAGCATCGCGACGGCCCGGCCCGATGCGACGATCCTTGGTATCGACATGGACGATGGCCGTCTGGCCCAGGCTTGGGCCGCCGCCAACCCACCCAATCTATCGTTTCTGAAAGCCGATGCCACGATCACCTTGCCCGGAGGCCCGTGGGGCATCGTCATCCTTTCCAATGTGCTGGAACATATCGACCATCGCGTCGACTTCCTCCGAGCGGTCGTAGCCGCCGCGCAGCCTGCACGGCTGCTGATCCGCGTGCCGCTATTCGAGCGCGACTGGCAGATGCCGCTGCGCCGTGAACTGGGCGCCAACTGGCTGTCGGATTCCGACCACCGTATCGAACACCGTGTGAGTGAGTTTGAGGCGGAGGTTGCCGCCGCGGGCCTCGCCATCGCCGAGCGCTCCACCTTGTGGGGCGAGATCTGGGCGGAATGCCGGCCGGCGTCATGAATCGCACGGTCAGCGTCGTCCTGCCCTGCTTCAACGCCCATACCTATCTGGGAGAGACCCTGGCCAGCGTGCGCGCCCAGACCTTCACCGACCTTGAGATCATCGTCGTTGATGACGGCTCGACCGATCCGGCGACGCAGGCCTACCTTTCGACGCTGCCAGCCGATATCCGCCTCGTGCGCCAGGAAAATCGCGGCCTGGCCGGTGCGCGCAACGCAGGCTTCCGGGCGGCGCGCGGTCGCTACGTGCTGCCGCTCGACTGCGACGACCTGATCGCGCCCACGATGATCGCCCACTGCGTCGAGGCGCTGGAGCGCGCCGGCGCCGATTACGCCCATGCCCAGATCGAGGTATTCGGCGACCAGCAGGGTATCGTGCGCAAGCAGGCGAATTTCTTCGAACAGCTGGCGACCAACCAGCTGCCCTATTGCATGCTGATCCGGCGCGACGCCTGGGAACAGGCCGGCGGCTACGACGAAGGCATGCGGCTGGGCTACGAGGACTGGGAATTCAACATCCGCCTCGGGGCCATCGGCTTTACCGGCGTTGCGGTGCCCGAGCCGCTGTTCCGCTACCGCGTGCGTAGCGCCGGCATGCTGAGAAGCCTGTCGCAACGGCATCACGCCACCATCTGGCGCCATATTCGCGCCCGTCATCGCGATGTCTATTCGTGGCGCGGCCTGGTGAGGACTTGGTGGCAGTGGCGCGACCGGCCCGCGACCCATCCGCTCAGCGCAACCTGGATGCTGTTGATCCTCGGTTGCCTGTTGCCGGGCGCGGTCTATAACCGCCTGTTCTTCCTGTTGCACGACCTCGGCAAGTCGCGCCGCGAAGCCTGACGTTCACTTTACGACCGTACGCGACGGGGGCCACTGGCCCCCGTTTTCATTTGGTCGACGATGCGCGGCTTGGGGGTCACGAAGGGCAGTAGATTCCGCCCGGAATCCCGCGCTAGAATCGCGAATCGCCGCCCGATTCGCGGTAGGGAGGCGGATAGGGCGGGGGCCTGTCATGCGCCATGGATTTCAGACGGTCGCGACCATTTTCAGCCTGTGGGCCTGCAGTGGCGCGCTGGCGCAACCGCAACAGGCAGGCACCTCTGCCGGCGTGACGGGCGGCATCCAGGTCGCGTCCGCCGGGGCGGTGGCCGGCGCCATCGGGCGGCAGGTACGCTCCGGTGAAAGCATCTTTATCGGCGACCGCATCCGCTCCGGCGCTGCCGCGGGCATGCAGATCGTGCTGCTCGACGAAACCGTCTTCACCATCGGTGCTGAGAGCGACATCACCGTCGATGAGTTCATTTACAACCCGGCCAATGGTTCGGGGAAGCTGACGGCCAGTATCGGCAAGGGCGCCTTTCGCTTCGTCACCGGCAAGATCGCCCAGGGCAAGCCCGAGAACATGACGGTCAAGACGCCCGTCGCGACAATGGGCATCCGTGGCACCATCGTGTACGGGCTGACCACGGATACCGAGGCGATCATCGCGCTGGGCGGCCCCGGTCCCGGCAACAATGCGGGCGAGCGCAGGGGCGGTTTGCGCCTCGACATGAACGACGGTTCCGGCGGCGCCGATCTCAGCCGCACCGGCTTCTTCGGCCGCGCCGTTTCCGGGCAGGGCATCCAGGTGCAGAAGATGGATGCGGCGACGTTTGCCCGCCTCACCGGTCCGTTGCTCGCCGGACAGAAGAGCCGCGAGCAGCAGCAGGCGGGTGCCGCCGCGAACCAGAACAATGCCTCGTCGTCCGCCGCCGCACAGGCCGCCGATGCCGGCACGGCGCAATCGCAATCGGGGCAGAGCACGGCACCCGGCGGTGTCAGCAGCGAAGACTATTCCAGCATGCGCGTCGCGCTGCAGCAGAGCGACAGCGCGCAAAGCTTCAGCAGCGAGGATCAGGCACGCAAGGGCGCCATCGCCATTGCCGACGGACCGACCGACTATGACCAGTTGCGGTCACTGACCAGCGGCAGCGGCAATTACAGCCAGACCAACATCTTCATCGGCAATGCCACAGGCGCTGGCGGCAGCGGTTCCTACAATTTCAGCATGACCGTCGATTTCGCCACACAGAGCATTACGGGCGCCTACACGAGTATCTTCGTTACCGGCGGACCAAACGTCGTTAGCGGCGACAATCTGTTTTTCGGCCAGACCTACACGTTCAACAGCGGCCCCACATTTATTCCGCTGGCCAGTTCCTGCGGCATCAGTTCGATGTGCACCGGGATGGCCATTCTGGTCAACGCGAACAACCGCATTGCCGACTTTGCGTCACACTCCCTCATCGTAACGAACGGAATCCACTCGTCGGTTGGCGGCGGCAATACGCCGCCGCGCTGATCAGTCCTGCAGCGTGGCGAACAGTTCGTACGAACGCAGCCGCGCCGCGTGGTCGTAGATCGCTGACGACACCATCAATTCGTCCGCCCCCGTGCGCGCGACGAGCGCCGCCAGGTCGCGTCGCACCGTATCGACCGATCCAACCAGTGAACAGGCCAGCATCCGTTGCGCCTGCGCCTTTTCCGACGGTGACCAGTAGGACTCGATATCGTCAATCGGCGGCTTCAACTGGCCGCGTGTGCCGCGGAAGATGTCGGCGTAACGCTGCTGCATCGAGGTGAACAGGCGCCGCGCCTCGGCATCGGTATCGGCCACCACCACGTTCACGCCGATCATGGCATATGATTTCGGGTTGCGTGCCGACGGCTGGTAATTGTCGCGATACAGTTTCAGCGCCTGCATCAGCGCATCCGGCGCGAAGTGCGACGCGAAACCGTAGGGCAGGCCCAGGATCGCCGCCAGCTGTGCGCCGAACAGGCTTGACCCCAGTATCCACACCGGCACGTTGAGGTTGGTACCCGGCACGGCCTGCACGCGCTGGCGCGGCTGCAGCGGGCCCAGCAGTTCCTGCAGCTCCACCACGTCCTGCGGAAAGTGCTCGGCTGCCGCCGGATCGCGGCGCAATGCGACAAGCGTCTGCTGGTCGGTGCCCGGCGCGCGGCCCAGGCCCAGGTCGATACGGCCGGGGTAGAGCGATTCCAGCGTGCCGAACTGTTCAGCAATCACCATCGGCGAATGGTTCGGCAGCATGATGCCGCCGGAACCGACACGGATCGTCTTCGTCCCGCCCGCGAGATAGCCGATCACCACGGCGGTGGCGGCGCTCGCGATCCCCTCCATGTTGTGATGCTCCGCCACCCAGTAGCGGCGATAGCCCCAGCGCTCGACATGCTGCGCCAGGTCCAGCGCGCGCCTGAGGGCATGGGCGGGTGTCTGGCCCTCGGGCACGGGCACGACATCGAGCACGGAAAAGACGGTCATGGTGTTATGCCTGTAGCAGGATGGGGCGCAGTTCTTCCAGCCTTCGAAGGTGCTGCTCGGCGCCCTTCATTCCGTCGCCCATCGTGTTTACCGCCAGGTGCGAGACCTTCAGTGAACGCCATGCCGCGACCTCGCCGGCCCAGTCCTTCTCGCCTGAGCGCTTCACCGTGAAGCGGCCCTCAATGCCGATCTTTGCCGGGTCGCGACCGTACTCGCTGCAATAGCCGTGGAACTGCGCCAGCAGTTCGCGGCCGCGGTCATCCGGCTGCCATTGCGGAATCCAGCCATCGCCCAGGCGGGCAATGCGGCGGATCACGCTGTCGCGCGCCGGCTGGTTGCCGAACAGCACGCGGTCGCTGCCGCCACCGAACCACACCGGCACTGGCCGTTGCACCGGCAGCGGGTTGATACCGGCATCGGTGATGGTGTGGGTGGCGGTCTTGAACGTCACCGCCGGCTGGGTCCACAGCGCGCGCAGCACCTCGACCTGTTCCTCGAAGCGCTTGCCGCGGTCGGCGAACGCCATGCCCAGGGCCTCGTATTCGATGTCGTTCCAGCCGGTGCCGATGCCGAGGCGGAAACGCCCGTTCGACAGGACGTCGAGGCAGGCGGCCTGTTTCGCCACCAGCACGGTCTGGCGCTGCGGCAGAATCATGATGCCCGTCACGAAGCCCAGTGTCGTGGTCACGCCGGCCAGATACGAGAACAGCACGAACGGTTCGTGAAAGGTCGATTCCAGTTTGTAGGGGCCCTTCCAGTCGGGCCGGCTGGCCGTGTTGGCGCCCAGCACGTGGTCATAGGCCAGGATGTGCGAATAGCCCATCCGCTCAACAGCCTGCGCAAATTCCTTGATCGCGCCGGCATCGGTGCCGATCTCGGTTTGCGGAAACGTTACCCCGACCTTCATGTCCACTCCCGGTGCTGCCACAGGCTCCCCGTGGCACTTAGCGCGGCCGGTGTGGAATGTAAAACCCCGGGGGTCACGCGGCTGTTCCCAGGTACACCGTCTGGGTGAACGGCCGGTCGAGCAGCGGGTTGTGGAAGGTTACCGGCTCTGCCACGGCTTGGGCGAACACGCGGCCGAGGCGGGCGGTAAAGGCATCGTCGGGCAGTTCGTTCGACCACAGGCCGAACACGCCGCCGGGGCGCAAATGGTTGGCCAGCCGCGCCAGACCGGCCTCGCCGTAGAAACTGGCGCTGCCCTGGTCCAGCAGGAAGTCGGGCGAATGGTCGATATCGACCAGCACGGCATCGAAGCGCCGCCCCGGTGCCGCGGGATCGAATCCTGCGTCCGATGCCGCCAGCGCGAAGAAGTCGCCGTGCACGAAGCGGCAGCGCGGATCGGCGGTCAGTTCAGCGCCCAGCGGCACCAGGCCGGCGCGGTGCCAGTCGATTACGGGCTCCAGCGTTTCGACCACGATCAGCGAGGCCACGGACGCATGCTCCAGCACCGCCTGTGCCGTGTAGCCGAGGCCCAGCCCGCCGACCACGACATCGAGCCCATCGCCCGGGAGGCGCGCCAGGCTAAGGTGGGCCAGCGCGATCTCCGACGCGGTGAACAGACTGGACATCAGGTGCTCCTCGCCCAGCTTTATCTCGAATACATCGAGACCTAAGCGCAGCTCGCGCCGACGGCGCAGGCTGAGGTCGCCGATCGGCGTCGGGCGATAGTCCAGTTCCTCGAAATACAGACTCATGGAACTCCGGGGTGTTGGTGACGGCGACGAGCGGCGCGAATATGATGGTGGTGATTTCCGCGGAAACAATCAGGAGCCAGGCTAGGGCGCTAGCGATGGCGCCCATCAGGGGAGGACGCCATGCTTCGCGCATTGAGCATATCTGTTTTGCTGGCGCTGGTCGCCATCGCGCCGGTATCGGCCCAGGATTATCCCAATCGGCCCATCAAGATCCTGATCCCCTATGCCCCCGGCGGCCCCAGCGACGTGGCAGCGCGGGCCATGGGCCAGAAGCTGGAAGAGCGGCTGAAGCAGCCCATCGTCGTGGACAACCGGCCCGGCGCCAACGCCGTGATCGCGGGCAATGCGCTGCTGGCCTCGCCCGCCGACGGCTACACCATCCTGATGGCCAATGCGGCCTCGCTGACCTCGACCTTCATCAAGGCGCCGCCCTTCAATTCGCTGAAGGATTTCGAACCGGTGTCGCCCATCCTCGGCGCGTCTTACGCCGTACTGGTCAACGGCGATCTGCCGGTCAAAACCCTGCCGGAACTGGTGGCCTATGCGAAGGCCAATCCGGGTAAGCTGAACGGCGCCTCACCCTACGCGTCCAGCCTGCTGTTCCTCGAGCTGTTCCGCAACATGGCGGGCATCGATTTCGCTCGCATCGATTACAAGGGCAGCACGCCCGCTTCGACCGCGCTGCTCGCCAACGAGGTCCAGTTCGTGATCGACAATCCGGTGCCGTTCCGTCAGCACATTGCAGCCGGCAAGATGCGCGTCATCGCCACCACCGCCAGCCAGCGCAGCCCGTTCATGCCCGATGTGCCATCCGCGCCCGAGGCCGGATATCCCGGCCTTGCAGGGTTCAGCGTTTCGGGCTTCTGGGCACCGCTGGGCACGCCTAAGGCGGCAATCGCGAAGTTCAACGCCGCGCTGAACGAGGTATTGAAGCTGCCTGAGATCGTCGAACGGCTGGCAGCCATTGGCTGCGTGCCGGTCACGGGTTCGCCCGAGGACCTGCGCGCGCTGGCGACCCGCGAGGCCGCGTTCTACGCCGAGGCTGCCCGCCTCGCCAAATACCAGCCTGAATAGGGGGCCGCATGTCCCAGGACAAGGACTTCGAGGCGATCCGGCAGTTGAAGTACCGCTATGGCCGCTGTGTCGATCTGCGCGACTATGCGGCGCTCGAGGAAATGCTGACGGCCGACTATGTCTGGGAGTACAGCCCGCACGACGATCCGGGCAAGCTGCTGGTGCGCACGCGGCAGGAAAACTTCGACTTCATGAAAGAGAAGTTCGTGCCGGAGCTGATCGCGCAGCACCACATGCACCATCCGGAACTGGAAATCACCGGCGACGGGATGGCCGAAGGGACCTGGTATCTGGAATATTTCAGCTGTAACGTGAAGACGCGGCAGACCGCACGCGGCACGGCCCTGTACTTCGACCGGTATGCGAAGGAAGGCGGCGTGTGGAAGATCGCGCGTACGCGCTACCGCGTGATCTACCGCATCGAGGAACCACTGGCCGACGCTGCTCGCGTCACTGTACATTACCACGGCTGGGCCACTGCCCAGAAGAAGTGAGGGCCGGGGCCGGCCGCGCCGGCCCCGTTCCCATCAGGCATTCAGATACTTGCCGAACCAGCCCAGCGTGCGGGCCCAGGCTTCTTCCGAAGCCTGCTTGTTGAAGCTGGGGCGCTCATCGCACGAAAAGCCGTGGCCGGCGCCGGCGAACAGCTTGAAGTCGTGCACCTTGCCCATCTTGGCCAGCATCGCGTCCACTGCCTGCACATCGGCGGCCGGCGGATTCTGGTCGGTCTCGCCGAAATTTCCCATGACGGGGGCCGTCAGTAGTGGCGCGTACTCATGCGGCGAGACCGGGCGGCGCAGCGAGGTCTCGCGGGTGATCAGGCCGCCGGAATAGTAGACCACCGCCGCCTTGATATCGCGGTTGACGCAGGCGCTGATCCACGACGCCGTGCCGCCTAGGCAATAGCCGACGCAACCGATGCGTTCTGCCTTCGCGCTCGCCTGCGTCTTCACGAAATCGATCGCGACGCGGATGTCCACCTGCGTCTGCACGTCGTTCATTGCCTGGATGATTGGCATGACGCGGGCGATGTCGGTATAGGGGATCACGATGTCGCGGCCCTGGCGGTAGAACAGGTCGGGCGCTGCGGCGAAGAAGCCCTCACCTGCAAAGCGCCGCGTCACGTTCTTGATGTGCTCGTTGACGCCGAACGCCTCCATGAACACCAGAACGACAGGGTGCGGGCCGGTGGAAGCGGGCTCGGCTACAAAGAGCGACATCGGTGCACCGTCGCCCGAAACTACGGCTGTTCGTTCTTTTATATCCATGTGAATGCCTCCCCTGGCCTGCGGAAATTGCAGGATACCGGGCGCAATTGTGACCCGAAGCGACGGCGTAAATCCAGCGCGGGCGCGCTCCGTGCGTCAACCTGCCCGCGGGGTGGACCGCAGCAGCGCGAACAGCGTGGTGGTCACGATGACGACGGCCGCAGCGCCCGCCAGCCCCGCGTCATAGCCCAGGCTGGTGTTCGAGATCAGAAATCCGACCAGGATCGGACTGGTCAGGATGGCCAGATCGTTCGTGGTGCGGACGATGCCCATGGCGGCGCCCATCTGCCCCGCTGGCGCCGCATCGGCGGCCGAGGCATTGACCGGGGGCAGCGACAGGCCGGTGGCCACGCCGACCAGCACCGCGCAGATCACTAACGCCGGCAGTGACGGGAACGCTGCCACCACGGCAAGCGCACAAAGGTTCAGCGCGCTGCCCGCCAGGATCAGCGGCCGGCGGCCCAGCCGCGCGGCCAGGCGCGGCGTCACCGGCAGGATCAGAAAATTGGTCAGTGCGCCCGCTGTCAGCAGTGTCCCCACTGTGCCCATGCCAAGGCCCAGCACCTTGGTGGCGATCAGCGGGATGATTGTCCAGTTGCAGGCGATGTTCATAAACTGCACCGAGTAGGACATCAGCGCCGGCCCGGCCAGCGATGCCAGCAGGCGCCCATAGCGCGGCCGGGTCAGCGTGCGTGACGCAGATCCATCGCGCTTCGTTTGCCTGAACACCCGGCGCAGCGCCAACAGGCCAAGCGCCGCCATCCCGCCCTGCAGCCAAAACGGCGCCGCGAGGCCGAACAGGCCCGCGATGATGCCACCGACGCCCGGGCCGATCGACACGCCGGCCATGGACGCGATCTGGAACGCCGCCATATTGCGGATGCGTTCTTCCGGCCCGCTAATATCTGCGACCGAAGCCATGGCTGATGTCGCAAATGCGGCGGAGCCGATGCCCTGCAACAGCAATGTGAAGGCCAACAGGCCGACATTTCCGGCGACGGTCGAGGCAATTGAACCGACGACCATCATGAGCAGGCCGCCCAGCATAACCTGCGCCCGGCCCAGCCGTTCGGACAGCGCGCCGGCGGGAATGCTGACAAACAGTCTTGCGCCGCCAAATGACGCCATGACCAGGCCGGTCATCGCTGCCGTGGCGCCCATGCTGCTGATATAGACGGCCAGGATCGTCCACACCATGCCGAGGCCGGCGCTCATGCAGAAGTTCAGCACCAGAATGGGCGTCAGCGGACCGCGCACGAACACGCCAATGCGCGCGGGCAGACCGCGCGCACCCTGGGGCGCTTCCGGTTCGGGCATACTCATGTCAGGCGGAAATCCGAGGGGCAAATAATACCCTTAGGGTAAAGACCAATCTGCCTGAATGAAAGCCGGCTAGGTCTTTACTTTCAGCGAGCGGTAGATCAGCCGCACGAAATTCGCGCTGGCGGCCTCGTTCGCGCCGATCTTTTTCTCGATGTCGGCCAAAGGCTTCGCCGCTACCACCTCGTCCTCGCCCTTGTTGGCCTTGAGCATTTTTGCCACGCGGTCGCGCGCGGCGATCAGCATCTTGCGGTATTCGGCAACTTGCGCGCGCGTCAATTGCGGGCCATGGCCCGGCACGATCTTGGTCTTGTCAGTCGCCAGATTCAGATATGTGTCGACGCCCGCGATCATGCCCTTGATGTTGCCGCCATTGGCGACGTCGATGTTGGGATAGCGCCCGCCCACGGTAACGATATCGCCGGTCGCCAGCACGTTGGCGGCGGGAAAATAGACGTATGAGTCGCCATCGGTATGGGCATGTTTGATATGTCCCACAACCGCCTTCAGGCCCTTCACCGTGAGCGTCAGGCTGCTGGCATAAGTGCGGTCGGGCAGGGCAGAATCATTCGCCGGCGGCGTCCGCATGCCGGTCAGGCCGTTCACGGTCCCGGTGGCGAGTCGCTTCTTGACGTTCTGGTGTGCCACGACGGTAACACCGTCGGCGGCAAAACCGGCATTACCACCGGTATGATCGCCGTGGTAATGCGTGTTGATCAGGTAGCGGATTGGCTGCAGGCTCACGGCCGCAATGGCGGCCTTGATCTTGTCGTGCAGCGGCGCGAACTGGCCATCTACCATGATGATACCGTTGCCGCCCACTGCGATGGTGATGTTGCCACCTTGCCCCTGCAACATGTAGGTGCCGTGACCCAAGTCCGTGGTGGTGATGGTGACGCCGGTGTAGTCCGGCGCCGCATTCTGCGCCCAGGCCGGCATGGCCGAGAAGGCTAGGGCCGCGAGCGCGATCGTTGCACGAAACATGAAGTCCCCCGACAGACACGACCAGCTAATACCAGCCAGTGTCGTTCATTCCCCCACCGATGGGCAACTTATATGCACGCGATCCCCAGGATGGGCATTTCTCCCAAGGCCTGGCCAGAGACGCCGGGTGGGCCGCTCGTCAAACGCTTCGGGGCCGGGTCGGGCCGGTGCACCCGCCGTGGCGGCCTGAAGGGAATGGCGCGGATGCCTCCCTACTTCTGCCTGCACTACGTATTGAACCGCCGCAAATCAGAATTTACGGTCGGAGCGGAAAAGTTAACTCGCCTGCAATGCTCTCTTTTGGAACATCGGGCGCTCGCGATCATTGTGCCGGGGAACGGTCGCATTTCGACCCAGCGTTGATCGAGGCGTTTGTCGCCTGCGCGGACGATTTCCGCGCTATCTCACGCGAGTTCGCTGACGAGTGAACGCGGCGCTTCCTCCGGCGGCCGGTCGCGCTAGACTGGCCGCATCCACGGGAGGAATCCATGAACAACAAAATGTATATCCACGAGCAGATCGACATCATCGGTCCGCACCGCGCCAAGTATATGCACCATATGACGGCGAACTTCGGTCCGCTGGCCTGGGAAGAGCGCAAGCAGCTATGTTACGGCGTTTGGGGCGTCATCGGGTCCAGCCGCAAATGGCCGGAAGTTATCAACCTGTGGGAAGAGCCGGGCTATGACGGCCTGGCCCATTCGTTCCGCCACGAGACGAGCCATCCCGGCCATCAGAACCCGAAGCTTGCCAAATGGTGGCAGGAGGCGGCGCAATGGCGTTCCGGCGGCATCACGCGGCGCATCGAGCCTGCTCCCTGGACCCGAACGGTCGAGGAACTCTGCGCGGATGGCGTGAAGGGCGAGGGTTATTGCCATGACCAGATTCAGGTCCAGCAGGGCCGCGCGCACGAATTCGTCGAGATGGTCCGCCAGAAGGCGCAGCCGGTCTACAACAAGTTCGGCTGGGTGCTGGCAGGCGCCTGGACCACCGCCATGAGCAATGAGTCCGAGGCCATGTTCCTCTGGGCCATGCCGACCTGGGAACAGTGGGCCGAATGCGAGAAGGCCCGTCGCATCGACAAGGGGCTGATTTCCTGGTGGTCCGACGCCTACAAGTACACAACCGGCGTGACGCGCTTCCTGCTGGTCGATTCACCCTTGTCGCCGATGAAGATTGGCCGTCAGTCGACGCGCGCGGACCGCGATCCGGCGTGGCGCGAGGATGGCCCGCCGCAGCTGGACCCGCCCAGGTAACCAGCCTTCCACATGACGGAAAATCGGCCTGCCATCTGGACGCGCCTGTCACGGGGCACTAGCGTAGCGCCAATGCAATCGACGGCCCGCTAAAGGGTCAAGGGAGGAATGATGAAATCGCTTATCCGCGGCGTCGTGACCGCATTTGCGCTGGCCGGCACAGCCGCGTTCGCGCAACAATTTCCCACCAAGCCGATCACCGTCGTGGTGCCGAACGCACCCGGCGGTCCGAATGACATGTTCGCCCGCATCATGGCAGCGAAGCTTGAGCCGATCTTCAAGCAGAGCGTCATCATCGACAACAAAGCCGGCGGCGGCACCTATACCGGCGGCGAGTTCGTCGCCCGCGCGGCGCCCGATGGCTACACCCTGTTGGTAAACGCCTATGGCGGTATCCAGCCGCACCTGTTCGTGAAGGGCCTGCCGGTCAAACTGGCCGAGGTGCTGGTCCCCGTCGCGCCGTTGTCCGAGGTGCCCTACCTGCTGTATGGCCCGGCCACGGTGCCGGCCAAGGACCTGAAGGAGTTCGTCGCCTATGCCAAGGCGAACCCGAAGAAGCTGAACGTCGCGGTCTATCCCGGCACCGCCAATTCGCTTGAGATGATCGGCTTCCTCAAGGAGCAGAATCTCGACGTGGCGCAGATCCCCTACAGCAGCACCGCCGCCATCCTCACGGCCATGCTGCGCGACGAAATCCATATCTACAATGGCGGAATCAGCGGCCCCAAGGCGCAGATGGACGAGGGCAAGATCAAGGCCTTCGCCGTGCTGGGCGAGAAGCGCGACCCTGCCGTGCCCAACGTGCCCACGGCCAAGGAGCTCGGCTATGACTGGGTCAGCAGCGTGTACTACACCGTGTTCGCGCCGCCGGGCACCCCGCCCGCCATCGTCAAGTTCCTGAACGAGAAGATCAATGCGGTGATGCACGAGCCCGACGTGGTCGAACGCCTGGAAAAGGCCGGCTCGCCGGTGGCGCCTGCCGCTACGCCCGAGCAGATGGCCACCCGCCTGAAGCGCGAATATGACGGCCTGGTAAAGGCGGCGAAACTCGCCGGCATCGAACCGCAATGACGTCTAGGCCGGTGCGCGCGGTGCGCACCGGCCGTATAGCGATCCGGTGAAGACCGCCGCCCCCTCCATCCCCGTGCTGGTTGGGCTGACGGCCCTTATGCCGCTCGGCATGCACATCGTCCTGCCGGCGATTCCGACGGTTGCGCGCAGCTTTGACGCCTCGGTCGCAACCATCCAGTGGAGCGTCTCGCTCTACATGATTGCGGTGGCGGCGGCGCAGCTCATTTACGGCCCGCTGTCCGACCGCTACGGCCGGCGGCCACCGTTGCTCGTCGGCCTCGGAATCTTCATCATCGGAAGTATTCTCTGCGCTGTAGCACCGACCGCGCCGCTGCTGTTTGCCGGCCGCCTTGTCCAGGGGGCGGGGGCCTGTGTCGGCATGGTGCTGGGCCGGGCCATGGTGCGCGACATCTACCAGTCCGACCGCGCCGTGGTGGTTCTGGCCTATATCTCTATGGCGTTGATGTCGGTGCCTGGCATCGCGCCGATTGTCGGTGGCCTGATCCTGTCCTGGCTCGACTGGCGGGCCCTGTTCGTCATCTGCGTCATTGCTGGCATCCTGCTGTTTGTCGTGGCACTTCGCCTGGCCGAGACGCACCACAACCGCGTGCCGCTGCCCAGTGTCATCGCGGTACTGCGAGACTTCGCGCATCTGCTGCGCTTGCGCGAATTCGTCGTCCCGGCCTTTGTCATGGCGTTGCCCAATTGCGGGTTCTGGGCCTTCATCTCGATCAGCCCGGCTTTGCTGCAGGACCGCCTCGGCATTCCGCCGCAGCAGTTCGGCTTCTATTTCGCCATCCTGCCGACGACCTATTTTACCGGCTCCTATTTATCGACCCGCGTCATGCCGCACCTCGGGCCGGCCCGTACCGCCTTGCTTGGCACCGCGATCTGTGCGGCGTTGGGCGTAACGATGCTGGTCATGACGATGACCTTGACACCCACCGGCATCGGCCTGTTCCTGCCGGTCGGACTGATGAACTGCGCTATCGCCATGACCATGCCGGCGCTGCAGATGCGCGCGCTTAGCGCGGACCCACGGTTGATCGGCGCGGCCTCCGGCTTGATGGGCTTCGTTCAGATGGCGTTGGGCGCGACTTCGACGCTCGTGGTCAGCTGGCTCTACACCGGCACCGCGGTGCCTGCCGGCGCCATCCTCGCCCTCAGCTCGGTCACTGGCCTGCTGCTGATCTGGTTCGGCCGCCCACGGTCCTAGTAGACCGTCGGCACATACCATTCGTTCGGGATGGCGCCGCGCTGGTAGTCCGGGCTGCGCGCGCGTTGCGGCAGCACAACCGGCTCGTGCGGCACCTCGGCATAGGGGATCTGCGTCAGCAGGTGGTGGATGCAGTTGAGGCGCGAGCGCTTCTTGTCCACCGCCTCGACAATCCACCATGGCGCCTCGGGAATGTGCGTGCGTTCCAGCATCGCCTCCTTGGCCTTGGTGTAGTGTTCCCACCGGCGACGCGATTCCAGGTCCATAGGGCTCAGCTTCCACTGCTTCAGCGGATCCTGGATACGCATCTGGAAGCGCAAATGCTGCTGCTCGTCGGTGATCGAGAACCAGTACTTGATCAGCACGATGCCCGAGCGCACCAGCATGCGTTCGAACTCCGGTACCGAGCGGAAAAACTCGTCGACATCGGCCTCATTACAGAAACCCATGACGCGCTCGACGCCGGCGCGATTGTACCAGCTGCGGTCGAACAGCACCATTTCACCGGCGGCCGGCAGGTGCGAGACGTAGCGCTGGAAATACCACTGCGTGCGTTCGCGTTCGTTCGGCGCGGGCAGGGCGGCCACGCGGCAGACGCGGGGGTTTAGCCGCTGGGTAATGCGTTTGATGGCGCCGCCCTTGCCGGCGGCGTCGCGGCCCTCGAACAGCACGACGACTTTCAGCTTCTTGTGCACGATCCAGTCCTGCAGCTTGACCAGTTCGCTCTGCAGGCGGAACAGCTCCTTGAAATAGGTGCGGCGGTCGGCCGCTTCCTGCGGCGGCAGGCCTTCGCCGCTCAGCAATTGCTCCAGCCGGTCGTCGTCCAGTTCCATCTCGAGTTCTTCGTCGAAACTGTCGGCCATCTCGGCCGCGACGAGGTCACTCTCCACATCGATTCCGGACATCACGTTCCCTTTGCTGCGCTGGTGGCCCGCGAGCATAGACAAGCGGTATTGCAGATCGGTGACAGCCCTGTTGGCCATTGGTTCTAGGCTTCTCAGTCTAGTCCGTCTGCAGCGGGGCGTTTATTGCCAGCCCGGCTTATTCTCCTTTCATTAACCATGTCGATGAGGGGTAGATGCGGACGAACGACGAAGCGGGGCGGGCGGCAGCCGATCTCATCGGCTCGCACGGCGCCGAGCGCGCGCTGGAAATCGCATGCCGCCGTGCCAGCGCGTTGGAACTGAATCCGCATGATGCGGCGGCACGGATGTGGTCCGTGGTTGCGCGCCGCATCGCAGACATTGCCGAAGACGACCCAAGTCCGGTGCAACAGGCCGCAGCCTGATAGGGCCTTGCCTGTGACATCGGGTGGAAAATGCGAACTAGCGCGCTCGCCCAAGCGTCCTCCCCGCAGGATCAATTGTCGGGATGGTACGATCAGCATGTATGTCGGATACGTCGACGAATACACGATCAGTCCGCCGCGCGAGGTCGTGTCCGGCTGGTACGTGATTGGCGAACGCTTGGAGCTTTGCGCCGGTCCCTATGACGACCGCGAGACGGCCACCGCCCGGCTGCCGGAACATACCTTGCCCGAGGGCGAAGAGATTGCGCCGGGACTGGTCGAGGGCGCGCTTGTCGCCTCGCTGGAGCAGATGCGCTCGTACTAGGGACGGTCATCGTTATTCATATGTGAACACCCGCTGCCCGCTCCACGGACAGGCGCTTTTGCCCGGTATTTGGGGCGGTTGTGGCCCGGCGGCGGCGTGCTAATCTTGCCTCGCTTTTCGCCTGTACCGCCGCCCCTCCCGCGCGGACGGGCGTTCCACCCTTTTCCCGCCATTCCCCTGACCGCCGGTGAAATCCATGTCGATCAAGCGCCCTCAACTGTCAATCCGCCTTCCGTCCTACATGCCCGATGCATCGGACTGGAACGACATGCGCGTGGCGGCGCGGGCCGCCGACCACGGCGGCATCGACCGCCTGACGGTTTCCGACCATGTGGTGTTCGGTGAGAACCTCGAGGAATATGCCCGGCCCGAAATCGGCGGCCAGGCGGGCGGCAAGCAGCCGACCGGCCCGGACGGCCACTGGCTGGACCCGATCACCACGCTGACTTACGTCGCGGGCATGACCTCGCGCATCCGTCTCGGCACCGCGATCCTGATCGCCGCCCTGCGCCGTCCGGTCGTCCTGGCCAAGGAGCTTGCCACCCTCGACGTACTGTCGGGCGGCCGTACGGACATCGGCGTCGGCGTGGGCTGGCAGAAGGAGGAGTACGAAGCCGCCGGCCTGAAGTTCGAGGGCCGCGGCCACCTGCTCGACCACACGCTCGAGGTCTGCCAGACGCTTTGGCGCAACCAGCGCGCCAACTACACGTCGCCGCTGCTGACGTTCAATAACATTCACCAGATGCCGAAGCCGCTGCAGGCCGGCGGCGTGCCCATCTGGGTCAGCGGCACCATCAACAAGATGACCGTTTCGCGCCTCGCCCGTTTTGGCAGCGGCTGGATTCCGTGGGGTGCGGAGGCATCGAACATGACCGAGGCGCTGCCGCGCATGAAGGCGGAGCTTGCCAAGCTCGGCCGCGACGTCAGCGACCTGCAGGCCACCTGCGCCCTGCCCGTGGTGAACGATGCCAAGGGCGAGATGGACATTCCGCGCACGATGGAAAAGCTGCGCCCGCTGGTCGAAGCCGGCGTCACCGATTTCCGCATGAACCTGCCGCTGCCCGGCCACCAGGGCGCGGCAACCGAAAAGGTGCGCAAGGTCGTCGCCGGGTTCCGCACCGCTGTCGGCCGCCCGCTCAACGACTAGTCAGCGACTCGTAAGAGGCGCCCCGGCCTGCATAGGCCGGGGCCGCATCCCGGCGGTTCCGGGGCCATGTATTCACACAGGGTGGTCGTGAAGGCCCCGTCGATCCCGGTCCTCGTGGTGCTGACGGCCCTGATGTCGCTGGGCATGCACACCGTGCTGCCTGCCATTCCCGTCATCGCGCACGATTTCGGCGCCCAGCTTTCCACTATTCAGCTGACCGTGCCGCTGTACATGGGCGCGGTCGCCATCGCGCAGCTGGTCTACGGCCCGCTGTCCGATCGCTTCGGCCGCAAGCCACCGCTGCTCGTGGGCCTCTGCATCTTCTTTGCCGGCAGCCTGATCTGCGCCCTGGCGCCGACTACGCCGGTATTGCTGGTTGGTCGTATCGTGCAGGGCGCTGGCGCCTGTGTCGGCATGGTGCTGGGCCGCGCCATGGTGCGCGACGTCTATAGCGGCGACCGCGCCGTCACCGTTCTGGCCTACGTTGCCATGGCGATGATGGCGATACCGGGCCTCGCGCCCATCGTCGGCGGCGTCATGGTGCCGACACTCGGCTGGCGATCGGTCTTCTTCGGCTGCGCTATTGCGGTGTCCGGCCTGCTGGTCGTCGCCTGGCGGCTCAACGAGACCCACCACAACCGCACGACCCTGCCCAATGCCGGCGCCATGCTGATGGATTTCGGTCATCTGATCCGCCTGCGCGAATTCACCGCGCCCGTTCTGGCGCTGGCCCTGCCGAACTGTGGCTTCTGGGCCTTCATCTCGATCAGCCCGGCACTGCTGAACCAGCAACTGCACATCCCGCCACAGGAGTTCGGCTTCTACTTCCTGCCGCTGCCGATCGCATATTTCGTCGGCAGTTTCCTGTCGACCCGCGTCGCGCCACGCCTTGGCGGACAGCGGACCGCCTTGCTCGGCACCTCGGTCAGCACGATCGTTGCGTCAATTCTGCTGACGCTCACGCTGACGACCAAGCTGAGCGCCCTGGCCTTGTTCCTGCCCATCGCGGTGATGAACGCGATGATCGCCATGACCATACCGTCGCTGCAGCTGCGCGCCCTCAGCGCCGACACCCGCCTGGTCGGCAGCGCCGCCGGCCTGATGGGTTTTGCGCAAATGGCGTGCGGCGCATTGGCCACCCTGCTGATCAGCCGCCTTTACGACGGCACCGCCCTTCCCGCCGCAGCGATCATGGTGACGGCCTCGGCCAGCGCCGTCGGCCTGCTGCTCTACGCGCGCAAGCGGGCATAGCCTCCGCCGCTGTCATTTCGTATGTTCGCGCCCACAGGGCTCCACAAGAAGGTCTTGAGATGAGCGAAAACCGCAATACCCACCGCAAGAAAGTCGCCGTCGTCGTTGGCGCCACCTCGAAATGGCAGTCCGATGGTCGCAATACCAAGCTGGCGCACGGCAAGGCGCTGGATGACAGCGACCTGCCGCTCGCCGCGCGCTGGGGCGTCGGCGGCGCGGTGGCGCAGAAATTCGCGCGCGAAGGCTATTTCGTGGTGCTGACCACCCGCAGCGCCTCGAATGCGAGGGCGCTGGATGCCGCGATCCGCGAGCAGGGCGGCGACTGCATGGTCGTTGAACTCGACCTCTCCTCGACCGACTCTGTTGCCGCAGCGTTCGCAACCATCCGGCGCGAGGCGGGCGATCCCGAAGTGCTGGTCTACAACGCCGGCTATCTCGAGGGGCGCGACCTGCCGGCGGGCAGCGAGCTGATCGAATTCATTTCGGTCGAGATGTTCGACACCGCCCAGCACATCGCAAGCCGCGGCCCGTTCCTGGTTGCCAAGGAAGTGCTGCCGGCCATGCGCAAGAAGGGCCAGGGCTCGTTCTTCTTTTCCAATAACCAGTATTCGCTGCGCGGGCGCAAACGGCTGCATGGCGAGTCGCTCTACTATCCCCGGGTCATGATGCGCACCCTGGCGCAGGTCCTGACCGAGGAATATTCCGAGCACGGCGTCCATGTGGCCAACGTCATCATCGACGGCGTGATCGACTCGCCCGGCACCCGGGCCCTGCCCATGGTGCAGAAGCAGCCTGACCTGATCATCAATCCGGAGAAGATTGCGGAGGCGTTCTTCTACCTGCACAGCCAAGACCGGTCCTGCTGGACCCACGAGCTCCAGCTCACCCCGTTCTCGACCAAGCCCAGCTGGTAGCCGGTCACAGAGTTGTCCGGGGTGGGAAGGGCCGGTCACAGGAAAATCCGGAGCGGCCCGGGCGGAGCGGGAGAATAATTACGCCAACGGCTGCGCAACGTCCCCCCAGACCCCGGCCGTTCTCGCCCCGGCGCCTGTCTCCCCAGCGGCGCCGGGGCAAACTCTTTTAGGGGGAGGACAATCTAGGCGGCGAACCGCAGGTGAATGCCCGCCGGTGTGATAGCGATGACCACCGCCTTTTCATGTTCGATCATGGCCTTGCCGTCGTAGACGGCAAACTCGTCATTCAGGCGCGGCCTGAAATGCGGCGGATGCGACAGGCGCAGGCCACCCTTGGAATGGTCCAGGCTGTCGGCGAACACGGTGGCGCAGTCGGCAAAACGCAACTTGATCTTGCGCCGCTCGAAAGTGCGCGGATGGCGCCGACGGTCGGCGCCTTCTTGTACGAACATTTACTCTCAACTCCCCCGTATGCGGTCGTCGACTGCATGTGCACGGATTTAACTGAAAAAACCGTTAACTGCTTTCAGGTTGACGTAACGTCAATGCGACGGGCGGTTCTCCGATGACCAGGAGAAGTTCACATGCCGGTCGCGCGTGGCAATGGCGCTGTCCAGCGCGTCCAGCCGCCGCCGCGCCAGCACTTTCGCGGTGTCGTAGGGCGCCAGATAGACTTCGTTGCCGGTCAGCAGGAAGCCGCGCTGGCTCGATTCAGCGGTGCGCAGCGCATCGCGAGTTCGATGGCCGCCAGGCGCGTATCGCGCGCCACCGCACCTCCAGGAAGAAGACCTGCGCCCGCTCGCCCAGCCGGATGGTCATGCCAACAATGCCGAACAGCGCAGGAACCCGATGGTAAGGAGCCCGGTTATGGACTGGGCGACGAGGCGTGTGCTTGTCGGTATGGCGGCAACATCACAGACTGCTCCGGTGACCGCCCATCCTTCGCGGGTCGTACGCTAGCGTACCACCGGCCGTTGCAGGACCAGCAGCACCAGCAGCGCGGCTATGTCGGCCACCACCACGATCAGGGCGGTTGTCAGGGCGGTGCCGTTATACACCAGGCCGCTGATCTGGGTCAGGGCAGCGGAGCACGACATGGTCATGAAACCGAGAAAACCGGACGCCGCGCCGACCAGCCGGGGATTGGCGCTGAGCGCCATCACGACCGAGGCCGCCGCCATCAGACCCTGGCCGATGGTTACCAGGCCCATCGCCATGAACCAAAGGGCGGCGGTCGCATGGCCCGACAGGGTGAGCGCAAACATGCCCACCGCCATGGTCACGCTGATCATCGAGCCGTACCGGGCCGTCCGCTGCGGCCCCAGGCGGTGGATCAACTTGGTCGAGGTGAAGGCGCCGATCAGGAACCCCGCCGGCAGCATCATGAAGTACTGGCCGAAATGGGTGCTCGACACGCCGAATGCGTCTTGCAGGACCAGTGGCGCGATGTTGCAGAACGTCGTGAACGACGCGCCCATCAGGCTGGTGGCCAAGGCCGGCGCGGCAAAGCCCCGGTTCGTCACCAGCGCCACATAGGTGCGCAGCATGACGCGCGGGCGTTCCACCGCGATGCGGCTCTGATTAGTTTCATCGCTGCGCGCGATCAGCACCACCAGCACAGCGCCGGCCAGCGTGACGATGAAGTACATCGACCGCCAGCCGATGACCGACACCAGCAGGCCGCCGGCAATGGTGACGATGACCGGCGCAATGGTCATGGCCATCGAAATCTGTCCCTGGCGGATCGCCGCCACATCGGAGGTGAAGGAGTCGCGCACCATGGCGCGGCTCAGCACCGCGCCGGCGCACGCGCCAAACCCCTGCGCGAACGACGCCAGCAGCAGGACGGGCAAAGTGGGCGCCAGCGCGCAGGCCACGCTGCTCAGCGTGAACACCACCAGGCCGACCAGCAGCGGCGCCTTGCGCCCGTACCGGTCCGACAGCGGGCCATAGACCAGCTGGCCGATGGCGACGGCCGCCATGTACACGGTGAGGATCGCCTGCACGCCGGCCGTCGTGGTGCCCAGGTCCTTGGCGATGACGGACAGGGCCGGCAGCATCAGTTGCTGCGCCGACGACCACGTGGCGTTCAGCGCCACCAGGATGGCGAGCGGCGGAACGCGAAGAACCTTTGGGCCGTCCACAATTACCTATAGGGAGAAATTCAGCGCCGATCCGCCCTCATGTTGAGCATGCGACGAGGGGCGGGGTCAATTGTGCGTCGTCAGATCATTTGGGACTGATGGGGCTGTAATTTAGTGGAGGGTTGGCCTCATCTGGTTGGTTGATCTTATGCGGCGAGTTTGCGGTGAAGCAAGCGACGATGTTCGATGGTTTTCTGTTTGATGCGGTGTCGTTCCTGC
>CANJGB010000011.1 GCA_947473805.1 Alphaproteobacteria bacterium
AGGCCGCCGCAGAGCACGACCTGCTCGCCGAACAGATCGGTCTCGCATTCCTCGCGGAACGTGGTCTCGATGACGCCTGAACGCCCGCCGCCGATGGCCGACGCGTAGGACAGCGCGATCTCGAGCGCGTTGCCCGACGGGTTCTGCCAAACCGCAACGAGGCAGGGCACGCCGCCACCCTTCTGGTATTCACCGCGCACCGTGTGGCCGGGGCCCTTCGGCGCTATCATGAACACGTCCAGGTCGGGGCGCGGCTCGATCAGCTTGAAATGGATGTTGAGGCCGTGCGCGAATGCCAGCGCGGCGCCCTGCTTCATGTTCGCCGCGAGGTCGTTGGCGTACAGGTCACCCTGCAGCTCGTCCGGCGTCAGGACCATGACGACATCGGCCCACTTGGCCGCATCGGCCGGGGTCATCACCTTGAAGCCCGCGCCTTCGGCCTTCTTGATCGTCGGCGAGCCTGCGCGCAGCGCGATGACGACTTCCTTCACGCCAGAATCCTTGAGGTTCATCGCGTGGGCGTGGCCCTGACTGCCATAGCCGGCAATGACGACCTTCTTCCCCTTGATCAGGTTCACGTCGGCGTCGCGGTCGTAATAAACGCGCATTTTGGTCCTCTCGATTGTCTGTTCTGTTTAGAGCGGGTCGGGGCCGCGGCCAATGGCGACAAGTCCGGTGCGGGACACGTCAACCAGGCCCAGCGGTTTCATCAAAGCGATGAAGGCTTCGATCTTTTCGGTGCTGCCGGTCATCTCGAACACGAAGCTGGAGATCGTGGAATCGACAACGCGGGCGCGGAAGATATCTGCGATGCGCAGGCTCTCGACCCGCTTCTCGCCGACACCGGCCACCTTGATCAGGGCCAGTTCACGGGCCACGTGCGGGCCCTCGAGCGTCAGGTCCGACACCTTGTGGATCGGGACGAGGCGGCCCAGCTGCGCCTTGATCTGCTCGATCACCATTGCGGTGCCCGAGGTGACCAGCGTGATGCGCGACAGGTGTGCCGCGTCGTTCACCTCGGCGACGGTCAGGCTCTCGATATTGTAGCCACGGCCCGAGAACAGGCCGATGACCCGGGCCAGCACACCGGCCTCATTGTCGACCATCACCGCGATGGTATGGCGTTGAACGCTATCCATGATGCAAACCGGAACTGAAAGGTGAATCAGACCATCGCCTTGCCTTCGTCGGAGACCTGCGGCTGCGGGTCTCCATCCGAATGGCCGGCGAGAATCATTTCGTTGTGGGCGGCGCCGGATGGCACCATCGGGAAGCAGTTTTCACTCTTGTCGACGGCGACGTCCACCATGACCGGCCGGTCGATGCTGATCATCTCGCGGATCACATCGTCCAGTTCCGACACCTTGGTGGCGCGCAGGCCAACGCAGCCGAACGCCTCGGCCAGCTTCACGAAGTCGGGCAACGACTCCGAATAGCTCTGCGAGTAGCGGCCGCCGAACTGCAGCTCCTGCCACTGACGTACCATGCCCATGTACTCGTTGTTCAGGATGAACACCTTGACCGGCAGGCGGAACTGCGCGGCGGTGCCCAGCTCCTGGATGTTCATCAGGATCGACGCCTCGCCGGCGATGTCGACCACCAGCTTCTCCGGATGGCCAAGCTGAACGCCGATCGCGGCCGGCAGGCCGTAGCCCATCGTGCCCAGACCGCCAGACGTCATCCAGTGGTTGGGCTGGTCGAAGCGGTAGAACTGGGCCGCCCACATCTGGTGCTGGCCCACCTCGGTGGTGATGAACGTCTCGCGGTCCTTGGTCAGTTCGTACAGGCGCTGGATCGCGTATTGCGGCTTGATGATCGTGCTGGACGGCGCGTAGTGCAGGCTGTCGCGCGCGCGCCACTGGTCGATCTGCTGCCACCACGAATCCAGCGCGCCGCGATTGGCGGAATAGCCACCAGCCTTCCACGCGGCCAGCAGGTCCTCCAGCACCGAGGCGACATCGCCGACGATGCCGAGATCGACGCGCACCGTCTTGTTGATCGACGACGGATCGATGTCGATGTGGATCTTCGTCGAGTTCGGCGAAAACGCGTTCAGGCGACCGGTGATGCGGTCGTCGAAGCGGGCGCCGATATTCACCATCACGTCGCAATCGTGCATGGCGTGGTTGGCTTCCCAGGTGCCGTGCATGCCCAGCATGCCCAGCCACTGCTTGTCGCTGGCCGGAAACGCGCCGAGGCCCATTAGCGTCGACGTGACCGGGAAGCCGGTTGCGTGCGCCAGGGTGCGCAGCAATTCGCTGGCGCGGGGACCGGAATTGATCACGCCGCCGCCGGTGTAGAAGATCGGCTTCTTCGCCTTGGCCATCAGTTCGGCCGCGGCGGCAATCTTGTCGCCATCGCCCTTGGTGCGCGGACGATAGGTCTTGTGGACGATGTTCTGCGGACCTTCGTAGGTGCCCTGCGCGACCTGGATGTCCTTCGGCAGATCGACCAGCACCGGGCCGGGACGGCCGCTGCGGGCGATGTAGAACGCCTCGTGGATCGTGCGCGCCAGGCGATCGACGTCCTTCACCAGCCAGTTGTGCTTGGTGCAGGGGCGCGTGATGCCGGTCGTGTCGCATTCCTGGAACGCGTCGTTGCCGATCAGGTGCGTCGCCACCTGGCCGGTCAGGCACACGATCGGAATCGAATCCATCAGCGCGTCGGTCAGGCCGGTCACCGCGTTGGTCGCGCCCGGACCGGACGTCACCAGCACCACCCCCACCTTGCCGGTCGAGCGGGCATAGCCTTCAGCGGCATGCACGGCGCCCTGCTCGTGGCGGACGAGGATGTGGCGGATGTGGTTCTGCTGGAACAGCGCGTCGTAGATCGGCAGGACGGCGCCGCCCGGATAGCCGAACACCACGTCAACGCCCTGATCGACCAGGGCCTTGAGGACCATCTCGGCGCCCGACATGGTCGGGGCTTTCACGGCCGGATCGATGCTCTGCTGTATCGACATTTGTTGCCAGCGCCCCTGGGCGCCCTCCACGCACGAAACGACCCCATCCGCAGGTCCTTATCAACCGCGGCGGGAGCCATTCCTGTTCAAAAGAGGCCGCAACCTAACGGCCTAGGTCTTGCCGGTCAACAAAAAATCATCAACAAACGGAAAGATTATTGCCGCCAAACTGTCTGATTGTTTCTTAGATGCGACGGTATTTATTATAAGATTACGAGTCAGCTGGTGCCGAAACCATGTCCGCTGCCGCTTGGCGTACTGCCGAGATGCCGCTTTCCCCGCCGTTACCGCGGCGTCCAGCGTCAATTCTCCCGCCAGATAGGCCGCCAGTTCCGGCACGCCCAGTGCCCGGCGCAACGGGGCGCCGGTTGGCGGATCGGTAGCGAGAAAGGCTTTCACCTCCTCTACCGCGCCTTCGGCGACCATGGCGTCGAACCGCTGGTCGATGCGACTGCGCAGATCCTCGACAGGTGGATCGACCAGGACCACGGCTGCCGCCCCCGGAAACGGGGCAACGCCGGTGGCCTGCCAGTCGGCCAGGCTGCGGCCCGTGGCGGCCAGGACCTCGGCGGCGCGGGTGGTGCGCTGCCGGTCGGTCGGATGCAGGCGTTCCGCGATGGCCGGGTCGCGGGCAGCCAGCTCCGCGTGGAAGGCTTCGGGGCCCATCTGCTCGGCGCGGGCGCGCACCTCGTCCCGTATGGCGGCGGGAACGGGCGGGATATCGGCAATGCCCTCCAGCAGGGCGCGCAGGTAAAGGCCGGTGCCGCCGACGACGACGGGCACCCTGCCCGCCGCCTGTGCCTGCTCGATTTCCGCCAGGGCCATCCGGCGCCAGATGCCGGCGGAACAGGGGTCCGACGCCGACAGCACGCCGTACAGGCGATGAGGCAGCTCCGCCTCTTCCGCCGCGTCGGGCCGCGCGGTGACGATGCGCAGGTCGCGATAGACCTGCATGGAATCCGCGTTGATAACCAAGCCGCCGTAGCGCTGCGCCAGCCACGCCGCCAGCGCCGACTTCCCGCTGGCGGTCGGTCCGGCGACGACAAGAATGCGTGTCTGCTTGTCCATTCGATGCTCCGCCGATAGAAGTACGCGACTTTTGCGGCGGAACCCAAGCATGACCTTCGTTTTGACGCTGATCGCCGGCAGCACCGGCCACCCCGATGCCGACGCCACGGCGGCGAAGCTGCGCGCCGCTGGCGCCGAGGTGGGCGTGGCCGACTGGCTCAGCCCCAACCGCGCGGTGGATCTTCCCTTCGATGGCCTGGACCCGCAACGCGCCGCCGGGCTTGCGCGGGCCGACGATATCGACGCGGTGGCACAGCCAGCCGCTGGCCGACGCAAGATGCTGCTGGTCGCCGACATGGAATCGACCATCATCGAGAATGAGATGCTCGACGACCTCGCCGTCCTCGCCGGGATCGGCGAACGGATCGCCGCAATCACCCGCCGCGCGATGAATGGCGAGATCGATTTCGAGGGCGCGCTGCGCGAACGTGTCGGCCTGTTGAAGGGCCTGCCCGCGGCGCTGCTGGAACAGGCCTATGGCGACGTTCGCATCGTGCCCGGCGCCGAGGCGCTGGTCGCCACCATGCGCAAGAGCGGCGCGACCTGTGCGCTGGTGTCGGGCGGCTTCCGCTTCTTTACCGGCCGCATCCGCAGCCGCGTCGGCTTCGATCTCGACCAGGCCAACGAGCTGGATCTCGATGGCGACAAGCTGGCCGGCACGGTGCGCGACCCGATCCTCGGCCGCGCCGCGAAGCTCGAAGCGCTGGAACGCCTGGCCGCGGAGCGTCACCTCGCGCTCGATGCAACGATGGCAGTGGGTGACGGCGCCAACGACCTTGCCATGCTGGGCGCCGCCGGCCTCGGTGTCGCCTTCCGCGCCAAGCCGGCGGTCGCGGCGGCAGCGAAGGCGCGCATCGACCATGGCGACCTCACCGCCCTGCTCTACCTCCAAGGCTATCACGACGCGGAGATTGTCAGCCCCAAATGAAAAAGGGGGATGGCAAGCCATCCCCCTCGATCAAGCGATGTCGGCTCGTCAGCCCTTGAAGGGCACGGCGATGTAGCTGAGATCGCCCTGGCGCTGGATCAGGAGCAGTACCGAGCGCCGCTTGGCGTCCTGCACTTCCTTCACCTTGCCCGCCACCTCTTCCGGCGACTTCACCTCGGACTGCGCGACCTCGACGATCACGTCACCGGGACGCAGGTCCTTCTTGCCGGCCGGACCTTCGGCGGTCACGTCGGTGATGACCACGCCCTTGGCATCGTCCTTGATGTCAAAGCGCTGACGCAGTTCGGGCGTCAGCGGCGCGACCTTGAGGCCGAGCAGATCGAGGCTGCGCTCGTTCTTCGCGGCGTTGGGCGTCTCCTTCGGCGTCGGACCGGCGGAGGCCACCTGCGCATCGCTTTCATCCAGCTCGCCGACCATCGCTTTCAGCGACTGCCGCTTGCCCTTGCGCCACACCTCGACATTCACTTCCTTGCCGATCGGGGTCTCGGCCACGATGCGCGGCAGCGCGCTCATATTGGCGACCGGCTTGCCGTCGAACGACAGTACGACGTCGCCGGCCTCGATCTTTGCCTTCTCGGCAGGCCCGTTCTCGGTGACGCCGGCGATCAGTGCGCCGCGCGCCCTGTCGAGGCCGAGGCTTTCAGCGATCTGGTCGTCGACGGTCTGGATGCGGACGCCCAGCCAGCCCCGCTTGGTGCGGCCGAACTGCACAATCTGCGCGACGACCGAGCGGACCAGGTTCGACGGGTTCGAGAAACCGATGCCGATCGAGCCGCCCGACTGCGAATAGATGGCCGTGTTGATGCCGACAATCTCGCCGTCCATGTTGAACAGCGGGCCGCCGGAATTGCCCTTGTTGATCGGCGCATCGGTCTGGAAGAAATCGTCATACGGGCCGGAGCGGATGTTGCGGCCCTTGGCCGACAGGATGCCCGCCGTGACCGAGCCGCCGAGGCCAAACGGGTTGCCGATGGCCAGCACCCAGTCACCCACGCGCATCTTGTCGGAATCGGCCCACTTCGCCGCCGGCAGCGGCTGCTTGGCCTCGACCTTCAGCACCGCAACGTCGGTCTTCGGATCGCGGCCGATAATCTTCGCCGGCAGTTCCGTGTCGTCCTGCAGGATGACCGTCACCTCGTCGGCGTCGGCGATGACGTGGTTGTTGGTTACGACCAGGCCACTGGAGTCGATGATGAAGCCCGAGCCCAGCGACATGACCGGACCGCGCGGGCGGTTGCCGCGCTGCTGACGGTCGAAGAAATCCTTGAAGAACTCCTCGAAGGGCGAACCTGGCGGCACCTGGGGCACCGCCTCGCGGCCACCCGGCGCGCCGCCGGGACCGCGCGGCGCCTGGGCCGCCTCCTTCACGTTCTGCTTGGTCGAAATGTTGACGACCGACGGCAGCAGCTTCTCGGCGAGGTCGGCGAAACTTTCCGGCGCCGAACGTGCCTGGGCCGCCGGGGCGAGCAGCAGCGAGACGACCAGCGCTCCGGCTGCAGCCACGGCGAAAGGCCGGCGCAGCGCCGCGAAGCGGGCGGTCGAAGTCGAGCGGACAATTTGGGACGTCATGGACTTTCATCTCCTGGCCGGCCGGTCCCCGATGGACCGCCGCATGCCCTGTTTTGCCTCAACCTAGGTTGGGGACGACGGCGTTCAAGAGCCGGCGTCGCAGGGAAGCCCCATGTTAGCCGGGATTACGGCGAAAGTTGGCTTTTTCCCGCAAAAGCGCGCGAATGCGCTCAGTGGAATCCGCGTTTTATCAGCCAGATCGCCGCCAGGCCGACGACCGCCATGGCCAGAGCGCCAGCGCGGACCTGGATCGAGGGCAATGCCAGGGCCCGCACCATCATCCGCCGCATCGCGTCGGGAAAGGCGAAGTAGAGGACGCCCTCGATCACCAGGGCCAAGCCCAGCGCCACGCCGAAATCCTGCATGCAGGATCAGCGGGCGGGGCGCGCGAGCGGCGGATTGGCGAAGTAGCGCAAGAACTCCGAGTCAGGCGACAGGAGCATGGTGGTGTCGCCCGGCTGGAAGGCCTGGATATAGGCCTGCATCGAACGCATGAAGGCGTAGAAGTCAGGGTCCTTGCTGGTCGCCTCGGCCAGGATCTTGGTGCGCGCCGCATCGCCCTCGCCGCGCAGCGTTTCGGACGTCTTGCGCGCCTCGGCCAGGGTGATCACTCGCTGGCGGTCGGCGTCGGCACGGATGCGTTCGCCCTGCTCGCCGCCCTCGGCGCGATACTCGCGCGCCTCGCGCTGACGCTCGGTCTGCATGCGCTGGAAGATCGCCTGGCTGATCGTGTCCGGGAAATCCGTGCGCTTGATGCGCACGTCAACGATCTCGATACCGAAACGCTCGCGCGCCTCGGTCGAGGCCGCATCGCGGATCTGATTCATGATCTGCCCGCGTTCGCCCGAGATGATCGAGGTCGAATCCTGGTTGCCCAGCACGCTGCGGACGGACGAATTCATCGCCGACCCCAGGTTGCGGCGCAGGATCGACAGGTCGCCGCGCGACGACCGGTAGAACACAAGCGGGTCGACAATTCGGAAACGCGCGAAAGTATCGACCACCAGCCGGCGCTGGTCGGAGGCGATAACTTCCTCGGCCGGCGCCTCGAGGCCCAGCACGCGCTTGTCGATATAGACGACGTCCTGCAGGAACGGCATCTTGAAATGCAGGCCCGCATCGGAAATCACGCGGCGCGGATCGCCGAACTGGCGGACCAGCGCCTGTTGCATCTGGTCGACGATGAACAGGCTCTGCGAGGCGACGACGATGACGGCCGCGGCGACGACGCCGAGGATGATCAGGATGTTGCGGTTCATCGCGTGGCTCCCTGCGGGGCGGCCGACGAGGTCGGGGCCGAGGTGGCGGGGACGGCCGGACGGCGCATGAGGTCCGGCAGCGGCAGGTACGGCGTCACACCCGGCGTGCCCTTGGGCTGGTCAATGATGACCTTGCTGGTGCCGCGCAGGATCTGCTCCATCGTTTCAAGATAAAGCCGGCGCGAGGTCACTTCCTTTGCCTGACGATACTCATTGTAGACCGAGGTGAAGCGCGCCGCCTCGCCCTGGGCGTTGGCGGTGACTTCCTGCTTGTAGGCCTCGGCCTGCTGCAGGATGCGCTGCGCCTCGCCGCGGGCGCGGGGAACCACATCATTGCGGTAGGATTCGGCTTCGTTCTGCGCACGCTCGCGGTCGGCCCGCGCCGCCTGCACGTCACGGAAGGCCTCGATGACCTGCGCCGGGGGGTCAACCTTCTGCAGGTTGACCTGGTTGATCTGGATGCCGGCGTTGTAGCTGTCGAGGATCTGCTGCATCAATTGCCTGGTCGACTGTTCGATCGGGCCACGGCCCTCGGTCAGGATGCGCTGGATCTGGTTCTTGCCGATCACCTCGCGCATGGCGCTTTCGGCCACGACCTTGACGGTCAGCGGCGGGTTCTCGACGTTGAACAGGTAATCGCCGGCGTTCTTGATCTGCCAGAAGACCGAGAAATCGATATCGACGATGTTCTGGTCGCCCGTCAGCATCAGGCTTTCCTCGCCGATGTCGCGGACCGTGCCCTGGCGGGCATCGCCGCCAGAGCGGAATCCGACTTCCTCGCGGTTGATGCGGGCGACCGGCGGCTTGAGTACCGTTTCGACCGGCCACGGCCAGTGGTAGTGCAGGCCGGGCAGAGTGGTGTCGTAATATTCGCCGAAGCGCAGGACAACGCCCTGCTCTTCCGTGTTCACCCGGTAGATGCCGGTGGCCAGCCAGACGGCAGCCAGCAGGACCAGGCCGACACCGATGCTGCGCCCGGACAGGTTGCCCCCGGGCAGCATGCTCTTGAATCGGTCCTGGCCGCGGCGCAGGAGATCCTCGAGATCAGGCGGTTGCGAACCGCCACCGCGCGGGCCCTGGCCCCAGGGGCCACGACCACCGCCGCCGCCCTGCCAACCACCGCCACCGCCGCCACCCTGATTGCTCCAAGGCATGTTCTGGGACGCCCCCTGTTGTCGCTGTACCGGGAAAGTTGGAGAAAGGCCGGTCGCGCGTTATATGTCAGCAGTCCGGACCGGGCAAGCCGCCGGCCGGTTCCACTCCCGATATTGGCGATCAAACAGGATTTTCAAGCATGGCCCGAAGCTCGGCCGAAGTAACCGAGGCGCAGGTACGCGCCGCGCTGTCGCAAGTGATCGACCCGGACCAGGGCAAGGACGTAATTGGCCTGGGCATGATTTCGGGCATCGTGGTCAAGGACGGCAATGTCGGCTTCGCGGTCGAGGTCGACCCCAAGGACGGGGCCAAGAAAGAGCCATTGCGCAAGGCCTGTGCCGCCGCGGTCGATGCGATTCCGGGCGTATTGTCGGTTACCGCGGTGCTGACCGCCGAGCGCGCGCCCGCCAAGGCCGCGCCGGCCGCCCACAATCACGGGCACGACCACGGCCATAATCACGGTCATTCCCACGCCCCGGCGGCCGGCAAGGCCTCGGTCGGCGAGAAGCCCGCCATTCCCGGCATCCGCGCCATCATCGCGGTGGCCAGCGGCAAGGGCGGCGTCGGCAAGTCCACGACGGCGGTGAATCTGGCGCTGGGCCTGGCCGTGCGCGGGCAGAAGGTCGGCCTGCTCGACGCCGACATCTACGGTCCGTCGGTGCCCCGCATGATGGGCATATCCGGCAAGCCGAATTCCGCCGACGGCAAGACCATGGACCCGATGCGCAGCTGGGGCATCCCCACCATGTCCATGGGCTACCTGGTGCCCGAGGATACGCCGACCATCTGGCGCGGCCCGATGGTGATGAGCGCGCTGGAACAGATGCTGCGCCAGGTCAACTGGGGCAAGCTGGATGTGCTGGTGGTCGACATGCCGCCGGGCACGGGCGATGCGCAGCTCACCATGGCGCAGCGCGTGCCGCTGGCCGGCGCGGTCATCGTCTCAACGCCGCAGGACATCGCCCTGCTCGACGCGCGCAAGGGCCTGAACATGTTCCGCAAGGTTGACGTGCCGGTGTTCGGCATCGTCGAGAACATGAGCTATTTCGTCTGTCCGAACTGCAATCACCGCTCGGACATCTTCGCCCATGGCGGCGCGGCGCGCACGGCGCACCAGCTGGGCTGCGACTTCCTGGGCGAAATTCCTCTGCACATGGATATCCGCGAGACCTCGGACGACGGCCGCCCCATCGTGGTGAGCAAGCCGGACAGCGAGCATGCCCGCGCCTATCTGGCCATTGCCGACAAGGTGGCGGAGAAGATCGAGGCCTCGCTCGCCGCCAATGCCGGGCCGAAAATCCTGGTCCAGTAGATCAGTTGCGCGGGCTTAGTTGCCCTTGCGCAGGACGCGGGTTTCACCAAGCGCGAACAGGACGAAGTCCTGCGCCGGCACATTGTACTTCTCACGCGCCGGCGGCAGCCGGTCCATCGGCTGTTCGACCGGGTCGTCGCACAGGCGGAACGTGCCCCAGTGGACGCCCAGCGAGAACTTGCTCTTCACATCGAGGTGGATCTGTACCGCCTCGTCCTCGTTCACATGCTGGTTCTTCATGAACCAGCGCGGCTCGTAGCAGCCAACCGCGATCTGCGCGAAGTCGAATCCGCCAAACCGCCGGCCGATTTCCTTGAAGTCGTCCGAGTATCCGGTGTCGCCGGTGAAGAACATCGAGAAGCCAGCCGCCTCGACCACATAGCCGCCCCACAGCGTCTCGTGCCTGTCGAACGGCGTGCGCGCCGACCAGTGCTGCACCGGCACCAGCGTGACCTTTGCGTCGCGGAACAGGTTCGAATCCCACCAGTCCAGCGCCTTGGCGTTGGTAACGCCCTGCTCTTCCATCCAGCGTTCAATACCCAGCGGCACGACGAACAGCGGCGGCCCGCCGGCCTGGTCGTTCAGCGCCTTGATCGTACCCAGGTCGAGATGGTCGTAGTGGTTGTGGCTGATCACCACCATGTCGATGCGCGGCAGTTCCGCCAGCGTCACCGGCAGTTTCGTCACCCGCTTCGGACCCGCAAAGGAGAACGGCGACGAACGGTCGCCGAAATGCGGATCGGTCAGGATGTTAAGACCGCCAACCTGCCACAAAGCGGTGGCATGGCTGATCCACGTCACCGTGACATCGCTGGTATTGGCGCGAAGATAGGCCGTATCGACCGCCACGACAGGCACACGTTCGGCATGCTGCTCGGGCACGCCCTTGGTCCAGCGGTCCCATTGCCACCGCCAGAAACCGCCGGCGATCTTGGTGTTGTCGATGTAGTTGTTGTTGAAACCTTCCGGCCGGTGATGCGGCTTGGCCGGGTCGTAACAGGGATTAGCCGCCGCGCATCCCGCCAGCAGCAGCAGAAAGCACGCGCGGCGGATAGCGTTCACGTCGCCCTCTCCGCCGCGATCAACCCAGGCTGTAGGCCTCGCCCGCGATGGCGGCCTGTGCCGCCGCCAGGCGCGCGATCGGCACGCGATAAGGCGAGCACGACACGTAGTCGAGGCCGACCCGGTGGCAAAACTTCACCGAATCCGGATCACCGCCATGCTCGCCGCAGATGCCTAGCTTCAGCTTGGCGCGCGTCTTGCGGCCGCGTTCGGCGGCGATCTTCACCAGTTCCCCAACGCCCTCCTGGTCCAGCGTCTGGAACGGGTCGCGCTCCATGATGCCCTGGCGCAGATAGTCATCGAGGAACATCGCCGCGTCGTCGCGGCTGATGCCGAAGGTGGTCTGGGTCAGGTCGTTGGTGCCGAACGAGAAGAACTCCGCCGTCTCGGCGATCTCACCGGCCCGGAGCGCGGCGCGCGGCAGTTCGATCATGGTGCCGACCAGGTACTTCACCGCCCTGCCGGTTTCACCCGCCACGGCCTGCGCCACGGCGTCGATCTTCACCTTGAGGATGTCCAGTTCGCGCTTGGTCGCGACCAGCGGAATCATCACTTCGGGCTCGACCGTCTTGCCCAGCTTCTTGCCGACGCTGACCGCCGCCTCGAAAATGGCGCGGGCCTGCATCTCGTAGATTTCCGGATAGGAAATGCCGAGGCGGCAGCCGCGGTGGCCCAGCATCGGGTTGCTCTCGTGCAGCGCCGCGTCGCGCTGGCGCAGCGCCACGACCGACACGCCGGTCGCGGCCGCAACGCTTTCAAAGTCCTTGTCCGTCTTGGGCAGGAATTCGTGCAGTGGCGGGTCCAGCAGGCGCACCGTGACCGGCAGCCCGGCCATGATGGTGAACAACTGCTCGAAATCGGCGCGCTGCATTGGCAGGATCTTCGCCAGCGCCCTGCGGCGCCCCTCGACATCGGACGCCAGGATCATTTCGCGCACCGCCATGATGCGCTGCTCGTCGAAGAACATGTGCTCGGTGCGGCACAGGCCGATGCCCTCGGCGCCGAACTTGCGCGCGGTCTCGGCGTCCAGCGGGGTTTCCGCATTGGCACGCACGCGAAGGCGACGGAACCTGTCGGCCCACTCCATGACCTGCGCGAAATCGCCCGACAGTTCCGGCTCGATCATCGCCAGCTTGCCCAGCATCACGTCGCCGATCGAACCGTCGATGGTGATGATGTCGCCTTCCTTGACCGTCACGCCGTGGGCGGTGAACTGCTTGGCCGCATAGTCGATGCGCAGAATGCCGGCGCCCGAAACGCAGGGCCGGCCCATGCCGCGCGCCACCACGGCGGCATGGCTGGTGGTGCCGCCGCGCGCGGTGAGAATGCCCTTGGCGGCGTGCATGCCGTGGATATCTTCCGGGCTGGTCTCGACGCGGACGAGAATCACCGCCTCACCCTTCGCCGCCATGTCCTCCGCAACATCAGCCAGGAACACGACCTTGCCGGACGCCGCACCCGGCGACGCCGCCAGGCCCTTGGCGATCACTTCGCGCTTCGCCTTCGGATCAGGGGTCGGGTGCAGCAACTGGTCCAGCGACGACGGCTCGATGCGCGAAACCGCCTCTTCCTTCTTGATCAGGCCTTCCTTCACCATGTCGACGGCGATGCGCAGCGCCGCCTTGGCGGTACGCTTGCCCGAACGCGTCTGCAGCATCCACAGCTTGCCGCCCTGGACGGTGAACTCGATGTCCTGCATGTCGCGGTAGTGCTTTTCCAGCCTCTGGAACACCTTCACCAGCTCGGCATAGGTCTTCGGCAGCACCTCTTCCATGGACGGCAGCTTCGAACCACCGTCCTTGCGCGCCGCGATGGTCAGGTCCTGCGGCGTACGGATGCCGGCGACCACGTCCTCGCCCTGCGCATTGACCAGGAACTCGCCATAGAAGCGGCGTTCGCCGGTCGAGGGGTTGCGCGTGAAGGCCACGCCGGTGGCGGAATCGTCGCCCATATTGCCGAACACCATCGCCTGCACATTGACCGCGGTGCCCCAGCTTTCCGGAATGTTGTTCAGGCTGCGATAGGTGATGGCGCGATTGTTCATCCAGCTGCCGAACACGGCGCCGATGGCGCCCCACAGCTGGTCATGGACGTTCTGCGGGAACGGCCTGCCGAGATGGCTTTCCACTTCCTTCTTGTACTCGCCGACCAGGCGCTGCCAGTCGTCGGCCTTCAGGTCGGTATCCAGCGTATAGCCGCGGTCTTCCTTGTGGCGTTCCAGCAGTTCCTCGAAATGCTCGTGGCCGACGTCCAGCACCACGTTCGAATACATCTGGATGAAGCGGCGATAGCTGTCCCACGCGAAGCGCGGATTGCCCGAATTGCGCGCCAGCGCCAGCACGGTCTCGTCGTTGAGGCCGAGGTTCAGCACCGTGTCCATCATGCCGGGCATCGAGGCCCGTGCACCCGAGCGCACCGAGACCAGCAGCGGCCGATCCGTGCTGCCGAACTTGGCGCCGACCAGCTTCTCGATGCGTCCCAGTGCGGTCGCGACCTGTGCCTGCAGCTCCTTCGGGTATTGCTGCTTGTTGGCGTAGTACCAGGTGCAGACCTCAGTGGTGATGGTGAAACCAGGCGGCACCGGCAGGCCAAGATTGCTCATCTCCGCCAGGTTGGCGCCCTTGCCGCCCAGCAGGTTCTTCATCTGGGCACGGCCATCAGCCTTGCCGTCGCCGAACGCGAACACCCACTTTCCCTTCGCCGGCGCGGCAATCTTTTTGGCGACAACCTTCTTCGGCGCCGGCGCCTTTGCCTTGACCTTGGTCTTCACCTTGGCTTTGGCCTTGGCGACAATCTTCTTCTTGGGCGCTGGCTTCTTGGGCGCTGGCTTCTTGGCCATGGATTACCCTTCGATCTGCGAAAAATCTGCAAGCTTGTCGAGTTCGCCGCGGATGCGGGCGAGTATGTTCAGACGGTTGGCGCGAAGGTCCGGTTCCGGCGCGTTGACCGTAACCTTGTCGAAGAACGCGTCCACCGGCGCGCGCAGGGCAGCCAAGGCCGCGCCCGTCGCGGCGAAGTCTTCCTTGCCCAGCGCCTGTGCCGCCATCGCCTCGACCTCACCCAGTTTCGCTACCAGCTCCTGCTCCTCGGGCGCGCGTAGCAACTTCGTGTCAATGCCGTCGGCGTAGGCGCGGCCGTCCTTCTTTTCTTCAATGCGCAGGATGTTCGCCGCACGGCGATAGGCGGCCAGCATGTTGGCGCCGTCGGCGCTGGCCAGGAATGCGCCCAGCGCCTCGACCCGGCGCACAACGCGCACCAGATCGTCATCGCCCTTGGCGAACACGGCCGACACCAGGTCGTGCCGCACGCCCTGCTCGCGCAGGTAAACCTTCAGGCGGTCGGCGAAGAAATCGAGCAGGTCTTTTTTCGCACCGACCGACTGCAGAGGCAGGCGCAGCTTGTTTTCCAGCACGATGCGGATGATGCCGAGCGCGGCGCGGCGCAGCGCGAACGGGTCCTTTGATCCGGTCGGCTTCTCATCTACGGCGAAGAATCCGGTCAGCGTGTCGATCTTGTCGGCCAGCGCGACGGCGATGCTGACCGGCGCTGTCGGCACCTTGTCGGTCGGACCCAGCGGCGAATAGTGCTCGGCGATAGCGGCGGCAACCACGGCCTGCTCGCCGTCGTTGCGGGCGTAATATCGGCCCATAACGCCCTGCAGTTCGGGGAACTCGCCGACCATGCCCGATGTCAGGTCGGCCTTGGCCAGCAGGGCCGCGCGGTCGGCCAGTCCGGCATCGGCGCCGATCTGGGCTGCGATCTGCTGCGCCAGCTTGCGCACGCGGGCCGACTTCTCGAACACGGTGCCCAGCTTGGCGTGGAACACGATGCCCTTCAGCGCGTCGATGCGGCTGTCGAGGCGTGCCTTGCGGTCCTGGTCCCAGAAGAACTTGGCGTCGGACAGGCGCGCGCGCAGCACCTTCTCGTTGCCGGCGACGATTTCCTTGCCACCGTCGTCGGCAACCATGTTGGCCACCACGACGAAACGCGCCGCCATGGCGCCGTCGGCCTTGTTCAGCGTGAAATATTTCTGGTTTACCCGCATCGAGGTGGTCAGCACCTCTCTAGGCACGTCCATGAACGCATCGTCGATGCGGCCCATCAGCGGCACCGGCCATTCGACCAGACCTGTCACCTCGTCCAGCAAGCCCTTGTCGGGCACCGGCACCAGGCCCTCTTTCTTCGCGAGCTCGGCAATACCTTTTTCGATGGCCGCCGCGCGATCAGCCGGGTCGAGCAGGACCTTGGCCGCTTCAAGTTTCGCCTTGTAGTCGGCGAAGCCCGTCACCGCGAAACGTGTATTGCCCATGAAGCGATGGCCCTGGGTCGTGTCACCTGCGGAAACCGGTCCGAATGCGAACGGCACCACCTTGCTGTCGAACAGGCACAGGATCGAATGCAGCGGCCGCACCCAGCGCACCGCGTGGTCCGCCCAGCGCATGCTCTTCGGCCACGGCAGTTCGGTCACGGCAGCAGCCAGAATCTCGGGCAGCACCTCGGCCGTTGTGCGGCCCTTCTTGTCGATCACCGCGAACCAGAATTCGCCCTTGCCGGTATCGCGCTTCTCGCAGGCGTCGAGCGAGGCAACGCCAGCGCCTTTCAGAAATCCTTCAATCGCCTTGTCGGGCGACCCGACGCGCGGCCCCTTGCGCTCTTCCTTCACGTCGGGCTGCGCGGCAGGAATGCCGTCAATCACCAACGCCAGGCGGCGCGGCGTCGCGAAGGCCTTCGCATCGCCGAACGACAGGCCGGCAGCCTTCAGCTTCTCGGTCACCAGACGGCGCAGGTCGTCGGCCGCGCGCGCCTGCATGCGCGCCGGAATTTCCTCGGAGAAAAGTTCGAGCAGAAGTTCGGGCACGGTCAGGCTCCCGCCGGCGCGTGGCCGCGGCTGATCAGCCACTGCTCGCAGCACGCCTTGGCCAAGGCGCGGACGCGGCCGATATAGGCGGCGCGCTCGGTCACGCTGATCACGCCGCGTGCGTCCAGCAGGTTGAACCGGTGGCTGGCCTTGATGCACTGGTCATAGGCCGGCAGCGCCAGCTTTGCCGCAATCAGCTTCTGGCATTCCTTCTCGGCATCGGTGAAATGCTGGAACAGCATGTCGGTGTCGGCATGTTCGAAGTTGTGCGCGCTGTACTCGCGCTCGGCCTGCAGGAACACGTCGCCGTATTTCGTCGTGGCGTTGAAATCCAGGTCGTACACGTTGTCCTTGCCCTGGATGTACATGGCCAGGCGCTCGAGCCCGTAGGTGATCTCGCCCGCCACCGGGTTGCAGTCGAAGCCGCCGACCTGCTGGAAATAGGTGAACTGCGTCACCTCCATGCCGTCACACCAAACTTCCCAGCCAAGGCCCCAGGCGCCCAGCGTCGGGCTTTCCCAGTCGTCCTCGACGAAGCGGATGTCGTGGCGGTTGGCGTCGATGCCAACTTCCTTCAGCGACCCGAGATAAAGGTCGAGGATGTTCGGCGGGCTGGGCTTCAGGATCACCTGGTACTGGTAATAGTGCTGCAGCCGGTTGGGGTTTTCGCCATAGCGGCCGTCCTTGGGCCGGCGCGAGGGCTGCACGTAAGCGGCGCTCCACGGCTCTGGCCCCAGCGCGCGCAAGGTGGTGGCCGGGTGGAAGGTGCCCGCCCCCATTTCCATGTCGTACGGCTGCAGGATCAGGCAGCCCTGGGCAGCCCAATAGTTCTGCAGCTTGAGGATCAGGTCCTGGAAGGTTTTGGCCGGCTGCGCCATGGCGCTGACCCTAGGTTTATGGCGCGAAACCGCGACCTTTGGCGGGGGAGAACGAACGGCGCGGACCATAGCACCGCCGTCCGGAGTTTCAAGTGTTGCACTGCACCCAAAAGCGGCAGATTGGACCTAGGCGCCCGTGCACTGGTGGGCGCTGCCGGCCGCCACGTAGGTCCCGCATTTCGGGCATTTCACCAGGTCCTGGGCGACGGTTGCCGAGGCCGGGGGTGGTGCCTGGCGCGGTGCCGGGGCGGCCGCGACGTTCAGCTTTCTTTGCCAGACCCTCCAGCCGTACCAGGCGGCACCGGCGACGATCAGCAATAGCAGGAGTTTGGGCAGGCTCAGCATGGCCGCACTATAGCCCGATCGCCCCCACGCGGCGATTTGGAACTTCGCCGGCCGCGGCCTTGTTAAGTATAGTGGATCGGGGGTCGCTCCACGGAGGTTCGGCCATGGCTCGGATCATTTCGGCGGTTTTGCTGGCGTTACTGGCGGTGGCGGCACTCGCGCCGGCCGCCGAGGCGCGCACGCGCGTGTTCGTCGGCGTGAATGCCGGTTTCGGTCCCTATCCTTATTATCCGCATCACCGGGGCTATTACGGCGCGCCGGCCTATTACTACGGCCCGCCGCCGGTCTATTACGCGCCGCCCCCGCCCGTCGTCTATTACCAGCCGCCGCCGGTTTATCGCGCGCCGTCAAACTGCCGCACGTGGAACGGTGATGCCGATGTGGACGCCACGGGCCAGCCGTTCTACGGCACCGCCTGCCTTGGCGCCGACGGCCGGTGGCACATCGTCAACTAGCTACAGGCCGTAACGGCCCCACAGCGCGCGCTCCTCGGCGGCGCTGAACAGGGCATTGGCGGCATCGCCAGCCAGCCCCTGCATGCCCAGCCGGCGGCGCAGCCAGCCCTGCTTCGCGCCGACCCGGCGCAGGCGAACCTTGTCGCCGAATTTCGCCCGCACGACCGAGCGCAGATCGCCCAGGCCGTCGATCAGCCCCAATGACTTCGCCTGGCGGCCAGACCAGAACTCGCCGGAGAACAGTTCCGCCTCCGGCGCCTTCAACTTGCCGGCGCGGCGCGCGCGGACCTCGTCCTTGAAATTGTCGTGCAGTTCCGCCTGCAGCTTCAGCAGCCGGGCGACATCTTCCGGCTGTTCCGGCCGGAACGGATCAAGGAACGACTTGCGCTCGCCCGACGTATGCATGCGCCGCTCGACGCCGATGCGATCGATCAGGCCGGTGAAGCCGAAGCCCGCCGAGATGACGCCGATGGAGCCGACGATGGAACTGGGGTCGGCATAGATTTCGTCCGCCGCCAGCGAAAGCCAGTAACCGCCCGACGCCGCGACATCCTCGGCAAAGGCGAAGACCGGAATCTTCTTCTCCGCCGACAGCTGGCGAATGCGCGCGGTGATCAGCGCCGACTGCACCGGCGACCCACCGGGCGAGTTGATCGCCAAGGCCACGGCCTTGACCTTTTTCAACGCGAACGCCGCCTCGATGGGGCCGGCCAGACTGGCGAGGTTCAACCCGGGCCGGCCGAGAAGCCCGCCAGACGAGATGACCCCATCCAGACGGAGTACCGCCACGACGGGCGCCGACTTCGAAAACAGCTTTGAGATCCAGTTGGCCATGGCAGCCTAGATAGGGCGTAGGCGGTTAAAACACCAGCGCCTGGCCGTGACGCAGAATGTCCTGCGCGGCAGCGGTATAGCCGGACTCATCGTGCAGGACGAAGCCCGGCAGCGTCTGTGCCACCCCCGAACCACCGTTGATCGCACGCACCAATACCCGCTTCGGCTTCTGGCCCGCGCGCGGCAGCAACGGCAGGATGGTCGCGCCGGGCAATAGCGCCTGCAACTCTTCCAGTCGTTCAGCGCGGTGAATCAACGTAATCGTGCCACCCTGCCGCACCGCGCGCTGCAGGAAGCCGATCCAGCGCGCCAGTGTGTCAGCATCGCCTTCGGTGCGCGCCAGCGCGCGGGCGGCCAGGGGCGAGCGGTCGTGCGCCGTGGTGAAGAACGGCGGATTGGCCAAGCCATGGTCGAACGTACCGGCCGTGAACTCCGCCGGTGGCGCCGCAATGTCGCCGACCACGACCCGCGCGCGATCCGGCAGGTCATTGGCAATGATGTTCTGCTCCGCCAGCGCCGCCATGTCGGCCTGCACTTCCAGGCCGGTGACCTGAACGCCCGGCACGCGCCGCGCCAGGCACAGCATCGCCGCGCCCGCGCCACAGCCCGCCTCGATGACCGTGCCATCCATCGCCGGTATTGCCGCCGCCAGCAACACCGCATCCGACCCGGCACGGAACCCCTTGCGCGGCTGGGCCAGGGTCAGCCGGCCGCCAAGAAACGCGTCGTGTGTGATGTCCGGTTCAGCCGGCGTCATGGTCGATCTGCGCCGCACGCAGGATGGAGCGGGCGGCCACCAGCTCATCGTCGCCTACCATCAGGCGGCGGGGAATGGCGCCGATCGATCCGTCGAGGATGCTGGCATGGCGGTCGAGGACCAGCAGGTCGATCCGGGCATCGGCCATCAGCGCCTCGATGTACGAGATCAGGACGGCATCGTTGGTGCGCAACAATTCCTTCAAGTGTCCCCCGACCAACACTGTTGCCGACGCGGCGGCGCGCGCCTTGACCGACCGCCGGATGGCTCTATGCTCCGCTTCGATTAACATCAAGCCACTGTTCGAGGAACCGCTTTTGGCCACCGTCACTCCCCTGGGCAAGGCACGCGGCGCCGGCAAGCCGGCCGGGCTGGAGCGTCTGCTGGCCCTGGTCGGTCACGACCTCGCGGCGGTCAACCAGGAAATAATCCGGCGCATGCACAGCCGGGTGCCGTTGATCCCGGAACTGGCCAGCCATCTGATCTCCGCCGGCGGCAAGCGCGTGCGCCCGCTGCTGACCCTCGGCGCCGCGAAGCTGTGCGGCTATGACGGCAACCAGCACACCCTGCTGGCGGCCTGCGTCGAGTTCATCCACACCGCCACCCTGCTGCACGACGATGTCGTGGACGAAAGCGAGCTGCGCCGCGGCAACGCCACCGCCAACCTGCTGTGGGGCAACGAGGCCTCGGTTCTCGTCGGCGACTTCTTGTTCAGCCGCGCCTTCCAGCTGATGGTCGAAACCGGCTCGCTGGAAATCCTCCGCATCCTGGCCGGCGCGTCCGCCACCATCGCCGAGGGCGAGGTCATGCAATTGGCGACCGCCAACGACATGACGACCACCGAGGACGCCTATCTGGATGTCATCTCGGCCAAGACCGCGGCCCTGTTCGCGGCGGCCTGCCGCGTCGGCGGCGTCATCGCCGGCTGCGACCCGGCGGCGGCGGACGGGCTGGACAGCTTCGGCCGCAACCTTGGCATCGCCTTCCAGCTCGTCGATGACGCGCTGGACTACGCCGCCGACCAGCAGGCTTTGGGCAAGTCGGTCGGCGACGACTTCAAGGAGGGCAAGATCACCCTCCCCGTCATCCTGGCCTTCCGCCGTGGCGGCGAGGACGAGCGCGCGTTCTGGCGCCGCACCCAGGAGAAGCTGGAACAGCAGCCCGGCGACCTCGAACAGGCGCAGGTTCTGATGCGCCGGCATGCCGCCATTGCCGATACTTTGGAGCGCGCCCGCTATTACGGCGACCTGGCACACCGGGAACTGGCCCGCTTCCCCGATGGCGAGGCCAAGGCCGCCCTGGCGGCGGTCGTCGATTTCTCCATCGAACGGGCCTATTGAGCCGACCCGGCGGCTTTAGTCGGGCAATCCTTGCAGGCGCTCCGGACTGGCGCTATAAGGCGCCCTCGCGCGGCGGAGTGTAGCTCAGCCTGGTAGAGCACTAGCTTCGGGAGCTAGGGGCCGGAGGTTCGAATCCTCTCACTCCGACCAGCCGCGTTTCCCTGTCAGACCTCATTTTCCTAATTCGTCGCCTGAGTCTTCGGGCGGGGCTGTTCGTCCACCTTTTCCCGCTGTTTGAACTGGATCGATCCAGCCGGCGTTGCCGTGTCCGAGGGCATCAATTGTCGCAAGGACTAAAAAAATGAAACGCCATCTTATTATCGCTGCCGCCGCTTTGTGCATGGCCGGCAGTGGCGCTTTCGCGCAGACCTCGACGCAATCGACCACCACCACCACGGTGCCGGGCCTCGGCACCACCAATTCGACATCGACCGACGTCACCATCGACGCCAACGGCCGCAAGGTCGAAAAGAGCAAAAATTCGGCCAGCGGCATCGGCAGCACGACCACCAACTCGAGCACGTCGGTCACCAATCCCGATGGCTCCCGCTCCAGCACCACAACCAACGAGCGCGTGAAGACCACGCCGCTGGCGCCATACCCGGGCGGTAGCAGCACGACTGAATCGACCACCACCACGACGACCAAGTAACGGAAATGACCATGACCCGCGTCATGCAAACCCCGCGCTTCGCGCTTTGCCTCACTTTGGCAGTCCTCGGCACCACGCTGGGCGCGTGTGGCTCCGACAAGACCACCACGACGACGGAGCGCACCACCACGAACGTGCCGCAGTCGGTGCAGCCGATGGGCAGCACGACCACGACGACGACCACCAAACAGGTCACCGACTGACGACGTGAACGACAGTACGCCGACGTAAAAGCGCCCCGGGTGGCGACAGCCAACCGGGGCGTTTTCGTTGGTCTCGCTGGAGGAGAGTTAGAAGTCGAGGCCCCGCGTACCGAGCGGCGACTTGTTCTCCTGCTTGGCGATCTTCTGCTCTTCCTTCGTCGGGAGTTCCTTAGCCGCCGTGGCGGGAACCGGCTTGCCGCTGCGCTCGCCCAGGCGGTCGCCTGCGGCGGCTTCACCGTCGCGGCCTGGATGGGATGCCCGGGGCGACGACTTCTGCTGGTTTACCTGGCTGTCGGCCTGGTTCTGGTTTGCCATCTGAATCTCCCATTAACGCCCCGTCGCACGGGGCACTTGCAGGAGAAAACGGCGCTCCAGGGCTGGCGGTTCCGCCGCTAGGGCTGGACCTCGATGCTGTCCACCCGGTCGGGATAAAAGGCGAGATAGCCGTCGATCTGCGACACGGCCGGATACGCCGCCTCGTAGGTCCAGGCTGCATTGACTGACCGGTCGCCGCCGACGGGAATGCTGTAATACGCGCAGTCGCCCTTGTACGGGCAGTAGGTGGAGTGGGTGGTCCGGGCAAACAGCGCCATGTCCAAGTCATTGCGCGGAATGTATTGCACCGGTGGATAAACGCCCTCGCGCAAGGTCAGCGCCGCACGTGTATCGGCAACGATGCGGCCAGCGACCGAAACGACGACGCGTCGCGGATTGGGCTCGATGGTGATCGGATGATCGGGCCCGGGCACCTTGACTGTCTTTTCCATCATGGGTGCCGAACGTCTCAGGCGCGGGCTAGTTCACCTTCGCGGACGATCCATTGCTGTCCGCTCTGGCGGGCCTGCACCTGGTATTGCGGCTCCTCGGCCTCGAGCGGCACGAGGCGCACCACCTCGTAGGCGCCGGCCGGCGCGCCATAGTTCTTGCCGCGCACGATGTTGACCGTCTGGCCAACCTTGAAGCGGTGTTCCATCAGGATCTCCGGCGAGGAACTATTGCTGGCCGCGCAGGTCGAGATGGGCCTTCAGGCTGGCCGAGACGCAGTCGCGGCACTGCCAGCGAAACCCGCCGTTGAGCTGGCCAGCAAAGTGGCGATCATCGAGAGGCTTCTCGACCTTGCACTTGCTGCAGACACGGGTCGATTCTTCGGTCTTGGTCGCGTTTTGCATGGCGGCTCCTTATGTGAACACGACGCCTGCGCGCCGGTGCAGGCGAAGGGCCCGGGATCGGGCATTTGCCTCAATAATCGGGGCGGCCGCGCACCAGCGCCGCCACCGCCACAAATATCTGCCTGCGTGATCTCATCGTCTGGTCGCCCCGATTGCAAACCAGGGCGGCAGCATCCTGCGGGCACTCATAGCACGTCGCGGCGGGCCACGCAGAAAAAGACAGGGGCGAAAAAGGCGGGCAACCGCCCCGCGAGGTCAGTCGGCGGACGGCTCGTCCAGCGGGTCATCCGGCGAGATTTCGGGATCGCCCTCCTTGCGCATGGAGGCGCGCTCCTTTTGCAGCTTCAGCTTTTCGGCCTTCTTGGCGTCTTTGGCGCGCTGGCGCTCGGCCCGCTCAAGGTTGTAATTCGGTTTTCTGGCCATTCGGCACCTTGTAGGGGCGATGTTGGAGACTCGTTGCCGCACCTTAGCACGTCCATCCGCAACAGGCGTATATCGACGGAAAATCCTTTGCCTATACGGGCTTCGCCCTCGTTCCGCACCTCGCGCCGCTTGACATTCCGGCCTTCGAAGCGCCCTATGGGCCGGTTCCAATCGGACTTTGGCCCTTTGCCTCCGCCGCGCTTCGATCTCCCGCCTCGGGGGCCTGACGCAGCGTTAGACGATCATTCCAAACAAGGTTGAACGCCGCAGCCGCGCGCTTTTGCGCGGACGGACACTGAGGCATGCGCGCGCCGTCGAAGCCATTTTTGGCGTGCGCAAGGTGCCAGCGGAGGATCCCATGCTGCCACGTGATGTATTTTGGGTGACGCGGGCCGGCGACCGCTGGTCTGTCGCGCAAGAGGGGATCAGCGAACCGCTCGGCTTCTATGCCCGCAAGGTCGAGGCGCTCGAGGCCGCGAAGCGGCAGGCGCAGCGCAGCCGTGGCGAAGTAAAGCTCGAACAGCCGGGCGGCCAGGTCGTTCAGGCCTTCTCGTACGTGCCGGCGAATACGGACGTACCCGCCGCGAAGTAGTCCACCGAACCGCTGGTCCAGGCCGCGTCCGGCAACTGACCTACCAGGTCATGCAGGCCGCGTTCAGCAGGCCGATCCCGATGGCGACGGCCGCGGCAATGATCGCCGCTGCCTCATCGCCGGTCGAAATGCGTCGCGCCAGGCCCGGCGCGATCAGCGCGGCAAGGAAGAACGCCAGCAGCTGAACCACCAGCGCCAGCGCCGACCAGATCAGCATGTCGGCCAGCGAGCGGCTTTGTTCGATGCTCTTCGCCAGTGGCAGGGCGAACCCCACCAGCGCGCCCCCGAAACTGATAGCCGCCGCCCGGTTGCCGTCACGGATCAGGCCGATCTCGCGATGCGGCGTGATCTGGATATAGATCAGCGCGAACACGGCGGCGAACACCAGTGCGCCGACGAGATAAAGCAGGAAGTCGGGTATCCCGGCCGAACTGACGGCGAACGCGTTCATTGCCTCTCCCTCACGGTTCAATCACATGCGGCACGAAGCGCGCCGCATCGGTGGTGATCGGGTTGTCTTCCTCGCGGATGCCCAGGCCGCACGCCTCGCCCTTGACGATCCACGACCCCAGCACCGGAAACTGACCATCGAATCCGGGCAAGGCCGCCAGCGCCTGGCGGATATAGCCCTCCTCGCCATATGGTCCCGGCGCGACGCGCGAACCGTCGAGCGTCACCAGCTGGATGTTCGCACCCTCGCGGCCCAGCAACGGCTTGCGCGCATAGTCCTGGCCCAGCGAAGCCGCCGCCGGGTCATCCTCGAAATAGGCCTGCAGAAGATTGGGATGACCGTCGAACATGTGCCACAGCACCGGCAGCAAGGCCTTGTTCGACAGCACCGCCTTCCATGGCGGCTCGATGAAGGTCGTGCCCGAGGTCGCGAGATAGCGGCCGAAATCCTCGCGGAACAGCCACTCCCACGGATACAGCTTGAACATGTGGTCGATGGGATCGCCATCAAGGTCGGTGAACACGCCGCGTGAATCGACGCCCAGTTCGTCAATGAACAGGAACTTGGTGTCGAGACCGCCCTGCCGCGCGCAATCCTCGAGATAGGCCGTCGTGCCGCGATCCTCGGCGCTGTCGCGCACGCAGGTGAAGTGCAGCCGGCGGTCGGGAATGCCTATCCCGCCAAAGCCCTCGATCAGATGTTCCTGGATGGAATTATACTGGTCGGTGCCCTTGGGCAGCACGCCATTGCGGACCTGGTCCTCCATCCACAGCCATTGGAACACCGCCGCCTCGTACAGGCCGGTCGGCGTGTCGCCGTTGAACTCGTAGAGCTTTGCCGGCCCGTTGCCGTCATAGGCCAGGTCGAAGCGGCCATAGAGGTCCTTGTCGCCATCGCGCCAGCTCTGCCGCACAAAGCTCCACTGGCTGTCCGGAATCAGGAACCGCCGCATCAGGTCGTCGGAACCGAGGATGTGGTCCACCGCCGCATAGCACATCGACGCCAGTTCGGTCGTCGGCCCCTCGATATCGCGCTCGATCTGCTCCAGCGTGAAGCGGTAGCAGACGCTTTCGTCCCAATAGGGCTTGCCGTCGAAGGTGTGGAACTCGAAGCCCGCCTCGACCGCCTGGTCCTGCCAGTCCGGCCGCGGTGGTACGGTCGTGCGGCGCATTCAGCTATACACGCTGCCGAACCGGCCAGCGCTGCTGCCGAAGCCGCCGCGCTGCACCGACGGCGCAACCGACGCCTTGGTGATCGAGGCCGGCACCGAGGTCATGCCGGCCGAACGGGCGACGGTCTCGCCGCGCGCATTGCTGAACCCCGCGGCGTCCGGCGCACGGTACAGCGGCTGGCCGTAATAGGAGCCGCCCGACATCATCCGCCCCATCATGTAGCCCATCATGACCGGCATGAACCAGCCGCCACCCTCGCGGCGCAGCTGCGGGTCGGTATTTTCCGGGGCGGGGGTGCATTTGGCGGCGCCGAACGTTTCTTCGCATTCCTCGCGGTTGGCAAAGCGCGGGGCGACCTTTTCGTGCTCCACCTTGGCCGCGGCGATGGCTTCCTCGCACTGCGCCTGGGTGTAGCGGGCGGTCAGCGTGCACTGTTCCACCGTCTCGAACACGCCAACTTCGACTTTTTCCTGGTCGTCACAGGCAGCCATGGACAGGGCGGCAGTCCCCATCAGGACAAGGCGGATGGCACGCGAGCGTTTCATCGGGGTTTCCTCTCTGGCTCCGAGGGCCTATTTTACGTCCTTGTGGTCGCGAAGTCGCTTCTGAACCGCGCGCCGACCTGCTATGTAGCCGCCAGAACTGCCATGCACCGGCGTAACGCTGGCCTGCAGGCCATGTTTCCAGGGATTTCAAATGACGATGTTCGAGGGCGTGGCCCCGGCCTTGGGCCGTGCATTGGCCGAACGAGGCTATACGGCGCTGACCCCGGTGCAGGAGGCCATGCTGCGGCCGGACGCCGGCGGCGACATGCTGGTATCGGCCCAGACCGGGTCGGGCAAGACCGTGGCCTTCGGCATCGGCCTGGCCGCGACCCTGCTGGGCGAGGCCGAGACGTTCGATGCCGTGGGCGCCCCCCTCGCCCTCGTGGTCGCGCCGACCCGTGAACTGGCCCTGCAGGTCAGCCGCGAACTGGAATGGCTATATGCGCCAACCGGCGCACGCATCCGCACCTGTATCGGCGGCATGGACATGCGCGACGAGCGCCGGGCCCTGTCCGGCGGCGCGCACATCGTGATCGGCACGCCGGGCCGCCTGCGCGACCATATCGAGCGCGGCTCGCTCGACATTTCCGGCCTGCGCGCCGTCGTGCTCGACGAGGCCGACGAGATGCTGGATCTCGGCTTCCGCGAGGACCTTGAGTTCATTCTCGACGCCGCCCCGGCCGACCGCCGCACGCTGCTGTTCTCCGCCACGGTGTCCAAGCCGATCGCGGCCTTGGCCAAGCGGTTCCAGCACGACGCGGTGCGCATTTCGACCACCCGCGACAACGAACAGCACCGCGACATCGAATACCACGCCCTGCTGGTGGCGCCGAACGAGCGCGAGAACGCGATCATCAACGTGCTGCGCTATCACGACGCCAAGAGCGCCATGGTGTTCTGCGGCACGCGCGAGATGGTCAAGCACCTGTCGGCCCGTCTCGCCAACCGCGGCTTCTCGGTCGTGGCGCTATCGGGCGAGCTGGAACAGCACGAGCGTAACCGCTCGCTGCAGGCCATGCGCGACGGTCGCGCCCGCGTCTGCGTGGCGACCGATGTCGCCTCGCGCGGCATCGATCTGCCGAACCTGGAGCTCGTCATCCACGCCGACCTGCCGGTCAACCGCGAGGCGCTGCTCCACCGCAGCGGCCGCACCGGCCGCGCGGGCCGCAAGGGTGTCTGCGCGCTGATCGTGCCGCACAGCGGCCGCCGCGTGGCCGAGCGCCTGCTGAACGCCGCCAACATCAAGGCCGAATGGTCGCAGCCGCCGCAGCCCGCCGACATCGTCGCGCGCGACAACGAGCGCATCCTCGGCGCCATCGAACTGGGCGATCCGGCGAGCGTCGAGGAACAGGAGTTCGTCCGCAGCCTGCTGGCCCGCCACAGCGCCGAGCAGATCGCCACCGCCTGGCTGCGCCAGCAGCGCGCCCTGCAGCCGGCGCCAGAGGAACTGCTGGAGACCGGCGTGGTCGATGCGCCGCCGCGTCCGCACGGCGAGTTCGGCGATGCCACCTGGTTCCGCCTGACCGCTGGCCGCAAGCAGAACGCCGAGGCGCGCTGGCTGCTGCCGCTGATCTGCCGCGCCGGCCACATCACCAAGCGTGACGTCGGCCAGATCCGCGTGTTCGAGGACGAGACCCACTTCCAGATCACTCGCGCCACCGCCGACCGCTTCATGGAATCGGTCAAGCGCACCGGCACCGGCGAGAAGTCGATTTCCATCGCGCCGATGGAAGCCGGCGATGCGCCGCTGGCCCGCGCGCAGGAAGCGCGAACCCAGGAACCGCCCGCCCGGGAACCCCGTGCGCAGGCGCCGCGCCCGCAGGGCAAGCTGGCCATGTCCGGGGCGAAGCCGCATGCCAAGCCGGCGTGGAAGAAGTCGTCGCGGCCCTACAAGCCCGACGGCAAGCCGAAGCGCCAGAACGGCTAGAACGGCGCCGCGGCCCTGAACTGACGTTCGATCAGGTCGGTACCGCGCCGCATGACGTCGAGGTAGCGGCCCGCGGCCTCGTCGGCGCTGAGCGCCGAGGCGATCCAGATGATTGCCAGGCTGCCCACCACGCGGTCACCGCTCTTGATCGGCAGGCTGAGGCTGGCGGTGCGCGTGCCCTTGCGCCCGCCGCGCAGCTTCGTCGCAAAGCCCTGCATGCGCGTCGTGCTCAGCACCCGCTGCACATAGGCGGGGTCGCGCGCCACCTGGTCGTATTCCTCCGGCGAGTTGCGCAAGTTCAGCAGGATGTCCTCGCGCTCGGCATCGGGGCAATTGGCCAGGTACACGCGCCCGACCGCGCTTTTCAACATGCCGAGGCGCCGTCCCGCCATGCCGGAATCGACTGCCATCGGACTGATGGCCAGCGTCGTCTCGCGCACATGCATGGCATAGGGATCGAACGTCGCCACGCAGGCGGGCCAGCCGATCTTGCGGGTGATGCACATGGCCACCGGCGCGGCCAGTTCATGCACCCACGCATGCTCGGTGAACCCGCGGCTCAGCGCCTGCACCATGTGGGTGGGGTAGTAATCGTCGCCATCGATGGCGCGCTTGATAAAGCCCTGCGCCTCCATCGTGTCCAGCATGCGATAGACCGTCGCGCGCGGCAGGCGTGACGCCACCGCAAGCGCGCCCGGATTGGCGCGGCCCAGCGCATTCAGTGTCTGCAACAGGTTCAGGCCGCGCTGCAGCGCGCGCACCGGCTTGCGTTCGACTTGCTGGTAATTCATGTCAGCGCCCGAATTCATCCGCCGCTCCCTACGACGGATGATTGAGACACTATACCAAGACGCCAGCCATCTAAAAAGCACGCGAAAATGTGCCGATCTGTGCCTTTTTCAGATCGATTTAGACTGTTTACGGCATGAGTTCTCGTTCTAGGGCGCGACCGGGCGATTGGTCCAGGTACGCCCGGGCCGCGAGGTGGAGCGGAACCACCCGCCCGCCGCCGCCGTGCCGCCATCGGTCGGAATGGTGTGGCCGGTGATGAACGCCGACAGGTCCGACGCCAGGAACAGCAGCACGCGCGCCTGGTCCACGCCAACGCCCATGCGCCCGACGGGCACCCAGAGCGGCCACAGCTTCTGCTGCTCGGGCGGAATCCAGCTCGCGTACGGCACCTGCAACGCCTCGGTGACGTCCGGGCCGATGCCATTGATGCGCACGCCATGACGGCCGATCTGCACCGCCAGGCATTTGGTGAACTGCACCACCGCCGCCTTGAACGCGCCGTAGACCGGGTCTTGCGGGAACCCGCGCAGACCCTCGATCGACGACACGTTGATGATCGACCCGCTCTGCCGCCCGATCATCGACGGCAGGAAGGCGTGCGTCATGGTGAAGACGTGATGCAGGTTGGTGTCGTACAGCTCTTTCCAGAAGTCCGGCCCGCCGTTCAGGAAGTCCAGCACCTGCCGCACCCAGTGGCCGACATTGTTCACCAGCACGTCGCATTGGCCGTGCGCTTTCAGAACGTGGTCGCGCAGCGCCAGAACCGCCTTGTCGTCGCGCACGTCGATGACATAGGCCTCCGCCGAACCGCCGGCATCGCGCACCTTCTTCACGGTCGCGTCGGCCAGTGCCTGGTCGATCTCGGCCACCACCACATGGGCGCCGTGCTTGGCAAACAGTTCCGCACCGGCGCCGCCAATGGCCCCGCCCGCGCCGGTAATCACCGCCACGCGGTCCTTCAGCAGCGGTCCCACGCCGTCGTTCAGGCTGTACGGATCGACCATTCTTGTTTCCTCCCGAATTCCCTGTCGCGCCCATGGCGACGGGCGTGACACTGACTCATCGCGCACAACAAAGACAAATCGAATTTGGAGGAATGCCGGATCGCAGCACGGCAATCGGCCGGCTAGTTCTGCGCCACCCGGTGCACGGCGACTGGCTTCTTGGTCTGTTGCTGCTGCACAGCCTTCTTGGCCGCCACCTTCTGGCGCACCTTGGCCTTGAGCCGTTCGTTGGGCTGCGCCGAGGGCCGCGCCACCACCTTCACCTTGGTGATGCCGTCCTGCTTCATGTCGAGCTTTTCGGCTGCCGCCTCGGTCACATCGATCACCCGGCCGCGCACATGCGGCCCGCGTTCGTTGACGCGCACATCGACCGAGCGGCCGTTCTCCTGGTTGATAACGGTGACCCTGGTGCCCAGCGGCAGGCTGGTGGACGCGGCCGTGAACTTGTCCTGGTCCAGCACCTCGCCGTTGGCGGTGCGCCGGCCCTCGAAGCGGTTGTGATAGTAGGATGCCTTGCCCTGCTGCTCGAAGGCCGTGTCGTCAAGGGCTTGTGCGAAGGCCGGGCCGCAGCCCATGCCCGCAATCACTAACGCCAATGACAGGCCGCGCGCACCGTCCATGACTCTCCCCGGATTTCCACCGCACGCCTTAACGGCGCGGCAGTGGAAAGGTTCCGGGGAGCGGTCGGGCTACTTGCGGACGATGGAGAACTTGCTGAAATCGACCTGGAAGTGGTTGCGCGGGCTGCGCGAGGCGAACTTCCAGCCCTGCGGCGTGCGGACGAAGGTGTCGTCGTACTGGCCCACCGCCGCCGGGCCATTCAACGGGCACGGGATCGGGGTGCCCGGCTCCGCGTGGTAATAGGTGTAATAGCAAAGGCCCTTGGCGTGGTTTTCGTCGATCACGTCGATGGCGTTGTTGGTGTTCACGTGCTTGGTCACCGGGCCGGTATATTTCTTGTCCAGGTAGCCCTTGATGTCCTTGTGCCCGCGCAGCATGCCCATCAGCACCTGGTCCCACGTCCCATCAGGCGCGAACATGTCGAGAATCTTGTCGTGCTGAAACGTGTCGATGCAAATGTGAAAACGAATCTGAAGCTGCGCGCACGCATGCTCGATCGCCATTTTCTCGAGATCGGTCATTGCCGGGTTTCCTCCTGGATATAGCGGCCGGCGCTGGCGCGCCCCCGGCGGCACGTTACAATGCCGCCATGGAACTGCGCCAGTTGCGTTATTTCGTGGCCGTCGCCGAGACGGAAAATTTCCACCGCGCGTCGGAACGGCTCAACCTCGTGCCGTCCGCTCTGTCGCGCCAGATCCAGGACCTCGAGGCGGAACTGGGCGTCGCGCTGTTCGACCGCGAACGGCGCCGCGTGCGCCTCTCCGCCGCCGGCAAGTCGTTCCTCGACAGCGCGCGGCAATTGCTGGGCGCGGCCGATCTGGCGAAGGAGCGCGTGGGCCTTGTGGCGCGTGGCCATGTGGGCACGCTGCGCATCGGCCTGCAGGAGATTACCGGGCGCCACCGCGACGTGCCCAAATCCTTCCACCTGTTTCGCACCCGTTACCCGGATGTGGCATTGCAACTCTCGCCCCTGACCTCCGTCGAACAGGCCGAGGCCATTGCCGCCGGCGAGCTCGACGCCGGTTTCTTCTATGTGAAAACGGCGAACCCGGCGTTCGAGACGCTGGATATTGACGTGGATGACTGGGTCCTGGCCCTGCCGAAGCGGCATCGCCTGGCGAAGAAGCCGGGCCTGCGCCTCCGCGACCTGGGTGACGAACCCTTTGTCTGGATTCCGCGCGCCTACTCGCCGGTCCTGTACGACCGCCTGATGGCGACATGCGAGAAGGCCGGCTTCGCGCCGCGCATCGTGCAGGAAGCAAAGCACGAATCCCTGCTGCTGAACCTCGTCGCCGTGGGCATGGGGCTGACCTTCGTCACCGCCACCGCGCGTGGCTACGGTCCGGGCGATGTCGTGTTCCGTACCTTGCCCGACTTTTCGATGCCGATGACGCTGAACCTCGTCTGGCGGCGCAGCAATGAATCCGCCGTCCTCGCCCGCTTCGTGGAAACTTTTGCCGGACTGAAGAAGCCGGCCATGCAGAAGGTGAAGAAGGCGCGCAACCGCTAGTCCGGTTGTTTCATAAAATTCACCAACTTGTCGCCATGACAACATTGGACGCAACAGCATAAATCGCGACAATGGCCCGATCGGGCGATGAGACCCGTCGAGGAGGAAACATGGATCGCGACCTGCCGCAAAACCTGATGGACATTCCCGCCGAGGACTTCTGCCGGCGCCTGATCGCCCGGGGCCTGGCGCAGTACGACACCATGAACAACCACCCGCTGATCCGCGCCGCCGCCGAGGGCAAGGCGACGAAGGAGCAGCTGCGCGAATTCGGCACCGGCCTGTACCGCGCCGTGCATGACGCGCAGCGCTGGACCGCCGCCTGCTATGCCGGCTGCGAGGACCAGAAGACGCGCGCCCTGATGCTGAAGTCGATGATGGAGGAAGAGACCGGCATCTATTCGAAGACGGTCAGCCATTCCGAACAGCTTGCCGACTTCCTCGAGGCGCTGGGCCAGCCGCGCGCGGTCACCTACGAACGCTCGAAGAACCTGAAGATGCACTTCAAGCAGTGGTGCGACCTCTCGGAATTCCTCGGTCGCTGCCGCCCCTACTGGCTGTATCGCGGCACCATCGCCATGGCCGGCGAGGCCCAGTTCACCGACGTCTGCGTCACCATGATGGAAGCGCTGCCGAAACACTACGGCGTTACGGGCAAGGGCCTGACCTTCTGGGAAGTTCACGGACCCATCGACAAGGAACATACCGACACCGCGGTGGAAATGATCTCGCCGCACCTGACGTCGGAGGAAATCCGCCGCGAGGTGCAGACCTACTTCTTCCACCACGTCGATTTCCGCTACCGCGCCTGGCTGGAGCCGCTGGGCCAGATCAAGTACGTCCTCGCCTGAACCACGGCGCCGGGGCCATTTGCCCCGGCGTCAGTTCGGCGGCTCGAAGTTCGAGGCCTTTGCTGCGTTGGCGTAAAGCTCGGCCTCACGCATCGTGCGCTTGCGGATGTCGGCGGCATCGGCGACCAGCGGCCGGCCACCGGCAGCGTTGTAGCGTGCCACCATGTCCGTCATCGACGATATTTCCTTCATGGCGTCGATCAGCCGTTGCTGCGCCGCCTTCGGCATGTCGGCCGGGCCCCAGATCGACGAGACCGTATAGGCCTGCAGGTTCGGATAGCCGAGTTCGACTGTCGTTGGCACGTCGGGCGCACTGGGATCGCGAACCTCATAGGTTGCCGCCAGCAGCCTGACCTTGCCGGCCTCCACATGCGGCCGGAACGTCTGCGCCAGGTCGAAACCGAGTTGGGTTTCGTTGGCCAGCAGCGCCGTCAGCATCTGCGGCCCGCCACGATAGGTCACCTGCACGGTATCGAGGCCGGCCGCCTGTTTCAGCATGCCATGCACCAGGGTGGCCGTCGCCGAATAGGAGCCGAAGTTGAGCTTGCCCGGGTTCGCCTTCGCATAGCTCACAAGTTCGGGGAACGTCTTTACTGGCACCGTGTCATTCACGGCCAGCACATAGCTGGTCACGAACACGCCGCCGACCGGCTCGAACGCCTTGAAGAAATCGAACGGCGGGGTCTTGTGGAAAACCGAGGTCAGCGACGACGCGCCACCGTAGTACAGGGTGTAGCCGTCATGCGGCGCCGCCAGTACGCCGTTCGCCGCGATCATCGAGAAGCCGCCGGGACGGTTATCGACCACGAACGGCTGTTTCAGCTTGGCGCTCAGCTTGTCGGCCACCGCGCGGATCATCACATCGCCCGCGCTGCCGGCAGTGTTCGGGTACAGGATGGTGACCGGCCGCGCCGGATAGTCCTGCGCCAGGACCGGGACCGACAATGTCATGACGGCAAGCGCCAGGGCGGCGCGCGCAAAACTTTGCTTCACGGTTTCACTCCCCTCAACTTCTTATGCGTCGACGCTAGCGGCCGCGCTGGACCTGAACCAATGCCAAATTCGCAAGCGCCGATAAAATTTCCGCATCGCCCTTGACGGATGGAGGAGTAAATACACATCAAGGATGATGGTTATGCCGTGCGACTGCTTTGTTTGAAAACGGCCACGAGAGGCCTGGAAAGCCCGGATTCGTTGGATTAGGAGCCGGAAACACTGGCGCGAATAAGCCTAAATAAGCCGAAACAAGCCTGAATAAGCCCAGACAAGCCGGAACAAGCGTGGATAAGCCTAAATAAGCCGGAGCCCAAAATAAAAACCGCCCGGCATTGCTGCCGGGCGGAGAGGTGCGGCCCATTTGATTTGAGATCGTTTTAGGGCCGGGTTCGTAAATTGCAGAAACTTTGTAGTCGAGTCCGCGTCAGTACGCCAGAGCCTCCTGGCCGACCTGCTGCCACTCGCCGTCCTTCACCACGAACATGAAGGCCGCGGTGGCGCCGGCGCGCTTGGTCGGGCCGAAGCTCACTGTTGGCCCGCCGAAAATGTCGCGGTAGCCGGTGATCTTTTCCATGCCGGCGATGAAGGTGTCGACATTCAGGTTGGCGCCCGCGTTGCGGATGCCGGTCGCCACCATGTCCATGTTGGAATAGCCGTAGACCGAACCGACGTTGGGCTCCTCGCCGAACTTCGCCTTGTACTTGTCCATCCAGGCGATGACGTTGGCGGGCGCGGTCTTGCGGCTGGGCATGATCGTGCCGGCCATGGTGTAGAGGCCGGTGGTCGCGTTGCCCGGCACCTCGGCCACGGCGCCGATATAGGTGGCCGACGTGCCGACGAAGTCGACATTGGTCCAGCCCATCTTGCGCGCGGTGGCATAGGGCACGATGGAGTCGCGCACGATGGTGCCCAGCGCCACCAGGTCGCAATTGGCGGCGCGCAGCTTGGTCACCTGCGCCGTCAGGTCGGTGTCGGTCGGCTTGTTGGTGGCGAACTCGACCAGCTTCATGTTCATCGCCTTGAGCTGATCGTCGACGCCCTTGCGGATCTCCTCGCCGAACTCGGTGTCCTGGTACAGCGTGCAGACCGACTTCTTGCCGCGCGCCTCGACGAAATACTTCAGCGCGCCGCGGATCTGGTCGTAGTAGCTGCCGAGCGCCGCGAACTTCAACTTGTTGAACGGCTCGGCCATCTCGCGCGCGGCCGTGACCGGGAACATGTTCGGCACGTTCAGCGCCAACTGGTCCTTCATCACGGCATTGTTCTGCGGCGTGCCCAGCGCGCTGACCATGGCGAAGACGTTGTCGCGGTTCAGCAGCTTGTTGGCGGCTTGCACGGCGCGCGGGATCTGGTACTGGGTGTCCTCGACCACCAGCTTGATCTTGCGGCCGTTGATGCCGCCGGCCTCGTTGATCTCCTCCATGCGCATGCGCATGCCGTTGGCGGAATACTTGCCGAACGCCGCCACCGGGCCCGACAGGTCGGTGTGCATGCCGAGCACGACCTCGTTCTTGGTCACGCCGCGAACGTTCTGGGCCAGTGCCGGCCCCGCCGCGAGCGCCGCGATGCCCAGTGCCACTACGCTAATGCGTTGCATCATGCTTCCCTCCCTGGGTGGTTCCGGATCAGGCCGGAACATTCGTGTTGGTACAAACTATAGGCCGGGACGCCGCGACCGACAATGGGGCCTCTCAGGCCGCCTGGCCCCGGTACATGCCCTCGATCAGGTCACGGTACTTTTCGTTCACGAACTTGCGCTTCAGCTTCATGGTCGGCGTCAGCTCGTCGTCCTCGGCCGTGAGCTGCTGGTCGATCAGCCGGAACTGCTTGATCGTCTCGACCCGCGCGAAGTTGCGGTTGACCTTCTCGACCTCCGCCCGGATCAGGTCCTGCACCTCCGGCGCCCGGCAGAGCGACGCGAAGTTCGAGAACGGCACGTTGTTGTCCTGGGCGAACTTCACCACGTTCTCGTGGTCGATCATGATCAGGCAGGACAGGAATTTTCGCTGGTCGCCGATGACCACGGCATCGTTGATGAAGGGGCTGAACTTCAGCTGGTTCTCGATTTCCGATGGTGTGATGTTCTTGCCGCCGGCGGTGATGATGATGTCCTTCATGCGGTCGGTGATCTTCAGGAATCCGTCGCTGTCGAGTTCGCCGACGTCGCCGGTGTGCAGCCAGCCGCCGGCCAGCGCCTCGGCCGTCTTGTCAGGCTTGTTGAGATAGCCGAGGAACACGTTCGGCCCACGGCACAGGATTTCGCCGCCCTCGCCGATCGCCAGTTCGACGCCGGGCACGGCGCAGCCCACCTTGCCCAGCTTGATGCGGCCGCCGAGCGGCACCGAGATGATGCCGGTGCTCTCGGTCATGCCATAGCCCTCGTTCATGTTGACGCCATGGGCGGTGAGCCAGCTCAGCAGGTCGGGCGAGATCGGCGCCGCGCCGCTCAGGCAGAAGCGCGCCCGGTCCAGGCCCATGGCGCGCTTGACGTTGCGCAGGACCAACTGGTCGGCGAGCCAGAACAGCGCCCGGTCCACGACGCCGATCTTGCGCCAGCCCAGGCGCGCATCGGCGACACGCAGCCCGATGCCGAGCGCCAGCCGGTAGGTCGCGCGGCCGACCCAGGTCGCGTCCTTCATGCGGATGGAGATGGTCGAGTAGAATTTCTCCCAGATGCGCGGCACCCCGAAGAAGAAGTCCGGCTGCAGTTCCTGGATGTTCTCGGGCACCGCCTCCAGGCTCTCGGCGAAGTTCACCGTGGCACCGGTGCGCAACGGGTGCAGGACGCTCAGGTTACGCTCGACGATGTGGCAGAGCGGCAGGAACGACAATTGTTCGTCGCCCTCGCCCAGCGCGAAGGACGGAATGCCGAGGTGTACGGAATACATCAGGTTGCGGTGGGTCAGCATCGCGCCCTTGGACGGGCCGGTCGTACCCGAGGTGTAGATCAGGATAGCTACGTCGTCGGGCCGGGCCTTCGCCACTTCGGCCTGCCACTGGCCGGGTTCTGCTGCGGCCTGGCGCGCGCCGAGGTCGAGCAGCTCCGCCATGCCCATGACCATCGGGTCGCTGAAGTCGCGCAAGCCGTCCAGGTCGAACACGATGATGCGGACCAAGCTGGGACAACGGTCGCGCACCTCCAGCACCTTGTCGAGCTGCTCGTCGTTCTCGACGAACAGGAACCGCGCGCCGCAATCGTTGACGATGTACTCCACCTGCTTGGAAGAATCGGTCGTGTAGATGCCGGTCGAGATGCCGCCTACGCCCATGGTGCCGATATCGGCATACAGCCACTCGGGCCGGTTCTCGGCGATAATCGCGCAGGTGTCGCCGCGCCGGAGACCGAGGGCCAAGAGGCCGAGCCCGGCATTGCGGGCCCGCTCGGCATAGCCCGTCCAGGTGATCGCCTGCCAGATGCCTAACTTCTTCTCGCGCATGGCAATCCTGGTGCCGCGCGCCGCACTTTGCAGGACGAAGTAGCGCGGCACCGTGTCCTCGATCTTGCGGGCCATCTCGGCGTCGAGGCTGGCATAGGCGGTCATGCGTCCCTCCTCTCGTGCGTCAGGTCAGCGCCAGGTCTTGCGCTTCTTCCAGCGCCGGCCACCGCGCGCGCTCTGTTCCTTCAGGCCCAGGTAGAACTCCTTGATGTCGTCCTTCTCCAGCAGGCGCGGCCCGGTGTCCTCCATGACGATGCGGCCGACCTCGATCACGTACCCGAAGTCGGCGACGTTCAGCGCCACGTTGGCGTTCTGCTCCACCAGCAGGATCGTGGTCTTCTGCTCGCGGTTCACCCGCAGCACGATCTCGAATATCTCCTTCACGAGGAGCGGCGAGAGGCCCAGCGACGGCTCGTCCAGCAGCATGACCTTGGGCCGCGCCATCAGTGCGCGGCTGATCGCGAGCATCTGCTGCTCACCGCCAGACAACCAGCCGGCCGGCTGCTTGAAGCGTTCCCGGAGGCGGGGGAAGTAGTCGCACACCATGTCCGTGTCGCGGGCGATGCCGGCACGGTCATGCCGGATGAAGGCGCCCATCGCCAGGTTTTCCTGCACCGTGAGAAACGGGAACACCTCGCGCCCTTCCGGCACGTGGCTGATGCCGAGGCGCATCACCTTGTCCGGATTCATTTTCTGGATCGGCCGGCCTTCGAACAGCACGGTGCCCTTCTGCGGGTCCATCACGCCACTGATGGTCTTCAGGATCGTCGTCTTGCCGGCGCCGTTCGCGCCCAGCACGGTGACGATCTGCCCAGCATGAACATCGAGGCTGACGCCCCGGATGGCGACAATCGGGCCGTAGTAGGTCTCGAGGTTGCGGACCTGGAGCAGCGGCTCGGCCATGCTCAGACGCCCCCCAGATAGGCGCGGACGACGTCGGGATGCGCCTGCACCTCGGCCGGCGTGCCCTCCGCCAGGATGCGGCCGTAGTTCAGCGCCAGCACCCGGTCGGACACCTGGTTGACCAGGGTCATGTCGTGCTCGACCATCAGCACCGTGATGCCCAGGTCCTTCTTGATGTCCTCGATCCAGAACGCCATGTCCTCGGTCTCCTCGACGTTGAGGCCGGACGACGGTTCGTCGAGCAGCAGCAGCTTCGGCTCGGTGCACAGCGCGCGCGCCAGTTCGACGACCTTGCGCACGCCATAGGACAGGTTGGCGATGTGGCTGTCGCGGTGGGCGGCAAGGTCGAGGAAATCGATCACCTCCTCCGCCTTGCGTCGGTGCGCCAGTTCCGACCGCCGCACCGCCGGCGTGAACAGGAAGTCCTGCCACAAGCGGGTGCCCCGGTGCGCGTGCCGGCCCAGCAGGAGATTGTCGAGCACGGTGGCGTGCTCGAACAACTCGATGTTCTGGAACGTGCGGGCGATGCCGAGGCCGGCGATCTCGTGCGCCGGCAGGCCGGTGATGTCGCGATCGTCGAACCACAGGCGGCCCTGGCTCGGATCGTAGATGCGGCTGATGAGGTTGAACACGGTGGTCTTGCCGGCCCCGTTCGGACCGATGATGGTGAACACGGTGCCGCGCTCGACGCCGAAGGAAATGCCGTCCACGGCCTTGATGCCGCCGAACCGGACGGCGATGTCCTCGGCGCGGAACAGGGTCATTTGTTGCGCTCCGACCGCGTATAGGTCTTCTGGCGCTTGAAGGTCGCCGCCTTGTACATGGGAAAAAGCTGGAAATAGAGCTTCACCTTGCGCCAGCGACCGTAGATGCCCTGCGGCTCGAACAGGATGATGGCGACCAGGATCAGGCCGAACACGCCCGGCTCCAGCCCTGGCTGCTGCGCGATCCGGTCGGGCAGGTAGTCACGCAGCACGGCGATGACTTGCGGTAGGGCGCCGACGAACAGGGCGCCGAAGACGACGCCATGCAGGCTGCCGAGCCCGCCGATCACCGCCATCAGCAGCAACTGGATCGAGAGTATGATGCCGAACGCGTCCGGCGCCAGATAGCCGATCTTGTGTGCGAACAGGCAGCCCGCCAGGCCGGTGAAGCCGGCCGAGATGGCGAACGCTGTCGCCTTGTATCGCGCAAGGTGGACGCCCATGCTCTGCGCCGCGATCTCGGAATCACGGATCGCCACGAAGGCACGGCCCGTGGGCGAACGCAGCAGGTTGATCGCCGCCAGCATGGCGAGGGCCAGCACCGCAAAGCAGATGTAGTAGAACAGCACCGGATCGGTCAGCGGCAGCCCGAACACCTGCGGCACGCCCACCGAGAAGCCACGGAAGCCGTGGGTCACGCTTTCCCAGCGGATGAACACCTGCTCGATGATGACCGCGAACAGCAATGTCGCGATGGCGAGGTAAATGCCCGTCATGCGCAGGGCCGGCAACGCGACCAGCAGGCCTGCCGCCGTGGTCAGCAGCGTGGCCAGCGGCACCGACAGCACAAAGGGCACGCCCTGTTGCAGGAAATAGCCGTGGGCATAGGCGCCGATGCCGAGGAACGCCGCGTGCCCCAGCGACACCAGACCGGTATAGCCGGTCAGCAGCATGATGCCGATGCCGGCCACCGCCAGCACGAACACATAGGTCAGTTCGCCGAGATAGAAGCGGTCCAGCAACAGCGGAGCCGCCGCAACGAGCAGGACCAGCAACCCGTACCAGAAACGGTCACCGTTGTGGCGGAACAGGCCGATATCCTGGCGATAGTCGGTCTTGAAAACGAAGCGCATGCCCTAGACCCGCTTGCGCTGGCGCTGGCCCAGCAGGCCCTGCGGATAGACGGCAAGGACGATGAGCGCCACGACCGGCGCGGCAACGTCCTTGAATCCCTCGTCGAGGTAAAGCGCCGAGAACTGCTCGATCACGCCGATGATGAGGCCGCCCAGCACCGCACCCGGCAGCGAGGTGAAGCCGCCCAGCACGGCGGCGGAAAAGGCGCGGATAGCGATGAAGCCGGTGCTGGGATCGATCAGCGACACCGGCGCCAGCAGGATGCCGGCGACCGTCGCCACGCCCGCCGAAATGGCCCAGATCAGCGAAAAGACCAGGCGCACCGGAATGCCCATGTAGTAGGCGGCAAGTTGGTTCTGCGAGGCGGCCTGCATTGCCACGCCCAGTTTGGTGTAACGGAAGAAGCCATACATCACGCCGCTGATCGCCAGCGTGCCGCCGATGATCGACAGGTTGACGTCGGGGATGACGATGGGCCCGAACTGCGAAATCGAGTTCGAAAACGGCGTGCCCAGGGTGCGGATGTCCGGCCCCCAAATCAGGGTTGCCGCCGACCGGAAGATGAAGCCCAGGCCGATGGTCAGGATCACCACCGCGAATTGCGGTTGGCCGATCACCCGGCGCAGCACGACGGCATCGAGCGTGAAGCCGAAGATCGCCATGCTCAACACGGCGAGGATGAAGCCCAGCCAGTAGGGCAGGCCGAACAGGCCGATATAGGTGTAGGCCGCGAACGCGCCGAGCATCAGGAGATCGCCCTGCGCGAAGTTGACCATTTCGGTTGCCTTGTAGATGAGGACGAAGCCCAGGGCGATGAGGCCGTAGATGCACCCCGCGGCGAGGCCGTTCACCAGAAGCTGGAGAACCTCGGTCAGTCCACCCTCCCCCGGCAGCCTACGGCCGGTTGTCGTTATTCTCCCGACGGTCGTTGCCGCCGGCGATGTTATGCGCTCAGTATGACGCCTCGGCATTCGCCAAGGCAATAGTACAAAATTTGAATGTCGAATTGAGGCCGTACGCCATGGCGATCAAGTTTCACCGGGACCTGGAATTCGAATATGGCCGCGCCGATGCGGTGTCGCCGCTGGTGCGCCGCATCGTCGCCAGCAACCCCTCGCCGTTTTCGTATCATGGCACCGGCACCTATGTGGTCGGCCATGGCCAGGTGGCGGTGATCGATCCCGGCCCGGACGACCAGCACCATGTGGATGCGCTGCTGCATGCGCTGCGTGGCGAAACGATCAAGGCCGTTCTGGTCACCCACACCCATATCGACCATTCGCCCGCCACGCCGCTGCTGAAAGCTGCCACCGGCGCGCCGGTTTATGCCTATGGCCCGCATCCCCTGCCAGCCCCGGGCCTGGAGCCGCAACAGGGCGGCGATACAGGTTTCGCACCCGACCACCTGCTGGCCGACGGCGATACCGTGACCGGCCCCGGCTGGAGCCTGGAAGCGCTGTACACTCCCGGCCATATCTCGAACCATCTCTGCTTTGCCCTGCCCGAGGAACGCACCCTGTTCTCGGGCGACCACGTCATGGGCTGGTCGACCAGCGTGATCTCGCCCCCGGACGGCAGCATGGGCGACTATTTCGCCTCCCTGCGGAAGCTGCTGCCCCGCGACGACCTGCGCTACCTGCCGACCCACGGCCCCGCCGTGCCCGCCCCCCAGGACTTCGTCCGCGGCTTCATCGAGCACCGCGAGGACCGGGAGCGCCAGATTCTGGCCTGCCTGGCCAGTGGCCCCCAGAACATTCCCCAGATGGTGGCGGCCATGTACCGCGATGTCGCCCCCATCCTGCACCCCGCGGCGGCCCGCTCGGTCCACGCTCACCTGATCCACATGGCGGAAACCGGCCGAGTCGCGTCCGACGGGCCACCAGCAGCCGACGCGATCTACCGTTTGCCCGGCCATTAGGGCCGGCAGCCGGGAAACTTTGCCGGGGCAGAAGCCCTCTGCTATACGAGGGCCGGATAAGAATTCAGCCGATTTTTCGAGGTTTTACATGTCCGTACCGCAGCCCCTGATGGCAGGCAAACGCGGCCTCGTCATGGGCGTCGCCAACGACCGCTCGCTGGCCTGGGGCATTGCCCAGGCTTGCGCAGCGCAGGGGGCGGAACTCGCGTTCACCTACCAGGGCGATGCGCTGGCCAAGCGCGTCAAGCCGCTGGCCGCCAGCGTCAACTCCACGCTGCTGTTCGATTGCGACGTCTCCCAACCGGCGTCGCTCGACGCCGCGTTCGAGGGGCTGGGCAAAGTCTGGCCGTCGCTGGACTTCGTGGTTCATGCCATCGCCTATGCCGACAAGGAATATCTGAAGGGCCGCTACGTCGATACGCCGTCCGAGGTGTTCAACGAGGCGCTCAACATCTCGTGCTATTCGTTCGTCGCCGTGGCTCAGCGCGCCGAGAAGCTGATGAACAATGGCGGCAGCATGGTCACGCTGACCTATTACGGCGCCGAGCGGGTCATGCCGCACTACAACGTCATGGGCGTCGCCAAGGCCGCGCTCGAGGCCAGCGTGCGCTACATGGCGACCGATCTGGGTCCGCGCGGCATCCGCGTCAACGCCATCTCGGCTGGTCCCATCAAGACGCTGGCGGCATCTGGTATCGGCGACTTCCGCTACATCCTGCGTTGGAACGAGCTGAACAGCCCCTTGCGCCGCAATGTCACCATCGAACAGGTCGGCAGTGCCGGCCTGTACCTGCTGAGCGACATGGGCGCGGGCGTGACAGGCGAGGTTCACCACGTCGACAGCGGTTACCATACCGTCGGCATGGTCGCGGTCGATTCCGCCGGTCAGGTCGCGGAGTTGCTGCAGAGCCTCAAGAAAAGCTGATCGGCGTCGGCCGATGTCGCACAACTCGTTCGGCCATCTGTTCCGCGTCACCACTTGGGGCGAAAGCCACGGCCCGTCGATCGGCTGCGTCATCGACGGCGCACCGCCCCGCCTCGCGCTGAACGAGGGCGACATCCAGCCCTGGCTGGACCGCCGCCGCCCCGGCCAGTCGCGCTACACCACCCAGCGTCAGGAGCCCGACCAGGTCCGCATCCTGTCGGGCACCTATGAGGGGCAGACCACCGGCACGCCCATCTCGCTGATGATCGACAATGTCGACCAGCGTTCGAAGGACTATGCAGCGCTGGCCGAGACATTCCGCCCTGGCCATGCCCACGTCACTTACTGGCAGAAGTACGGCATCTACGACCCGCGCGGCGGCGGGCGCGCCTCGGCGCGCGAAACCGCGTCGCGGGTCGCAGCCGGCGCCATTGCGCGCAAGATACTCGGCCTTGGCGTCAGCATCCGCGGGGCGCTGGTCCAGATCGGGCCGCACCAGATCGACCGCAACCGCTGGGACTGGGAAGAGGTTTACCGCAATCCGTTCTGGTGCCCGGATGCAGAAGCCGCGGTGCGGTGGGCGGATTACCTCGATGGCGTGCGCAAGGCTGGCTCGTCCGTCGGCGCGGTGATCGAGGTCATCGCCACGGGCGTCCCCGCAGGCCTCGGCGCACCGATCTACGGCAAGCTCGATGCCGACCTAGCCGGCGCGATGATGAGCATCAACGCGGTCAAGGCGGTCGAGATCGGCGCCGGCTTCAACGCCGCCACGCTGACCGGCGAAGAGAATGCCGACGAGATGCGCATGGAAGGCGACGATGTGCGCTTCCTGTCCAACCATGCCGGCGGCATCTTGGGCGGCATTTCGACCGGGCAGGATGTTGTTGTGCGCTTCGCGGTGAAGCCGACCTCGTCGATCCTGACTCCGAAACGCACGGTTACCTTGCGCGGCGAAGAGACCGAGGTCATCACCAAGGGCCGCCACGATCCCTGCGTCGGCATCCGCGCCGTGCCTGTGGGCGAGGCGATGATGGCCTGCGTGCTGGCCGACCACCTGCTGCGCCACCGGGCGCAGAACGGCTGACGGCCGCGCCGGCATGGACCTGCTCGACCAGTCCGCGCCGATCAAGATCAAGGATCTCCGCGCCCGCATCGTGAACGTGCCGCTGCGCCGCCCGCTGATCGCGCGGGTGACGCGGGTCGATTTCGCGACCCTGCTGCTGATCGACGTCGAGACCGAGGCAGGCCATACCGGCCACGCCTATATCCACGCCTTCCCCGCCGCGAGTGCGGTGGCATTCCGCGAGTTAGTCCGGGCCTTCGCCGAAATCGCCATCGGCCACACCCTGGCGCCCGCTGTGCTGCATGACACGCTGACCAAGCGCATCGGTATTTTCATCGGCATCGAGGGACCGTTCATCTCGGCGCTCGCCAGCCTCGACATGGCGTGCTGGGACGCACTGGCCAAGGCGAACGGCCAGCCGCTGGCGCGTCTGCTGGGCGGTACGGTGGAGCGCCTGAAAACCTACAACAGCACGGGTCTGGGCCTGGCGACCGAGGCGCACCTGAAGAACGAGGCGCTGCAATTGCTGGAACGCGGCTTTACCGGCCTCAAGATGCGGCTGGGCAACGAAACGTTGGCGGAGGATATCGGCAGGGTGCGCGCGATCCGCAGCGTCATCTCGGACGATATTTCACTGATGTCCGATTGCGGCCAGTCGATGACCACGGTAGAGGCCATCCGCCGCGGCCGCGCCCTGGATGACGAGGGGCTCTACTGGATAGAGGACCCGGTCGTCTACCACGACCTCGCCGGCCATGGCCGCATCGCCGCGGAGATCGAGACGCCGGTACAGACCGGCGAGAACCTGTTCGGCCCCCAACGCTTCGCCGACGCGCTCGCACAACGCCCCGCCGACTACATGAATCTGGACCTGCAGCACATCGGCGGCATCACAGGCTGGATGCGCGCGGCGCGGATGGCGGCGACGGCAAACATGCCGCTGTCGTCGCACATCTATCCGGAGTTCAGCGCGCACGCGCTGGCGGCAACGCCGACCGCCCACTGGCTGGAATATTTCGACTGGGCTGACGCGATCCTCGCCGAGCCTTTGCGCGTGGAAGCCGGCATGGCGCTGGTTACTAAGCAGCCGGGTGCGGGCATCGAATGGAACGAGGCCGCGGTCGCGCGACACCTCGCCTAGAGAAAAGGCCGGGCAGCAACGCCACCCGGCCTTCTCAATCTAGCGACGCGTTACTGACGCGGCGGCGGGTAGACCAGCACCGGCTGTCCCGGCATGCCCGGCGTGGGCTGCACGTAGACCGGCTGCGGCGCCGGCATCATGACGACGCCCGGGGGCGGTGCGTAGCCCGGGGGAGCGACGCTCAGCTGGGCGCGGATTTCGCCATCGGGATAGGTCGGCGTGTGCAGGTTGAGGTGCCACAGGCCGCGCTCGACATCGGCCGCCATGGCCGGGGTCAACTGCGCGCTGCCACTGATCGGGCTGAAGGTCACCGCGATCGGCAGGGCGACACCGGCGTTGACGCCGGCGGGCGCCGGGCCGTGGAAGTGCGCCGACTGCAGCGGACCGGTCAGGCCGGCATAGTTGATGGTGTAGTTCAGCACGTTGGTCTGCCGGTCGATAGTGGCATAGACCGTGCCCGCCCCGGCAACCGGCTTCGCCGGAACTTCCTGGCTGCCGGTCAGCGTGCCCATCAGGGCGATCGGCGGCGGCGGCGCGGGCGGCGTGCGCGGCGAATATTCTTGAGACGGATAAGGCTGGCAGGCAGCTAGGCCCAGGGCCAGCAGCGCCGCCGTCGCATGGATCGGCCGCAGAGCAAACATATTCGCCTCCTTCGGTGTGCAGACAGAGTGGAAACCGCTTCTGTGCAACCCAACGGAGAAGGTGAGGAAAAGTTCACGGCCGGCGAAAGACTCCTACAAGCTCAACGTGTGGCGACCAGCGGAACTGATCGACCGGCACAACGCGATCAAGGCGGTAGCCGCCATCGGCGAGCAGTCGGGCATCGCGGGCAAAGCTTGCCGGATAGCAGGACACCGCCACGACCACGGGCACATCAGACTTGGCGATTTCCAGCGCCTGTTCGCGAGCGCCCGCGCGTGGCGGATCGAACACGAGGCCGTCGAATTTGCCCAGTTCCTTGGCCGTCAACGGCTGCCGGAACAGGTCTCTCCGCTCGGATGACAATTGCCCCCCCAGCACCGCGCGGTTCGCACCGGTCTGCAGTGCGGCAATGAGATTGGGATCGGTGTCGATGGCATGGACCTTCGCCTCTTTCACGAGCGGCAGCGAAAACGTACCCATGCCGCAGAACAGGTCGACAATCCTCGTCGCACCCACCAGGCCCTCGACGACCATGCGGGTCATCGCCGCCTCGGCAGCCGGGCTGGCCTGGACGAAACCGCCGGGCGGCAATTCGACCGGCACGCCGCCAAAGCGCAGCACCGGCGCGCGGCGAACGACCAGCGGGCCATCGCTGCCCAGCAGGGTGATGCGCGCGAGATTGTGCCGTTCGGCGAACGCGACCATCTGCGTGCGCTGCGCCATCGAAGGCGATATGCGGCCGAGGCCCAGATCGATGCCGCCGTCGGTTGCCGTCATCACCACATCGGCGGGCGCACCGACCGGCAGTATCTGCGCCAGCAGGTCGCGCACCGGGTCCAGCATGGCGACCAGGCGCGGGTCCAGTACATGACAGGTTTCCATATTGACGATGCGTTTGCCGTCGCGCTCGTGCAGGCCTATCAGGACCTTCTTTGCAACGCGCAAGGCGACCAGATCCGCACGCCGGCGTTCGCCCGGCGGCACCGCAATCGTCTCCGCGACCTCGACGCCGTCGAAGTCGCGCCTTACCAGTGCGATATGCACCTGTTCGCGCTTCCACTCCAGATAGGGGCGTTCGTCCCAGTGCTGGAAGGCGCAGCCGCCACAGGCATGGAAATGTGGGCATGGCGGCGTGACCCGGCCGGGGCCAGGGGACTGCACCTCGTGCAATGCGGCGGCATAGCCATCGCCCCGCGCCTTGCCGATACGGGCGGCAACGCGGTCGCCCGGCACCGTAAACGGCACGTAATAGGTCTGGCCGTCCTGCTGCAGGACGCCGTCGCCTTGGCCGCCGACGCGCTGGATGACACCTTCGACGTCACGCATGGCGCGCCGCGATCAGAAATTCCACATTCCCCTCCGGTCCCTTGATCGGGCTTTCACACAATCCCAACACGCTCCAGTCCGCCAAGGCGCTGAACCAGGCCACTATGCGGTCGCACACTTCCCGGTGCAGTTCAGGGTCGCGCACCACGCCGCCCTTGCCCACCCTGCCCTTGCCAACCTCGAACTGCGGTTTAACCAAAGCGACGCAGAATGCGCCCGGGCCAGCAAATGACATCGGTGTCGGCAGGACGGTCTCCAGCCCGATGAAGCTGGCGTCGCAAACCACCGCGCCGACCGGTTCGGGTACCTCCGCCGCGGTCAGGTGCCGGGCGTTGGTGCGCTCCAGTACCACGACGCGGGGATCATTGCGCAGTTTCCAGTCGAACTGGCCGTGGCCAACGTCGATGGCATAGACCTTGGCCGCCCCCCGGGTGAGCAGCACGTCGGTAAATCCACCGGTCGAAGCGCCGATGTCGAGGCAGGTCAGCCCCGTGGCATCGAGGCCGAAATGGTCCAACCCGAAGGCCAGTTTCACCCCGCCGCGGCTGACCCACGGGTGGGGCTTGCCGCGCACTTCCAGTTGCAGTCCGTCATCGAAGCTGGCGCCCGGCTTGTCGAGACGCGTATCATCCGACCAGACCGCGCCGGCGAGAATCAGAGCCTGTGCCTTGGTCCGCGTTTCCGCCAGACCGCGCCGGACTAGGAGCTGGTCGAGCCTATCCTTGGGCATGGGCCCGGCTCGCACGGTAAAACCGCCAGGTCAGCAGCAGCGCTGCCGTGGCAAGGCCGGCCGCCGAGCCGATCCAGATGCCAACACCGGCAAGCGACGTATAGAAGCCAAGCGCAACGCTGATGCCGAGCCCCACCACCCAATAGCCAAAGGCCGCGATGGCCAGCGGCACACGCGTATCCTTCAGGCCGCGCAATGCGCCCACCACAATGGCCTGGGTCGCGTCCACCAGCTGGAAGGCCGCCACGACGGCGAGGAAGCTAACGGCATACCCAATCATCGCGAAATTGCCCGGTTCACCCACATCGACGAACAGTCCCACCAGTGAACGCGGCACCAGCCAGAACAGCAGGCCTGCGATGCTGACGCAGGCGAGGCCCAGTCCCAGCGCCACCCAGCCGGCGCGGAACGCCGCGCGGAGATCGCCAGCGCCCGCATTATAGCCCACCCGCACCGTCGCCGCCTGGCCCAGACCAAGCGGCAACATGAACGACAGGGCGGCGAATTGCAGCGCCACCTGGTGTGCCGCCAGCTGGTCCGTGCCGAGCAATCCCATCAACTGCAGGCACGCGTTGAAATAGGCGACCTCGAGAACCATGGTCGCGCCGACGGGTATGCCGACACGCAGGATCTCGACGAACCACGTGCGGTCGAAGCGAAACCCTGCCAGCAGCCGATACGAGCGGAAGGCGGGCATGGCGACGAGATAGGTCGTCATCGCCACGAACATCACCACGTTCGTTGCTGTCACGCCGATACCGGCGCCCGTTATGCCGAGTTGCGGCAGACCGAGTTGCCCGAAGATAAGTCCGTAGCTGAAGACGCCATTGAAGCCGAGGCCGATGACCGCAACACCGAGTACAGCGCGCGGCCGGCTGTGCGCCGAGATGAACGCACGTAGCGCGCCGGTCCACAGCGACGGCACCATGCTGAACGCCAGCGGGTGCAGGTATTGCGTGGATAGCGCGACCGTCTCCGGCCGCTGGCCCAGGGCCGACAGGATATTGCCGCCATGCCAGACAACGAACGTCGCCGGAATGCCGAGGAGCGTCGCCACGATCAGGCCCTGATGAAGGATCGGCCGCATCACCGTGACATCGCCGCCGCCCAGCGCGCGGGCCACGAGCGGCGCGACGGTGACGGTGATGCCCAGGCAGAACATCCAGACGGTGAAGTGCACGCTGTGCCCCAGTGCCACGGCGGCGAGCGATTGCGGCCCCAGATGCCCGACGAGGATCACCTCGGTCGTGCTGACGAGGAACTGGGTGAGTTGGACAATGGCCAGCGGTGCGCCGAGTGCGAATGTCGCGCGCGCTTCTTCCCACCAGGAGGAACCGCCGCGGGCGGCTGTGTGAACGTTGGAATTCATGGCTTTCACGGTTTCGCGGCGGGCGAAACCGGATGCGGTCAGCCTGCCTGGTTTTAGACTATGCCCGTGCCGACTTCTCGACCGGGTGGCCGAGGGCGGCGAGCGCGGTACCGACAATGCCGGCGGCGTTGAGGCCGGCGAGGTCGTACTGCTTTGCTGGCGATTCATGGTCGATGAACACGTCCGGCAGGACCATCGGTCGGACCTTCAGCCCCTGGTCCAGCAGCCCCGCGGTACTGAGGTAGTGCAGCACGTGGCTGGCGAAGCCGCCGACGGCGCCTTCTTCTACCGTGATCAGCACCTCGTGGTTAGCCGCGAGGCGACGCACCAGATCGGCGTCAAGCGGCTTGCAGAAACGCGCATCGGCAACCGTGGTCGGCAGGCCACGCTGGGCCAGTTCGTCCGCCGCTTTCAGGCATTCGCCGAGCCGCGCACCGAACGACAGGATCGCGATCTTGCTGCCTTCGCGCACGACGCGGCCCTTGCCGAGCGACAGGACCTGGCCCCGCACCGGCAGTTCGACGCCAAGGCCTTCACCTCGCGGGTAGCGGAACGCACTGGGCCGGTCATCAATCGCGGCAGAGGTGGCAACCATGTGCACCAGCTCGGCCTCGTCCGCCGCCGCCATCAGCACCATCCCGGGCAAGGCGCCTAGATAACCAATGTCGAACGAGCCGGCATGGGTTGCGCCGTCGGCGCCGACAAGGCCAGCGCGGTCGATGGCAAAGCGCACCGGCAGGCCCTGGATCGCCACGTCGTGCACGACCTGGTCGTAGCCGCGCTGCAGGAAGGTCGAGTAGATCGCGGCGAACGGCTTGAAGCCCTCGCAGGCAAGACCGGCGGCAAAGGTCACCGCGTGCTGCTCGGCAATACCGACATCGAAGCTGCGGTTCGGAAATCGCTGCGCGAACAGGTCGAGGCCGGTGCCGGACGGCATGGCAGCGGTGATCGCCACGATACGCTCGTCACGCTCCGCCTCGGCAATCAGGGCCTCGGCGAACACCTTGGTATAGGCGGGCGGGCCCTGCTTCGGCTTGGTCTGTGCGCCGGTGACGACATCGAAGCGCGACACGCCATGATATTTGTCATCGGCCGCCTCGGCAGGTGCGTAACCCTTGCCCTTCTGCGTCACCACATGGATCAGCACCGGGCCGGCGTTGCGGGCATCGCGCACATTGCGCAGCACAGGCAGCAGGTGGTTCAGGTTGTGACCATCGACCGGGCCGACATAGTAGAATCCGAGCTCTTCGAACAGCGTGCCGCCGGTGACGATACCGCGCGCATATTCCTCGGCGCGCTCGGCCGTGCGACCAAGGCTGGCCGGCAAAATCTTCGCAATCTGCTTGGCCAGGCGGCGCAGGCCCAGGTACGAGCGCGAGGAGATCAGCTTCGAGAGATAGGCGCTCATGGCGCCGACCGGCGGCGCGATCGACATGTCGTTGTCGTTAAGGATGACAATCAGCCGGCTGTCCATGGAGCCGGCATTGTTCATCGCTTCGTAGGCCATGCCAGCCGACATCGCGCCGTCGCCGATTACGCAGATGACATTGTTGTCATCGCCGGCGAGGTCGCGCGCCACGGCCATGCCGAGGCCGGCCGAGATCGACGTCGAAGCGTGCGCCGCGCCGAACGGGTCGTACTCGCTTTCGCTGCGCTTCGTAAAACCGGACAGGCCGCCGCCCTGGCGCAGGGTGCGGATGCGGTCGCGCCGGCCGGTTAGAATCTTGTGCGGATAGCACTGGTGGCCGACGTCCCAGATCAGCCGGTCGCGCGGCGTCTCGAAGACGTGATGCAGGGCGACCGTCAGTTCGACGACGCCAAGGCCCGCGCCCAGATGACCGCCGGTCAGCGAGACCGCGTCGATGGTTTCGATCCGCAACTCGTCGGCGAGTTGGCGCAACTGGGCGGGCGAGAAGGCGCGGATATCTGCCGGCTTGTGAACCGTATCCAAAAGCGGCGTTTTGCCTGCGGAAGATGTCGTCACGCCGGACACGTCAAATCGATCCTTCGGTGCGTCAGGAGCGCCGGTTTATAGCAAACTCGGCCAAGTCCCGCAAAAGATCGGCACGGGCGCCGAAAACCTGCAAATGGTCCTTTGCCTGGGCGGCGAGGAATGCTGCCTGCTGGCGCGCCTTGTCGACGCCCATGATACGCACGAAAGTCGCCTTTCCCGCAGCGTCATCCTTGCGAACGGCCTTGCCGGTTTCCTCGACCGTGCCTTCAAGGTCCAACAGGTCGTCGGCAATCTGGAACGCCAGGCCCAGATCGTGGGCATAGGCCTTGAGGGCGTGCCTGCGCTCGCGCTCGGCGTGGCCGGCAATGGCCCCGGCCTCGCAGCAAAAGCCGATCAGTGCGCCGGTCTTAAGCGCCTGCAACCGGGTGATGCCATCGAGGTCCAGCGGCGTTGCCTCCGCCGCTAGGTCGATCGCCTGGCCCCCGACCATGCCGTGGGCCCCGGCCGCATGGGACAGTGCGCGCATCAATTCAACACGGACATCGGCACTGGGGCTGGTCGCCGGGGCGGCCAGCAGATCAAATGCGAGAGTCAACAAGGCGTCGCCGGCTAGGACCGCCGTTGCCTCGTCGAACTGGCGGTGGACGGTCGGGCGACCACGGCGCAGGTCGTCGTCGTCCATGCACGGCAAATCGTCGTGGACCAGCGAGTAGGAGTGCACCAGTTCGACCGCCGCACCGATCCGCCGCGACTGTTCGGTCGGCACGTCGAAAAGGTCGGCACTGGCAGCAACCAGAAAGGGCCGCAGCCTTTTGCCACCGCCCAGCGTCGCATAACGCATTGCATCGGCCAGGCGCCCTTCGGGACCGGTGCCCGGCAACAACACGGTTTCGAGCACGCGGTCGACATCACGGCCGACATGGGCCATCGCCTCTTGCAGGGTCGGCATCAGGCGATCAATCGAAACTGGCCGGCGCGGCAGATACCGCGCCGTCGGGTCCCAGCACAATATTTTCCACGCGCTCCTGCGCGTCACGCAGCTTGCCCTCGCAATGGCGCTTGAGCAGCGTACCGCGGGTGTAGATTTCAATCGACGCTTCCAGGTCGACCTGGCCGCTTTCCAGCTTCTTCACAATGTCATCGAGGGCGGCGAGCGCCTGCTCGAACGTCATCGCGGCAATATCGGCCGGCATGGTGGTCGCGTCCTGATTCTGGGTCTTGCTCATCGCCGGTCCAATGCCTCGGCAGCTTCCATGAGCGCCCCGACATGCGCAGAAGCGCACGCCGCGAGCGCCATGAGGTCATAGCCTCCTTCGAGGGTCGAAACCAGCCTGCCGGCACAGTGCCGCTGGGCGATTTTTGCGACTTCCGCCGTGGCCCACGCAAAATCTTCTGACTCGAGTTCCAGGCTTGCCAGCGGATCGGCCGAATGGGCGTCGAAACCCGCTGAAATGAAGATGAAGTCAGGCTTGAAAGCGTCCAGTGCCGGCAGGACCAGGTCCGAGACAGCAGAACGGAAAGCATTAGATCCACTGCCGGGTGCGAGCGGAATGTTGAGAATATTGTCCGAACTTCCGGTCTCGTCTGCATCTCCGGTCCCGGGATAAAGCGGCGACTGGTGGGTAGAAACAAAAAGGACGTCCTGATCGTTCCAGAAGGCCGCCTGGGTTCCGTTACCGTGGTGCACGTCAAAGTCGAAAATTGCAATCCTTTGAAACCCGTGAACGTGCCGCGCCTGCATCGCGCCGATAGCGACGTTATTGAAAAGACAAAACCCCATTGCCTGGCTGGGTTCGGCGTGATGGCCTGGTGGCCGAACGGCACAAAATGCGTTCGAAATCGCCCCCCCGGCGACCGCATCGACCGCGGCGCACAGAGCACCTGCCGCCCGCAAGGCCGCCTCGCCCGAGGCGGGATTCAGGGCCGTATCGCCATCGATCTGGTGCTGCCCTTCGGCTGGTACGGCGCTCAGCAGTCGCTCGACAAACTCGACCGGGTGTACGCGCGCAATTTGCTCAACTGTTGCTTGTGGCGCCTCCCGACGCTGAAGACCCGCAAATCGCGGCCCGCCGATGCCGCACAATACCGCCCGCAACCGGTCGGGGGATTCGGGATGGTGACGGCCCATGTCATGATCCAGACAAGACGAATGTGTATACAGTGCGGTGGCCATGCTGGATAATATGGGCGTCACGCCGCAAAACATAACAATCTGGCGGAAACGTGGGGTCGTTCAGGTGTCCGGCGGGGAGGCCGACACGGAACGGACGGATGGAATTTTATCGGCCTGAAGATCGGCAGCAGGCCGCGATAGGGAAAGCCTTGTTCACATGAAGATCGTGACTCAGGTAGCGGTAGTCGCCGTAGTGGCGGTTCTGGCCGGCGGGGGCTGGTTTTTTCGTGATCGTCTGCCGTTCATCGGCAGCAAGCAGGTGGCGGCGAGTACACCGGCCGGTGGCGCCGGTTCCATTCCGGTCGAGATCACCAAGGCTCGCGTGCAACAGATTTCAAGCCGCGTAGAAGCCGTCGGCACGGCGAACGCCAACGAGTCCGTAAGCATTACCGCGAAAGCGATGGGCACGATCCGCCGCATCAATTTCCAAGAGGGACAGAAGGCCAGCGCCGGTACGGTTCTGATCGAACTCGAGGCGGGCGAGAATGACGCTCGTGTCGAGGAACTGCGCGCTGCGCGCGACGGCGCCGAGAACACCTACAACCGAAACAAGGCGCTGGTCGAGGCCGGCACACTGGCGCGCGCCCGTCTCGACGATTCGCAGAAATCTCTGGAGCAGGCCGATGCGCGCTTCAAGGCCGAGATGTCGAAGCGCGGCGACCTGAACATCCGCGCACCGTTCGCCGGCCGCGTCGGCATGCGCAGCGTCAGCCTGGGCGCGCTCGTACGCCCCGGCGACGTCATCACCACGCTCGATGACCCGTCGACGATCAAGCTGGAATTCGAACTGCCGGAAACCGTTCTGCAGGCGGTGCAGCCCGGCACGCAGGTGCTGGCGCGCAGCTCCGCGTTTCCGGGCCGCGACTTCACCGGGACCATCACCTTGGTTGAAGGCCGCATCGATCCGGTCACCCGCTCGTTCAGGGTCCGTGCGCTGATTCCGAATCCCGACGAGATCCTCAAGCCCGGCCTGTTCATGACCACGCTGGTCAGCCTCGGCACCAAGACCGACGCCGTCGTCATTCCGGAAGAGGCGATCCTGGCTTCGGGCGGCAGCCAGTTTGTCTACCTCATCCGCGAGGGCAAGGCAGTGCGAAGCCGCGTTCGTACCGGCCAGCGCATCAACGGCGGGGTCGAGATCGTCGAAGGCGTCAGGGCCGATGAGACGCTGGCCGTCGGCGGCCTGCAGCAGCTGCGTGATGGAGCGCAGGTACGCGTCGTCGCATCGCCCTCGCCTTCGCCGGCATCAGGCGTGACACCGCCAGCCCGCAGCTAGGGAGCCCGCCATGGTCCTCTCCGACGTCTCGATCAAGCGGCCGGTCTTCGCAACCGTCCTCTCCCTGATTGTCGTTATCTTCGGCCTGTTTGCGTTCCAGAAACTGTCGGTCCGCGAATATCCCAACATCGATCCGCCGATCATAACGGTCAGCACGACATACAAGGGCGCCGCCGCCGAGATCGTCGAATCCCAGATCACCCAGATCATCGAGGACGCCGTTTCCGGCATCGAAGGCATTCGCTCGATCTCCTCGTTCAGCCGCGAGGAAAACTCCCAGATCTCCATCGAATTCCTGCTGTCGCGGCCGGTGGAATCCGCCGCGAACGACGTGCGCGACAAAGTCAGCCGCGTGCTGGGCAAGTTGCCGGTCGAGGCCGACACGCCTGTCATCGCGAAGGCGGATTCGGATGCCCGGCCTATCATGTGGCTCGCACTCGGCTCCACCCACATGACATCGCTGGAATTGTCCGACTACGCGGCACGCAACCTGGTCGATCGCTTCTCCATCGTGCCCGGGGTGGCGCAGGTCACCATCGGCGGCGAACGCAAATATTCCATGCGCATTGAACTGGACCGCGCGGCGCTGGCCGCGCGCCGCCTGACGTCGCAGGAAGTCGAGGCGGCAATCCGCGCGCAGAACGTCGATATTCCCGCCGGGCGCATCGAGAGCCAGATGCGCGAGTTCTCGGTCAAGACCGACTCCTCCATGCTCACGCCCGAGCAGTTCCGCGGCCTGGTCGTTAAAGAGATATCAGGCTATCCCATCCGCCTCGGCGAAATCGCCAAGGTCTCACTAGCGCCCGAGAACGACCGCACCGACATGCTGATCGACGGCAGGCCCACGATTGGTCTCGCCATCTATCGCCAGTCGACGGCCAATGCGCTGGAGATCAGCCGCGGTGCGCGAGAAGAACTTGCCCGCGTGCAGCAGAACCTGCCGCCAGGCATGACGCTGCGCCTTCGCTACGACAGTTCTGATTTCATCGACCAGTCGATCAACGAGGTCTACCACGCCACGGGCATCGCCCTGGCCCTGGTCATCGGCGTCATCTTCATTTTCCTGCGCAGCTGGCGTGCAACGCTGATTCCGGCCATCGCGATCCCGGTCTCGATCATCGGCTCGTTCATCGTTCTGGGCGCCTTTGGCTATTCCCTGAACGTCCTGACGCTGCTGGCCGTCGTGCTGGCCATCGGGCTGGTGGTCGATGACGCGATCGTCGTCCTCGAAAACATCCACCGCCGCATCGAGGAGGGCGAGCCCCCGCTGGTCGCCGCATTGCGCGGCGCGCGGCAGATCGGCTTCGCGGTCATCGCCACCACACTGGTGCTGATCGCGGTGTTCGTGCCGATTTCGCTGCTGGACGGCAATACCGGCCGCCTGTTCCGCGAATTTGGCATCGCCGTGGCGGCCGCCGTTCTGTTTTCGGGCAGCGTCGCTCTTACCCTGACGCCAATGCTGTGTTCCAAGCTGCTCAAGCCGGCAACGGAAGAAGGCCTGCTGCACAAGATTACCGAACCGGTCTTCGTCGGCATGACGAATGCCTATCGGTGGCTTCTGCGCGCTTCGTTGGCGGCGCCAGTCATCACGCTGGCGATATGGGCGGCCAGCCTGCTGGCAATCGCCGCGCTCTATGTCACCGTGCCGAAGGAGTTTGCACCGCTTGAAGATCGCGGCAACTTCTTCGTGCAGATCATTGGGCCGGAAGGCTCCAGCCTCGACTACACCCGCCGTTACGCGGCCGAGGTCGAGAAGCGGATGCGGGCGGCCGACAAGGATGGCGCCATCGACGGCATCATGATGATCCTGGCCCCCGGTTTTAATCGCCCCGGCCCGGTGAACGAGGCCACGGTAACGGCCAGCATGAAGCACTGGAGCAAGCGCGACCTCAAGCAGCAGGACCTTGTTAAGAGTATCGCGCCGCAGTTGCTGGCGATTCCCGGTGTACAGGCGACCCCGATCAATCCGCCCAGCCTGGGCCAGCCGGCATTCCAGTTCCCGGTCCAGATTGCCATCGGCGGACCGACCTACCAGGTGATCGACGAGTGGGCCGACCGCGTGATCGCCAAGGCCCGCGAGAACCCGCAACTGCCGCGCGTCACCAAGAACTACCAGCCGACGCAGCCGCAGCTTCGTGTCGCGGTGGACCGGCCGAAGGCGGCCGACCTCGGCGTGTCGCTCGAAGCCGTGGGCCGCACGCTGGAGACCATGCTGGGCCAGCGCCTGGTCACCACGTTCCAGCGCGATGGCAACCAATACAATGTCATCGTCCGCGGTCGCAGCGAAGACCGCACCTCTCCGAACGATCTGACCAACATCTTCGTGCGTTCGAACGCCGGCAAACTGGTGCCACTGTCGAACCTGGTAACCGTGCGTGAGACATCGGGCGCCAAGGACCTGCAGCGCGTCGACCGCATGCGCACCATCACGGTCTCGGCAACGCTGGCACCTGGCTACACCTTGGCGCAGGCGCTGGACTACGTCGATGGGGTCATTGCCGCCGAACTGCCGCCGGAGGCGCGTATCACCTATCGCGGCCAAAGCCGCGAGTTCAAGGAATCGTCCACCGCCCTGCTGTTCACCCTGGTTCTGGCGATTGTCGTCGTGTTCCTTACGCTCGCCGCCCAGTTCGAGAGCTGGATTCACCCGATTATCATCATCGCCACCGTCCCGCTCGCCATCGCCGGTGCGCTTGCATCGCTCGCGCTGTCCGGCGCGACGCTCAACGTCTTCAGCCAGATCGGCATTGTCATGCTGGTCGGACTGGTGGCGAAGAACGCGATTCTTATTGTGGAGTTTGCCAACCAGCTGCGCGACAGCGGGCAGAAAATTTTCGAGGCGGTCCTTGAGGCCTCGGTCGCGCGCCTGCGCCCCATCCTGATGACGTCGATCGCAACTATCTTCGGCGCGGTGCCATTGGCCTGGGCGACCGGCGCCGGCGCCGAGAGCCGCCAGGCGCTGGGCATTGTCGTTATTGGCGGCATGACCATCGCCACTTTGCTGGGCCTGTTCATCGTGCCGGTTCTCTACAGCCTGCTGGCGGGCTTTACCCGGCCGGCGGGCTCGATTGCCCGCAAGCTTTCGGAGCTTCAGGACGCCCATCCGCAGGGCCATGAAGCAGGCCACGCTCCCCATGGCGCAGCTGCCGAATAGGTCGCCGGTGTTTACTTTCCCTTAAGTACAATCCGACAGACTGGGCAGGAGCGGCCGGTCGAATGGCCGGGACTTTTCTAGCAACCACAACGGCGTTTCCATGGCCAGGACTTACGACTTCAGCCAGTTGAATGTGCTTGTCGTCGATGACAACAAGCACATGCGCATGCTGGTCGCGGCGATGCTGCAGGAGTTCGGCGTCAAGCACATCTATACCGCCGAGGATGGCAGCGAGGCGCTGGCATTCCTGCGCAGCGGCCCGATGGATCTCGTGATTACCGATTACATGATGGCGCCAATGGATGGCATCGAGCTGACCAAGCACCTGCGCAACCAGGCCTACAGTCCGAACCCGTATATCCCCGTGATCATGATGACCGGACATACGGAAAAGCAGCGGGTGCTGGCCGCACGCGACGCGGGTGTTACCGAGTTTCTGGCCAAACCGATCTCGGTTCAGTCGCTGCTGCTGCGCCTCGTGAACTGCATCGAACGTCCGCGCCCATACGTAAAGACCAAGACCTTCTTTGGTCCTTGCCGGCGTCGAATTAAACTGGAGGAGTTTGCCGTTATCGATCGTCGTGGCAAGTCGCCGGACGAAATCGCCGCCGCCGAGTTTACCGGCAAGCAACCGCAATCTCTCGAGAGCATCGGGTCCATGGTCGATAAACTGGGAGCCGACGGGCCGAAGCGTGAGGTGGCCGCGACATGACCGTAATCGATGAAGCCAAGGTGGAGGCGCTGCCCCCACCACCCGATGTGCGGTATTTCAGCCCGCCCAATCTTCTGAAGATGAAGGTCGGCGATGGCCGGATCGATGCGGATTCCATCGCCAAGGCGGAAAATGCGGTGCTACAGCTCAAGGACGATTTTCTTGAGTGGGTCCGCGCCGATCTTGAGCGCATGGAAGCTGCCCTTGGCCGCGCGAGAATGGATGGCGCCCAGCGCAAGGAGCATATCGAGACGCTATTCGCCGTGTGCCACGACATGAAGGGCCAGGGCGGAACTTTCGGCTACCCGCTGATCTCGCGCATAGGCCACTCGCTGTGCACGATGCTGGAGCGGGACGGCAAAGAGTCCAACCTCAAGATCGCCAGTGCGCATGTCGAGGCGATACGCGGGATCATCTTGCGCAACGTCACCGGAGATGGCGGCGCAATCGGCCAGTTGATTGCCGAAGGCCTGGAAGCAGCAGCCTTTCCGCCGCCGTCAAACTGACCAGCTAGAGCTCGACCATATCGCCGGATGGCGGAGCATCCGCCCGGCGACGCAAAGCGCCGGCCCATTTGGGATCGCGGCGACGACGGCGATCCGGTCCGAAATAAGCGGGTGCCCGCAGGAAACGCCGGGGCCGCTCACACACATCGACCAACCGGGCACAGATCCCGCGCACCGTCACCGGCTTGGCGAGAAACTCCGTCACGCCCGCATCCCGCGCCATGGTCACCCGGTCCGCCGAGGAATGTGCGGTGACCATGATGATGGGCAAAAAGGCGTGCGGACCGGTTGGGTCGCTACGAATTTGCCGCACCAGATCCAACCCCGACATGGGCTTCATCTCCCAGTCGCACATCAGGATGTCCGGCTTCAATTGAGGCAGCAGATCAAGCGCCTCCTGGCCTTCTGACGCTAGCGATATGCGGCCAACGCCAATAGACGCCAATATGTTGTGGAACAGCCGCCTTGCGCCAGCCAGGGGCCGACGGGCAGCGCAACGAAGCCGGGTCTTTGTGTCGCATGGATGACATTCCCTCCGTTGCCAGGAGCGGCCGGTCAAGGTACCGCGGTACCCTTGGCCGCCCCGATTTGCTATCGTACCATGAGACAGGTTGGGGAGCTTCCGCCATGCGCCAGTAGCGGCGCGGGCGGCACTGAAAGGTGAGCTGGGTCCGATGGATTACGAGAAGGTTTTTGCCGACGCGGTCGCTCGCCTGAAGGCGGAGAAACGCTACCGGGTTTTCACCAGCCTCGCGCGCATGGCCGGTGAATTTCCCCGCGCCGTGAACCATTCGGATCCGCTGCGGCGCGAAATTACCGTCTGGTGCTCGAACGACTATCTCGGCATGGGCCAGAACCCGAAGGTCCTCGACGCAATGACCGACGCAATCCGTGCGTATGGCGCCGGCGCCGGTGGCACCCGCAACATCTCTGGCACGCATCAGGCGATGGTTGCGCTTGAGCATGAACTGGCAGACCTGCACCGTACCGAGGCGGCGCTGGTTTTCACGTCGGGCTACGTCGCCAACCAGACGGCAATCGCCACATTGGCCAAGCTGATGCCGGGATGCATCCTGTTTTCCGACGCGATGAACCACAATTCGATGATCGAGGGCGTACGCCACTCGGGCGCGGAGAAGCACATTTTCCGGCACAACGATGCCGCCCATCTCGAAGAACTGCTGAAGGCCGCCCCTGCGGGTCGCCCCAAGATGATCCTCTTCGAATCGGTGTATTCGATGGACGGCGACATTGCGCCCATTCGCGCCTTCTGCGATTTGGCCGACAAGTACGGCGCCATGACCTACCTGGATGAAGTCCATGCGGTGGGGATGTATGGCGAGCGTGGCGCGGGCGTCGCGGAGCGCGATGGCGTCATGGACCGAATCACCGTGGTCCAGGGCACCCTGGGCAAGGCATTTGGTGTGATTGGCGGTTATATCGCGGGGTCTGCGGCGATGGTGGATGCGGTCCGCAGCCACGCGCCCGGTTTCATCTTCACGACCACCCTGCCGCCCGTGATTGCTGCCGGCGCCGCCGCCAGCATCCGGCACCTGAAGTCCAGCACGGTGGAGCGTTCCGCGCAGCAGGCGAACGCAGCCCGGCTGAAGGCGATGCTGATTGACGCCGGCCTGCCGGTCCTGCCCAGCGTGAGCCACATCGTTCCGTTGATGGTGGGCGATGCCGCCCTGTGCAAGCGGGCCAGCGATATGCTGCTGGATGACCACGCGATCTATATCCAGCCGATCAACTATCCGACCGTGGCGCGCGGCACCGAGCGCCTGCGCATTACCCCCGGTCCCCTGCACACCGAGGAAATGATGGCCGAGCTGGTCATCGCCCTGGAGAATGTCTGGGATCGCCTCGGACTGCGCCGCCGCGCCGCCTGAAAAAAGTCCCGAGGCCCTCGGCAGCTTTCAAGCCAACAATCCTGCCAAAAAAGAAACGGCGCCCCACCGGAGCGCCGTTTCCGTTTTTATGCGGACTGGATCAGAACGTCTTGCTGACCGTGAAGACCGCGCGGTCTTCGCAGGTCGACAGGCCGCCGAAGCACTCGGCCTTGCTCAGGTCGGTGCCGATGTACTGCAGCGAGACGCCGAGCGTGTACACCGTGGCCGACACACCCAGGGTCCAGGTGTTGTAGTCCGGCGTGCCCCAACGGGCGTTGTTCTTGATGTCCTGGTGATTGTACTCGCCCATCAGCGCGACGCTGTACGGGGTGAGCATGTCGACCGGCACCGGAACGGTGACGCCGCCCGTGTAGTACTCGGCATGGCCCGTATTGCCAGCGCGGTTGCCCTGGAAGTCAGGCGAGTAGCGGAAGCCAACGTACGGGACCGCGAAGCCGAAGTCATAGCTCAGCTTGATGCCCGGCTCGACGAAGTCGAGGTTGTTGCCGCTGTTGGTGCCCGGATAGTAGTAGTAAATCACGTTCAGGTCGTAGCCGACCTTGTCGAGCACGGTGCCGCGAACGCCGGCGGTGAAGTCGGTCTCGAGGTTGCCACCGAAATTGATGCTCGAACCCCAGACGCTGCCGTACAGGGTCGCAAAATCCGTCACCGGGATCGAGTATTCGATCGAACCCTGGACCGCCGGATCGTTGCCGGTCTGCGAGATGCCGCGATACTTGTAATCGGTGGTGAAGCCGACCGAACCGGCAAAATTGCCGCCGAACGGACCGCTCGGGTCAGCCGCCTGGGCCGACACGGTGCCGAGGCCGGCGCAAATCGCGGCCGCCGAAACCAAGGTACGAAGCTTAAGCATATGAAATCTCCTTGAAGGACCCTGTGACTTGCCGATTGCAACGGCCCCAGAGCACTGACTGGAAAGTATTCTCCCCAGCCTCGCGGAGCTAACGATATCGCAATTGCGAGATGGGAGAGGTCGGTCCGACACAGATAAAATCTTTAACAATCAAATAGATAGGCAAAATAGCACAGCTGTTTGCCACCAATTTATACAGTCATCTTGCCCATATTTAAGGCGAACACCGCAATCTCTGATACGGTTTTGATCAATGGCGACAGAAGAGCTGATGCAGGCTTGCAACACTCGTGGACAAAAAGTCCAAACCATTACACCGACGAACAAACTCGCCGTTCAAGTTCGCTTCCGCGCCTCGAATTTCTTCCGCTCCTCGGCGACCAATTCCTTCTTGGAGAGCTTGCCGATCATCGTTTTGGGCAATTCGGCGCGGAATTCGATCTCGCTGGGCATTTCGTGCTTTCCGAGTCGCTCGCGCAGAAACGTGGTCAAGTCGGCACTGCTCAGCGCCTGCCCGTCTTTTAGGCGGACAAAAGCCTTGGGCGTTTCGCCGCGATATTCGTCCGGGATACCGATCACGGTAACTTCCGCCACGGCGGGGTGCTGGTGGATCGCCTCTTCGACATGGCGGGGGAAGACATTGAACCCGCTGACCAGGATGAGGTCCTTCATGCGGTCGATGATGAACGTATAGCCGTCCTCGTCCATGTAGCCGACGTCGCCGGTGCGCAGGCGTCCGTTGAGCAACACTTCATCTGTCGCGGCTGCCCGGCCCCAGTAACCCCGCATCACCTGCGGACCCATGACGCAGATCTCTCCGGCTTCGCCGCGCGGCATGAGGCGCTCGGGATTTTCCCGATCGACAATGATGATCTCGGTGCCCGGCACCGGCAGGCCGATGGACCCCGCCTTGTTCAAGCCGTAGAGCGGATTGGCGCAAACCACGGGCGATGCCTCGGTCAGGCCATAGCCCTCGATAACCTTGCAGCCGGTCAGGGATTCGAATTTCTGCTTCACCTCGACCGGCAGCGGCGCGCCGCCGGAAATACATCCCTTGAGCGACGACAGGTCGTAAGACTTGATGTCCGGATAATTGTTCATCGCGGTGAACATGGTTGGCACGCCCGGCATCAACGTCGGCTTCTTGGTCGCAATGTCCTTCAACACCGGCACAAGTTCAAAGCGCGGATGCATGATGATCTCGCCGCCAATGCGAACCGAGAAGTTCATGACCGCCGTCATTGCAAAAACGTGGAAGAACGGCAGCACACCCATCATTCGTTCGGCGCCGGGCTTCAGCCCGCCAAACCACAACGCGCTCTGCACGGTGTTCGCGTAAAGATTGGCGTGGCTCAGCATCGCGCCCTTGGCAACACCTGTCGTTCCGCCGGTATATTGCAGCACCGCGATGTCCTGCTTGGCGTCGACCTCGACGGCATTGAACTTGCCGTCATTGTCCAGAACATCGCTGAACTTCGTATGATCGGCGCCCCAGCTTACAGGCGCGACATCCTTTCTGCGGACCAGCGGGAACAGAAAGTTCTTCGGAAACGGCAGGACCTCCGACATGGTCCCCACAATCAGGTGGCGCAGGGTCGAGGTGCCAAGCAAGGGGCGAATCTTCGGATACAGCGCCCTCAGATTCAGCGTGACCATAAACTCGGTCTTGCTGTCCTCGATCTGCTGGCGAAGCTCCGGTTCCGAATAGAGCGGGCTGTAATTGACGATCGTGCCGCCGGCCTTCAGCACGCCGTAGTAAGCCACCATGAACTGTGGGCAATTCGCGAGGAACAGTCCAACCCTGACGCCTTTGCCGACACCAAGCTTCTGAAACCCGGCGGCAGCCCGATCGACCATGCGTTTGAGCTCCGCATAGGCGTAGGTCCGGCCAAGGAAGTCGATCGCGGGATTGTTCGGATAGGCAGCCGCGGCATCGTCGAGCAGCGTATATAACGGCCGCTCGGGAATCTCGGCATGCCAGTCGATGCCATCGGGATACTTCGCCAGCCAGGGGCGCTCGGTCATTTTTCCTCCCACGGGCTCCGGTGGCCCCTGCCCCCAGTGTACCCGCGCCCGGCGCCGAACGGAATGCTCTACCGCCCGGCCCGTCCGGTGCCCTACTTGCCGGTGAAAACCGGCTTCCTTTTCTCGATGAAGGCCTTGATACCCTCGTGCATGTCCGCCGTGGTGGAACAATCGGCGAAACTGTCCGCCTCGGCCTGCAACTGGCTTTCCAGGCTGCGCTCCAGCGACTGGTTCAGCAGCCTCTTGGCATTGGCCAAGGCGTGGGTCGCGCCGGCGGCCAAACGCCCCGCAAGCTTCGCCGTTTCAGCGTCCAGCTGCGCAACCGGCACCACGAAATTTACCAGGCCGCGCGCCTTCGCAGTTGCAGCATCGAAGCGGTCGCCCAGCAGGGCGATTTCCATAGCGGTCTTCAGACCCACGAGGCGCGGCAGGTGGTACGAGCCGCCGCCATCCGGGCTGACGCCGATATTATTGTAGGCGAGGGTGAAATTGGACGTATCGGCGGCAATCACCAGGTCGCACGCCATGGCGAGGCTGAGGCCAAAGCCGGCGCAGGCGCCCTTCACACTGGCCACCACCGGCTTGCGCATGCGGCGGAAGGTGACGATGGAGTGGTGCACCTCGTGGACAATGTCCTCGAAGATGCGACGGCGCGCCTCGGCCGGTTCGTCGAACGCCGGAAGGAACCATTTCAGGTCACCGCCGGCCATGAAGTGATCACCGGCGCCCTGGATCACCACGCAACGGACCGAAGGATCGGATTCCACCTGCGAGGCGAAATCGCGCATGCCCTTGACCATGTCGGCGGACAACGCGTTCAGCGCGCCCGGCCGGTTCAGGGTCAGCGTGGCAATCGGTCCCTCAATGGCGGCAATGGTGTCGCTCATGGCGTCGTCTCCCGGTTCGGTTCTATTCGTGGCCGATTTCGGCCGGCGGTATTTCTGTGGTTGCGCGGCGGAACTGGTAGACGCCATCGGCGTCCAGCCGGCGCTGCGCCGTACCGTCGACAACCATGTACTGCAGGTGCGCCAGCGCCTCGCTCGACGCCATGATGCGCTGAAATCCCTCAAGCTGGCGGCGGAACAGGACCGGCAACACATCGGGCATCGGCGTCCAGTCTTCCATCGCCGCGCCGAGCAGGCCCAGCCGCACCGCATGGTGGTGCGCCAGCTGGTCGGCACGCGCGCCGACGCCGACAAACGGATCGTTATGCGCCGGCAGGACGAGCGTTTCCGACGGCAGGCTGTTGAACTGTTTCAGCGAGTTCAGGTACAGGCCCAGTGGATTGCCCTCCGGCTCGTTGGCGTGCAGGCCGATATGCGGGCTGATCCGCGGCAGTACCTGGTCCCCAGAGATCAGCACGTTCAGCGCCGGACAGTACAGGCAGGCATGCTCGGGCGAATGGCCGCGCCCGATCATGATCTTCCAGTCGTGCTGGCCAATGCGGATGACATCGCCCTCGGTCATGCGGCGGAAAGCACGCGGCACCTCCCACGACTGCTTCTGCATGTTCGCGTAGCCGCTGGACTTGATCTGCTCGATCGCCTCGGCGCCAAAGCCGCTGCGCCGGTAGAACTCCAGCACATGTTCCGGCACCTCCGGCAGCGCCTCGAGCCAGAGCATCCGGGCGAACGACCATTCGCCGAACGTCATCCACAATTCGATCCCGGGGAACCGCTGGGTGATCCAGCCCGCCATGCCCGTATGGTCGATGTGAAAATGGGTGCAGATCACGCGCTTCACCGGCTTGCCGCCGATCTCGCGCGTGAAAACGTTTTCCCACAGTTCCTGGATCTGGTCCGTCTTCACGCCGGTATCGACCACGGTCCAGCCATCGCCGTCTTCAACCAGCCACAGGTTGATGTGGTCGAGGCCGGCCAGCGGCATCGGCATACGCACCCAGCGCACGCCCTCGGCGACGGGCATGGCTTCGCCCGGTTCCGGGCGGCGGTCGAACGGAAAGGTAATGGTCTGGGTCACGCGAATACTTCACCTGGAAATTGAACGCCGAACTATACCCGTGCGGACGGTGCGTCGGCGGGGATTTGTGCCGCAGGCTTACGCTACGTCAAGATCGCCGAACACCTCGTCGGCGCCAAGTACCGCTGGTAAAAGGCCCGGCACCTGCGCCAGCACCTGCTCGCCATAAAAGCGCGCGGTCGCAATTTTGGCGGCATTGAACCTGTCGGCATTACCCAGACGCAACGCCGCCAGGGCCTGCCGCGCGAGCAGCCAGCCGCCCACCGTCACCGCCAGCATGCGCAAATAGGGCGTGGCACCGCCGATGGCCTTGTTCGGGTCGCTGGCGGCCAGCGGCACCAGCCGCGCAGTGGCGTGATCTACGGCGGTCAGCGCCGCTGTCAGACTCGTGCGGATCGCCTCCAGCGCCGGGCCGGCACCGGCCAGATCCTTGTCAACCGCGCGCATATCTTCCACTAAGGCGGACAGGGCCGCCGCGCCCTTGCCGGAAATCTTGCGCAGGACCAGGTCGATGGCCTGGATGCCGTTCGTGCCTTCGTAGATCGGTGCGATGCGCACATCGCGAAGGTGCTGCGCCGCGCCCGTCCCCTCGATGAAGCCCATGCCGCCATGGACCTGTACGCCGAGCGATGCGATCTCGACACCGAGGTCGGTGCACCACGCCTTGGACAGCGGGATAAGCAGTTGGGCCAGGCCCAGTTGTTCCGCGCGCACCGCTGCATCCGCATGATGGTGGGCGCGGTCGAGCACGGCGGCGTTGAAATAGATCAGCCCGCGCATCGCCTCGATCTGCGACCGCATCAGCATCAAATTGCGGCGCACATCGGGATGCTGGACGATGGCGACGTCCGCGCCGCCAACCTGCCCGATCAACCGTCCCTGTCGCCGCTCGCGCGCGTAGGCCAGCGCCTGCTGGTAGGCGCGTTCGGCAATGGCAAGGCCCTGCAGGCCGACCGAAAGCCGTGCATTGTTCATCATGGTGAACATGCAGCGCATGCCCTCGTTCTCCGCGCCGAGCAGATAGCCGATGGCGCCACCATTGTCGCCATAGGACATGACACAGGTCGGGCTGCCATGGATTCCCAGCTTGTGTTCGACCGAGACGCAGCGCAGATCGTTGGCCTGGCCCGGCCTGCCATCGGCGCCGATCAGGAACTTTGGCACGATGAACAGCGAGATGCCCTTCGTGCCCGCCGGCGCACCGGGCGTGCGCGCCAGGACGAGGTGGATAATGTTCTCGGCCATGTCGTGGTCGCCGAAGGTGATGAATATCTTCGTGCCGGTGATCAGCCACGAACCATCGCCGGCAGGCTCCGCCCTGGTCTTCAATGCGCCGACATCGGACCCGGCCTGCGGTTCGGTCAGGTTCATGGTGCCAGTCCAGGTACCCGCGACCAGTTTCGGCAGATAGGTCGCCACCTGTTCCGGCGTGCCGTGCACGGACAGCGCCTCGACCGCGCCCTGGGTCAGCAGCGGACACAGCGAGAAGGCCATGTTGGCCGAGGTGATCATCTCCTGGGTCACCATGGCGACCGCCCAGGGCAGGCCGCCGCCGCCCTGCATCGGATCGAATGGCACGCCGTTCCAGCCGCCGGCGCAGAACTGTGCGTAGGCGTCGCGGAATCCGTCCGCGGTACGGACAGTGCCATTTTCCAGCCGGCAGCCCTGGCGGTCGCCGGCCTGGTTGGTCGGGGCGATGACGTGCTGCGCCAGCCGCGCGGCCTCGGCCAATACCGCTTCGACCAGATCGGGCTCGGCAGACTCGAAGCCCGGCAACGTGGCCAGATCGGCCAGTCCGGCGGTCTCGCGCAGGGCAAAGGTCATGTCCCTGAGCGGGGCGACATAGTCGGCAGCCACGGCGTTCTCCCTTCGCGTGTCCGGTACGAACAGGTAATATCGTACGTCATCCACCGAGACAAACCTGACCGAGTTGAGCCGACCCGAACCCATGGTCCGCACCCTGCCCTCTATCGTCACTGCCGATGCCGCTGGCATCGCTGCGGCCGCACGCGCGCTGCGCGACGGACGGCTGGTCGCCCTGCCGACCGAGACGGTGTACGGCCTCGCGGCAGATGCAACCGACGACCGGGCCGTGGCGCGCATCTACGCGGTCAAAGGCCGGCCGACATTCAACCCGCTGATCAGTCACGTGCCCGACGCCGAAGGCGCCTTCGCTCTCGTCCGCGAGAATGCCTGGGCCAAGCAACTGGCGACCGCCTTCTGGCCTGGCCCGCTGACCATGGTGCTGGCGCGGCGGGACAACTGCCCGGTGTCGTTGCTGGCGACCGCCGGGCTCGACACCCTTGCGGTGCGCGTGCCGGCCCATCCCGTTGCGCGCGCTGTACTGGCGGCGGCCGGCCGGCCCATTGCCGCGCCGTCGGCAAACCGGTCCGGCAAGGTCAGCCCGACCACGGCGCGGCACGTCGAGGACGATCTCGGCGGTGACGTGGACCTGATCCTCGATGGCGGCGCCTGCACGGTCGGCGTCGAGTCCACTATCGTTGATCTCAGCGGTGCGCGCCCGCGCCTGCTGCGTCCCGGCGGTATCGGTGGGGAAGACCTCGAACGTCTGGTCGGCCCGCTGGAGCATGCCACGCACTGCGCAGTGGTCGCACCGGGGATGATGGCCAGCCACTACGCCCCGACGCTGCCGCTGCGTCTCGACGCAACCGCATCGCGCGGACGCGAGGCACTGCTGGCGTTCGGCGCGGACGTGCCTGGCGGTTTCACCCTAGTACTGAACCTCAGCAGCCGCGGCGATCTGGAAGAAGCGGCCGCCAACCTGTTCGGTTATCTGCGCCAGCTTGACCGCACCTCTGTCGATGGCATCGCCGTCGCGCCGATCCCGCGCCATGGCCTGGGCCTGGCAATCAACGACCGGCTGCGTCGCGCGGCAGCACCAAGGCAATAATGGCAATCAAGTATCTCCGCCCTGAATCGCGGGCCTTCACCCTCCTGCTCGGCCTCATCGCCTCGACCCAGGCCTTGGCGACCTCGATCACCCTGCCTGCTCTGCCGCTCATCGCGGACACGCTGCATGCACCGATCCACCAGGTTCAGTTGACCGTCAGCGGCTTCCTCGGCGGTCTGGCGCTCAGCCTCATTTTCACCGGCGCGCTAGCCGACCGGTTCGGCCGCAAGCCGGTCCTGCTGGCCGGCCTCAGCCTGTTCACCCTGTCCGGCATCGGCTGCGCCTTCGCGCCCAGCATCGAGTGGCTTATCGCGTTCCGCATCCTGCAGGGCATGGGCGGCGCCAGTGGCATGGTCATGGGCCGCGCCGTGATCCGTGACCTCTTCGTCCAATCCCGTGCCATCCAGATGATGTCCTATATCGGCACCGTGATTTCCATCATGCCGATGCTGGCGCCGATCCTGACCAGCGGTCTGCTGACATTCACGTCATGGCGCATCGTGTTCCTGGTTCTCTCGGCAATGAGTTTGACGGTGCTGATACTTGCCATGTTCTTCATCGCCGAATCGCTGCGTACACCGGACAAGGACGCCACCAATATTGCCCGCATGGCGACGAACAGCCGGCGCTTCCTGACCACGCCCATCAGCATGTCGTACGTCACGATCATGTTCATTAGCTACGGCGCCTTTTTCGCGTACATGGCCATTCTGCCCTATGTGCTGGTGAAGGCGTTCGACGTGTCAATCACGCAATCGGGCTTTTTTGTCGCGTTGGTTGGCATTTCGTCGATCATTGGCACCGTCATCGGCAGCCGCTTGGCGATCCGCTGGCCAGTGCGCTGGACGCTGTCGCTCAGCACGTCGATGGCGCTGGCATCGGGCCTCGCGGTGCTGGCCGGCAGTTACTCCGGATGGCGCGGAACCGAGGGCATATTGGTCATCGTGCTGCCCATGATCGTCTATGGCATATCGTTCGGCATCACCCACCCGACCTGCATCGCGGCGGCCATGCAGCCGGTGCCGCAGATCGCCGGCATCGCGTCGGGCATTACCGGCACGTTGCAGATGTCATCGGGCGCCGTCTTTGCCTGGCTGGCCGGGCAGTTGTTCGACGGCACGCCCAGCACCATCGGCCTGTGCGTGGGAATTGCCGCGACCCTTGCGTTTCTCGTGTTCTTCTTCATCGCGCGGCCGTTGAGCCCGCTGCCGGTGCGCGCGTGATCGCGGCCGCCATCCTTGACCGCTTGCGCGCCATCGTGGGCGCAGGTGGCTGGTCGACCGATGCTGCCGAGCTGGCGCCGTATCTCGTTGAAGGGCGCGGCCTGTACCAGGGCAGAACCCCGCTTCTGCTGAAGCCGGCGACAACGGCCGAGGTCGCGGCGCTGGTTGCCATCTGCGCCGAGACGGGCACGCCCATCGTGCCGCAAGGTGGCAATACTGGCCTGGTCGGCGGCGGCGTGCCGTTCGAAAGCGGCAACGAGGTTCTGCTGTCACTGTCGCGGATGAACAAGGTACGCGGCGTCGATCCGCTCAACAATGCCATCACCGTCGAGGCGGGTTGCACGCTGGCGGCGGTGCAGGGCGCGGCAGGCCAGGCGGACCGGCTATTCCCGCTACGCATCGCGTCAGAAGGGTCGTGCCAGATCGGCGGCAACCTCTCCACAAATGCAGGCGGCAACGCGGTGCTGCGCTACGGGATGATGCGCGAACTGGTGCTGGGCCTCGAGGTCGTACTGCCCGATGGCCGCGTGATCGACGGCCTGCGCGCGCTGCGCAAGGACAATACCGGCTACGACCTGAAGCAGTGGTTCATCGGCGCCGAAGGCACGCTGGGCATCATCACCGCGGCGACACTGAAGCTGTTCTCCCGGCCGCGCGACCGGCAGACCGCGTTCGTCGCTGTACCCGACGTGGCAGCGGCGGTGTCGCTTCTGGGTGTGGCGCAGGCGGTGAGCGGCGGCCAGGTCGAGGCGTTCGAACTTGTGGCCCGCACGGGGCTGGAATTCGTCCTGCGCTATACCCCGGGAGCCAGCGATCCGTTGGCAGTAAAGCACGACTGGTACGCTCTGATCGAGATCGCCGGCGGCGATGCGCCGGACGCCCTGCGCCCGGTCATGGAGCGTCTGGTGGAAGCGGCGCTGGTCGACGGTCTTGCCCTGGACGGGGTCATTGCCGGCAGCGCGGCGCAGGCGCAGGCCCTGTGGCGGCTCCGTGAAAGCATGTCCGACGCGCAGAAGCCGGAGGGCGGGTCGATCAAGCACGACATCTCGGTGCCGCGGTCGAGCATGGCGACGTTTATCACCCGTGCGACCGCAGAGGTACTGGCGCGAATGCCCGATGCGCGGCCCGTCGTCTTCGGCCATATCGGCGACGGCAACGTCCATTTCAACATCAGCCAGCCCTTAGGCGGCGACAAGGCGGTTTTCCTCGGCCGCTGGCACGAGATCAGCGAACTGGTTCATGGCGTTGCCCACGAGCTGCACGGCTCAATCAGCGCCGAGCACGGCATCGGGCGTTTGAAGCGCGACGAACTGCCCCTCTACAAGAGCGCGGTGGAGCTGGACCTGATGCGCGGGCTGAAGCAGATGCTGGACCCGGGGAACATCATGAACCCGGGCAAGCTGCTCTAGCCCTGCTCCAGCACGCGCAGCAGGTACTGCCCGTAGGCATTCTTCTTGTAGCCATCGGCGAGGCGGCGCAGCTGCGCGGCATCGATATAGCCGAGCCGCCACGCGATTTCCTCGGGCGAGGCGATCTTCAGGCCCTGCCGCTTCTCGATGGTCTGCATGAAGTTGGCGGCGTCGAGCAGGCTGTCCGGTGTGCCGGTGTCGAGCCAGGCGAAGCCGCGGCCGAAACGCTCGGCGCGCAGCGTGCCGCGCTGCAGGTAGACGTTATTGACGTCGGTGATCTCGAGCTCGCCGCGCGGCGATGGCTTCAATGAAGCGGCAATGTCGCTGACATTCTTGTCGTAGAAGTACAGGCCGGTAACCGCCCAGTTCGACGGCGGCTTCACTGGCTTCTCGATGATCGACTTCGGCGTCTTGCCGTCGGCCTGGAACTCGATCACGCCATAGCGCTCGGGATCGGCGACCCAATAGGCGAAGATCACCGCGCCGGCATCGAACGTGGCCGCCTGGCGCAGCGTTGCGATGAATCCCTCGCCGTGGAAGATGTTGTCGCCGAGGACCAGCGCCACCGGCTCGCCGCCGATGAACTCGCGACCGATCAGGAAGGCCTGGGCGATGCCATTCGGTTCGGGCTGGGTCGCATAGGACAGCTTGATGCCCCATTGCGTGCCGTCGCCCAGCAGGCGGCGGAAGGCCGCCTGCTCGTGCGGCGTGGTGATCAGCAGGATATCGCAGATGCCGGCCAGCATCAGGGTCGATAGCGGATGGAAGATCATCGGCTTGTCATAGACCGGCAGCAGCTGTTTGCTGGTCGAGAGCGTGATCGGATGCAGGCGGCTGCCCGCGCCGCCGGCCAGGATGATGCCCTTCACGTTGCGCCCTCCGCCATTATTGCGGCCACGACCGGGCCGAGCGCCGCGCGCCAGTCCGGTTGTTCCAGGCCGTAGTCGCGCTTGATCTTCTTGCAGTCCAGCACAGCATTGTCGGGCCGCGGGGCCGGCGCCGGCCAGTCCTTGCCGGAAATGGGCACCAGCTTCGGCGGCTTCGGATGATGGGCAAAGATCGCCTCGGCGAACTTGAACCAGGTCGTCGGCGGCGCGCCGCAATAGTGGTAGATGCCCCAGTGCTTGTGCTTCGGCTGCGCCATCGCCTGGGCGACATGCAGCACCGCACCGGCCAGGTCGTCCGCCGCAGTCGGGCAGCCGTGCCGGTCGGAGACGACGCTGAGTTCGTCGCGCGTGCGCGCGGCGGTCAGCATCGAGCGGACGAAGCTGCGCCCGGTGGCCGAGAACAGCCAGGCGGTGCGGAGGATGACGTGGCGCTTGAGGCTGTCGGCAATCGCCTCCTCGCCCTCGGCCTTGCTGGCGCCATAGGCGCCAAGCGGGCTGACCGCGTCGCGCTCGGTGTATGCCTTGCGGTCATTGCCGTCGAAGACGTAATCGGTCGAGATGTGCAGCAGGGCAGCGCCGCCCTCATTACAGGCATCGGCCAGCACCGCCGGACCGCTGCAGTTCACGCGCCACGTCTCGAGTAGGTCGCCCTCGGCACGGTCCACATCGGTATAGGCGGCGGCGTTGATGACGACCGATGCACCGTCGACCGCCCGGTGGACGGCATCCGCATCGGCAATGTCGAGCGCGGCGCGGTCATGAGCCGTGATGGCGATGCCGGCCGACTTGGCTGCCGCGATGACGGCGCGGCCCAGCTGGCCGCCGGCGCCGGTCAGGACGACGGTCATGCGGATTTCCCCGCACCAGATTGGCCCAACCCGATACGGCCACGGTCATAGACCTGCGCCGCGCGGGCGCACCAGTCGCGGTTCGACAGGTACCATTCCACGGTCTGGCGCAGGCCGCGTTCCAGCGTATGGGCCGGGTGCCAGCCCAGTTCGCGCTCGCACTTCGACGGATCGATGGCATAGCGGGCGTCGTGGCCCGGGCGGTCGGTCACGAACTCGATCAGCTTGTCGTGCGGCGCGCCGCTGGGGTGCAGTTCGTCCAGTGCCGCACAGATCGCCTTCACCACGTCGAGGTTGCGGCGCTCGCCGCGTGAGCCGACCAGATAGGTCTCGCCAGGCCGGCCACGCGCGACGACGGCGCGAAGTGCCGCCGCATGGTCATCGACGTGAATCCAGTCGCGCACCTGGTCGCCTTTGCCATAGATCGGCAGATGCCGCCCCTCGGCGGCATTGAGGATGGTGAGCGGGATCAGCTTCTCGGGAAACTGGTAGGGGCCGTAGTTGTTGCCGCAGTTCGACACCAGCGTCGGCAAGCCGAAAGTGCGGAACCAGGCGCGGGCCAGATGGTCCGAGCCCGCCTTGCTGGCGGCATAGGGCGAGTTCGGCTTGTACGAACTGCGCTCGTCGAAATGGCCGGTCTCGCCCAACTCGCCATAAACCTCGTCGGTCGAAACATGGAGAAAGCGGAAGGCGCCGCGCTCGTCCTCGCTCAGTCCTTTCCAGTGGGCGGTCGCGACCTCGAGCAACGTGCCGGTGCCCAGTACGTTGGTCTGCACGAACTCGGCCGGGCGGTCGATCGAACGATCCACATGGCTTTCGGCCGCCAGGTGATAGACCGCCTGCGGCTTGTGGGCGGCGAAGACCTGCCGCATGGCCGGCCCGTCGCAGATATCGGCCTGGACGAAGGTGTGGCGCGGATTGGCCGCGACGCTGGCCAGGTTGTCCGGGTTGCCGGCATAGGTGAGCTTGTCCACTGTCACCACGGTCTCGCCCGCGGCGACAAGCTGGCGCACGAGCGCCGATCCGATGAAGCCGGCGCCGCCGGTAACCACTACGCTCATGTTCTGTGCGCTCCCTGTGCCGCGACCATAATCAGGTGCGACGGGTAACGTAAAGCCGGCCGGCGACCGGCCGGCCCTTTTCCTGCCGCGGGACGATGTCTTCGGCCCGCACCACCTCCATGCCGGCATCGGCAGCGACCTTGCGGATATAGGCGTCCGCATGGGCGTAGCGGCCGGCCGGGCCGAGGTGAAAGGGCGCGCCCTCGTGCCGCTCCACCGTGAAGACGAAGCGGCCCCCGGGGTTCAGCGCGCCGGCCACGGCGGCGAAGGTGTCAACAAGGTCCCCCATATAGACCAGCACGTCGGCGGCGACGGCCAGGCCATAGCGCCGCGCCTGACCGCGCAGATGGCGGCTGATCTCGCCCACGGCAAGGCCATCGTACACATTGCGGGCGCGCGCCTTGTCGATCATGCGCGGCGAAAGATCCACGCCATCCAGCCGGCGGGCCAGTGGCTTCAGCAGCGGGCCGCACAGGCCGGTGCCGCAGCCGAGATCGACGATGTCGGCGGTGCCGGTCAGCGCCTCGCGCGCGGCGGCGGCCACGAGTTCGGGCACGCGGTAGTCGAGCATGCCGACAAGGGTTGAATCGAAGCTGTCGGCGGCGGCGTCGAACAGGGCGGCGACATAGCCGTCATCGGCGCGGGCCGGCAGCGACTGGCCACCGAGGGCCGCGACGAGGTGCCTGAGGTCGCTGCGGCCCGGGGCAAGAGCGAGCGCCTTGGCATAGCTCTGCGCGGCCTCGGCATTGCGGCCCAGCTTGGTCAGCACCTCACCCGTCGCGACCAGCAGATCGACGGAGTTGGGCTTCACCAGCAGGGCGGCGCGGCATTCGGCCAGCTGGCGCTCGGCGGCCTGGCGGCGGTGGAGGTTGGCGAAGGCGGCCTGCAATGGATCGGCGGCGATGTCGGGCTCCACCACCTTCTCCTTGCTGCCTTTAGGGACCCGGGCCATGGCGTGTCAGGCGGACGGCGGGATGAAGGTCTGGGAGATATCCTTGAACACGGGCAGTGCCTCGCACGCCGCGGCATGGGCGGCGAGCGCCGGCCAGCGCGCGGGGTCGATGCTGCCGGGATGGGCGTCGCCGCAGAAGCGCAATGCGCAGGCGACGGCGATGTCGGCGTGCCCCATGGCCGCACCGTGCCACCACGGCGTGGCGAGCGCGGCGCGGTCGGCCTCGAGCACCTGCAGCGCTCCTTCGATCTGGCTGCGGCAGCGGTCGGCCCAGAACACCGACTGCTCCTTGTGCAGGACCTTCTCGTAGAACAGCGCCACGGCCTTGTCGGCCATGCCGGTGGCGAGCGCACAGACCTTCAGCGCACGGCGGCGGGCATCGCCCTGTTGCGGCACCAGCGCGCGCTCGGGCCGGCCCTGCTGCTCGTCAAGCCAGTCGAGAATCAGGGCGCTTTCGATCAGCGTCTCGCCATTGTCGAGGACAAGGACCGGCACGCGGCGCAGCGGGTTGTACTGCGCGACCTTGTCGCCGTCGCCGAAGGTGGACCACGGCCGGTGTTCGAACGGCAAGTCGTAGAGCCGCAGCGCGATCCCCACCCGGCCCACGAACGGTGAGTCGTACTGCCCGATGAGGATCAAGCTAGCCCTCCGACAGCGCTACCCTCACCCTTCGACAAGCTCAGGATGAGGACTGCGAGAGACGAAATCAAACTAGCCTCATCCTGAGCTCGTCGACGGGTGGGGCGGTCCAAAACTACCCCCGCGTCAGCGGCTTGAAGCGGAGGCGATGGGGCTGGGTGGCGTCTTCGCCGAGGCGGCGCTTCTTGTCGGCCTCGTAGTCCTGGAAGTTGCCCTCGAACCATTCCACGTGGCTGTCGCCCTCGAAGGCCAGGATGTGGGTCGCGATGCGGTCGAGGAACCAGCGGTCGTGGCTGATGACGATGACGCAGCCGGCGAAGTCGAGCAGTGCCTCTTCCAGCGCACGCAGCGTATCGATGTCGAGATCGTTGGTCGGTTCGTCGAGCATCAGGACGTTGGCGCCGGCCTTCAGCATCTTGGCCAGGTGGACGCGGTTGCGCTCGCCGCCCGAGAGCTGGCCCACCCTCTTCTGCTGGTCGCCGCCGCGGAAGTTGAACGCGCCGCAATAGGCGCGGCTCTGCACCGTGCGCTTGCCGAGCTGGATGATCTCGAGCCCGCCGGAGATTTCCTCCCACACGGTCTTCTTGCCGTCGAGGCTGTCGCGGCTCTGGTCCACATAGCCCAGCTTCACGGTGTCACCCAGGCGCAGCGAGCCGCTGTCCGGCTTGTCGCTGCCGGTGATCATGCGGAACAGCGTCGTCTTGCCGGCGCCGTTCGGGCCGATGACGCCGACAATGCCGCCCGGCGGCAGGCGGAAGTTCAGGTCCTCGATCAGCGCCTTGTCGCCGAAGCCCTTGGTCAGATGCTCGGCATCGACCACGAGGTCGCCGAGGCGCGGGCCGGCGGGGATGACGATCTGGGCGCGCTCCTGCGCCTTCTCGTGCTCCTGGCTGAGCATCTCTTCATAGGCCTTGATGCGGGCCTTCGACTTGGCCTGGCGGGCGCGCGGACTGGCGCGGATCCACTCCAGCTCGTTCTGCAGGGTGCGCTGACGCCCCTCCTCCTGCTTGCCCTCCTGCTCGAGACGCTTCTGCTTCTGCTCGAGCCACGAGGAGTAATTGCCCTCCCACGGAATGCCCTGGCCGCGGTCGAGTTCCAGAATCCAGCCGGCGACATTGTCGAGGAAGTAGCGGTCGTGGGTGACGGCCACCACGGTGCCCTCGTAGTCGCGCAGGAAGATTTCCAGCCACCCGACGGACTCCGCGTCAAGATGGTTGGTCGGCTCGTCGAGCAGCAGCAGGTCGGGCTTCGACAGCAGCAGCCGGCACAGCGCGACGCGGCGGCGCTCGCCGCCCGACAGCTTGGTCACGTCGGCATCGCCCGGCGGGCAGCGCAGCGCGTCCATGGCGATTTCCAGCGTGCGCTGCAGATCCCACGCGTTCGCCGCGTCGATCTTCTCCTGGAGCGCGGCCTGCTCCTCGATCAGCTTGTTCATCTCGTCGTCGTCGGTGACCTCGCCGAACTTCAGCGAGACTTCCTCGAAGCGGTCGAGCAGCGCCTTGGTCTCGGCGACGCCCTCCATCACATTGCCCAGCACGTCCTTGGTCGGATCGAGATCGGGCTCCTGCGACAGGTAGCCGACCTTCGCGCCCTGCGCGGCCCAGGCCTCGCCCGTGAACTCGCTGTCGAGGCCGGCCATGATCTTCATCAGCGTCGACTTGCCGGCGCCGTTCAGGCCCAGCACGCCGATCTTGGCGCCCGGCATGAAGCTGAGCCAGATGTTCTTCAGCACCTGCTTGCCGCCGGGATAGGTCTTGTTCAGACCCTTCATTACGTAAACGTACTGGTACGACGCCATCGATCTTCCTCACCACAAACCGCCCGTGCGGCGGGCCTGTTTTAGCGAAGAAGCGGGCAACGACCAAGCGGTGTCCCCCTTATATTAAGTGTCTGCCACCTCCTTTACGCCGCGCCGGCCCCGCGGAAATTTTCCGGCCGGCAAAGTGGCGGAATTCCGCCATTTTCGCCGCAGTATCCAGCTTAAATCCGCTATTTCCCGCTTAGATTCAGCGGCTTTCGCTTAGATTCGGCAGGTCTGGCTTAGATTCGACCAGGTGCGCTTGTTTCGGCTGCGGCGCCGGCAGAGCCTCGGGCGCGCGGCGCAGCTCAGCGGCCAGCGCGCGGGCGAGCGCGGCCAGCGGCGCCTCGCCCGGCTTCGCCGCGGCGGCGGCGGGCCGGCTGCCGGCGACGCGGTTGACCAGCCAGCGCATCATCCACTTGTCGGCATCCTCGCGCTCATGGCCATGGGTCTCGGCCAGGGTGGCGACCACGCTGTCGCCCTGCCGCTCCAGCCGCAATTCGCGCAGGCGATGACGCTCGGCCCGCATCGCCTCGACCAGGCGGTTCAGCTTCGACTTCGGATCGGCCAGGCGGCGGCGCACCACCTCGACCGAACAGCCGAGCTCAAAGGCGATGGTCCAGGCATCCTTGCCCTGGACCAGAAGCTGCGCGCCCATGTCCCAGTTATAGGTGGCGCGGCGCTGCGCCAGCAGGCGCGAGGCCTCGATGCGCCGGCCATCGTCGAACTCCACCGCGGTGACGCGGCCGCCCATCTTGTGCTCGAACTCGGACAGCCAGCCCGGCGGCTTGCGCAGGTTCAGCGGATTTTCCGGCGGCGGCGCAGCGCGCTTCTGCACCCGCAATTCGCGCTCCTGCTGTTTCGCCTGATCGACGAGATCGTCGTAGGCGGCGGGATCGAAGCCGTCGGTATCGAGGGGATCGGGTTCGAGATCGGGATGGCCCATGGAAATGCCCTGAAAGGTATTTGGGCATTATATAGGATATTATTGCTAATATGTCAAAGAATATTACATCCGATGACTCTACTCAGAGTCGTGCAAACTAAATAGTAGAGGGGATAAAAGTGCCTCTGACTAGAGAAAACGGCAGGCATTTGAGAAGGCTAGGACTGGCCGATCAATTTGACTCCGCCCACCAACTGCCTAGTGAACACAAATGAAATGGAAGAACAGAAATCTTAGGGCACTTGCCGACATCGTATGCGGCAACGTCGAGAATTTTGAGTATCGGTCCAGCAGCTTTATCACCGAGTTCTTCGAAGAGTGCGATCTTGAATACACTCACGATGGATCGACGCGATGGTCGTGGGTTGCAAACAGATTAGAAGAAGTTCTAGCGCAACCACATCCGAGCCCCTCGGTTCCTCCTGACGCATTTGTACGAATCATTCGCCGCGTGCTCGATAAAGGTGAGGCACAAGAGGGGGACCCGGACAGGAGCAAAGCGCTCGCAGCACTAAATATCGTGCTGGCTCGCGAAGGATGGGAAGCATTCTATGACGAGCATGGTTTAGGGCAGCTCAACCACAGCGCCACCAATACAGTAGTGCAAATAGCTAATCCCCATCGGCCGATGACGCCCACCGAACTCGCGCGCAAGAGTCACCTCACATCATATTTAGACACGTGCTCCGAAGACGAACTAATCGGGGAGGTTTTACTGCCCCTGTTCCGCCAGTTGGGATTCCACCGTGTCACTGCGGCAGGGCACGACGATAAGGCGTTGGAGTACGGCAAAGATTTGTGGATGAAGTACACCCTGCCCACGCTTCACGTGCTTTATTTCGGCATCCAAGTGAAGAAAGGAAAATTAGATTCCTCAGGCATGAGCAAAAATGGGGCCGCAAACGTCGCAGAGATTTTGAACCAAATCACCATGATGCTAGGGAACGAAATATTCGACTCTGAAGTAAACCGCCGTGTATTAGTCGATCACGCCTTCATTGTTGCTGGCGGCATTATCACAAAACAAGCCAAGAACTGGCTTGGCCAACGGCTTGACGCCACGAAGCGGTCACAGGTCATGTTTATGGATCGCGAAGACATCCTAAACTTATTTATCGTTACGAATTTGCCGCTGCCAAAGGGAGCGGTGCCTCCGGAAAACACGGCTAACCGATTGGATGACGAAATACCCTTCTAACGCAGTCGATTCTGTAAAGCGTGGCGCTTTCATTGGCTTCGGGTTAAGCAGGTGAACAAACAAATCAGCGAATTTCGAGGCAAGCGAGCGTCTGACGGTCGCGACATTGTTGCCGTCGTCTTCGCACCAGAGGCATTACCCGAGGGCGACTGGCGCTGCCGCGTCAGCTGCCCCGCCCTGTTCAGCGCCGACAAGTTCATTGCCGGCGTCGATACGCCTCAGGCAAGGCAACTTGCGAAGGTCTTTCTCGAAACCCTGTTCAGCGATCTCGGCATTGCCGGGACATGGACGGACGCCTGACGAAACGCACCGCGCCTCGCCAGGCTGTTTCCAGTCTCAGCACCCCGCGCGCAGCACCATGCCGTCTTGCCGGCGTTCGTCGGCGCGGCTGACGAGTTCGAGCGATTCAGCGCTGATCAGGAAGTGCTGCGTCTTGCTGGCCGAGACGTTGCCGCTGATGCGGTTTGGGATCGTGCTTGCATTGCCCTCGATCCAGGCGGCGACCTTGGCGCCCTCGGTGCTTTTCGCGCCTTCGACTGCCGCCTTGAGGATGAAGGCGCCGTCGTACAGCCACGACACCGTGGTGGTGGCGATGCGGTCGAACTGCGCCGGCTCGGCCGCCTTGAGGCGGGCGAGGAACTGCGCGAACGGCGAGGTGCCCACCGGATCGCTGGGGCAGTAGGTGAAGGTCTTGTAGGTCTGGCCGATCACGTTGCCGCCCTTGAAGGCATCGGGGCCGGCGATCTTGAGCACCACGGGCGTGACATTGGCGAAGGTCGGGCTGACGATCGGCACGTTCCAGCCGATGTCCTTCAGCGTCTTGACCGCAAGGCCGGCATCCTCGCCCGTCACGGTGAGGAACAGGATGATGTCGGGGTTGCCGCGGCGCAGGCCGAGGATCTGCGGCGTGAGATCGGGCGCGCGCGCCTCATGCTCCTGCACGCCGGTTATGGTGATGCCGCGCGCCTTCAGCTCCGCGCGCAATGGCTCGTGCGCGGCCTTCGAGATGGCGCTGGTGTCGGTGAGGATGGCGGCGGACTTCACCTTCGCCACCTCGGCGGCGTAGCGGACCATGGATTTGATCTGCTGGTCGGTGGAGGTGAACATGCTGAAGCCGTAGGGCAGGACGTGCGGCGTGATGGTGGCGGCGCCGCCGGTGTGGATGGTGGCGACGTTGGCCTCGGTCAGGATGGGCGCGGCGGCGAGGACCAGGTGGCTGATGATCGGCCCCAGCATCAGCTCCACCTTCTCCTGGTGGATCAGCCGCTTGACCTCGTTCACCGACTGCGTCGGGTCACCCTGGTCGTCGGCGATCAGCAGCTGCACCTGGCGGCCCATAATGCCGCCGGCGGCGTTGATCTCCCTGATCGCCATGGCGGAGCCGAGCTGGTGGGTAAAGCCGATGGCGGCGGCGGGGCCGGTGATGGGCATTGGCGCGCCGATCTTCAGCACGGGCGCCTGCGCCGACGCCGTGCCGGCAAGAAGGGCAAGGGCGGCAGCGGTGGCCGCGAGAGTGCGGGGACGCGAACGGTGAACGACGCGCGGGGAACCGACCATTTTTTCCTCCCATTATTATTGCCGCCATTACACGCCTTGGGCGTGCGACGTTCAATAGGGTGAATGCAGCGCGCGCCCTTCGACAAATCCACGATGTGGCATTAGTTTTCCACCGCGGGCGGCGACGAGACAGGGACAACAGGGAATGAGCAACGGCCAGACCAACACACCCGCCGTCGAGCCGCTGTTCCAGCCGTTCGACCTGAACGACCTCACGCTTTCCAACCGCATTGCCATGTCGCCGATGACGCGGCAATTCTCGCCGCACGGCGTGCCGGGTGCCGATGTCGCGGCGTATTACGCCCGGCGGGCGCGCGGCGGCGCCGGGCTGATCGTCACCGAGGGCAGCGCGGTGCCGCACGACGTGGCGCACTACACCAACAGGATTCCGCACGTCTATGGCGAGGCCGCGATGGCGGGCTGGCGCGAGGTGGTGCGGCAGGTGCACGACGCGGGCGCGAAGATTTTCGTGCAGCTGTGGCATACCGGCCTGGGGCGCTACACGAAGGAGACCGACAATCCGGACGTGCCCTCGGTCGGGCCGACGACGTGGTTTCCCGACCATCCGACGCCGTCGCGCGCGATGGACGAGCGCGACATCGCCGATGTGATTGCGGCGTTCGGCGCGGCGGCAGCAAATGCGAAGGCCGCCGGGTTCGACGGCGTGAACGTGCACGGGGCGCACGGCTATCTGCTGGATGCGTTCCTGTGGGACAAGACCAATACGCGCGACGACGCGTGGGGCGGCACAGTGGCGGCGCGCACGCGCTTCGCGGTTGAAGTGGTGCGCGAGGTGAAGCGGCGCGCGGGCAAGGACTTCCCCGTCATGCTGCGCATTTCGCAATGGAAGGCGCTGGACTACACCGCGCGCATCGCCGAGACGCCGCAGGAGCTTGAAGTGATTGTCACGGCGCTGGCGGATGCGGGCGTCGATATTTTCGACTGTTCGACGCGGCGCTTCTGGCTGCCGGAGTTCGAGGGGTCGGACCTGAACCTGGCGGGCTGGACGAAGAAGCTGAGCGGGCGGCCGACGATGACGGTGGGCTCGGTCGGGCTGGAGGGGCCCCTGGAAGGACGGCGGGTCGATTTCCACAAGGCCATGCCGGTCGCGGTGGAGAACCTGGCGCGGCTGATGGAGATGTTCGGCCGCGGCGATTTCGACCTGGTCGCGGTCGGGCGCGGGATTCTCGCCAATCCGGACTGGGCGAACCTGGTGCGGGCGGGGCGGTTCAGCGAGTTGCGCGGTTATGACCCGGAAGCATCGCGCACGCGGCTGGAGCCGGCGGCATAGCGGCCGGGCCGGTGAACATCCTCACCCTTCGACCGGCTCAGGATGAGGATGAGTTACAGGTTCGAGTTCACTTCGTCCTCCAGGCACAGGTTCACCTCATCCTGAGCTTGTCGAAGGGTGAGGTGACCGGCGCTCAGCACTATCAGTCACCCCCGCGGAAACGGGAACGACGATGAGGAGAAATCGGCCGCCCCGAAGGGCGCCGGATCAGCGGACGTAGAGGTGGACCTCGTTGGTCGCGACCTGGGCCGAGGTGGCCGACAGGTTGATGCGCGCGGCCGGGAGGCCCATTTCGGTCAGCGAGCGCATGACCTTCTCGGCATTGCGGCGCGACTGGCTCTGGTTCAGGGCGCCCTGCCCCGCATCGCCGATATTGGCGGAGACGGCGACGAGGTCGAAGCTGGCCTGCGGCCGGCGCTCCAGCGTGCGCGACACGGCGTTGTAGAGCGCGGTCTGGAACGGCACGTCGGAGCGGTCGAAGCGGATGACGACCAGCGGCTGGCGGCCATCGGCGCCGACGGAAGCGGGGCGGATGCCGTCGCCGGCGTTCGTCGAGATGCCGGCATAGGCGCGGTTGGCCAGGCTGGGGCCCAGCAGCTCGCCGTTCTTCACCGAGAGCGACAGGGCCGCGAGGTTGCCGCGCTCGGCGCCGAGATAGGCGGTCTGGCGCGAGACGTCCTGCGTGACTTCGTTCAGTACGCGGTCGATGAGGACGACGGTGCGGTTGGTCTCATCCTCGAGGATCGCCAGCTGGCGGTGGTCCTCGTCGATGGCGCCGGACATGCGATAGGCCGACTTGATCGATTCGATCAAATAGGCGGACATGGCGCTGTCGGCGGAAACTTCGTTGGACAGCGACGACAGCGCGGCGATATCGGCCGACAGCTTGTCGAGATCGGACTGCGCCTGGTTCCACTGGCCGACCAGGATGGGGTTGCCCGGCGTGGTGCCGACCTGCAGCCGCGTGGTGATGGCGGCGACGGTGCCGTAGTAACGCTGCGAATTCTGCATCGTCGAGGCACGGGCGGCCTGCAGCGCGGTGTTGCGCTGCGCGATGATGGACTGGAGCTGCGTCAGCTCGGTGCGGATCTGCTGCACCTTCTGGCCGACGAACGTGCCGGTGGTGGCGCCGGGCGTGACCGGGACCGGCTGCAAACTGGTGGTCCCCATGGTGGGGGCGGAAACCGGCGCGGTCTGGACCCCGCCCTGCATGCCGGGCGGGAAGACGACGCCATTATTGCTGGTGGCGGCCGCATTGGCGCGGGCCTGCTGCGGCGGCGGCGCCGGCCTGGCCGGGTCACCACCGGTCAGCGACGGCCACAGGGCGTCGGAAGCGAACGAGCAGGCGCCGAGCAGCAAAGCCGCGCTCAGCGAAATAGCAGGCGAAAAGCGATGGGCCATCCTGCGAAACTCGATTCCCTGAAACTATCCCCCGGCCTGCCGCATTCGTCCCGTTCAGGGAACCCCCGGCCGCGACACGCCAGACCTGACTACCATCCTAACCCAATGACCTTGAGTCTCACAAGGGTCAATTCCCCGCAAATCCCCGTGGCCACACGCATTTCCGCCCCGGCGCGGTATCTGAGCCACAGCCGGTTTCAGCCCGCCAAAGCGCTTGCACCGCCGGAATCGTTTGAGTAGTGTGCGCCGCCTTGAGACAAGCCGCCCCGACAGGCGGCCCTGCGCGCCCGTAGCTCAGCTGGATAGAGCATCAGACTACGAATCTGAGGGTCGGACGTTCGAATCGTTCCGGGCGCGCCATTTTCTCCAGTCCCGATAGCCACACGGCCCGCCGCGGCGTTGAGCGGGATCAATGCCCCCGCCCCTGCACGGGTTCACGTTACCCGGGACAGTTCAACGGGGAACGGCGATGACCATTGGAGAAATCTTGTACTTCAGCCTCACCATGGGCGCGGTGTTGGTGTTTGTGGCCATCCTGGCCTGGCAGTCGCACAAGGATTCCGCCTGACCGCGACCGCGTTGCGGCGACTGCGGCCAGGGACGGGAACGCCTTCGGCTAGCGCTTGATCCCCACCACCTCCTGGTAGAACGAGCGGTCGACGATCTTCGATTCCGGCATCGGCTCGGTATAGGTCAGCGCCTTGGACGGCAGCAGTGCCTCCTGCAGGCGGGCGCCGGTGCCGCTGCGGATTTCCCAGTCCCAGACGTTTGACGGCACGCCGCGCAGCGTTTCGACCGGCACCTTCAGCGCCTTGCTGAGATCGGCCATGAAGGTGTCGTCCTTCTTGTAGTCGCCGTTGAAATACGTGCTGACGATGCGGACATAGGCGCGCATGAACGCGGTGCCGACCTCGCGGTTGTCCTTCAGCAGCGTCGGGCCGAACAGGGCGCCGCCCAGCGGCTCGCCCGCCGGCTGGCCCTGGAGGAACACGTATTCAGGATCATTCACGAACTGCACCCAGAGCGGGTCCTGCAGCCAGGTGGCCTGCACCGCCTTGTTCTTGAGCGCCATGACGTGCAGCGGCATCTCGAAGCGCTGCAGCGTGAGGTCGCCGGTCGTCATGCCGGCATTCTTCAGACCCACCATCAGCGGATAGAGGCTGGTCGAGCCGGGGCCCTGGACCGAGGCGATAATCTTGCCCTTGAGGTCCTTCAGCGTGGTGCCCTTCTGCGCCCACAGGCCGGCCTTGTTTTCCGGCGAGCTGGAGAAATTGGCCACCGTCCAGGCGAGCTCGAAGCCCTGCGACACGGCGTTGAGGAAGGTCGCATCGACCGAGGCCCAGTCGGCATCGAGCCGGCGCGCGGCCATCAGCTGCAGCGCATCGCTGCCCGGCATGACGACGATCTGGAGATCGAGATTTTCCTTCTCGAACTCGCCCTTCTGCAGGCCGATGGCGATGGGCGCGAAATATTCGGCGCTGGGCAGGCCGACGGCCATGCGCATGGTGCCGCGCTTGGCCAAAGGCTTCGGCGACGGGAAGCCGGGTTCGCAGCGCGCGGGCACGTGATCGAGCGGCACCGGATCGGTCGCCGCCCTGACGCCACAGCCCTGCACGCCTTGCGCCGAGGCCGCAAAGGGCAACGCGGCGATGGCGGCGACGAAAACAGACTGGCGCAGCAAGCGTCCCAGCCGCTGATGCGGAGCATGGCGTGTCATTGAATGTCCCTCCTCAAAAACGACTATTGTTTTGAATTTTCTGCCGGCGGGGACAATGGCAGCCATGCGCGCAGGCCGCAATCGGCCCCGCCGTCGTTCATCAACCTAGAAAAGTTGCAGCGCGATGAGGACCATGCCGATGACGGACACGACCCAGGCAAGCGTCCGCAGCCAGGGCAGGCCGGCGACATAGATCACCGCATGGGCGAGACGGCCCCAGAAGAACAGGGCCGCGCCGGTCGCGGTCATCGCATTGGCCTTGCCGGCCACCGCCGCGACCAGCACGAGGATCGCGAACAGCACGAGGTTCTCGATCATGTTCAGATGTGCGCGGTTGGCGCGCCCGGCCCAGCCGGTAAGTTCCGGCAAGCCCTCGCGGTTGCCGGCGAGGCGGGCGAGCCCCCATTGCAGATGGGCGCCGGATGCAGCCACCAGCACCTGGACGAAGCACAGGACGGCGGAAAAAAGGAGATATTTGAGATCGGGCGACATGGTTTCCTCCACAGCATTATTGTTTCTTGATGTCCGCCGCCCAGAGTGGACCAGCGCGGGAGCAGGTGCAATCGGACGCCGCGCCTAGGCCAGTTCGGAGCCGCCGTCGCAGGGCACAATGGCGCCGGTCATAAACGACGCGGCGGGCGACACCATGTAGGCTGCGAGCTGCGCGATGTCGGCGAGGTTGCCCATGCGGCGCAATGGCTGGCGATCCACCCAGGCAGCCTTCATCTCGGGCGTCGCGGCCAGACGCGCGACCCCTTCGGTGCCCTCGATGGGGCCGGGCGAAATGCCGGTGACGCGGATGTTTTCGGGCCCCCATTCCATGGCGAGACATTTGACCAGCATGTTGACGCCGGCCTTGGCGGCGCAGACATGCGATTGCAGCAGGCGCGGGCGCGTGCCCTGCGGTGCGGAAATGGCGATCATGACGCCTGGGCGGCGGATGAGATCGTAGCCGGCGCGGAACGTGTTGAAGGTGCCCATCAGGTCGATATCGACCACCGCCTTGAAGCCGTTGGCCGAGAGCTTGGCCGCCGGGGCGGGAAAGTTGCCGGCCGCGCCGGCAATGACAATGTCGGGCGGGCCGAGCTCGGCAGCGGCTTGCGCGAAGATGCCGGCCACGGCCGCATGGTCGCGCACGTCGGCGGCAAGGCCCAGCATGCGGCCTTTCGCCTTGGGGCGCAGCGTTTCGGCCGCGGCGGCGGACTTTGCGGCATCGCGGCCGAACACCATGACCGAGGCGCCGAGATCGGCGAAGTGGCGGGCGATGCCGAGATTGATGCCACTGGTGCCGCCAGAAATGTACGCAACCTTGTCCTGCACGGCGATTTCCCCCGACATTGTTGTGCCGGGGGCATTCTGCGCGAAATGCCCGCCCTGATCAGCCCCAATCGAACGGCGGCGCCCGGGCCACGCCGCGCCCAAGGGCGTTGGGGCGATGCCGTATAACGCCCCATGTCAAAGTTGTGATCCGCGCCGAGGTCATGCGCGATGCACGGACCATGGTGCCATTTCCATGGTGCGAGTGTGGTTGGCGCGGCCTCGGAATAGCGATACAGCAACAGTCATGACCGCGACCTTCCCCACCCTTTTTATCGATGCCGATGCCTGCCCGGTGAAGGCGGAGATCTACAAGGTGGCGCAACGCTACGGCCTGAAGGTGTGGGTCGTGGCGAACGCATTTATCGCCGTGCCGCCAGACCCGCTGATCGAGCGTGTGGTGGTGAGCGACGGCTTCGACGCCGCGGACAACTGGATCGCCGAGCATGTCGATGCCGACAGCATCGCGATCACGGCGGATATTCCATTGGCGGCGCGCTGCATTAAGGCCGGCGCGCTGGTCCTGAGGTCGACCGGACGGCCTTTCACCGAGGCGTCGATCGGCTCGGCGCTGGCGACGCGGGCGCTGATGGAGGATCTGCGCGCCATGGGCAATGTCACCGGCGGACCGGCGCCGTTCGACAAGCGCGACCGCTCGCGCTTCCTGTCGGCACTGGACGAAATGGTGGTGCGGCTGCGCCGGCGGGGCCCCACGCCTAAAGCTTGAAGCGCGCCTGGCGTTCGTCGAGGCGGGTGATCCAGCGCTCGAACGACAGGAACAGGCCGTTCCACTCGCCCTCGAGTTCGGCGGTGCCGCCACCGGCACGATTTGCCTCATCCCGCATGCGCGCGCGCCTCGGCGCGATGGTCCTCGTGCAACTCGCCGCGCTCGCGCTCGGCGCGGTGCAGCCGCTCGTCGAGGCCATCGAGGCGGCGGGACAAATCGTCAAACGAATAGGGCTGCGACTGGGCCATAAATAACTCCGTACGAACTGATTCGCCGGAAAAACGGCCACATGTCGGCAAACGTTCCCGGCCGGGAACGCATGTCACAGCGCGAGGGAGCCTAGCTGCGCGTCAGGATGAAGTCGAACCGGCCGCGCTTGGGAATGCCCTGCTGCAACGTCATCAGCAGCGCGGGCTTGAACAGGCTGTCGCGCCGGTTGCCGCTCTCGTCCGGAAAGTAGATCTGCGTCGTCAGGACCGGCCCGCCCTCGGCGGCACGAATGCGCGCATGGATGTGGCGGGTGCGGCCTGCATAGGCCTCGGGCACGATGGTTTCGAACTCGTAGCGGCCCTCGCTGTCGGTGAACTGATGGCCGCGCAGACGAAAGCCGCTGTTGTCGTACTGGCCATAATTGTCAGCCTGCCAGATATCGACCATGGCGCCCACCACGGGCTGGCAGGTGCGCGTGAGGACAAAGCCGGAGAGGATCAGGCGGTCGCCATCGACGCCGGGTTCGATCAGCGACTTGCGCTCGGGCGAGCGCAGCTTGAAGTACGGGCCCTCGGTTTCCTCGATCGTCGGCTCGCCGCGGCCGCGGCAGGACGGCGTGGGCGGAATGATCTGTCCAGGCGCGGCTGTGGCCAAAAGCGGCAGCGTCGCCAAACCAACCAGTACCGCACGGCGCCCGGAGCGAAAATCCATGGGTCAGGTTCCCATGGCAACCCGCGACGATCAATGCTCCTTGCGGCCGGCGCCATGCTGTGGCGCTGACGCTGTTCGAGAGGACTCGTCGGACGTTCTTCGCGCCGGAACTGGATCCGCCCCCGCCAGCATTTCCATCACCCGCAGGAGGGCGTCAACGCCCAAGCCACGCCAGATCACCATGTGATTTCCTTCCTGTCAGACTCGCCACCCTGTCCGTTTACTCTGCCGCTCTTGATAGTGAATTGCAAATACTCTTGAAAACGGCGACCTGCGTCGCGATTTGTTCCTGTAGCGGGGCGTTGCGCTTCCCTCCCCCGCCGGCCTCTGGGATACTCCCCGCCTTTCCACCCGCCGGCCCAGGTTCGACACCTCCATGACCAAGATTCACCGCACCAAGACCCTCATCATCGGCGCGGGCGCCGCCGGCTACACGGCCGCCATCTATGCGGCGCGCGCCGGACTGGACCCAATCGTGGTGCGCGGCATGCAGCCGGGCGGCCAGCTGACCATCACGACCGAGGTCGAGAACTATCCGGGCTTCGGCACCGCCATCCAGGGGCCGTGGCTGATGGAGCAGATGGAGGCGCAGGCGCGCCATGTGGGCGCGACGCTGGTTGACGACACCATCACCAGCATCGACCTGTCGCGCCGGCCGTTCCGCGCCGAAGGCGATGGCGGCGAAGTGTACCTGGGCGACACCGTAATCATCGCGACCGGCGCGCAGGCGCGCTGGCTGGGCCTGCCCAGCGAACAGCAGTTCCAGGGCTTCGGCGTTTCGGCCTGCGCGACATGCGACGGCTTTTTCTTCCGTGGCAAGGAAGTGGTCGTGGTCGGCGGCGGCAATACCGCGGTCGAGGAAGCGATCTACCTGACCAACCATGCCAGCAAGGTGGTTGTGGTGCATCGCCGCGACGCCTTCAAGGCCGAGAAGGTCATGCAGAAGCGGCTGTTCGACAACCCGAAGATCGAGGTGGTGTGGGACAGCGCGGTGGACGAGATCCTGGGCGGCGGCGAGCCGCGCGGCGTGACCGGCGTGCGCCTGAAGAACGTGAAGACCGGCGCGACGGTCGAGCGCAAGACCGACGGCGTGTTTGTTGCCATCGGCCACACGCCAAACACCGAGGTGTTCAAGGGGCAGATCGAGATCGATGCCGATGGCTACATTGTCACCGAGCCGGGCAGCACCCGCACCAACGTGCCGGGCGTGTTCGCCGCCGGCGATGTGCAGGACAAGATCTACCGCCAGGCGGTGACGGCGGCCGGCACCGGCTGCATGGCCGCGCTGGAAGTGGAGAAGTTCGTCGCCCACCACGCCGTGGCCGCGGCCGCGGAGTAGTCCACACCCGTCACGCGCCGACCGGGGTTGGGGGCCCCCGCATCAAGAATGGACTGGGACAAGCTCAGGATTTTCCACGCAGTCGCCAGCGCCGGCAGCTTCACCCATGCCGGCGACCAGCTGGGCCTGAGCCAGTCGGCGATCAGCCGGCAGATCCGCGCGCTGGAGGACAGCCTCAACGTGCCGCTGTTCCACCGGCACGCCCGTGGTCTGGTGCTGACCGAGCAGGGCGAGTTGCTGTTCACCACCGCGCATGACGTGCTGGGCCGCCTGGCGATGACCGAGGCGCGCCTGAGCGATTCCAAGGAACGGCCGTCGGGCCAGTTGAAGATCACCACGACGATGACCTTCGGCTCGGTGTGGATCGCGCCGCGCCTGGCGGAGTTCTGCAACCTGTATCCCGACGTGACGGTCCAGCTGATGCTCGAGGACCGCGAACTGGACCTGTCGATGCGCGAGGCGGACGTTGCCATCCGCATGTGGAAGCCGACCCAGCCCGACCTGATCCAGCGCAAGCTGCTGACCGTGCACAACCACCTGTACGCGGCGCCGGAATATCTGCGCAAGCGCGGCACGCCGCAGTCCATCGAGGACCTGCACCAGCACCGCCTGGTGGTCTATAACGACGACGCGCCGTCGAACATCGTGGGGTCGAACTGGCTGGTCGAACTGGCCTCGGCACGGCGGCGCGACTTTGCCCCGATCCTGAAGGTGAACAACCTGTTCGCCATCATGCAGGCGGTGGAGAGCGGCCTCGGCATCGCCTCCCTGCCCGACTACGCGGTGCAGGGAAACAGCCGGATTGTGCGCATCCTGCCCGAGGTGGACGGCCCGGCCTACGAGACCTATTTCGTCTATCCTGAAGAGCTGCGCCATTCGAAAAGAATCGCGGTTTTCCGCGACTTTATGGTTCGCAAAGTCGGCGAGTGGCGGTTCTAACGGGACGGAACCGTCACTGAGTCCCCGCCAGCTATGCGCTGGACGCATGGCTGCTCTGCCCAAAACAACATAGTTCTCCGGCAGTCAGACGCTTAGATAAGTTCAGCGATGTTGCATTGCAGCACCGCGGGTTGGCGCTCTGCGCCGACCTACGTCTCCCAGACGTGAAGCCTCCCTGTTAGACTCGCCGCCAAGTCATTGACTTGGCGGCTTCTTTTTTGTCCCTGTGTCCCTGGGCAGGGCGAGAAATGCGCTCGGTGCAACACCGGTGCAACAGATTGACGATTTCAGGGAAACGTCCCGCTTTAATCGACTGATTCGTGGTCAGCAGGTCCGCGGTTCGATTCCGCGGGACGGCACCATTCCACACACTCAATTCTGCGATTTCAGAAAGTGATTACAGACTTTTGTTCTGACCACGTTCTGCTGTAGGCCGAGAATTTTCGAGCTTGGCGATGGCTGCCTACGCCTGCGGATACGGCCCCAACTGGTGAGCCAAGGATGGTGTCGGGTCGTAGATCAGGCATCGATCGTGATTTTGATGTTCTCTGGCTTGACGCCCAACGTCATCGCAAGACGGCGCTTGGCCTCGGGTATCGACAACGGCGCGAAGTTGTTCACCACGCCGGCCCCGGCTTCGACCAAAGGCGGCGCATCATCCATCAGGGGGATCGTGGCGATGGGCGGGGTCTTGAGACCAGCGCCTGCACCGACGTGATTGACGGGGTCATTGCCCTCCGGGAGATAGAGCGACACCCACACACCGCGGCCGATGTGGATCGTGTGCCCGGCATGCTTGCGAGCTGCATACGCGCGATTGAATCGATCCCGCATTTCATCACCGTCTAGCATGTGGACCTTCGCGAACTTCGGGTTATGCGGGTCGTCCACGGAGACAGCGACGACCAGATCGACTTCGTCGAGGGTCCGCCATCCCTTGTCGTGCTCCGTGCGGGGGAATGCGATCCACGTATCCTGCGTAGTGCGGATCGAGACCACCTTGCTCTCCTTGCCCTTCACGATGCGGCGAACGCTCGACTTGCCGCTTCCCTGCACGCGCTCGACCTTGTAGCCCGCTCCCTCCAACGCTTTAACACCCGCCTGGAAAAGCCGCGTTTTCATCGCCCCCTTATCAGGGTTTCCGAAAATGTTCGTCATAACGTTCCCCTCTCTCTGACACCTTACCGCTTTACCTAGAGTCTTTATGCAGTGTCAGTGGAAAAGAGTCAAGAAGAGGTCAGGGACAAATGAAAGAAACTAGGACCAACCATTAGTTTTGGAGAGAGATGTAATCGGTATCCAGGGAGGACTCCGACGCCGTCGGCCCCAACATTGTCGGTGTCGTTGGCGGGGCGCGCTGGCATACCGACAACGCCTTGAACTAGGGCCGCAAAACCGCCATATCAAACCGGCCATAAAACCGGCCATAAAACCGGCCAAGAGCAGACGTTGATCTTATCTAGTAATTTGATATATAAAGACTTATGAGCAAGATACAACCGGACAAAGAACCGGCCAAAAAAGGGGCTAAAGATCGGGAAGAATCCATCGGGCTGATGGAGCCGCTGGTCATTGGCGAAGACTCGCGCCACCGCGCGGGCCTGACCGATCTCGCCTTGGAACTGGCCCAGAAGAGCGCCGGGTTCAAACGCTCCCTGCCCGAAAGCCTTCTGTCTTCACTGGCCGATCTCGTTCGGTCGATGAACTGCTACTACAGCAACCTGATCGAAGGGCACGATACGCACCCGATCGATATCGAGCGCGCACTCAAGGACGACTACAGCAAGGACGCGAAGAAGCGTGACCTCCAGGTAGAGGCCAAGGCGCACATCACGGTCCAGCAATGGATCGATGGCGGCGGCCTCAAAGGACGCGCCCTCACGGCCGACGCCATCCGCGAAACCCATCGCCGCTTCTGCGAACTATTGCCGGACGACCTGCTTTGGGTTCCGGACGCCAAAGCCGAAGACCGCGTCAACGTCATCCCCGGAGAGTTGCGTTCCACCGATGTCGCTGTGGGCAGGCACATTGCGATCAGTGCCCCCGCCGTGCCCCGCTTTCTCAAGCGCTTCGAGGAGGTCTACAGCAAACTCGGCAAGACCGAGACCATCATCGCGGCGGCGGCGGCGCATCACCGCCTCGCCTGGATTCATCCGTTCCTTGACGGCAACGGCCGCGTCGCGCGGCTGATATCGCACGCCACTCTACTGGAGGCACTGGATACGGGAGCCGTGTGGTCGATCGCACGCGGGCTCGCCCGCAGCGTCGATGACTATAAAGGTCATCTCGCCGCCTGCGATCTACAACGTCGTAATTCTCTCGACGGTCGAGGCAACCTGAGCGAAGAGACGCTCACGGAATTCACAAAATACTTTCTCACCACCTGCATCGATCAGGTCACGTATATGGAAGGCCTGATGCAGCCGGTCCAAATGCGGGCGCGCATCATGCTGTGGGCGGAAGAACAGATGCGCCTCAACAAGCTCCCGCCAAAATCAGGCGCCATCCTTGAAGCCGTGCTCTATCGCGGCGAACTCCCGCGCGCGGACACGCCCGCCATCGTTGACTCCAGCGAGCGCAGCGCCCGCCGCGTCGTCGCCTCCCTGCAAGAACATGGCGTGCTCACCTCCGAGAGCACACGCGCGCCCCTGCGCCTCGCCTTCCCGGCGACGCTGGCCTCGCGCTGGATGCCGGGGTTGTTTCCGGAAAGGGCGGGATGAACAGAGACAGCTCCCCAATAGGCGTCTGCGGGGATTGAAGAGATGAACTCTCGATACCGTTTGTCCATTGGCAGTCTTCCGACTGCCTCAGGAAGCGGGTCGCCTTGCTTTCTTGGCTTTGGCTGTTCCTTGTCACGCTCCGCCATGATCGTGATTTGCATCTCTTCTATGTGGGCGGTGGAGCGCGAAACGCCCCGGACTGACAGCTTCAGGTGGGCGTAGTCGTTAAATGGGCGGGTCTCCCACGAATAGGCGGGGACACCTATCGAGTAGCTCACGTCCTGGTCTGCATCCCTTAAAGGGCTCCAAGATTTGAGGGAGAATTCGGCCTCCACATGGAGGAGGTACGATGCCAAGGAAGCGATATACGGCGGAGCAGATCATCGGGCTGCTGCGGCAGGCCGAGGTGGAGCTGGCGAAGGGCCGGACG
>CANJGB010000012.1 GCA_947473805.1 Alphaproteobacteria bacterium
CCGGCGCCGGAAACCATCTTGCCGCGTCCTGTCGGTCCCGCCTACGCTACGCTCCGGCGCGACCGACAGGACGAATCACACGGGCTGAATCTCTCACAACCCTTGGATCACCGTTAGGGGTCAGACCAAAAGCATCTTCAGAATAAATGCCTATGACGCTCGTTCTTCTGGCCTCGCGCGCGCCGCTGGTGATAATGCCGCTGTCGCTTTGAACCGGCATCAAGCCGGACACGGAGGAAATGTGCCGAAAGAAATTGCACCGCTCAAAGGCGTGCACGTCATCGAATGCGCTTTGCTCTCGCCCGACGGGGTCGCCCAGCACTTGGCCGATCTCGGCGCCGAGGTCATTAAGGTTGAGGCGCCAGGTGGCGGCGACTATGTCCGCACCCTGACCTGGCCGATCATCGATGGCGTTTCGCTGGAACACTGGCACTGGAACCGCGGCAAGCGCAGCATCGTGCTCGACCTGCGCCAGCCTGAAGGTGTCGAAGTGTTCCTCGATCTGGTGCGCGGCGCCGATGCGGTGATCGAGGGCATGCGCCACGGCGCGCTCGACCGCCGCGGCCTGACATGGGAAAAGCTGCGCGCCGTGAAGCCCAATCTCGTGCTCTGCCGCGTGTCCGGTTATGGCGGCAGCGGGCCGTACCGTGATGTGCCCAGCCACGGCCTGGCCTTCGATTCCATGTCCGGCGTCGCACCGCCGGCAAATACGCCCGATGGCTTCACGATGATCCCGTCGCACACCTCCGTCGGCATCAATGCCGGGCCGCTTTATGCCGCCTTTGGCATCGTGTCGGCGCTGCTGCAGGCGCGCACGACGGGGGAGGGCTGCGTCTTCGAGGTGGCCCAGGCCGATGCCGCCATCGCCTGGAACTGGCTGCGCGTCGAAGGGGAAAAGGCCTACGAGAATCCGGCTGTCACCGACAATGACGGCAACAAGGGCGCTGCCCGCCGCGTGATCGGCTGGGATGATTTCGCCGCCGCCGTCCGCTACCAGTACTACGGCACCAGCGACGGCCATGTCCTTTTCATGGCGTCGGAGCGCAAGTTCTGGAAAATCTTTTGCGATCGCGTCGGCCGGCCCGACCTGTTCGAAAAGTGGCCGGGCAAGGAGATCGGCGATCACGCGCTGGGCAATGGCGAGTTGCGGCGCGAACTGACCGCCATCTTCAAATCCCGCACCAGCGCCGACTGGCTGCGCTTCGGCATGGAGACCGAGGTGCCGATCGCGCCGGTCTACGACGCAAAGACCGTGCGGTCCGACCCCCAGGTCCAGGACCGCATCCGCTGGTGGCCGGCCGCCCGGCACGGCACCGACCTTATGCAGCCGCCGATCCGCCTGCTGGAGGGTGAACTTCCGGCACCGTCGCGCGCGCCCACGTTGGGCCAGCACACGGACGAAATTCTGCGTGACCTGGGCTATGGCGATGCCCGCATTTCCGGCCTGCGCAAGGGCGGGGTGCTGGGGTGAGGGGCGGGCACGCGGTTGGGACTTGCAGAAACTGCCGAAAAGGCTAAATCGTCGGGAGTAGCCGGAGGAAACCATGACCCCGATCGAAATTGGCCGCGTACAGGCCCATCTGCGCAAGGCGCTGGATAACAACCGCATCGCCATTAAGATGCCCGCCCGCAAGGGCGGCCCGGTAGAGGTAGTGGTCGGCAACGACTTCCTCGGCGTGCTGCATCGCGACGAGGACGAGGGCGAGGTCTCCTTCGACCTCCACATCTCGATCCTCGAGGAAGACCTGCGCGAATAGGCGCAGGTCAGCCTGCGGCCAGCAGCAGCCGGGCCAGGTCGTCCGGCGTGTCCAGCATCGGGTGATGGCCGCTCGGCAGTTCGTGAAATTGCCAACGCGGGTCTTTCCGCAGCGGCGCCGAATGCCGCTTCAACGTTTCCGACCTGTAATTGGCTCCCAGCACATAGACCAGGCTCGGCACCTGGCGCCACGCACCGGTCAGCCGGATTGGCTCGATGAACGTCGCCAGCGGCTGAGGTGTGCACAGGTTATCGACCAGGGCGCGGTCGGCGGCAGTGGCGATGTCGAAACTCTGTGCCGGCACCGGCTTGACCAGCCAGCCGCCACCTTCTTTTGATGCCGTCTCGAAAAACAGGTCCTTGCGCGCCGGGGCCAAGAGCTCCGCCACGGTGTCGCCGTCGTTCGGCACCAGGGCGTCGCAATAGACCAGTGACCTGAACATGTCAGGATGCCGGTCCGCCACGCCGGTGACGATCATCCCTCCATAGCTGTGTCCAACCAGCACGGCATCGGACAGCCGCTCGAAGCGCACCAATTCCGCGATCTCGTCGATATGGCTGCTCAGGTTGATGCCGCTGTGCAGCGATGCCGCGCGATCGGCAATGCCCGAAAGCGAGGGCGCGAATACCCGGTGGCCGTCGGCGACAAGGCGGTCGGCAATCCCCCGCCACAGCCAGCCGCCGTGGAAGGCGCCGGGAATCAGCACGAACGGGCTTTTCGGCATGGGCGTCTCCTCCTGCCCGCATCCAGGCGCGGGTTGACCATCGCCGCAAGATGCTAGCATATTCAGTAGGTACCTATCTAATAGGGGGGAACGTGACGGCGGAAAACACGCTGGCAGACGGTGAGGTGGCGATCAATCTGCGCCGCGATGGCAAGGGCGCGCCGCTCCTGTTCCTGCACGGCGCGCTGGGCCAGTTTTCCTGGCCGGCCGCCTTGGCAAGTCTCGCCAGCCGGTTCGATGTCATTGCCCCCGACCTGCCGGGCTTCGGCGCTACGCCCCGGCCGGAAAGGGTGACCCGGGTCGAGGACATCGCCTATGTCATGCTCGACCTCATCGAGCGCCTGGGCGCCGGGCCGGTACATCTTGTCGGCCATTCACTCGGCGGCTGGGTGGCGCTGGAAATGGCCATCCGCTCGACCGCTTCCATCCGCAGCCTCGTTCTGGCCGATGCCGCCGGTATCCGCGTCCGCGACGTGCCGCGCGCCGACCTGTTTCGCCACGGCCCGACGGACCTCGCGAAACTCGTCTATGCCACTGGCGCGGACCAGGCCGAGTGGCTGGCGAACGCAGAGAACGCCATGGTGCACGAGGCGAACCGCTACACCCTGGCGCGCCTGTCGTGGCAGCCGCAGCTGCACAATCCGCAACTGCAGAAATGGCTGCATCGCATCCACGTGCCCACGCTGGTTGTCTGGGGCGACCAGGACCGCGTGCTGCCGCCCGCCCATGCCCATGCCCTCGCGGCCGCCATCGACGGCGCCACGGTCGCGCTCATGCCTGGCTGCGGCCACATGGCGCCCATTGAACGACCCGAAGCGTTCTCGGATATCGTCACGCGGTTCATCGACGGGGTGACGCCATGAACGTGTTCATGTTCCACCTCATGCCCTATGCCGATCTCGACATGACCTATGTCGAGAAGTACTCGACCGACTGGGTCGTCCTGCCGAACACCTATTACGATCCGGCCAAGGGACACGTTCTCTACAACCGTTATCTCGACGAACTGGAGCTTGCCGCCGAACTGGGCTTTGACGGCATTTCGGTCAACGAACACCACCAGACGGCCTATGGCATGATGCCGTCGCCCATCGTGACGGCGGCAGCGCTGTCGCGCCGGACGAAGAACTGCAAGATTGCCATTCTCGGCAATGCCTTCTGCCTGCGCGACCAGCCGCTGACGCTGGCCGAAGAGCACGCGATGATCGACAACATCACCGGCGGACGGCTGATCTCCGGCATGGTGCGCGGCATCGGCGCGGAATATTACTCCATCGGCGTCAACCCGACCCTGTCGCACGCCCGCTTCCAGGAGGCGCACGACCTTGTAATCCAGGCCTGGACCCGCCCGGGCCCGTTCAGGTTCGAGGGCGAGCACTACAATTTCGACTATGTGAACCTGTGGCCGCGGCCGTTCCAGCAGCCGCACCCGCCGATCTGGTGTCCGTCAACGGGCAGCAACGAAACCATCGAATGGGCCAGCCATCCGTCGCGCAAGTATGTCTATGTGCAGACCTACAGCCCGCTGTCATCTGTCGAACGCTACCTGAACCTCTATCGCCAGACCGCGCGCGACGTGCACGGCTATGATGCCGCCAGCACGCAGATCGCCTGGGCCGCGCCGATCTATGTGGGCGAGACCGACGAGTCGGCACTGGAGGAAGCGGGGCCGCATATCGAAGCCTTGTTCAACAAGTTCCTGAAGCTGGAACTGGAGCTGCACTTTCCGCCCGGCTACATCTCGGCGGAATCGTGGAAGGCGATGGTGCAGCACCGGCGCAAGCCGATGGAGGGTGCCAACAATGCCCGTGCGCTGCGCGATCTCGGCGTCTTCGTCTGCGGCAGCGCCGACACCGTGCGGCGCAAACTGACCGAGGCCCATGCCCGGCTTGGCTTCCAGAATTTCCTTGGCCTGCTGCAGTTCGGCACCCTGCCGCGCGACCTGACCGACCGCAACATCCGGCGTTTTGCCGCCGAGGTCATGCCGGCGCTGAAGGAACTGGACGACCGGCAGTACCAGGGCTTCCAGCCCGTGAAGGCCTGAAGGAGAAGACAATGGCGGAGATGATCCTGCTGGCCCTGACCAACCCGGTTACGGGCCGCGATGCCGACTACAATGCCTGGTATGACGACATTCACCTGGCCGATGTGCTGCGTGTGCCCGGCGTTACCTGGGCGCAGCGTTTTGCCGGCGCGCCAGGGCAGGGGACGCTGCCGCTCAACTACCTGGCCATCTATGGCGTCGCCGACGACAAGGCAGTGGCTGCCGGACTCGGATCGCGGCGTGGCACGCCTTTGATGATGATGACCGACGCGCTCGATGGCGACATCACCAAGACGGTCATGGCGCGCGCGCAGGGCGAGCGCGTGACACCCGGCGCACCGTCGCCGCCGCCCAACGGGTTCGACCGCTATGTCGCGGTGGTCAACGGCGTTCCCGCCGGCGATGCCGCGTTCGACGCCCATCTCGACGGCATCGTCCTGCCGGCCCTGGCCGGCATTCCGGGCGTGGCGGCGGCGCGGTCATGGGCGCTGGCCCCGCACCAGACCAAGGCGACCGTCACCGACAAGCGCGTCATTATCTGCAAGTTGCACGACCGGCAGGCGGCGCGCCCTGGCCTCGACAAGGCAATGGCCGACCTCACGGCAAAATTCCACCGCACCCTCGACTTCGCCACCATCTATTCGCCGCGCGGCCCCCGCCATCAGGCGGCCTAGATGGCGACAGTGCGTACGCGTAAAAGCGAATTTGCCGTTGCGACCGAGACCATCGGCTTCCTGGTCTGGAGTGCGGCGCGGTCCTACAGCCGCCACTTCGCGGCGCGCATCGCCCGCCACGGCATTACACTCGGCGTCTGGCCTGTCCTGCGCGCGCTGGCCGAAACGCCGGGCCTGACCCAACGCGATCTGTCGCTGCAGACTGGCATGAAGGGACCGACGATCGTCGATCTCGTCGTGCAGCTCGAGGAAAAGAAGCTGGTTCGCCGCGTCCGCAACACCGAGGATCGGCGCAAGGCCAGTCTGTTCCTGACCGAGCGCGGGCAATCTGTCTTTGCCGCCGCGCTGCCCGACATCGCGGCGGTGCACAAACTGGCGGTCGCCGGCATGTCGCGGCGCGACCAGGACCTGCTCCGCACCCTGTTGCAGCGCGTGCATACGAATATCCGCGGCGCGTAGTTCGGGGCTTTGGGCGCGCACCGGGTCGTGCGATTGTCAGTAAAAGCCGAGGGAGGAAGCCGGCGTGAACGATTTGCTGCCATTGAAGCCGCTGCCCGAACCGAATGACCTGACCCGCCCGTTCTGGGAGGCCTGCCGTCGTCACGAACTGCGCATCCAGCGCTGTTTGTCCTGCGGCCGCTTGATCCACTACCCGAAGATCATTTGTCCCTATGACCACGGCACCGAATTCGACTGGGTGCGGGTCAGCGGGCGCGGCACGGTCTACTCCTTTGTCGGCGCGTATCGTGCCTTCCACCCGGGCTTCCAGCCCGACCTGCCCTACACCATCGCCATCGTCGAACTGGAGGAGGGGCCCCACATGATGACAAATGTCATGCTGCCTCCCGCCGAGGTCGAGATCGGCATGAAGGTCGAGGTCGCCTTCGAGGACATCAACGAGCAGATTTCCCTGCCGAAGTTTCGCCCCGCGGGTGCGCCATGAAGGGCAAGGCGATCATCTCCGGCATCGGCGAAACCGAGTACAGCCGCAATTCCGGCCTGTCCGACAAGGCGCTGCAGTTGCAGGCCATCCAGCGCGCCATCGCCGACGCCGGCCTGAAGCCGCAGGACATCGACGGCTTCATCCCCAGCGCCGTGGCGCCCAACCTCTACTATGAGGACCTGGTCGAGAATTTCGGCATCCCGGACCTGAAATACACCGCGACGCTGCACTACGGCGGCGCCAGCGGCACCGGCGGCCTGCACAGCGCCACCATGGCGGTGGCCAGTGGCGTGGCCCGCCATGTCGTCGTCATGGCGGGCCGCAACGGCGTCACCGGCAGCGGCAACATCTCGCGCAACCTCGCCGTGACGCCGCCCAAGGCGATCCTCGACCAGGCCTCGCGGCAGTTCGAGGCGCCCTTCGGCGCGCTGGTGCCGATGCAGTTCTACGGCCTCATCGCGCGCCGGCACATGCACATGTACGGCACGACCAGCCGGCAATTGGGCGCCGTCGCGGTCACCATGCGCAGCCACGCCATGCTGAATCCAAAGGCGCTGATGAAAAAGCCGATTACTCTTGACGACCACCAGAATTCGAAGCTGCTGGCCGATCCGTTTCGCCTGCTCGATTGCTGCATCGAGTCCGACGGCGCCGCCGCTTATGTAGTGAGCGCCGCCGATGTCGCACGTGATCTGCCAAAAAAGGCGGTGCACGTACTCGGCATCGCCGAGGGTCATCCGCCGTCGCCCTATTCCATCGCGACGCGCAACGACTTGATGGTTACCGGCGCGACGCAGGCCGGCCCGCGCGCGTTCAAGATGGCCGGCCTGAAGGCACAGGAACTGCGCGCCGCGTTCCTCTACGACCCGTTCACCTTCATGGTTATCTTCCAGCTCGAGGTTCTGGGCATCATCCCGTGGGGCGAGGCCGCGGCCTTCGTAGAAAGCGGCGGCATCGGTCTCAAGGGCAAGCTGCCGGTCAACACTCATGGCGGCCTGCACTCCCAGGCCCATTCCATGTCGGGCATCAACCATCTGTGCGAGGCGGTGAAGCAGTTGCGCGGCGAGGCGGGCCCGGCACAGCTGGCTCAGGCCGCACCGTGCATTGTCACCGGCTTTGGCGATTTCGGCGATTCCGCGGTCGCGCTGCTGGGCACCTGATGCCCGCGCCCTCGCTGTTCCTGCGCATCGGCTTCGGCGGGTCAGGCGCCGTCGGGATCGTCCCCGCCCCGCGCAAGGGCGGGACTAGAACGCGTACGTCATGATGATCTGGCCCAGCCAGATGGTGCGATCGTTCGCATCGGTCGCGCCCAGCGCCTGCTTCTGGCCGTTGCCAGGCCGGCCCATGGCCAGCGTGGGCGCCAGCGCGACGCCCGGCACGGGCGTCGTCCAGGTCGCATAGAGGTCGACCTCGTCCATCAGGTGCTTCGATGTCGCGCCGGCTTGCGTCGGCTTGTCGAAGTCGTGGCGGAAATAGGCCAGCCCTACTTTCAACACCTCGTTCAGCGGCTCGACTTCGAAACCGACATAGTGGCTGTTCAGGTTAGTGTTCGCGCCCACGTACTGGCTGTAGATCTGTCCCTGCGTCCAGGTCGTCCCGCCACGCGGGCCGGCATCCGAATACAGCGGGTCCCACGAACGATCCACCGTGTCGGTGCCGTTGCTGTCGCCACTGAAGTGCGCGTAGCGCCAGGTGACCATCGGCTTCCACGGCAGGGCCGAGAATGTGTATTGCGGCTGCACGTACCAGGCACCGGCGCGCACCGTGCCGCCGTTCGATCCAGCGGTGTTGCGCTGGCGCGCCCACTCGCCGTACAGCGCCAGGTCTTCCAGGCCGGGAATGAAGCTGCCGCCGGCCCGCAGGCTATAGGACTGCAGCCCATCGCGATTGGCCGTAGCTACACCGCCGCCCTGGCTGCCAGTGAACGAAAAGTCGTGGTCGGCGTCATAGACCTTGATGTAGGTCACGCCGACCGACCATTTCCGTTTGGCATAGTCGAACCGTCCCTCGTCGTTTTCCGACGACTGGAACCATTCGACATTCGCGCCGTACATTTTGGTCGCCGGATTGTCGGCGGCACGCATGCGCTTCTGATCGACGCCGGATTCGAGATGGAACAGGTCGGCGCGCACCGGTTCGGTATTGAGCTTGAGGATTGCCGTCCGTTCGAACGTGTTGCGTGGGCCCAGGTAATAGGCGGCGCGCCCACCTCCATCCAGCGTACCGTTGGTCAGCAGGAAGCCGTCGCCGACGGTGAATTCCTGGTTTCCGACGGAAATATCCAGCGCGTTCGGCGCGACGACGTCACCGAACAGAAGGCCCGAGCGCCAGCCGACATACAGGTCGTTAAGCGCCAGATATTCCGGCTGGTCCGATGTGGTCGAGGTCGCGCCAGCCTCGCCTGCGCCACGCGTCGCAGTCGCGACGACCGAGGCCTTGCCATAGGCTTCGCCGGCGTTGGTGTCCTGCCATTCGAAGCCGACCGTCGGCTTGACGAAGCCCTCCATCCACTGCCGCCCGCCCGCCCGTTCGCGGCTGCGGCTTGTCGTGCCGATGCCGTGCTGGGCGTTCTGTACCGACTGGAAACTGGTGGCGGTATCGACAGTGAAGGTGAAGTCGACCGGGCCCAGGCTGAACGGCAGGCCGCGCTCTTCATCGGCATGGGCAGGAAGGGCGACAAGCAGGACAAGTCCGGCGATTTTGGCGCGGTAACGCGGCACGACTTCCCTCATCTTGTCAGGATTTAATTGCGATCTATTCTCATAAGCAATAAGGTCTCGCGCGTCCTTGACTCCGAAACGAGCCGCAACCCGCGAGGAAAGCCCATGCTTCGCCGTACCTTAATCCAGTTCAGCGCGCTGGCCTTTGCTTTTGCCGCGCCGGCGTGGGCCCAGTCGGGCCAGGGCACGGCGTCGGGCGGCGTCAGCAGCCAGGACTGTTCCAGCATGCACACCACCCTTCAGCAGGGTGACAATGCGCAGACCGTCGGCAACGGGTCGGCCAAATCCGGCGGCGGCTTTGCGGACGGTTACACCGACAATGACCAGTTGCGGTCCGCCACCTCGGGCACGGGGCAGTATGTGGAGAATGGTGTTCCGCTCCTCGGCGTCAGCGGGGGTGGCGGCAACGGCAGTTACGACTTCACCCTTTCGATAAATTTTGGCGCGCGAGCGATCAGCGGCGCGTTCAACAACACTAATGTTTTCAGTGGGCTGAATGCAGTGCTCAGTGCTGGCCTGCCGGTGTCTCAGGGATATGCCAGCAATACCGGCCCGGTCTTCGTTACCAACACGATCCCGTGCATCATCGGCGGGTCTTGCACCGGCTCGGTCGCGCTGTTCAACAGCGGAGGCAAGCTGGCCAGCGAGGCCTCCCACAGCCTCAGCGTAACCAACGGCGGCGCCCCCTCGGTCGGTGGTAGCGTGGCCCAGAAGCAGTAGCTAGTTCAGCGCGCCGCTGGGTCCTCGCTCCGCCTGCTTAGGCACGGTGCTACGAATACAGGCCCAGCAGTCGCGCCCGCTGTCTCAGCAGGCCGATGACGATGTCCGCCGCGGGTGTCGGCACATTGGCGGCCCGGGCAAAGTCCTGAACGGCGACCAGTTGGCCATCCAGTTCCATCGGCCGCCCGGCCTCGAGGTCCTGCAGCATCGAGGCGCGATGCGGTCCTGCCTGTGCCGTCTGGGTCAGCCGTTCCTCGACGTCGAGGTCCAGTTTCACGCCATAGGCAGCGGCGACCGCCATGCACTCGGCGAACAGCTGGCGATAAATCGGAACCAGATCCGGACTGGTCGAGAACTGCTCCGCCGTCGATCCCGTCAGGCTCGACAGCGGCGAGCCCGCGAAGTTTCCCACCAGCTTCAGCCATACCTCGCGCCTGATGTCAGTCGAGACCGGCGCCTCGATACCGGCCTGGCTCATGACCTCGGCTATGGCTTTGAGGCGCGGCGAGATGCTGTTGTCCGTTTCGCCCAGGGCATAGCGGTTCACGGCGGTGAGGTTGTGGACCAGGCCCGGCTCCGGCACAGCGTTGGCCGAGAGCACGACGCACCCGATGGTGCGGTCGACGCCGACCTTGTCCCACAGCACGCCGCCGGGATCGAGCCGCGCCAGCCGCCGGTCGCGCGCCGGTCCTGTGTGATGGTGGAAGTACCACCACGGAATACCGTTGATCGCATAGACGACAGGCGTGTCCGCGCGCAGCAGGGGCTGAATGGAATTCGCGATGGCCGGCAGACCATGTGCCTTCACCGCGGCGATTACCACGTCCTGCGGCCCGAGATCGGGAGGATTGTCAGACGCCGCGACCTTCACGGTGAACTCGCCCGCCGGCCCCTTGAAGCGCAGGCCGCCCGTACGGATGGCGTCAAGGTGCCTCCCACGCACGACGACCGATACGTCTGCACCCGCTCGCGCCAGCCGTGCCGCCAGATGCCCGCCGATCGCCCCGGCGCCATAGACGCAGATCTTCATGGCGTTTCCTGTCAGCCCCAAAAAGACATGGCCCGGATAACCCGGGCCATGCGCAAGCCTATTTCGTCATGGCCGTGTTGTCACGACCATGACGCTAGAGGAAAATCTTACTTGCCGTTCCAGGGCTTCAGCGTCGCGCGCTTCGCCTTGCGCCGGTCATCTTCCGACATCTTGAAGTCGTGCTTGAACGGCGCGGATTCGAACGATCCGTATTGCGGATTGGCGATCATGATCCAGTCCTTGCCGAAGTGCCACTTGTTGGCCTCGTACGACGCCATCCGCTGTTCCTCGGTGCCGCGATAGTCGTCGGTGAAGTCGCCGTAATTGTCGCCGAGCAGCAGCAGGACGCGGTAATCCTTCGCGATATAGGCGCGGCGCGTGCTCTTGGCCGACGTCCAGTCGGGCTTCTCGCGCGACGTCAGAACCGTGTCGATGACCGGATCGACCGGAAAGCCGAGTGCGGCCATGTTCTTGCGCGTACCCGGTTCTTCTTCCGCGGTGCGGTTGGTGACGTAGAAAATCTTCACGCCCTTGGACTCGGCGTATTTCAGGAATTCGACCGCGCCGGGGATCGCCAGCGACGTGCCGGAATTGACGAAGGCGGTCCAGCTCTTCGGGTCGAACTCGTTGTTGCCCACTGCCTGCCATGCCTGGTAGGGCGAATTGTCCATCAGGGTTTCATCCACGTCGGCGATGATCGCCGGCGGCAGGTTGTGATAGGCGTTGGTCTGCTCCACCGGAGCCGCAGTCCAGCCGGTGTCGTGCAGCGCTTCGTCCAGGCGCAGCTTCGCCAGCGTGAAGGCCGTCAGGGCGTTGCCCTTGAACTCGACCGACTTCTGCGTCCACAGCACGGCATTCAGCATGTCGTTCTGCGGCGCCGGCTGGGCCAGGGCCGGGGCGGCGAGACAGGCGGATAGCGCAAAGGCGGCAAGCAGGCTGTGCTGGTATCGCATGGTGTGTCCCCGTTGATGCGCCGGAAGGGCGTCATAAAACTGAAAAAAATGGTACGGGCGGCTTCGCCCGCTTGTCTACGGAAAACCGGGTAAAGGGAATTTCTGCCTCAGGTCGCCGCGTCTATAAACGATTGCCCCAGCGGCAGCGGCGGAATGGCCAGGTGGGTGGCCAGGCTCTGCCCGATATCCATGAAGCCGTCGCGCCGGCCGGGCGGGGTGCGCGGCGCGGCGGGGCCGAAAGCGATGACCGGCACGTTTTCGCGGGTATGGTCGCTGCCCGGCCAGGTGGGGTCGCAGCCATGGTCGGCGCTGAGAATCGCCAGGTCGCCCGGGCGCAGCAGTGCCTCCAGTTCGGGCAGGCGCGCATCGAAGGCTTCCAGGGCCGCTGCATAGCCGGCTATGCCGCGCCGGTGGCCATACAGCGTGTCGAAATCGACGAAATTGGTGAAGACCAGCGCGCCGTCTGGCGCGGTGCGCGCCGCTTCAAGCGTGGCATCGAACAGGGCCGCATTGCCATCGGCCTTTACGATGCGGCCGGTGCCCTGGTGGGCGAAGATGTCGCCGACCTTGCCGATGGAAATCACCCCGCGTCCCGCGCGGGCGAGATGGTCGAGCAGCGTCGGCTCTGGTGGCGGCGTGGCCAGATCGCGCCGGTTGCCGGTGCGGCGGAAACTGCCCGGCGCGCCGACAAACGGCCGCGCGATCACCCGGCCAATGACATAGGAATCGACCAGCTCGCGCGCGATGTCGCACAGGTCGTACAGCCGCTGCAGGCCAAAACTTTCTTCGTGCGCCGCAATCTGGAACACACTGTCGGCGGAGGTATAAACAATCGGCTTCCCGGTCGCGACGTGTTCGGCGCCCAGTTCGTCGATGATCGTGGTGCCCGAAGCGTGGCAATTGCCCAACAGGCCGGGCAGCCGGCCACGCTCGATCAGCGCGTCGGTCAGTTCGCGCGGGAAGCTCGGAAAATCAGGTGGGAAATAGCCCCACTCGGTCAGCACCGGCACGCCGGTCATCTCCCAATGGCCGCTCGGCGTGTCCTTGCCGCGACTATGTTCGATGGCATAGCCCCAGGCGCCCGTCGCATCGCCAACCGGCTGACCGGTACTTGCGCGCCAGGCGGCCAGCAGGCCCAGCCGCTCCAGGTTCGGCAGGTGCGGATGTGCTGATGCGATGATGTGGCCCAGCGTATCGCTGCCGGTATCGCCAAAGCGCGCGGCGTCCGGCGCGCCGCCGATCCCCAGCGAGTCCGTGACCAGCAGGAAGGCGCGGCTCATCGTGTTGGCCCGATGCGCTCAAGAACCGGCGGTGGCGCTGGCGATTGGGTATCCGCGATCTCGATGGCCGTCAGCAGTTCAGCACGGGCGCGCTCCGCGCCTTCTGTCGTGCGCGCATGAACGATCGCAACCGGCTCGCGGGTATCGACCAGATCGCCAATGACTTTCATCGCATCCAGACCCACCGCACCGTCGATGCGGTCCTCCGGCCGGCTGCGCCCGCCGCCAAGGCCCATGACGACAAGGCCGATGGCGCGGCAATCCATGCGTGCGATATGCCCGGCGCGTTGCGGGAAAACCGGCAGCGTGACCGGCGCGCGCTCCAGATAGACATCCGTCTTCTCCAGCAGGTCGGCCGGTCCGCCCAAAGCCGCCACCATGCGGCCGAACCGCTCCGCCGCCGCGCCTGACGCCACCGCACGCTCGACCGCCGCACGGGCTGTCCCGTCGTCTGCGGCCAGGCCGCCCAGTACCAGCAGCTCGGCGCTCAACGCGGTCGCCACCTCACGCAGGCGGGGTTCGGGCATCTCCCCTTTGAGATAGGACACGGCCTCGCGGACTTCCAGGGCATTGCCGGCGGTACGGCCCAGCACCTGGTCCATGTCGGTCAGCAGCGCCGAACAGCTCAAGCCCCCGTCATTCGCGACGGTCGCGATGCTGCGCGCCAGGTCGCGGGCATCGTCGACCTTTGCCATGAAGGCGCCCGATCCAAACTTCACGTCCATGACCAGCGCGTCCAGTCCGGCGGCCAGCTTCTTCGACAGGATCGACGCGGTGATCAGCGCAATGCTTTCCACCGTCGCGGTCGTGTCGCGCACCGCATACAGGCGGCGATCGGCGGGCGCCAGGTCGGGCGTCTGCCCGATGATCGCGCAGCCCGCCTGCGCGACGGCCCGACCGAAGCGCGTAATGTCCGGCGCCACGTCATAGCCGGGAATGGTCTGCATCTTGTCCAGCGTGCCGCCGGTATGGCCCAGGCCGCGGCCCGAGATCATCGGCACGAATCCGCCGCAGGCCGCAATGATCGGCGCGATCATCAGGCTGGTCTTGTCGCCAACGCCGCCGGTGGAATGCTTGTCCAGCACCGGCCCCTTGAAGCCATGGCCGGACCAGTCGATCACCCGGCCCGACCTTGCCATGGCCTGGGTCAGGCGCACGCGCTCCGGCATTGTCATGCCGCGAAAGAACACCGCCATGGCAAAGGCCGCAACCTGCCCGTCGGTCATCGTGCCGTCGGTAATGCCGCGCACGACGAAATCGATCTCGTCCGGCGTCAGCTCCGCGCCGTCGCGTTTGTGGCGGATGACTTCCTGCGGAAACATCAATAGGCCGACTTGCCCGCGCCGGTCGGCCCGCCCAGATGCCCCAGCAGATCGTCGAGCAGTCCCGACGCGCCGATGCGGAAATGCGCCGCTGTCGCCCAACCGGCGCCCAATATGCCTTCCGCCAGCGCCACATAGCCTTGCGCCTGTTCCAGCGTGCGCACGCCGCCGGCCGCCTTGAACGCGCCGCCGCCATGGTTACGGATCGTCTCCAGCATGATCTTCGCGGCCTCCGGCGTTGCGGCAGGCTGCCTTTTCCCCGTCGAGGTTTTGATGAAATCCGCGCCGGCCTCCAGCGCCAGCCGGCTGGCCGCGGCGATCTGGTCCGGCGTCAGCGTGCCGGTCTCGAGGATCACCTTCAGCGTCTTGCCGTTGCACGCGGCGCGACAGGCGGCGACCAGCGCACGCGCCACGTCAACGTTGCCAGCGGCGAAGGCGGCATAGGGCAGCACGGTGTCGATCTCGTCGGCGCCGGCTGCCACATACGTGCGGGCTTCCTCGGCCGCCGCTGTCACATCGGTGCCGCCGTGCGGAAAGTTCACCACCGTCGCAACCTTGATGCCCGTGCCGTCCAACGCGCTTTTGCATTGCGCGACAAAACGGCCATAGACACAGACGGCGGCCACATTGCCGAACGGCGTCGCCGCCTTGGCGCACAACGCCGCGATCTTCGCCTCGGTGTCATTTTCTTCCAAGCTGGTCAGGTCCAGCAAGCCGATAATGCGCTTCGCCGCCGCCGCTTCATCCACGGGCGTAGTCCTCCAGGAAGGCGGTAATCAGCCGGCCGGCATCGCCGGCGGCAGAGGTGGCCGCCGCCAGCGTCTGCTCATGGCCATGCGCGCCGCCCAGGCCGGCGGCGAGATTGGTCACCACCGACATGGCGGCGACGCGCAGGCCGCAATGGCGCGCGACGATCACTTCCGGCACCGTCGACATGCCGACCGCGTCGGCGCCCAGTCGCGCAAAGGCGCGAATCTCCGCCGGCGTTTCGAAGCTTGGCCCCAGGCAGCCGAGATAGACGCCTTCCTTCAGGCCGATGCCGAGGCGCTTGGCCGCATCGCGCAGCACATCCTGGAAGGCCGCGTCATAGGCGCCCTCCATCGAGGGGAACTGATCGCCATAGGCCGGGTCATTCGGCCCGGCCAGCGGGTTTCCCGGCAGCAGGTTGATATGATCCGTCACCATCATCAGCGTGCCGGGCGGCAGGTCGAGGCGCAGGCCGCCGGCCGCATTGGTGAAGAACGCCGCCGCGCAGCCGAGCCGCTTCAGTAGCCGCACGAAAATCTTGATGTCGGAATAGGGTCGCCCCTCGTACAGGTGCACGCGCCCTTGCATCACCGCGACCGGCACGCCGCCCAACGTGCCCAGCACCAGCCGGCCCGCATGCCCCACCACGCCGCTGACCGGAAAGCCCGACAGGTCGCCATAGGGGATGACCGTCGCATCTGTGACAAGGTCGGCAATGCCGCCCAGGCCCGAACCCAGGACGATGCCGACGCGTGGCGTGAAGCCGGGCTTGCGGGCGCGGGCGGCCGTCGCGGCCTGAAGGGCGATGTCACTCATAGACTGTGCGGCCCGAACGAGAGCGGCAGAAGTTCGCCGAGTGTCATGGTCTTGCGCAGCCCCTCCGGTCCGCACAGATGCACCGGCGTATCCGGCGGCGCGAACTCGCTTAAGCGTTGGCGACAACCGCCGCACGGCGTGCAGAGCGCGGCACCTTCCGCCACGACAAGAACCTCCGTGATGCGCCGCCCGCCCGCCGCCGCCATGGCACCAATGGCGGTGGCCTCGGCACACTGGCTTTGCGGATAGGCCGCGTTCTCCACGTTGCAGCCCGCGTGTAGCCTGCCGTCTTCGGAGCGGATGCAAGCGCCAACGCGGAAACGCGAATAGGGCGCGTAGGCATTCACCATGGCGGCGCGGGCCGAACTCAGCATGTCGTCAACGTTGCTCATCGTTCCTTCGCATAGGGCACGCCGATCGCCTTCGGCGCGATGGCGCGCCCGACAAATCCGGCCAGCAGCAGGACGGTCAGAACATAGGGCAGGGCCTGGATGAACTGAACCGGGATCACGCCGACAATCGGCAGTGCCTTGCCTTGCAGGCGCGACTGGATGGCGTCGGCAAAGGCGAACAGGATGCAGGCCAGCAGGGTCGGCACCGGCCGCCACTTGCCGAAAATCAACGCCGCCAGTGCCAGGTATCCCTTGCCGGCCGACATGTCGCGCACAAAGCCTGCATTGTGCGCGATGGACAGGTACGCCCCCGACAGACCGCACATCACGCCGCCCAGCACCAGCGCGCGGTAGCGCGTCAGGCTGACCGAAATGCCCGCCGTGTCGACCGCGCCCGGAGTCTCGCCCACCGCGCGTAGGCGCAGGCCGAACCGCGTGCGGTACAGCAGCCAGGCGGTCAGCGGCACCACCGCCGCGGTGACATAGACCAGGATGTTCTGCCCGCTGATGATCCCGGCATAGATCGGGCCGAGGACTGGGACGTTCTGCACCTGGGCCGCGAACGGCAGGTCGATGGGGGCGAAGCGCGCGCTGCCCTCCAGTTGCGGCGTCTGGCCACCGCGTCCGAACCACGCATTGCCGACGACGACTGTCAGGCCCGCCAGCACGATATTCAGTGCCATGCCCGACACAACCTGGTTGCCGCGATGGGTGATGCAGGCAAAGCCGTGCAGCAGCGACAGCAGGACCGATACGGCAATCGCCGCACCCAGCCCCGCCAGCGCCGATCCGCTGGTGGCGGCAATAGCAGCGGCGGCAAAGGCGGCCGCGAGCATCTTGCCTTCCAGCCCGATGTCGATCACGCCCGACCGCTCGGCGAACATGCCGCCCAGTGCCGCCAGCACTAGCGGCGCCGCGACCCTCACGGTCGAATCCGCCAGCACGATAAGGATCAGGAACGACTCATTCATGGCGTCGCCTTGGCGCGCGCCCCGCGCAGCAGGTTTTCCAGCGGGGTGCGAAACACGTTTTCCAGCGCGCCGCACATCAGGATGATCAGGCCCTGGATCACCACCACCATCTCGCGCGTCAGCGTCGGAATCTCGAAATTGAGTTCCGAACCGCCCTGGTACAGCGCCCCGAACAGCAAGGCGGCCAGGCAGATGCCGATGGGGTGGTTGCGCCCCATCAGCGCCACCGCGATGCCGACGAATCCCGCCCCTCCGGTGAAGTTCAGCAGCAGACGGTGGTGCACGCCCATCACCTCGTTCAGCGCGACGAAGCCCGACAGCGCGCCAGAGATCGACATGGCCAGGATGATCGTTGCCGCGCGCGGCACGCCGGCATAGACCGCCGCCTCCTCGTTGAAGCCCAGCACCCGCAGGCGATAGCCCCAGCGCGTGTGCCACACGAACACCCAGAACGCGGCGGCGCAGATCAGCGCCCACAGGAACGAGATGTTCAGCGGCGACGGATCGATGTGCACGCCAATCGCGCCCAGCCAGTCGTTGATCCGCGGCAGCCACGCGTTCGGTTCGAACTCGCGCGTCTCCGGCGATTGTTGCCCCGGCTGGATCATCACGTTGACCAGCAGGTAGGTCATCAAGGCCGCGGCGATGAAGTTGAACATGATCGTGGTGATGACGATGTGGCTGCCGCGCTTCGCCTGCAGCCACGCCGGAATGTACGCCCAGCCGGCGCCGAACGCGGCGGAGGCCAGGATGGCGAGCGGAACCACCACGACCGCCGGCAGGCCGCCGAAGGCGAGGCCAACCAGGCCGACGCCCAATCCGCCGATATAGGCCTGGCCCTCGCTGCCGATGTTGAAGATGCCGCCATGGAACGCGATGGCGACCGCCAGCCCGGTGAAGATGAAGCTGGTCGCATAGTACAGCGTGTAGCCCAACGCCTCGCTGGTGCCGAACGCGCCGCTGACCAGCAGGGACGTCGCCTTGAACGGATCGGCGCCCAGCAGCCAGACTAGGATGCCGGTCACGACCAGTGCCGCCGCGAGGTTCAGCAGCGGCAGCAGGATTTCCAGCGGCCACCAGGTGGTGCCGGGGCGTGCCGCGCCAGTACTCACGCCGCCGCCCGCGTCAGGCCGGCCATCATCAGGCCCAGTTCGTTCTCGGTCGCATCGGCCTGCGCCAGTTCGCCGACAATGCGGCCGTCGAACATGACCAGGATGCGATCCGACAGAGCCATCACCTCGTCCAGTTCGACCGACACAAGCAAGATGCCCTTGCCGGCGTCGCGCAATTCCACCAGCCGCTTGTGGATGAACTCGATGGCGCCGATATCCACGCCGCGCGTCGGCTGGCCGATCAGCAGCAGATCGGGGTCCTGCGCCACTTCGCGCGCGACGACGATCTTCTGCTGGTTGCCGCCCGAGAATGACGAGGTCGGCAGCTTCTCGTCCAGGGGGCGCACGTCATATTCTTCCATGTTGCGGCGGCTGTCGGCGTTCACCGCGTCATAGTCCAGCAGGACCGGCCCGTTGTACGAGCGGTCGTCGTGATAACCCAGGATCGTGCTCTCGTTGGCGCCGAACGCGCCGACCAGGCCCATGCGCTGGCGATCTTCCGGCACGTGGCCCAGGCCCAGGTGCCGCATGCCCTTGGGCGTCCGCAGGCGCGGGCGATCGGTGATGTCCTCGCCCTTCCACATGATGCGCCCGCCGGATATCGGGCGGATGCCGGCCAACGCCTCCAGCAATTCCGACTGGCCGTTGCCCGCCACGCCGGCAATGCCGACGATCTCGCCGCGCCGCACCTTCAGGTCGATGCCGTGCAGGCGCTCGTGCCCCATGCCATCGGCGACGCACAGGCCCGAGACCTCCAGCACCACGTCGCCGGCCTGTTTCGGATTCTTGTCGATCCGCAGAATGACTTTGCGGCCGACCATCATCTCGGCCAGGCCTTCCGCGCTGGTGTCCTTTGTGGCGACCTGGCCCACCACCTGGCCCTGGCGCACCACCGTCACCGCGTCGGTGACGTCGAGGATTTCGCGCAGCTTGTGCGTGATCAGGATGATCGTCTTCCCCTCGGCCTTCAGGGCGCGAAGGATGCGGAACAGGTGGTCGGCCTCCTGCGGTGTCAGCACGCCGGTCGGCTCGTCCAGGATCAGGATGTCGGCGCCGCGGAACAGCGCCTTCAATATCTCCACCCGCTGGCGGTGGCCGACCGACAGGTCGCCCGCTATGGCGTCGGGATCCACTTCCAGGTGGTAGTCGCGCGCCAGTTGCGCCAGCTTGTCGCGCGCGCTTTGCAGCGTGGCGCGCAGGATGAAGCCGGCCTCCGCGCCCAGCACGACGTTCTCGAGCACCGTGAAGGTATCGACCAGCATGAAGTGCTGGTGCACCATGCCAATGCCCGCATTCAGCGCGTCCTGCGGCGAACGGAACTGCACCGGCTTGCCGTGGATCGCAATGCTGCCAGCATCGGGCCGGTGGTACCCGTAGAGAATGCCCACCAGGGTGGACTTGCCGGCGCCGTTCTCGCCCACAATGCCGTGGATCGTGCCGCGCTCGACGGCAAAGCTGATGCCGCGATTTGCGTGCACCGCGCCGAACCACTTGTCGATCCCTGCCAGCTCGACCGCCGGCCGTGCGGATTCCGCGTCGCGGTCCGACAAGTTACGGGCCGCCTGCCGGCTGCGTTACTTCGCAGTGTAGTCGGTGACCTTCAGCGTGCCGGCGATGATGTTGCGCCGGGCGGCGCCGATACGTTCTTCCATGGCCGGGGTGATCAGCTTGCGATTGTCGGCGTCCAGCGCCATGGCGACGCCGTCTTCAGCCAGGCCTAGATTGGCGACGCCCGACTTCCAGGTGCCGGCCTTCGCCGCCATGAACGCGCCGTACACCGCCAGGTCCACGCGCTTGACCATCGAGGTCAGCATTGTGCCCGGATGCAGGTGGTTCTGGTTGCTGTCCACGCCAATGGCCAGCTTGCCCTTGTCCTTGGCCGCCTGCAGCACGCCGATGCCGGTGGCGCCGGCTGCGGCATAGACCACGTCCGCGCCGCGGTCGAACTGGCTGCGCGCCAGTTCGCTGCCGCGCGTCGGGTCGTTCCACGCCGCGGGGGTCGAGCCGGTCATGTTGGCGAAAATCTCGACCTTGGGGTCGACGTACTTCGCGCCTTCCTCGTAGCCCAGCTGGAACTTGCGGATCAGCGGAATGTCCATGCCGCCGACGAAGCCGATTTTGCCGGTCTTGCTGGCCATGGCCGCCGCCATGCCGACCAGGAACGAGCCCTCATGTTCCTTGAACAGGATCGACTGCACGTTGGGCTTCACGACGACGCCGTCGATCAGGGTGAACTTCACGTTGGGGAATTCGGCGGCGACCTTCTCCATGCCGGCCGCCTGCGAGAAGCCGACGCCGACGACGATGGTGGCGCCGCGCCGCGCCATGTTGCGGATCGCCTGCTCGCGCTGGGTCTCGTTGGTGACCTCAAACTCGCGATAGGCGACGCCGGTCTCTTTCTTGAAGCGCTCGGCGCCGTTGAACGCGGCCTCGTTGAACGATTTGTCGTACTTGCCGCCCATGTCGAAGACGACGGCGGGGGCGAATTCCTGCGCCGCGAGGGGCTGGATGCCGGCCAGGAGTGCGACGGAAACCAGTGCCGTTAGGATCGACTTCATGGAATCAGTTCCTCTGCCTGTTGTCCCTTGCGGATGCTGTAGATTAGCGCCGCCCCGGCGGTTAAACATAGGGGAATCTCCCGTTTTCAGGTCCGGTAGCGCCATGAACCCGAACGTCACCGTCGTCAGCCACCCGCTGGTGCAGGACAAGCTGAGCCGGATGCGGCGCAAGGACACGCCGACGCCGGAATTCCGCCGCCTGCTGCGCGAGATCAGCCTGCTGCTGGCGTATGAGGTGACACGCGACCTGCCGCTCACAACGCAGCGGATCGAAACGCCGCTCACCGCCATGGACGCGCCGGTCCTGGCGGGGCCGAAGCTCTGCTTCGTGTCCATCCTCCGCGCCGGCAACGGCATCCTCGATGGCATGCTCGACCTCATGCCCAACGTGCCGGTCGGCCATGTCGGCCTGTACCGCGACCCGAAAACGCTCGAGGCCGTGGAATATTATTTCAAGCTGCCGGTCGATGCCGCCCAGCGCCTCGTCATCGTGACCGATCCCATGCTGGCGACCGGCCATTCCGCCGCCGCCGCGGTGACCCGTATCAAGAATGCCGGCGTGACGCGCTTGCTCTACGTGTCGCTGCTCTCGGCACCCGAAGGCATCAAGGCCTTCGGCGAAGCCCATCCCGACGTGCCGGTCTTCACCGCCGCCATCGACAGCCATCTGAACGACCATGGCTATATCGTGCCGGGCCTCGGCGACGCTGGCGACCGCATCTACGGCACGAAATAGCTATTTCAGCTGCGGCATCGCGAAGTCGGCCCCGGCGCGGATGCCCGTCGGCCAGCGCGACGTCACCGTCTTGATCTTGGTGTAGAAGCGCACGCCGTCGGTGCCGTGCTGGTTGTTGTCGCCGAACGCCGACTGTTTCCAGCCGCCAAAGCTGTGGAACGCCAGCGGCACCGGAATGGGCACGTTGATGCCCACCATGCCGACCTCGACCCGCGCCGCGAAATCGCGCGCCGCATCGCCGTCGCGGGTAAAGATGGCGACCCCGTTGCCGAACTCATGCTCGGTCGGCAGGCGCACCGCCTCCTCGAAATCCTTCGCCCGCACCACCGACAGGACCGGGCCGAAAATCTCTTCCTTGTAGATCGTCATGTCGGGCGTCACCCGGTCGAACAGGCAGCCACCCATGAAATAGCCCTTTTCGTAGCCCTGCAGTTTCAGGCCGCGTCCGTCCACCGCCAGCTGCGCGCCAGCCGCCACGCCGGCATCCACATAGGCCTTCACCCTGGCCATATGCTGCGCGGTGACCAGCGGGCCCATCTGGCTGTCCGGCGCGGTCGAGGGGCCGATCTTCAGCGCCCGCACCCGTGGCGCCAGCTTGGCGACCAATGCATCAGCCACCTTGTCGCCCACTGGCACCGCGACCGAAACCGCCATGCAGCGCTCGCCCGCCGAGCCATAGCCGGCGCCCATCAGCGCATCTACCGCCTGGTCCAGGTCGGCATCAGGCATCACGATCATGTGGTTTTTCGCGCCGCCCATGGCCTGGACGCGCTTTCCGTTGGCCGCGCCGGTCGCATAGACGTAGCGCGCAATGGGCGTCGAGCCGACGAAGCTGATGGCCTGTACCCGCGGGTCGTTCAGGATCGCATCCACTGCCTCCTTGTCGCCGTTGATGACGTTCAGCACGCCCGGCGGCGCGCCGGCCTCCAGCATCAGCTCCGCCAGGCGCAACGGGCAGGACGGGTCTTTCTCGGATGGTTTGAGGAGGAAAGTGTTGCCGCAGGCAATGGCCACCGCGAACATCCACATCGGCACCATGGCCGGGAAGTTGAACGGCGTAATGCCGGCCACCACGCCCAGTGGCTGGCGCATGGAGTACAGGTCGATGCCGGCGGCGACGCCCGCGGAATACTCGCCCTTCAGCAGGTGCGGGATGCCACAGGCGAATTCCACCACTTCCAATCCGCGCTGGATCGATCCCTTGGCGTCGGAAACGACCTTGCCATGCTCCTCGGCGATCAAGAGCGCCAGTTCGTCCATGTGCTTTTCGATCAGTTCCTTGAACCGGAACATGACCCGGGCGCGCGCCTGCGGGCTGGTCGCGGCCCAGCCGGGAAAGGCGGCGGCGCAGTCGGTCACTGCGTCGGCCGTTTCCCCCGATGTGGCAAAAGCAACTTGGCCCGTGATTTCCCCCAGGGAGGGGTTGTATATGTCGCCCAGGCGTCCGTTGCCGCCGGCCACCGGCCGGCCATGAATGAAGTGTCCGAGGGTCTTCGCCATGACGTTCTCCAGGTTCTCCGCGCCGCATAGTGCAGAAAAGTCCATGCCATGACCAGCGCGGCCGACATCGAGGCGATCAGGGATTCCGTCCGCAGGCTCTGCAACGGCTTTCCCGGCGAATACTGGCGCAAGCACGATCGCGACCGGACCTATCCGGCCGAGTTCGTTACCGCCCTGACCGAGGCCGGCTACCTTGCCGCCCTGATCCCCGAGGAATTCGGCGGCGCCGGCATGCCGATGATCGCGGCCGCCGCGATCATGGAGGAGATTCAGCACGCCGGCTGCAACGGCGCGGCCTGCCACGCGCAGATGTACACCATGGGCACCGTGCTGCGGCACGGCTCGCCCGCGCAGAAGCAGAAGTATCTCCCCGAGATCGCCGCCGGCACGTTGCGCCTGCAGGCCTTCGGCGTCAGCGAGCCGACCAGCGGCACCGACACCACGTCGCTCAAGACCTTCGCGAAGAAGGAAGGCGACCACTACATCGTCAATGGCCAGAAGATCTGGACCAGCCGCGCCGAATATTCCGACCTGATGCTGCTGCTCGCCCGCACCACGCCGCGCGACCAGGCGGCGAAGAAGACCGAGGGCATCTCGGTGTTCCTGGTCGACATGCGCAAGGTTGTGGGCAACGGCCTCACCATCCGCCCGATCCGCACCATGATGAACCACTCGACCACCGAGGTGTTCTTCGACGATATGAAGATTCCCGCCGACAGCCTGGTTGGCGAAGAGGGCAAGGGCTTCCGCTACATCCTGTCGGGCATGAATGCCGAGCGCATCCTGATCGCCTCGGAATGTATCGGCGACGCGCGCTGGTTTATCGACAAGGCGGTCGCCTATGCCAAGGACCGCAAGGTCTTCAACCGTCCCATCGGCCAGAACCAGGGCGTGCAGTTCCCCATCGCCAAGGCCTATGCCGCGACCGAGGCTGCCGCCTTGATGGTGCGCCGCGCCGCCGAACTGTACGACAGCGGCGCCGATTGCGGCGCCGAGGCCAACATGGCCAAGATGCTGGCGGCCGAGGCGTCGTGGATGGCGGCCGACATGTGCGTGCAGACCCATGGCGGCTTCGGCTTCGCCGAGGAGTTCGACGTCGAGCGCAAGTTCCGCGAGGCGCGGCTCTACCAGGTGGCGCCGATCTCGACCAACCTGATCCTGTCCTATCTGGCGGAGCACGTGCTCGGCCTGCCGCGCTCGTACTGACCGCCCGATGGGCGCGCTCGACGGCCTGCTGGTCGCGACCTTCGAACAGGCGGTGGCAGCGCCGTTGTGCACGCTGCGCCTGGCCGATGGCGGCGCACGGGTCATCAAGATCGAGCGCGCCGAGGGCGATCCCGCCCGCCACTACGACGATGCGGTCGCCGGCACCTCGGCCTATTTCGCCTGGCTGAACCGCGGCAAGGAAAGCGTGGTGCTGGATGTGAAGACCGGCGCCGATCGTGCCACGCTGGACAACATCCTCGCCCGCGCCGACATCTTCGTGCAGAACTTCGCGCCCGGCGCCGCCGCGCGCCTGGGGCTGGATGCCAAGGCGCTGATTGCGAAATATCCACGCCTGATCGCTGTCGATATCGCCGGCTACGGGTCCGACACCACCTATGCCGACATGCGCGCCTACGACATGCTGGTCCAGGCCGAGAGCGGCATCTGCGCCGTGACCGGCACGCCCGATACCCCTGTGAAGGTCGGGGTCTCCATCGCCGATATCGGCACCGGCATGAATGCTCACGCGGCGATCCTTGAGGCGCTGCTGGAGCGCGCCCAGACCGGCCGTGGCAAGGCCATCGAGATGGCGATGTTCGATTCCATGGCCGAATGGATGACGGTGCCGCTGCTGCACTACATGCAGGCCGGCAAGGTCACGCCGCGCGTCGGCCTGTCGCACGCGGTGATCCAGCCCTACAGCCTGTACGACTGCGCCGATGGCCAGGTGGTCATCGCGATCCAGAACCAGGCGGAATGGCGCCGCTTCTGCGATGGCGTGCTGGAAAAACCGGCGCTCGCCGACGACGTGCGCTTCGTCACCAACCCGCTGCGGCTGAAGAACCGCGCTGCCCTCGATGTCGAAATCTTCGCCGTGCTGGGCAAATTGAATCGCGACGCCGCCGTTGCGCGGCTGGAACGCGCGACCGTTGCCTGGGGCCGCGTCTCCACGGTGCAGGACGTGGCGCAGCATCCCGGCCTGCGCCTGGTCACGGTCGATGTGCCGGGCGGTACTTTTCAATGCATGGCGCCGCCGCTTCAGCCTAATCTGCCCCGCCGGTCGGTGCCGGCACTGGGTCAACACAGCGCGGCGATCCGCGCCGAGTTCGCGGGCTAGGGCGGGAAACCATGGCGGAGCAAAACGGGCCCATTGCGGCCTGGCTGGGCCGGACCGAGACGGCCACGGACATGCTCACCGACGGCGTGATCGCCGGCCTGCGCGCCACACTGGATTATGCCGAACCGGCTACACCGGGTTCGCCCGCGCCGCAGGGCGCTCACTGGCTGCTGGCGCCGCCGCGTGTCGCCGCCAGCGTCCTGGGCGAGGACGGCCATCCGGCCAAGGGTGGCTTCCTGCCGCCGGTTGATCTGCCACGCCGCATGTGGGCCGGCAGCAAGGTTCAGTTTCTCGCACCCCTGCCCATCGGCGCTGTCGTGCAGCGCAGCTCCGAGATCGCCTCCATCGAGAGCAAGAGTGGCACGACCGGCTCGCTCGTTTTCGTCGAAGTGCAGCACGAAACCTCTGCTGCGGGTGTTGTCGCGGTCAGCGAACGACAGACCATCGTTTATCGCGAGGCAAATGCCGCCGCGCCGGCAAAGCCCGCGCCACCGCCCAAACCGGAGCCGGAAAAGAAATGGGACTGGCGCCGTGAACTCACGCCGGACGCGGTCATGCTGTTCCGCTATTCGGCGCTGACCTTCAACGGCCACCGCATCCACTACGACTTCCCCTATGCGACGCAGGTCGAGGGCTATGCCGGCCTCGTCGTGCACGGGCCGTTGCTTGCGACCCTGTTGCTCGATCTCTGCGCCCGCGAACTGGGGCCGAACAAGTTGCGCGCCTTTTCCTTTCGGGGCAAAAGTCCTGTCACGGCGGGCAGGCCGCTTACCCTTGTCGGGCGCGTCGAGGGCGAGCGTATCGAACTGGCTGCACTGGTCGACAATCGTATCGCCACCGAGGCGGACGCTAGAATCTAGAAAATGGATGGAAACGCCATGACGTTTGTTGAAAAGGACATCTTCGTTACCCAGGCCATTTGCCAGGTGCTTGAACAGGCCGGCGTTGACCTGGTCCTGGGCATGCCGGGCGGCGACATCATGCGCGTGTTCGACGCGCTGTACGATTACCAGGACACCATTCGCACGCTGCTGGTGCGCGAGGAATCGCTCGCCGCCATCATGGCCGAGGTCTATGGCCGTACGACAGGCCGTCCCGCCGTCGTCATGGCGCAGGGCGCCTGGGTGCTGGCCAATGCCGGCATGGGTACGCTCGAGGCGCTGACCGGCGGCTCGCCCATGGTCATCCTGACCGACCTCAGCGACAAGATCCCCTATTCGCACCACAGCCCGACCCAGACCGGCACCGGCCATTACGGCAATTGGGATGCGCTGCAGACCTTCCGCGGCTTCATGAAGGAAGTCATGGTCGCCTACGATCCGGCGCAGGCCGTGCAGATGACGCAGCTCGCCATCAAGCACGCCGTGTCTGGCTGTCCCGGCCCGGTCGGCGTGGTCTATTTCGGCGGCGCGCTGAAGGGCAAGGTCGGCCCGTCGTCCAAGCTCAACCTGTACAAGACGTCCGGCTATCTGTTCAGCGACCAGCGCAGCGCCGATCCGATGGCGACCGCGCAGGCGGCGCAGGTCCTCGCCAATGCGAAAAAGCCGGTCATCATCTCCGGCGGCGGCGTGCGCGTCGGCCAGGCCTCGCGCGCGCTGACCGCTTTGGCCGAAACGCTGTCGGCCCCGGTTGTTACCACGTCGGGCGGCAAGGGCTCGTTCAACGAAAGCCATCCGCTGGCCGGCGGCGCGTTCAACGAATACGGTCTCGATGCGGCGGCCAAGCTGCTGGGTGAGTCAGACGTGGTTCTCGCCGTTGGGACGCGCCTGGCGCCCGGCGACACCATCCGTCAGCATCCCGGCCTGATCGATCCGAAGCGCCAGACGCTGATCCAGATCGACATCGAGCCCCGCCACGTCGGCTGGAGCTTCCCGGTCGAGCACGGCCTGATCGGCGACGCGGTCTCCGTGCTGCGCGACCTCGGCGAACGCCTCGCCGGCCACAAGCCGCCGGCCGGTGTCGACGGCGTGGCCCGCGTCAAGGCAGCGGCGGAGTCCGAGGGCTTCTTCGACGTTAAGGAATCCGTATCCGACGAAATGCCGATCCTGCCGCAGCGCCTGATCCGCGATCTGCGCCAGGCGCTGCCCGACGACGCCATCGTCGCCTGCGATGCCGGCGAAAACCGCATCTTCATGCTGCATCACTACCGCACCAAGGCGGTCGGCGGCTTCGTGCAGCCCAGTTCGACCGGCGGCATGGGCTATGCCATTCCCTCGGCTTTGGGCCTCAAACTGGCTTTCCCCGACCGCGCCGCCGTGGCGATTTGTGGCGATGGCGGTTTCGCCATGACGATGAACGGCCTAATGTCGTCGCTGGAACTCAACCTGCCCATCGTCGTGCTGGTGCTGAACAACGGCATGCTGGGCTGGGTGCAGCACGTGCAGGGCAACCGCCAGATCGCCAGTTCCCTCGGCGACTACAACTACGCCGCGATCGCCAAGGCGATGGGCTGCGAGGCGGTGACACTGGAAAAGCCCGCCGACATCGTGCCGACGATCAAGAAGGCCGTGGCATCCGGCAAGACGACAGTGATCGACGTCATCATCTCGCGCACGGAATCGTGGGAAAAGGTCCGCTGCAAGCTGGGGCTCTGAGGGTCCGCCGCACGCTTCGACAAGCTCAGCATGAGGCTATCTGGGAATTTGAGTAACCCTCATCCTGAGCCCGTCGAAGGGTCAGGGTGGTGCGGCGGCCTGTCCGCTACGGCGTTGCCGTCGTGCCGTCCCAGCCGCCGCCGAGCGCCTCGAACAGCGTGACCAGCGCGTTGTAGCGGGCGAGGTCGGCCTGGACCAGGCCGTCATTGGCCTGGAACACGGTCCGTTGTGCATCCAGCAGCGTGACGAAATCGACCGAGCCCGCGCGCAGCTGCACTTCTACAATGCGATAGGCCTCGCGCGCCTGGTCATAGGCTTCGCGCGCATAGCCGTACTGGCTGGTCGAGGTGGTGGTCGAACTCAGCGCGTTCTCGGTGTCGCGGAACGCGGCCAGGATCGCGCTGCGATAGGTCAGCTCCAGTTCCTGGTAGCGCGCTGCCGACAGGTCTTCCTGCGCCTGCAACCGGCCGCCCTCAAAGATCGGCGCGGCCAGCGAGGCGCCAAAACCCACGAACAACCCGCCCGGGCCGAACAGGCCGCTCAACGCGGCACTTTGCCCGCCGCCTTGCAGCGACAGGTCGATGCTGGGGAAGCGCGCGGCCCGCGCCGCCGCGACATCGAACTTGCCCGCGCGCAGGCCCGCCTCGGCGCTGCGCAGGTCAGGGCGGCGCAGCAGCAGTTCCGACGGCAGGCCGGCGGCCACCTGCGGCAATTGCAGATCGCCCAGACTGTTGCCCTGCACCATGAAGCCTTCCGGGTTGCGGCCCAGCAGCACCGCCAGCGCGTTGATCGTCTCGGTCTCGGCCTGTTGCAACGCGACGACGGCGGCGCGCTGGCTGGCCACGGTGCTGCGCTGCTGCGCAACTTCCAGGTCCGAACCCGCGCCAAGGCTCAGCCGCGCCTGCACCACCGACAGAACCTCCTCCGCGATCCGCAGCGTGTCTTCCGCCAGGCGGATGCGGTCGCGCAGCGACAGGACCAGGAAGTACGTGCTGGCCACGTCGCTGTGCAGGGTGATCGCCACCGTCTCGCGGTCGAACTGGCTGGACTGCAGCCGCGCTGCCGAGGCTTCCGCGTTCGACTTGTTGCCGCCGAACAGATCCAGCTGGTACGACGCGTTCAGCGATGCCTGGTATGTGTTCGACACCGCGCGGCTGGTCGCGCCTGTTGTACTGGTGCGGCCGGTGAAGTTGCGATTGGCGCCGGCGCCGGCGCTGATACTGGGCAGCAGGGCGGCGCCCGCCACGCGCACCTGCGCCTCGGCCTGGCGGATGCGCGACAGGGCAGCCGCCAGGTCGTAATTGCCGGTCGTCGCCGCCGCGACAAACGAATCCAGCTCGGCACTGCCAAAGCCTTCCCACCACGTGCGGTCGGGCCAGACGTTGGCGCCGTCGGTCTGCTGCACCCAGGCGGGCGGCGTTACGATCTCCGGCTTCTCGAAGAACGGTCCGAGGCTGCACGACGACAGGAAGGTCGCGGCAGCGAGGGCGGCGAGGGCGCGCTTCATTGGGCTATCGATCAATCCGCGCCCAGCGCCACGACGGGGTCCAGATTGGCCGCCTTGCGTGCCGGCAGGTAGCCGAACACGATGCCGGTCAGGAACGCGCAGCCAAAGGCCAGCAGCACCGGTCCGGCGGAATAGACGACAGGCCGCCCGAACCAGGCGAAGGTCCAGATCGTCGCCAGCCCGATCAGCACGCCGATGACGCCGCCCAGCGTGCAGACCGCCAGCGCCTCGCCGTTGAATTGCAGCATGATGTTCAGCTTGCGCGCGCCGGTCGCCATGCGGATGCCGATCTCGCGCGTTCGCTCGGTCACGCTGACCAGCATGATGTTCATGACGCCGATGCCGCCGACCAGCAGCGAGATCGCGGCAATCGAACCCAGCAGCAGCGTCAGCGTATTCTGCGTCTCCGTCGCGGTTTCGATGATCGACGCCATGTTGCGGATCTGGAAATCCTCCGCCTTGTGCCGCGCGATCAGCGCCTGGCGCACCGCTTCCTGCGTTTCGTCGATCCGGCTCAGGTCCTGCACCGCCACCGTCACCGTGCGGACATAGCGCTGGCCGAACAGGCGCAGCGTGCCGGTGGTCAGCGGTACGAACACCACGTCGTCCAGGTCGCTGCCGAACGGCGAGGCGCCCTTCGGCGCCATGACGCCGATAACGCGGAACGGGATATTGCCGACCAGCATGTATTTGCCCAGCGGATCGACGTCGGCCGGGAACATGATGTTCGCCACCGTCTGGCCCAGCACCGCCACGGCGGCGAAGGTGCGGTTGTCCTCTTCGGTCAGGAACGTGCCGCGCGCCACCGGCCAGTCGCGTGCAATCACAAAGTTGGGCGTTGTCGCGTTGATCTGGGTGGCATAGTCGCGGTTGCCCTGCCGCACGGTCGCATTGCCGGGATATTCCGGCACGGCGGCTGATACGTTCGGCAGGCCCGCCAGCGCCTCGGCATCGGCGGCGACCAGCGTCGCCGTCACGCCGCCGGTCGGCCGGACATTCGGCGCGCCCGGCCGGATCAGCAGCAGGTTGGTGCCCATGGCCGAAATACGGTCCAGCACCGACTTCCGCGCCCCGTCGCCGATGGCCAGCATGGCGACGACCGACGCGACGCCGATAATAATGCCCAGCAGCGTCAGCAGCGTGCGCATCAGGTTGGCGCTCAGCGCGCTGATCGCCATGCGGGCGGATTCGAATATGTCCATCGCGCGCAACAGGCTGCCCGGCCGCGTCACCGGGGCGGCGATGGTGGTGGCCGGTGCCGGCCCGGCATTGACAGTCGGCTTGTCCGACAGGATGTTGCCGTCCTTGATCTCGACAATGCGCCGCGCCTGCTGCGCCACATCGGGATCGTGCGTGATCAGCACGACGGTGTGGCCCTTGGCATTCAGGTCGCGCAGCAGCTGCATCACGTCGGCGCCGCTGCGGCTGTCCAGCGCGCCGGTCGGTTCGTCCGCCAGGATAAGCATGCCGCCGTTCATCAACGCGCGTGCAATGGAAACGCGCTGCTGCTGGCCGCCGGAAAGCTGGTTCGGCCGGTGGTCCAGGCGGTCGCCCATGCCTAGCTGGGTCAGCAGTTCGGCGGCGCGCGCCGCCCGCTTGTCGCGCGGCAGGCCGGCATAGATCGCCGGCACCTCGACGTTTTCCACCGCCGTCGCGCTGGGCAGCAGGTTGTACTGCTGGAAGATGAAACCGAACGCCTCGCGGCGCAGGTCGGCGCGCTGGTCGGAATCCAGCGGCGTCACGTCGCGGCCGGCGAAGTGGTAACTGCCCGAGGTCGGCCGGTCCAGCAGGCCGATCAGGTTCATCAGCGTCGATTTGCCCGAACCCGACGTGCCCATCAGCGCCACGAACTCGCCGGGGCGGATGTCCAGGTCGATGCCGTGCAGCACTTCCACCGCCAGGTCGCCGCGGTAGAAGGTCTTGGTAATGCCGCGCAGCGCGATCACCGGCGTCACCGCTGCCACCGCGTTGGCCGCAACTGCCGCGGTTGCCGGGGGCGGAATCGGGCTTTGGTAGGCGTTCACAGGCGCGGCGCTCCGCCGCCCAGCCCGCCCGGCGGACGATTGCCACCCGCGCCCGGCGTGCGCGCGCCATCGAGTACGATTTCGTCTCCGACCTTCAGGCCGGTGCGGATTTCGGCGGTGACGCGGTTGTTGGCGCCGATCTCGATGGGGCGGTCGACCGGCGTTCCGTTCTCCATCACCCGCACGGTGTAGCGGCCGCCGCGGCCGGGCATCGGCCGCATGACCGACATCGGCGCAATCGGCACGTTCTCGGCGTGCGAGACGACGAAGAATACCTGTGCGCTCATCTGCGGCAGCAGGTCCAGGTCCGGATTGTCCACGTCGAACAGCGCACTGTAGAGCACGACGTTGTTGACCACTTCCGGCGTCGGCAAAATCTGGCGCAGCGCGCCGGTGCGCCGGCGGTCCGGCTGGCCCAGCGTCGTGAAATAGGCCTGCATGCCAATCTTCAGCTTCGACACGTCGGCTTCCGACACCTGCGTCTTCACCGTCATGGTGGCAAGATCGGCGATGCGCAGCACCAGCGGCGCCGACTGGTTGGCGTTCAGGGTCTGGCCCTGGCGGGCGATCACATCCACCACCGTGCCGTCCATCGGCGCATAGATGGTGGTGTAACCCAGGTTCGCCTGGTCGGCCTTCAGGGTGGATTCGACCTGCTTGGTCTGCGCTTCCAGCGCGGCGATCTGGGCGGCAATGGTCTTGGTCGCGGCCTCGGCGGTGTCATAGGCCTCGCGGCTGGTTGCGCGTTCCTTCAGCAGACCCTTCTGCCGTTCGAACTGGCTGGCCGACAGAACCTGGGTCGCCTTGCGCTCGGCGATCTGCGCGCGCAGCGATTGCAGCTGTGCCTCGTCGGCGCCGACGCGGGCCTCGTACACTGTGGGGTCGATCTGGGCCAGCAACTGGCCCTGCTTGACCTTGTCGCCGAAATTGACCGCGATCTTCTTCAACTGGCCCGACACCTGGGTGCCGACGTCCACGTAGTTCAGCGGCTGCAGCGTGCCGACCGCCGGGACGGTGTCCTCGACCGAGCCATTCACCACCGTATAGGTGCGGACCTGCGGCTGGGCCGCGGCGCGTCCCGACCAATACCACCAGCCGCCACCAGCGGCGGCAGCGACGACGGCGACCAGCGCCAAGATGACCGGAAATTTCTTCATCATGTCCTTCGGCAGCTTACACGCGTGGCGGCGCGGCTTCCTGCGCTCGTAGCGGCTGCGCGACTGCTCCTGATAACCCCCCCACGGGATTGATAAGTTCACGGCCTAAGCCCCGGGCAGGTCACAGGAAAAAATGCACAGACCGGATGCCACGGGTGGATGATCACGGTATAAGCGAAATAACCGACAACGGGGAGCGGCATGGCGGCGGCAGGCAGGACACGGGCGACGGGCGGCGCGACGACCGGCGAAAACGGACCGGTGAAGAAGAGCAAGACCGCGATCCTGCTGGCGCGCGACATCGTGCGCGCCATCTACGAGAACAAGCTGAAGCCCGGCGACCGCTACTTCTCCGAGGAGGAGGCGTTGCGCCGCCACGGCGTTGCCCGCAACACGCTGCGCGAGGCGCTGCGCTATCTCGAATTCCAGGGCGCGCTGGAAATCCGCCCGGGTCCCGGCGGTGGTGCCGTCGTGGCGCAGCCGGACTGGACGCACCTGGCCTCCACCCTGGCCCTGCTGCTGCAATTCGCCAATGCGCCTTTGCGTTCGGTGTTCGAGGCGCGGGTGGCCATCGATCCCGGCATGGCCGAACTGGCCGCCCGCAATGCCGGCGCCGACGATCTTGCCCGCCTCGACGACGCGCTGGCGCAGGTCGAGGCGAACCTCGGCGACTACCGCAAGTTCCACCAGGCCTATATGCGCTTCTGGGACCATCTCGCCGCCAGCACCGGCAACGCGATCTTGGCCCTGCTGACGCCGTCGATGCGGCGCATCATCCACAGCGCCGTGTTCGTGCCGACCGAGCCGTCGCGCGCCGACCTCTTGGTCCGCCTGCGCCGCATCCGCGACGCCGTCGCCCGCCACGACGAACCCGGTGCGCGCCTCGCCACCAGCGAGTTTGATTCCGACCTGCTTGCCCGCCTGACCAAGGCCTATCCCCGCCAGCTCGAAGGCGTGGTCGCCTGGTCGGACGTCGACCTGAATCCGTAAGGTTTCGGCTCGCCTCACGCTTCGACAAGCTCGGCATGAGGCAATCGGGAAATCGAAAACGTCCCGTTCGCCTCATCCTGAGCCCGTCTAAGGGCGCGGCGCCTCCTGGGCGTCGCCGCGCCATGACCGCTTTTGACCCTTGACCGCCAATCACTGATACTTGTATAACTAATTATCAGGGTCTGGCGGGTCACGCCCCGCCATGGCAATTTTACGCCCGAATTTGGCGCCCCAGCGGCCCCACCAAGGGAGTGGAAAATGTCCGTAGCCGAGAATCTCGTGCAGCAGTTCCAGCGGATGGTGAATTTCGACGGCGGCAAGCTGACCTTGCTGGGCGTCGAGGGGAACCTCATCCGCATCGCCTACAAGTCGGGCACCGATCCGACCTGCGAAGACGGTGTCTGCGTCCTGCCGCATCTCGAACTGCAGGCGCTGATGAGCGAGACGCTCGCCCGCCGCGATCCCAATCTTCAGGTCCGCGTCGAACCCGTGAACTGAGCCTCAAGGCTCACAAAAGAATTTTCCTTGGGAGGAAAAACAATGGACAGGACACCGACCGATCTTGCCGTCCGGCTGACCATTATCAATCCGGTCGCCGAGCCAGATTCCCATGCCAATGGCTCCGAGCGGTTCCCGCCGGCCAAGCGGCCGAAGAGCCTCGATAACAAGACCGTCGCCCTGTACTGGAACGGCAAGCAGAACGGCCCCGACGCCCTGGTCCGCACCAAGGAAAACCTGGCCAGGCAGTACAAGGGCATCAAGTTCATCGACATCATCGGCGAGAAGGGCGGTACCAACCGCTATCTCTCTGAAGAGCAGCTCGACATGCTGAAGGAAAAGGCCGACGCGGTGGTCTGCACCTCCGCCGATTGCGGCTCGTGCACCTCGTGGCTGATCCGCGACCTGTGCGAGCTCGAACGCCGCGGCGTTCCCGCCATCGGCTACACCGCCGCCATTTTCGATGACGACGCGCATTTCAGCTGCACCGTGTTCGGCGTGCCCGAGGCGGTGCCGGTGATCGTGCCGGAATGCTTCTCGAACAAGACCGCCGCCGAAATCCACAAGATGGTCGATGACGCCTGGGACAAGGTGATCGACGGCCTGACCAAGGACCGCAAGGTCAAGGACGAGCTGCCCAGCTTCGAGGGCATGGTGCTGGAAAAGGCGCCGGAACTGCATTTCGAGGGCGCCGACCTGATGGACGCGTTCGAGGGCATGCAGCGCCAGTTCATCAAGAACTTCTGGTCCGACGGACTGCCGCTGATCCCGCCGACCAAGAAGAAGGTCGACGCGATGATCGCGGCAAGCGGCCATGACGGCGACCATGTTGTCGGCAAGTTCGCGCCCGGCATGGGCGTGGGCACGGTGCGCAAGATCGCCGCCAATGCGGTCATGGCCGGCTGCCGGCCCGACCACATGCCGATCATCATGGCGATGATGGAGTGCATTCTCGAGCCGTCGATCGGCCTGCGCACCTGGGCGATGTCCACCGGTCCGCAATTCCCCATCGTCATGGTGTCGGGCGCCTATGCCGAGAAGATCGGCATGAACAACGGCATCTGCGCGCTGGGGCCGGGCTCGATTTCCGAGGTGAACATCGTCATCGGCCGCGCGCTGCGCCTGATCATGATGAATGTCGGCCTGTCCTATCCGGGCATCACCGACATGGACACCATCGGCACCCCGAACAAGTTCTCGTGCGTCGTCGCCGAAAACGAGAAGCGCAACCCGTGGGATTCATGGCGCGTGCAGCAGGGCTTCAAGCCCCACGACACCACCGTCACCGTCAACGTGCCCTACGGCATGACCGAATTGTTCGACTTCCAGAACTCCGATCCGGAACTGCTGATCGAGGGCTGGGCCACGCTGTCCAGCAACGCGGTCGGCTCGCCCGCCCAGGCGGTCTGGCTGGTCAAGACCAACGCACCGCTGTCGGAAGGCTATCCGTTCCATGGCGCCTTCTCGAACCTGTTGCTGATGGCGCCGGACCATGCGTCGGTGTTCTCGAAGGCCGGCTGGTCGATCGACGACATCAAGCAGGCGATCCACCGCAAGACGCGCATCGAGTTCCGCAAGGCGATGATCAACAAGTCGTACGACGGCTTCAAGACCGCGCACCCGGAACTGCAGTGGCTGCTGGACCAGCCCGAGACGATGGTCTCGGTCAGCCCCAGCGCCGACTGCTACGAGTTCTTCGTGGTCGGCGCCTCGGCCGGCCGCAGCCAGTACTGCTTCGGCGGCACCAACTCGGTGACCAAGGCGGTCAAGCTGCCATAACCGCATTCCGGCTTGCCGGTTTCGGAAAAGCCCCTGCGCAAGCAGGGGCCTTTTTCGTGCGACTGATGCCGAAATCAGATTGGTCGGCCCTCAAAAAGGCATTCGACGGCCTTCCCGTCCGGGGGGACACTTGCCGCAAGCGTCTGCCAGGGCGCGCGGGAGGAGCTTCGATCGGCCGGCGTACGCTCGGCCCGTCTTCCATTCCGCTTCCCGGCCGGCGCCAACCACGGAGGAAAGCCATGAAGAAAATCGCAAGTCTTGCGGCCGCCGCCGCGCTGCTGGCCGGCACCGCATTGGCGCAGCCGAACGCGCCGGTGAAGATCGGCGTGCTGACCGATCTCACCAGTGTATTTGCCGCCTTCGACGGCCCCGGCTCGGTCGAGGCCGGCCGTCTCGCGGTCGAGGATGTCGGCAACGTGCTGGGGCGGCCGGTCGAACTGATCGCCGCCGACCACCAGAACAAGCCCGACGTGGCGCTGACCCTTGCGCGCAAGTGGTTCGACTCCGATGGCGTCGATGCCATTTTCGACGTTGCCAATTCGTCCATCGCGCTGGCCGTCAACACGCTGGCCGGCGAGAAGAAGAAGATCGTCATCTTTACCGCGCCGACCAATGACGGCATGACCGAACAGGCCTGCAACGGCTATGGCTTCGCCTGGGTCTACGACGCCTATTCGCTGTTCCGTCCGTCAATCCTGTACCAGGCGAAGAACGGCGGCGACACCTGGTTCACCCTGGTGCCCGACTATGCCTCCGGCGTGATCATGGAAAACGTGGTGAGCGAGGTCCTGCCCGCGGTCGGCGGCAAGATCGTCGGCTCGGTGCGTGCCCCGCTCGGCGGCGCCGACTTCTCGTCCTACATCCTCCAGGCCCAGGCCTCGAAGGCGAAGGTCATTTTCGTCGGTCAGAACGGCCCCGACCTGATCAACCTGCTGAAGCAGATGCGCGAGTTCGGCGTTGCCGAAAAGGGCCAGCGCATCGTCCTGAACGGCATCCACGACACCGACATCCGCGCCATCGGCCAGGACGTGCTGCAGGACATCTCGGTCGCCACGCCGTGGTACTGGGACATGGACGACCAGACCCGTGCCTTCGCCAAGCGGTTCATGCCGCGCGTCAACACCTCGCCGGGCTGGATTCATGCCGGCACGTATTCTGCGGTGCTGAACTACCTCAAGGCGGTCAACGCCGCCGGGTCGAAGGATTCCGACAAGGTGCGCGAGGCGCTGTTCAAGTTGAAGATCGACGACATGTTCGCGCGCAATGCGACCCTGCGCCCGAACGGCCGGCTGATCCACGATTTCTACCAGATCCGGGTCAAGAAGCCGTCCGAGTCGAAATATCCGTGGGATTACCAGCAGGTAGTGGCAACCATCGCGGCCAATGACGCCTTCCGCCCGTTGTCCGACACCAAGTGCCCGCTGGTGAAGAAATAAGGCGGGAAGGGCCGGCGGCTGGGGCCGCCGGCCGTCTTGCCGTGCCCGGATTGCAGTCAATTCCGGGGTAGCATCACCAACAGGCGCTGTCCTATGATGCGCTCCGGTTCCCCCCGCCCAACAAGGAGGCGGCGAAGGGTGACCCTAGGGAGGTTAATGATGAAAACGGTTTTTGGCGCGCTCGCGGGCGCGCTGATGCTCAGCGGCGCCGCCATGGCGCAGACAGCGTCGGCCCCGGTCAAGATGGGCCTGCTCAGCGATCTCAGCAGCTCCTTCGTCGCCTTCGACGGCCCCGGCTCGGTCGAGGCGCTTCGCATGGCGATTGAGGATTTCGGCGGCTCGGCCCTGGGCAAGCCGGTCGAGCTCATCTCCGCCGACCACCAGAACAAGGCTGACGTTGCGGCGGCGCTGGCCCGCGAATGGTTCGACAGCCGCGGCGTCGACTCCATTTTTGACGTCGCCAATTCCTCCATCGCGCTCGCGATCAACACGCTCGCGCTCGAGAAGAAGAAGCTCGTCCTCTTCACCGCGCCGATCAACGACGGCATGACCGAGGCCCAGTGCAACGGCTACGGCTTCGGCTGGGTGTACGACACCTATTCGCAGGTCCGTCCGGCGGTGAACTACACCATCAAGTCGAAGGGCATCGACACCTGGTTCACCATGGTGCCCGACTACGCCGCCGGCCACCTGATGGGCGACATCGCCATCGAGACCATCAAGCAGAATGGCGGTCAGGTTCTGGGCAGCGTGCGCGCGCCGTTCAACGCGCCCGACTTCTCGTCCTTCATCCTGCAGGCGCAGGGCTCGAAGGCGAAGGGCCTGTTCACGGCGATGAACGGTCCCGACCTGATCAACCTGATGAAGCAGCTGGATGAGTTCGGCGTGCGCAAGACCATGGTGGTCACGCTGAACGGCATCCACGACAGCGACATCAAGGCGATCGGCGCCGACAAGTTCAAGGACATCGTCGTCTCGACGCCCTGGTACTGGGACCTGAACGACGAGACCCGCGCCTTCGCCAAGCGGTTCGAGGCCAAGATCGGCGGCAAGCCGGGCTGGATCCATGCCGGCACCTACTCCGCCGGCCTGACCTACCTGAAGGCCGTCAAGGAAGCCGGCACGAAGGACACCGACAAGGTCCGCGAGGCGCTGTTCAAGATCAAGATCGACGACATGTTCGCCAAGAACGCCACCCTGCGTCCGAACGGCCGCCTGGTGCACGATCACTACCGCGTCCGCCTGAAGGGTGCTGCGGAAGCGAAGTATCCGTGGGACTTCGAAGAGGTCCAGGCTGTCATCCCGGCATCGGAAGCCTATCGTCCGCTGTCGGCGACTGCCTGCCCGCTGGTGAAGAAGTCCTGAACCATCGCGCATGACTAGGAGAAGGGCCGCATCGTGCGGCCCTTCTTTTTGCCGCCAGCTTTTTTGATCGCGGGAGGAACCCATGGGCTCGGGCATGTCGAAACGGGGTCTTGAACGTCTGGACCGGGCCATGACCGGCTTCGTCGAGCGCGGCGACAGCGCCGGCGTGGTGACGCTGGTCCACCGCCGCGGCGAGGAGGCGCATTTCGCCACCGCCGGCTGGCGCGACCGCGACGCCAAGGTGCCGATGACTCGCGACACCATTTTCCGCATCGCCTCGATGAGCAAGCCGGTCGCCAGCGTCGCCGTGCTTATGCTGCTCGAGGAGGGCAGGCTGCGCCTCGGCGATGCGGTCGAGCGCTGGCTGCCCGAACTGGCCAACCGCAAGGTAATGCGCGACGTCGGTGGCGCGCTGGACGACGTGCTGCCGTCGCCGCGCTCGATCACCGTCGCCGACCTGCTGACCCACCAGTCTGGCCTCGGCTACGATTTCACCGTCATCGGGCCGCTGGTCGGCGCGATCCAGAAATCCATCGGTGGTGGGCCGTTCCCGGCGCTGACGCCCGACGAGTTCATGAAGCGGCTCGGCGAACTGCCGCTGTTTTTCGCCCCCGGGTCGCGCTGGAACTACGGCGTCTCGACCGACGTGCTGGGCGTGCTGGTGGCGCGCGTTTCGGGTCAGTCGTTCCCCGCCTTCCTGCAGGATCGCCTCTTCGGCCCGCTCGGCATGACCGACAGCGGCTTCCACGTCCCCGCCGACAAGATCGGCCGTCTTGCCGTGTCTTATTGGTGGGATGCCAAGCAGAGCAAGCTGGTGGTCCAGGAGCAGCCCGTCGGTGGCCGCTATGCCACCGCACCCGCGTTCCCCTCCGGCGGTGCCGGCATGGTATCCACGGTCGACGACTATCTGCGCTTTGCGCTGATGCTGCTGGGCAACGGCAAGACCGGCAGGGACCGCCTGCTGTCACGCAAGACGGTCGAACTGATGACCAGCAATGCCGTGCCGCGCGCCGTGCGCAACCTGCCAGCCGTGTGGCGCGACCTGCTCACCGGCCGCGGCTTCGGCCTCGGTGTGTCGGTGGTCGACGACATGGGCGCGCAGGACACGCTGGGCTCGGTCGGCAAATACGGCTGGCCCGGCGCCTACAGCACCGACTGGTTCAACGACCCGGCCGAACAGATGGTCGGCATCATGATGACCCAGATGTATTTCGACGAGAAACGCGAGATCCGCCCGACCTTCGAAAACCTGGTCTACCAGGCCATCGACGACTAGGCCGCTACCGCTCCGGCACCAGCTTCGCAATCGCGGCGAAGGCGCGCTTCGCCGCGTCCAGCGGTGGCAGGCGGCCCAGGTCCTCGTTGAACACCTCGACCGAGACGTTCAGGCCGGGATTGGCCGGCAGGACGATGCCCAGTATCTCGGACAGCGGAAACTCGCCGTCGCCCGGCAGCGACCGCCCGCTCATCGACGCCTGAACGGGGCGCACGTCCTTCGCCGCCCGGTCGCTCACCTGCAGCGCGGCGATGCTGCCCGGCGGCAGGGCGCACAGTTCGTCCAGTCTGCCGCCCGAACGCACGAAGTGCCACGTATCGAGCAGAATGCCGACATTGTCGCTGCCGGCGCGCGCGATGAGCTGGCGCGTGAACGCCAGGTCGGGAATGCCGGAACTCGGCATGAACTCCACCGCGATATCGACGCCATGTTCGCGCGCGCGCCCGCCCATGCCGCCAATCGCCTCGGCCAGCGCATCCAGCGATGTCTCGCGGCCCTGCCAGTGCACGGCGTTCACGGTCTCGGCCCGCAACGCCTCCGCCGCGCGGAAGCAGTCGTCCTCGCCGTGCTGGAAGAACGAGCGGTGGTCCGGCGCCACTTCCTCGACCGTCGGCACCGCCGGCAGGCCGGTGATCAGCGGGTCGATCACCGTTACCCGCACGCCATTGTCGTCCAGCCGCCGCCGCAGCTCGCGGTCGGTCATGCCTGATTCGATGGCGGCGAAATACATTGCCGGCCTGGTCGCGATGGCGCCGAATCCCGCCTTGCCCGCGACTTCGATCAGTTCCGGCAGGGTCGCCTTGGTAACGGTGCCCCAGCACAGGCCGAGGTCGGCACGTGTCCTGGTTTTCTTCACTTGGTCAGCTTGTCGATCTCGGCCAGGTCGGCAGCGCTCAGCGCCCATCCCGCCGACTTTGCATTCTGCTCCAGCTGTTCCGGCGAGGTTGCGCCCGCGATGATGCTGGCCACGGTCGGCTGCGCCGCCAGCCACGAGAACGCCAGTTCGATCAGGCTGTGTCCTTGCGCCTTGCAGAACGCCTCCAGGCCATCGACCTTGTTCCAGTTCGCCTCCGAGAGGTGCCAGTTGGCGAAATAGGCGTTCTCGGTCAGGCGCGCGCCCTTGGGCATGGCGTTGCGCTTGTACTTGCCGGTCAACAGGCCGCTGGCCAGCGGGAAGTACGGCACCAGACCCATGCCGCGTGCCGCAATGGCGGGGATCAGGTCGGCCTCCGGCTTGCGGTGCACCAGGCTGTATTCGTCCTGGCTGGCGACGAAGGCGTTGAGGTTCAGGTGCTTCGACGTCCAGTGCGCATCCGCCACCTGCCAGCCGGGAAAATTCGAACAGGCGATGTAGCGGACCTTGCCCTGGTGGACCAGGTCGTCCAGCGCGCGCAGGCTTTCCTCGATGGGGGTCGTGGGGTCGGTGGCGTGCATGTAGTACAGGTCGATGTAATCGGTCTTCAGCCGCTTCAGGCTGGCCTCGGCCGACGCCATGATATGCCGGCGCGAACCGCCGATCAGCAGGCCGGCATCGTCCATCACCATGCCGCACTTGGTGGCGACCACGGCTTCGTGTCGCCGTTCGCCCAGCACTTCGCCGAGGATGCGTTCCGACGTGCCGCGGCCGTAGATGTCGGCGGTGTCGAAGAAGTTGATGCCCAGGTCGAACGCCTTGTGCACCACCTTGCGCGACATGTCCTGGTCGATGGCGCGGCCGAAATTGTTGCAGCCCAGCCCGACCAGCGAGACCTTCAGGCCCGAACTGCCCAGTTTGCGTCTCTGCATGGTCATGCTCCGTCGTAGGTGGGTTTCAGGCCGGCCATGTGGCGCGCCGCCGTGAACCCGAACGTCATCGCCGGGCCCAGCGAGCAGCCGGCGCCGGGGAACGTGCCCGAGAACGGCGAGTGCATATCAAGGCCGCAGGCGTACAGGCCCTGGATCGGCTTGTCGTTGGCATCCAGCGCCTGCGCATTGCCGTTGGTCTTCAGGCCGCACAGCGTGCCGGTGCTGCCGGGCCAGATGGCGACGGCATAGAACGGCCCGTCCTTGATCGCACCCAGGTTGGGGTGCGGCTTGTGGAACGGATCGCCGGTGTTGCGGTCGTACAGGCTCTCGCCGCGGCCGAACTCGGGGTCCTTGCCGGTCTCGGCATAGCGGTTCATGTTCGCGACCGTCGCTTCCAGGCCCGCCGGATCGACCTCGATCTGTTCCGCCAGTTCGCGGATCGTCGCGCCGCGCTTAAGGTATCCCGCGCCCAGATACGGACCCAGCGGCCGCATCCATGCCGGACCCGGCCGCACCAGGCCCAGGCCGTTCTTGCGCAGGAACGTGTGGTCGACGATCAGCCAGGCCGGCACCGCGCCGGCGGCTGTCTGGAAATGGTAGAAATCGTTGTACGGCGCGGCCTCGTTGGCGAACCTCTTGCCGTCCTTGCCCACCATGACCGAGCCGGCTTTCGACCGCTCGTTCATCAGCAGCAGGAACTTCTGCTTCCAGCCATCGGGATGGTTCATCACCGTCACCTGGTAGCCCAGCGCGTTCTGCCATGTGTCGGTGCCCAGCACCGCGCCGACATTCAGCGCCATCTGCAGCCCTTCGCCCTTGTTGGCGTCGATCACCATGGTCTGGTGGTCGTCGGGATATTCCAGCAACTCGCGGCGCATCTTGTCGTTGTGGATGAACCCGCCGGTCGCCATGACCACGCCCTTGCGCACGCCGACGGTGACTTCCTTGCCGTCGCGCTCGACCACCACGCCGGTGACCCGGTCGCCGTCGCGCACCAGCCGCTTGGCGCCGCTTTCGGTCCACATCTCGATGCCGCTGTCATAGGCCGATTTCAGCAGCGATCCCGCCAGCGCATTGCCGAACGTCAGCTTGGTGCCGCGCGGATAGCCGGCCAAACGGTCGCCGGCATAGGTCGCCAGTATTTTCAGTGCATGCTTGAACCCCGGCAGCGACTTGGTGGCGTTCAGCAGCAGGCGCAGGTCGCCGCGGTCGATCATGACGCCGCCGAACGCCATCACTTCCTTCAGCGGCCCACGCAGCGTGGTGAACTTCTTGCCCAGCTTGCGGCCGTCGTAGTTGGTCGGGTTGAAGGCGCGGCCGTCTTTCGTCGCGCCTTCCAGCTCGGGGAAGTAGTCCGGCTCGCCCGCCGGCTCGAATGTCGTCTCGGTATTGGCCTGCACCCAGTCCAGCATGACCGGCGCGTTGTCGACGAACGCCTCGATCACCTCGCGGCGGAAGCGGTTGCCGGTGACCTTGCCGATATAGGTCAGCACCTGCTCGCGGCTGTCGGGAATGCCTGCTTTCCGCATGTACGAATTGTTCGGCACCCAGATCATGCCGCCCGAGCGCGCGGTGGTTCCCCCCAGCAGGTCGGTCTTCTCGACCACCAGCACATCCAGACCGGCCTTCTTCGCGGTAAGGGCCGCCGTCAGCGCACCCGCGCCAGAGCCGACGACCACGACGTCCTTCTGCATTTCCACCCCTGAAAACCGGCCCATTCGGGCACGTTCGATAGGGCCGCAATCGTAGGGGCAGGGGGCCGGTCCGGGCCATTGTTTTTTCCCCGTTTTGCGCCGAAACCGCAATTGACCGTACCGGGCATTTCTGTAGTGTCCCGCGGTCAGTCCCCGGGAGGGGCGCAGCCAAGGATTCGCAGAAAATGGTCGATCTTCTCGAGACTCCCGAACAGGAACAGATCGTCGGCGCCGTCGGCGAATTCCTGCGTCGCAAGCTCCCGCTCGACCGTCTGCGTTCGAACTCCAAGCGCCCCGCGACCGGCGATGTGGCCGAATGGGCTGAAATGGCCGAACTCGGCTGGTTCGGCCTGGGCCTGCCCGAGGCGCGCGGCGGCGTCGGCTATTCCATTACCGAGGAAATGCTCGTGTTCCGCCAGCTGGGCCGCCACGTGGCGACGCCGGCCGTGCTGGCCGGCGTGCTGGGCGCGCGGATCGCCGCGGCGGCTGGCAAGACCGACCTCGCGGCTTCGATCCTTTCCGGCGAGGTTCGCCCCGCTCTGGCCAATCCGATTGCGCCGGGCGAGATCGGCGCCAATGTCAGTGGCCAGTACCACCTGATCGAGGACTACGACGCGCCGCTGCTGGTCACCTGGAACGAGAAGGGCGCCGCCTTGGTCGAGCGCTCGGCCATCACATCGGCCAAGACCCTGCCGCCGCTCGACGACCGCATCACCCTGCAGGTGGTGACGCTCAAGGGTGCGGCCGTGGCCTTCACGACCGAGCCGGTGTACCGCCAGGCCAGCGTGCTGATCGCCGCGATGCTGACCGGCGTGGCCGAGGCCGCGCGCGACGCCGCCGTCGAATACGCCAAGATCCGTGAACAGTTCGGCCAGAAGATCGGCGCCTTCCAGGCGATCAAGCACCGCTGCTCCGACATGGCCGTGAAGGCCGAGGCGTCGCTGTCGCAGACCGTCTTCGCCGCCATTTCCGAGGCCGGCGACAAGGGCGACGCGGCCTTCCAGTCGGCGGCGGCCAAGATCACCGCGTCGGACGCGGCGATCTTCAACTCGGTCAATGCCATCCAGATCCATGGCGGCATCGGCTTCACCTCGGATTGCGAGGCGCACCGCTTTCTGAAGCGCGCGCACGTCCTGGCGCGCCTGGGCGGCACCGTGCGGCAGCAGAAGGCGCTGCTGCTGGAAGAACCCGCCGCGGCCTGATCGATGGAACTGGGGCTCGGCGGCAAGACCGCCCTCGTCACCGGCGGCAGCGTCGGCATCGGCAAGGGAATTTCACTTCGGCTGGCGGCGGAGGGCTGCAACGTCGTCGTAATGGCGCGCAGCCGCGCGGCGATTGACGAGACGGTGAAGGAAATCGAGGCGGCCGGTGGTTCGGCCCTCGGCATCTCCGCCGACGTGACCAAGCCCGACGAGATCGACCGCACCGTGGCGGAAGCCGTGGCGAAGTTCGGTGGCCTCGACATCCTGGTCAACAATACCGGCGGCAACGGGCGCGAGCCCAACAATGCCAAGTTCGAGGACCTCGACGACGGCAAGTGGGCGCGCGTGGCCGACATCAACCTGATGGCGACCGTGCGCTGCTGCCGCGCCGCCATTCCGCACATGCAGAAGGCCGGTTGGGGCCGGGTGGTGAACATCTCGTCCGCCGCCGGCGCGCAGCCCGAGGCCGTGTTCGCCCATTACAACGCCATGAAGGCGGCGGTGAACAACCTGACCAAGACGCTGTCGCGCGCCTACGGTCCCGACGGCATCACGGTGAATGCGGTGGCGCCCGGCCTGATCTGGTCGCCCGGCTTCGCCCAGCAGCTTGAGGCTGGCGCCAAGCAGCGCGGCCTCAGCATCGAGGACGCCGAGAAGCAGTTCATCCGCAAGGTAAAACCCAACAACGTCGTCGGCCGTACCGGCCGCGTCGAGGAGGTCGGCGCGCTGGTCGCCTTCTTGTGCTCGAACTTCGCCGGCTTCATCACCGGCTCGATCTACCGCATCGACGGCGGGTCAGTCGCGCACGTGCCGTAAGGCGCGACAGATTTCTAAGTCTGCCTCATCCTGAGCCCGTCGAAGGGTGAGGCGGCCGAACAGCCGGCGCCGCCCTCACGCTTCGACGTGCTCAGCATGAGGAATGAGGGAAGGGCGAGTAGCCCCTACTCCCCCTTGAACGCCGGCTTGCGCTTGTTGAGGAAAGCGTCCACGCCCTCGGCGAAGTCGGCGGAGCCGAAGGCAATCGCTTGCGCATGCGCCTCGATGTTGAAATAGGCCTTCGGCGTCGCGCCATTGCCCTGGTTGACCAGTGACTTGATCAGGCCCAGCGAAATCGTCGGTCCGCGCGCCAGTTTCTCGGCCAGGTCAATCGCCTGGTCCAGCAGTTCGGCGGCCGGCAGCACGCGGCTGACCATGCCCATGGCCAGCGCCTCGGCGGCAGTGACCTTGCGGTTGGTCAGCAGCACGTCCTTGGCGCGCACCGCGCCAATGGCGCGCGGCAGGGTCAGGCCCAGGCCGAAATCGGCCACCGCGCCCACCATGGTGAAGCCCGACTGGAAATAGGCATCCTCGGCGGCCAGGATGATGTCGCCGCACATGGCGACGCCGAAGCCCGCGCCAACCGCTGCGCCGTTGACGGCGGTGATCACCGGCTTCTCGCCGTTCAGCAACGGCTCCAGCCAGATGTGGCTGCGCGCCATGCGCGCGCGGCTGACACCGGGGCGGGCCGTGGGCTCGAAGCTGCGGATGTCGCCGCCGGCCGAGAAGGCCTTGCCGGTGCCGGTGATGATGAGACAGCGCGCGCTGGTGTCGCTGAAGAACGCTGGCACGTGTGCTTCCAGGCCGGCCTTGATGGCCGGGCTCAGCGCGTTCATGCTTTCCGGCTGGGCCAGGCGCAAGATCGTTACCGCGCCGCGCTTTTCCACCGTCACCGCGTCCGTGCTCATTCTTCCTCCCGGTCATAAAAAAGGGGCGGAAGCTCGCGCCTCCGCCCCGGTATCTTAGTGCGAAAGATCAGTCGCCGTAACGGCCGACAATGGCCACCGCCGAGACGTTCTGGTTCGGCATGCCGCCCAGGTTGTGCGTCAGGCCGAGGCGCGGGTTCTTGAGCTGGCGCTCGCCCGCACGGCCCTGCAGCTGCAGGTACATCTCGTAGATCATGCGCAGGCCCGACGCGCCGATCGGGTGGCCGAAGCACTTCAGGCCGCCGTCGATCTGGCAGGGGACCTGCCCGTCGGCGTCGTAGAAGCCGTCCATGACGTCCTTCATCGCGCCGCCCTCGGGGCTCACGAACAGGTCTTCCATGGTCACCAGCTCGGTGATCGAGAAGCAGTCATGCACGTCGAACATGCTCAGTTCCTCGCGCGGCTTGCTGATGCCGGCTTCGTCATAGGCCCGCTTGGCGGCGACGCGCGTGGTGTGGAAGTAGCTGCCGTCCCAGCCCGAGCCCTGCAGCTCCCAGCCGTTCGACACGGCAAGCTGCAGCGCCTTGACGCTGACGATGTCGTGCTTGCCCATCGACTTGGCGATTTCCGGCGTGGTGACGATGGCGCAGGCCGCGCCGTCCGAGACGCCGCAGCAATCGTACAGGCCCAGCGGCTCGGCAATCATCGGCGCGTTCAGCACCGTCGCCTCGTCGATGACCTTGCGCAGGTGTGCCTTCGGGTTCTTGGCGCCGTTGGCGTGGCTCTTGACCGAAACGTGCGCGATGGCGCGCTTCAGGTCGTCGCGCTGCACACCGTGCTTGGCGCGATAGGCCGAGGCGATCTGGGCGAAGAAGCCCGGCGCCGTGCCGCTGTTGGCCATCATGTCATAGGCCAGGCCGCGCGAGCGCACCGGCAGGCCGCCGTAACCCGTGTCCTTCAGCTTCTCGACGCCCAGCGCCAGCGCGATGTCGCAGGCGCCGCTGGCGACCGCATAGACCGCGCCGCGGAACGCTTCCGTGCCGCTGGCGCAGTAGTTTTCGACCTTCGTCACCGGGATGGTCGGCAGACGCAGCGCCATCGACAGCGGAATGGCCGACGGGCCGATGTTCATCGCCTCGAAGGCGACCGACAGCCACGCCGCCTGAAGCTGCGAGGGGTCGATGCCCGCATCGGTGATCGCCTCGCGATAGGCCTCGACCATGAGGTCGGACGCTTCCGCGTCATAGCGCTCGCCGAACTTGCTGCAACCCATGCCGAGGATTGCGACGCGGTCCTTGATACCTGTGGCCATGATCGATCCTCCTTAAGCCGGGCCGACGGCGGGCGCCGCCTTCCAGAAGTACTTGGTAAAGCCGCGCCGTTCGTCAACCGCGCGGATGCGGAACACCATCTTCATCGCCGCACCGACCTCGGCATCCTTCGGCGACATGTCGGTGAAGTCGACGGTGATGCGGCCGCCTTCGGCGAACAGCACGGTGCCGAAGTACAGCGGCGGGTCTGGCGAGAAGGCCAGGCTGTCCGCCGTGTAGGTCATGATCTTCGCCGGCAGGTCGGCCATCGGATAGTCTTCCTGCGTGTTGTACGCGTGGTCGTTCGGGTTCACCGAGAACGGCGTCTTCGGGAACTGGATCGTGCCGGTCTTGGTGCAGCGGCCGCCGACCAGGCCCATGACCGACTTGCGGTTGCGGTACAGCACGCTCATCGCGGTCTGCTGCTCGGCCTCGGCGCGGATGCCCTTTTCCAGCGGCAGGTTGCCGGTCCAGAACAGGAACTTGGTGTACTGCTTTTCTTCGACACGGTTCTTCAGGCAGCCGGCAATGCCAATGCGCGGCGCCAGCTTGGTGACGGCCGGCGTCACTTCCAGCGCCAGCACATCAACGCCCTGGCCGAAACCGACCACGACGATCTTGTCGCCGGGCTTGGCCACCTGCAGCACGTCGGCCAGCATGACCAGCGGGTGGGCCGAGGCGGCCTCGCCCATGACCAGCGCCAGGTTGTCGCGCACGGCTTCCGCCGGGATGCCGGCGCCCTTGGCGGTGGCTTCCGCCGCGCCCTTGAACGGAGTCGGCATGATGAAGTGGGTCACGTCCGCCGGCTTGAACGGGAAGGTGGCAAAGCCCGCCTTCAGCGCCTTCGGGACCAGCTTGCCGTAGCCCTCTTCGCGGATCCAGCGGCTCTCCCACGTGTAGTCGTATTCCTCGCCGGCGCCGCGATAATGATCGACGAAGTCGATCGACAGCGAGTAGCTGCCCTTCAGCACCGCAATCGGGTCCTTGTCGCCGACCACGAAGGCCGCGGCGGCATCGCCGTTCTGCAGCTCGGCTTCGCTGCCCGGCTTGGTCTTGCGGTGTTCGCTGCCGGCCACCAGGACGGGGCCGTTGGCGGCGGCGGCAAAGGCCTGGATCAGGGCCGAGGTGCCGGCCCGCTGGCTCGACGTCACGTCGAACGCCGCCAGCGATTCCTCCAGGTTCAGCGCTTCCTTCACGATCACGCTGTTCTGGCGGTCGACGAAGGGCAGGCTTGTCGAGGCCAGGATCACCGTCTTCACGCTGCTGCGGTCCAGGCCGGTCAGGCAGTCGCGGGCGGCTTCCACCGCCATGGTGACCGCGTCCTCGTCCCAGTTGCAGATGGCGCGCTCGCCCTTGGAATGGGCGCGCAGGCCGGGCGCGAACCATGAATGGGCCTGGACGACGACCGCGCGCTGAAGGCGCAGGCGCGGGACATAGCCGCCGAAAGAGGTGATGCCGACGGTCATGCCGAACGCTCCTTAAAACCGGATTTCATGTGGTCCTCCCGGGACCGGGGTCCCGCCCAAGGCGTAGCGTGGCGCGGGCCAAACCTCAAGGTGGGCGCACTTTAGGGACGGGGCATGGCCGGGTCAACTTTCAAAACTAAATTCCGCTAGGCGGAATTTGACGCCTGTTATAGTCTCCCGGCGCCTTGACGCCGAACCGGAGGAAAAACAGCCATGGCCCACTCCATCTATCAGGAAGAACACGAGATCTATCGCCGCAGCGTGCGCGCGTTCCTGGAGAAGGAAGTGGCCCCCTACCACGCGCAGTGGGAGAAGGACGGCGTCGTCAGCCGCGACCTCTGGCTCAAGGCGGGTGCCGCCGGCCTGCTCTGCCCGTCGATCCCCGCTGAATATGGCGGCGGCGGCGGCGACTTCCTGATGTGCTCGATCATGACCGAGGAACTGGCCCGCAAGGTCTATAGCGGCCCGGGCTTCCGCCTCCATTCCGACATCGCCGCCGTCTACATCCTCCATTGCGGCACCGAGGAGCAGAAGCAGAAGTGGCTGCCGCGCATGGCCACCGGCGAAACCATCCTCGCGCTGGCGATGACCGAGCCGGGCGCCGGCTCCGACCTGCAGGGCATCCGCACCACCGCGATCCGCCAGGGCGACGAGTTCGTCATCAACGGCCAGAAGACCTTCATCAGCAACGGCCAGCAGGCCGACCTCATCATCCTCGCCTGCAAGACCGACCCGCGCGAAGGCGCCAAGGGCATGAGCCTGGTCCTGGTCGAGACCGACCGCGCCGGCTTCCGCCGTGGCCGCAACCTCGAGAAGATGGGCAACAAGGCGCAGGACACGTCCGAACTGTTCTTCGACGATGTGCGCGTGCCGGTTTCGAACCTGCTGGGGCAGGAAGGCAAGGGCTTCTCGTACCTGATGAAGGAACTGCCGCAGGAGCGCCTGCTGGCCGGCGTCAACGCCGTGGCCACCATGGAAGCGGCGCTGGAATGGACCATCGAGCATACGCGTGACCGCAAGGCGTTCGGCAAGACGCTGGCCGACCTGCAGACCATCCGCTTCAAGCTGGCCGAGATGAAGACCGAAGTCACCGTCGCCCGCGTCTTCCTCGACGAATGCACCGTGCGCCACTCGAAGGGCGAACTCGACATCTCGACGGCCGCAATGTGCAAGTGGTGGCTGACCGATCTCGAGGCCCGCGTGCTCGATTCCTGTCTGCAGATGTTCGGCGGCTACGGCTTCATGTGGGAATACCCCATCTGCCGCGCCTATGCCGACGCCCGCGTCCACCGCATCTACGCCGGCTCGAACGAAATCATGAAGGAACTGGTGGCGCGCTCGCTGTAACGCCAGCGCTACGCCTCACCCTTCGACAAGCTCAGGATGAGGGCGACTGAAACGCCCTCATCCTCCAGCTTCATCCAAATCGAATAGCCTCATGCTGAGCCCGTCGAAGCGTGAGGCGGTCCAAAGACCTTACCGCCCCGCGTCGTTCGCGGAATCGTCCTGGCCCGAGCGGTTGCTGTAGAACACCAGCGCCATCAGGCCGACGCCCAGCGCCGCCGTCAGCGTCGTGCCCAGGACCAGCGCCAGGATCGAGTGGAAGCCGAAGTCCAGTCCCTCAAGCCCGCCAAAGATCCACAGCAGCAGATAGACCAGCGCCAGCAGCGCCAGGCTGGTGATGACGAAAGTCAGGATCCAGCGTTTCATGCCCCTCATATGGGGCGGTCGGGTCTAGCTGTCCACCTCGGCCCAGCCGTTGTTCAGCACCACCACGTTCCGCTCGACCGCGGTGGAGCGGAACGAGACCTTGCCGTTGCTGGCGTTCCAGATTTCCGTGCGGATCGTGTCGCCCGGATAGACCGGCGACGAGAAACGGCAGTGCAGGCTCTTGACCCGCTCGGGCCGATAACCCGCCGCCACCTTCAGCAGCGCGTGCCCCGCGACGCCGAACGTGCACAACCCGTGCAGGATCGGCGCGGGAAAACCCGCCGCCTTGGCCACGGCCGGGTCCGCATGCAGCGGGTTGTAGTCACCCGACAGGCGGTAGATGAGCGCCGCCTGTGGCAGGGTCGGCAAATCGACCACGTGGTCCGCCGGGCTTTCCGGCATGACATGCGCCGCCGGAATCGGCCCGGACGGCCCGCCGAAACTGTCGTCTCCACGCAGCATGTTGCTCCAGCGCACCTTGCACAGCATGTCGCCGGTCGCGTCGTCGATCACGTCGCGCGCGTTGTACAACAGGCTGCCCTTGCCGGGGCCGCGGTCGATCAGGCCGGCCACGCGCTGCTTGCCGATCACCCGGCCCTCGACCGGCAGCGGCTTAAGCAGGTCGATGCTCTGGTCCGCGTGCACCACCTTCTGCCAGTTGATGCCGGTGGACGGATCCTTCACCCAGAAGCCGCGATAGGCCAGCACCGCCGCCATGGAGGGCAAAGCGCGCAGGCCTTCCTCGTACACGAACGGCAATTGCGCCGCGTCGGTCGGCGGCACGCCGAGGCCGACGCCCAGCGCGTACAGCATGGTGTCGCGCTGTGTGAAATCGTGGACGAAGTCGTCGAACTTCCAGTTGGTCAGCTTTTGATAGTCGATGGCCATGTCGGGGTCTCCTGGGACCGCCCGAGGTCTCATGTCCCGCGCTTTGCTGTCAAGCGTTGACCGGCGCGAGGCGCGCTGTCACAGTCCCGCCCCATGTCACTGCCCGGACTCAAAGACAAGACTGCCATCGTCACCGGCGCCGCCGGCGGCATTGGCGCCGCCATGGTGCGCCGCCTGGTCGCGGAGGGCGCCAAGGTCGTCGCCGTCGATTTACAGCAGGCTGGAATCGACGCCCTGGTGGCCAGCCTGCCGAAGGGCAGCGTTATCGCCGTGACGGCGGATGTGTCCGACGAGGCCAGCACCCAGAACTACGTCGATACCGCCGTGAAGCACTTTGGCGGCGTTCATCTGTTCGCCAACAATGCCGGCATCATTGGTGAGCGTGCGCCGCTGTCGGAAATGTCGATCCCGTGGTTCGACAAGGTCATGGCCGTCAACACCCGCGGCGTGTTCCTCGGCCTGCGCGCGGTGATGCGCCAGATGATCAAGCAGGGCACCGGCGGCTCCATCGTCAACACCGCGTCCATCGGGGGCATCGCTCCCGCGCGCGCCCGCTCGGCCTCGTACGCCGCGTCGAAGGCGGCGGTGGTCGGCCTGTCCTGCACGGCGGCGCTGGAAAACGGCAAGCACGGCATCCGCGTGAACGCGATCTGCCCCGGCGGCGTCGATACCGACATGGCCTCGCCCGATGCCCGCGCCGGGAAAAGCGCGGTGTTCGCGACCTATCCCATTCCGCGCGTCGCCACGACCGACGAGATCGCCAATTTCACCGCCTACCTGCTGAGCGACGAGGCGAGTTTCCAGACCGGCGGCGTCTACCCTATCGACGGCGGCGCGCTGCTCGTCTGAGCGGAGGAAACAATGGCAGTGGAGCCGGCGGCACCGATAACGGTGAAGCACTATCCCATCCGGCCCGACTGGCTCGACCGCAACATCGAGCCGATCCTCGAGCCCGACCTGCCGATCATCGACACCCACCACCATCTGTGGGACCGGCCCGACATCAAGTACCTGCTGCCCGACATGGTCGCCGACATCGCGACCGGCCACAACGTCAAGGCGACGGTCTATCTCGAAGCCAATGCCATGTACCGCGCCGACGGGCCGCAACATATGCGCCCGGTGGGCGAGACCGAGTTCGTCAACGGCGTCGCCGCCATGAGCGCCAGCGGCAATTACGGCCCGGCCCGCATCTGCGCCGGCATTGTCGGTTTCGCCGACCTCATGCTGGGCGCGGCGGCCGAGGAAGTTTTGCTGGCCCATATCGCCGCCGGCAACGGCCGCTTCCGCGGCGTGCGCGGCCAGGCCCACTGGGACCCCAGCGGCCTGTCGGTCGGCACCCGCCGGCCCATCCAGGGCATGATGCTGGACAAGAAGTTCCGCGAAGGTTTCGCGAAGCTCGCGCCGCTCGGCCTCACCTACGACGCGTGGCAGTTCCATCCGCAACTGCCGGAACTGGCCGATCTCGCGCGCGCCTTCCCCGACACGACGATCATCGTGAACCATGTCGGCGCGCCGCTCGCCATTGGCCCCTATGCCGGCAAGCGGGCCGAGGTGTTCGCGAAATGGAAGCCGGCGATCCAGGACCTGGGCCGCTGCCCGAACGTGGTGATGAAGCTGGGCGGCCTCGGTACCGCCATGGCCGGCTTCGACCTGTACACGTTGCCCGAACCGCCGACATCGCAGGACCTCGTCAAGCTCTGGGGTCCCTATATCGAAACCTGTATCGAGGCTTTCGGCGCCGACCGCTGCATGTTCGAAAGCAACTTCCCGCCCGACAAGCAGTCCTGCTCCTATCCGGTGCTGTGGAATTCGTACAAGCGGATGGTCGCCGGCGCCTCGGCGGACGAGAAGAAAGCCATGTTCTCCGGTACCGCCGCCCGCGTCTATCGCATCGAGGTCTGACAATGGAAATTCGCACCCTCGGCCGCTCCGGCCTGCGCGTGCCGGCCTTTGGCTTCGGCGCCATGACGTTCGGCGGCGAGGGCCGCTTCTCGCGCATCGGCACGACCGGTGTCGAAGAGGCGCGGCGCATCGTCGGCCTCTGCCTCGACGCCGGCGTCGATTTCTTCGACACCGCGGATGTCTATTCGTTCGGCAAGTCCGAGGAAATCCTCGGCCAGGCGTTGGGCGCGAAGCGCAAGGACGCCATCGTCGCCACCAAGGCGTTCCTGGCCATGGGCAGCGGCGACAACAACAAGGGCGCGTCGCGCCGGCATCTTGTCGCCGCCTGCGACGCCAGCCTGAAACGCCTCGGCACGGACTGGGTCGACCTGTACCAGTTGCACCATTACGACGGTCTGACCCCGCTTGAGGAAACCGTCGCCGCGCTCGACACGCTCGTCCGCGCCGGCAAGGTCCGCTATGTCGGTTGCTCGAACTATGCCGGCTGGCAGTTGATGAAGGCGCTGGCCGTGGCCGACAGGCAGGGCGCCAGCCGCTACATTTCGCAGCAGATCTACTATTCGCTGCTGGCGCGCGAGGCCGAGAATGAACTGGTCCCGCTGGGTCTTGAGGAAGGCGTCGGCATTCTCATCTGGGGCCCCCTCGCCTGGGGTCTGCTGTCCGGCAAGTTCCGCCGCGGCCAGCCGCTGCCCGAGGGTGCGCGTGGCGGCGCCGGGGGCCCGAACAAGCCGGATATGGAACATCTCCATGCCATCGTCGATGTCGCCGCCGGGATCGCGGCGTCACGCAATGCCTCGGTGGCGCAGGTGGCGCTGAACTGGCTGGCCGCGAAGCCCGGCGTAACGACCGTGCTGATCGGCGCCCGCGACGAGGCGCAGCTCACCGACAACCTCGCCGCCACGAAATGGCAGCTCAACGCGGAAGAAACCGCGCGTCTCGACACCGTCAGCCGCCCGTTGCGCCCCTATCCGTACTGGGTGCAGAAAACCTATTGCAGCGACCGCAACCCCTACGCCCGCGGCCTCGACGCGTAAACGTTACTTCCGTACGCGGTCCATCGTCGCGCCGGCCAGGTCCAGGCCCGCGAGGTCGGCGCCCACCATGGCCGCGCCGGTGAAGTTGGCGCCGGCGATACTGGCGCCGCCCAGCTTGGCGTTCAGGAAATTGGCCGGCCATTTGCGCCCGCTCGGCTTCTTGTCCGGGCCCAGCAGGTCGGCCTCCGAGAAGTCGGCGCGGTCCAGCTTCGCCGAAATCAGCACCGCGTCGCGCAGGACGCCGCCGGTGACGACCGCCTCGGTCAGGTCCGCGCCGGTCATCTCGGCGCCGGTGAAATCGCACAGGATGAAGCGTCCCCCGGCCATGCAGACGCCGGCCATCTTCGCGCCCTTGAAGGTCGCCGCGCTGAGGTCGAGCCCCGACAGGTCCACGTCGCTCATGTCGCGGGTCGAGAAATCCGCCTGCTGCCCGTGCTTGCCGCCGGTCGACGTCCACAGGCAGTGGCGCGCCACCATGCGGCGTATATCCGGCATCAGTTGCGGCGCGTCCGGGATGTTGGCCCCCTTCATGCCGCGCACCTTCTCGGTGGTGGCGCCGGTGAAGTCGGCCATGGATATGTCGGCGGCGTCGAGAATGGCGCCGGTAAGGTCGACGTCGCGCAGGATCGCGCTGTTCAGGTCGGCGCCGGTCAGGTCGACCCCGCGCAAATTGGCGCCGGTCAGGTCGACGCCGCGCAGGTTGGCGCCGGCCAGGAGCGCACCCTTGAAGGCCGCGCCCGCGCCGCGCGCGTGGCTGACCTTGGCGTTGGTCAGGTCGGCCCCGTTGGCGCTGCCGTTCATATTCGTGCGTTTGACTTCCTTGGCGGCGACACTCTCATCGCGCTGGCGTCCGTCGATCAGCACGCCGCCCTTGAAGTTCGCTCCGGTGAAATCGACTTCCGCCAGGATCGACGAGCGGAACGTCGCGCCGCGCAGGTCGGCTTTCATCAGCTTCGCGCCGGTCAGGTTGGCGTGGTCCAGGTTCGCCGTGAACAGGTCGGTCTCGCTGAGGTTCGCACCGCTCAGGTCGGTGTACGAAAAGTCAGCACCAGGGAAGTGGGCGCCGCTCAGGTTGGCGCCGGACAGGTTCATCCCGGAGAAGTTTACATAGGGCAGGCTGGCGCGCTTGCCGCCGCGCAGCGCTTTCAGCCATTTGCTGTGCGCCTGCAATGTTTCGAATATTTCCTGCGACATGCTTCCCCTCGCACTCTCGCGAGAGGAACATTTGAAGCAGGTTTGGTTAAGGTTTCCTTAGCGGCGGGAGATTCAGGCCCGCCGTTCCAGCGGTTTTTCGCCAATTTCCGCCGCAAAGGCGTCCAGCGCCTTGACGTGCGATTCCGGCAGGGCGACGACGCCGGCCTGTTCCCGCTCGCGCCGCAGGCGCTGCGACTTCTCGCCGGGGTACAGGATTTCGGCCACGCCCTTGCGCCGCGGCGCGCCCTTCACGCCGTTGATGAATTCGTCGACCTTCGCCTTGAAGGCGGGCAGGGGCATGACGACCTCGGGGTTGATCGCGATCACCACGCTGCCGTACCGGCCGCGTTTTTTCAGGCGGTAGAACAATTCCCATGGCGGGCTGGTGTCCGACAGCACCGCCGACAACAGGCTCAGCATGAACACCATGGCATAGCCCTTGTGGCTGTCGCCCAACGCGGTCAGCGAACCGCGTGCATCGGGGCCGAGGCCGGGAAAGCTGTCCACGCTCGGAAATTCGGTGGCGTCAGTGGTCGGCTCGCCATGCTCGTCCAGCAACAGGCGAGGCGCGACCTGCTGCTTCTGCTTCGCCGCCAGGAACATGCCCGCCGCCGACGACTGGGTCATCGACATGTCCATGATGATCGGGTCGTGCTTGCCCGCCGGCACGGCAATGGCCAGCGGCTGGTTGCCCAGGAACGCGCCCGCGCCGCCGAACGGCGCCACGGTCGGGAAACTCTGGTTGAACACCACGCCGATCATGTCGGACTGCAGCGCCACCTGTGCGACCGGGGTCAGCAGCGCCGCCTGGAAGCGCACGCCGCAGAAGGCGATGCCGGTTTGCTTCGCCTTCTTCACCGCCAGTTCCATGGCGAATTTCGAGGCGATGCGGCCTGACGTGTTCGGAGGGCCGTCGATCAGCGCGAACGATGCCGTCTCGTTTGATACTTTCAGGTCCGGATTCAGGTTGTCGCGGCCATCCAGCGCCGCCTTGACCAGGTCGGGCAGGCGGCCAACGCCACGGGCATGGTCGCCCTGCACCGCCTTGTCCAGGTTGGTCGCCAGCAGGAAGGCTGCGTTCTCCGCTGAGGCGCCCGCCTTGCGGTAGCCGGCAATGCCGACGCGTTTGACCGATTCAAGCGTGACGGTGACGAACGGCTCCTCGAATTGCCACCACTGCCCCGCCGTGCGTTCCTGCAGGTTCACCTTGTCGGTCATTGTTTTTCCTCCCCGCGTGCGTCTTTCGACGCCTCACCCTTCGCCGCAGACGCCGCCTGGGGCGGCTGTAGAATGGTGGCTCAGGATGAGGCTACTCCCAAGCCTTTATACTAGCCTCATGCTGAGCCCGTCGAAGCGTGGGGCGGGCCAAGAACCTCAATCGAACTTGAAAATGCGCCGCGCATTGTCGCGCAGCATCTTGCGCTTCTCGTCGTCGGGCACGCCGTTCAGCCGCTCGGCATTGATCTGGCGCGAGCGCGGGAAGGTCGATTCCGTGTGCGGATAGTCCGAACCCCACATCAGGTTGTCGACGCCGATGTGATAGCGCTCCCGAATGCCCAGGGCGTCGTCCTGGAAGCTGGCAAAGCCGTTGCGGTGCCACAGGTCGGTCGGCAGGGCGCCGTCCTTGAAGCGGTAATAGTTCTTGTTGCCGTGCCGCTGGGTATAGGTGTTGTCCAGCCGGTCGAGGAAGAACGGCAGCCAGCCCAGTTCATGCTCGATCGAGCCGACGCGCAGCTTCGGATAACGGTCGAACACGCCGGCGAAGATCAGGTCGGCGATCGACTGACGCACCGGCATGTCCATGACGGTGAAGTAGCTGGGGCGGATGGCGCGGATGTCCTCGCCATGGCCCGAGGCCGGCGCGCGGTTGCCGCCCAGGTGCATGCACAGCGGCATATCAAGGTCCTGCGCCGCGGCCCAGAACGGCTCGTAGCGCGCGTCCGTGTACGGCTGGCCTGGCATTGCCTGGGTCGGAATCAGCGCGCAGGTCAGGCCGCGGGCGCGCACGCGCTTCAGCTCGGCAATGGCGTCGTCGATATTGTCCAGGTTGATCATCGCCGCGCCCAGCATGCGCTTCGGCGCCGCCTCGTGGAATTCCAGCAGCCAGTCGTTGAACGCGCGGCACAGTGCATTGAGCAGATTGGTGTCGGCGACGCGGTACAGCATCAGGCCCTCGGTCGGGAACAGGACCATGGCCTCGACGCCATCGCTCTCGTTGTCGAGGAGGTGGGCGTTCGGGTCATAGCCGCCCTTGCGCACCTCGTCGAAATGCGCGCCGGTGCGCAGCTCGCTGGGATTGGTGAACCGGTCGCCCGATTGCGCGCCGCCGGCAAACGACAGCGTGCGGTCGCCCTCGATGTACCACCACTCGCCATCGGCTTCCTTGCGGACGTGCGGCGCCCGGTCGCGGAAGGCCTTGTCGGTGCGCGTGGTCCACAGATCGGGGGGTTCGATCAGGTGGTTGTCGGTCGAAATCATTTTGAAGTCGATTGGCGTGACCGCCGGTGCCGCTTTGGCATCCATGGTTTCTCTCCCTTCGAAACGGTGTCTTCCCGTTCGTTGCAGAAACCCTACCAATCAATCGGTAGGTTGGTCAAGGGCGCAGGGAAAATCCGTTCAGCAGCAGGTCGGTGAACGCCGGAGCTAGGCGCCGGATTTCCGCCTCGTCGATCTCGCCACGCCGGAACGGGCCCACGCATTGCCAGATCGCATCGCGGCTCAGCCGGTAGAAGATGAACGGTTCGATGTCGGCACGAAACTGTCCGGCCGCGATGCCGTCTTTCAGGATGCGCAGCCAGATCGCCTGGAAACGCCCGTGTGCCGCCTTCAGATAATCGAAACCCGGCTGCCGGCTCAGCACGGCATAGTCATTTTGGTAAATGGCGCAGGCGTCTGGCAGGCGCAGCAGGATCTCGAACGACGCCTCGATCAATCCGGTCAGGCAGGTGCGGGGGCTTTCGTCCCTGCCTAAAACTTCGGCATAGGCGGCAAGCAACTCGTCCACCGGCTGGCTCAGGATTTCGTGCACCATCTGCTCTTTCGCGGCGAAGTGATGGTACAGGCTGGCCGACCGCAGGCCGACGGCATCGGCAATGTCGCGGATGCTGGTGGTGGCGACGCCGCGGTCGGCAAACAGCCGCGCGGCCTCGCGCAGAATCTGCTGCCGGCGGCCGGTTTCCGGCACCTCGGCGGCGCTGAGTGCATTTTCTGACATGACGCGAGGATATCATGGGGTCGCGCTGCACTGCGGCGCAATCCGGCTTCCACATGGCTGGATTCTTGGCCTTCCCGCAAATTCCACGGTATGGTAATGGCAGCAGCGATAATCCGCTGGCCGCATAAGTGGTCACGTCCTCGGGAGGCACAAAATGACTATCAACATCGGTAAGTCCCTGTTCGCACGCGCCATGTTGGCGGGCGTCGCCACGGCCGCGTTCGCGTCCGCCGCCATGGCCCAGGGCAACGAGTTCAAGCTGGGATCGATCACCTCGATCACCGGCAAGTTTGCGATTATCGGCACCGCCCAGGATGTTGCCGTGAAGCTCGCCCTCAAGGAAATCAACGACGCCGGCGGCATCATGGGCCGCAAGGTGGTGCTGGTGACCGGCGACACCCAGACCGATCCGACCATCGCGTCGGCCGAGGCCAAGCGCCTCGCCTACCAGGAAAAGGTCTCCGCGATTATCGGCCCGCTGGTGACGCAGGAAATCCTGCCGACCCTGCCGATTTTCACCGACGCCAAGCTGCCGCAGATTTCCACCACCGGTTCCTCGGCGGTGACGCCGCAGGTCGGCCCGTACCACTTCTCGTTCAACAACAGCAGCGACACCCAGGCCATCGTCATGGCCGATTTCGCCAAGAACACGCTCAAGGCGAAGAAGATCTCGGTGCTTGCCGACAATGGCGGCCAGTCCAAGTCTGGCGTCGAATTCCTGAACGGCTACGTCAAGAAGATCGGCCTTGAGATCACCGGCGTGCAGGAATACGCGGCCGGCGGCGAGGATATGACGCCGCAGATCCTCAGCCTGCGCCGCGCCAACGCCGACGCGATGCTGTTCTTCACCAGCGGCTACACGGACCTGGTCCACCTGCTCAAGGGCCGGAACGACTTCGGCTGGGACATCCCGGTCGTGGGCCAGTTGTCGGTCCCGACCTATGCACCGCAGGCTGCGAAACTGGTCAGCGCCGATGCTTTCCGCGGCGTGTATGGCCAGAACTACGGCGGCTTCAGCTACTGCACAAACGACGCGCCGGGCTCCGGTGGATTCGCCAAGTTCAAGGAACGCCTGAAGGCCTTCTCGCCGGAGAGCGATGGCAAGATTCCGGCGCCGACGGCCCTGTACATGTACGACTCGGTGTACCTGATGAAGGCCGCGCTCGAGGGCATGCAGAAGGACAAGATGGCCATCGACGGTCCGAACTTCCAGCAGTGGATGTACAAGCACGCCAAGGAGGTCAACACCCTGGTCACCGCCAAGGGCCTCGCTCCGTCAACGGAAAGCCACTTCCTGTTTGGCGCCGGCGCGTACGTGATGGTCGAGCGTCCCGACCAGTCGCGTCCCGACGGCACGATGAAGCGCGTCGGCTGCTGATCCGCTCCGACGCGACATAGCTGACTGCAACATCCCCGCCGCCATGGCCTTCGCGCCGTGGCGGCGGGTTACTTTTGTCCACGGGTTGGTTTGTCTCGATTGATTTTGTCCAGGAGGAGATGAGCATGGGTACGTCGCTGCGAGGCAAGGTCGCCGTCGTCACCGGCGCGGGCAACGGCATCGGGCGCGCCTCCGCGCTGCGCCTGGCCCAGGAGGGCGCCGATGTTGGCCTGCTCGATCTCGAGAAGGATGCGGTCGAGGCCGTCGCCGCCGAAATTCGCGCGCTGGGACGCCGCGCGCTGCCCATCAACATCGACTGCACCAATGGCGAGGCCATTGCCGGCGCCTTCACGCGCATCAAGGCGGAACTCGGCCCCGTTCACGTCCTGCTGAACAATGTCGGGCAGAGCGCGCGCGAGCGCACGTCCGAGTTCGTCGACGCCGACATGAAGGTGCTCGACTTCATTCTCGATGTGAACCTGAAGAGCTGCATCCTCTGCTCGCACCAGGTCGCCGGCGACATGAAGAAGCGCGGCGCCGGTCGCATCGTCAACATCACCTCGGAATCGGCGGTCAACGGCTCGCTGAAGACGTGGGAATACTCCGCCGCCAAGGCCGGCGTCATCGGCTTTACCCGCTCCATCGCCCGCGAACTGGCGCCCCATGGCGTGACCGTCAACGCGGTCGGCCCGGGCTCGACCCAGACCCGCGCCATGGACCGCATGCCGCAGGACCTGATGGACAAGGTGAAGGCCGGCATTCCCATGAAGCGCATGGGCAAGCCCGAGGACATCGCCAACGCCGTCGCCTTCTTCGCCGGCGACCAGAGCGACTACGTCACCGGCCAGACGCTGCTGGTCAACGGCGGCAACTGGATGCTCTGATGGATACGTCTTTTTACGCCGCCTACAAGCACCTGAAGTTCGCGCGGCGGGGCAAGATCCTCGTCATCACCCTCGACAATCCGCCGACCAACATGTCGCCGGACATGCACAACGACCTGTCGCGGGTGTTTGCCGACATCAACCGCGATCCGGACACCGCCGTCGTGGTGCTGACCGGCGCGGGGAAGATCTTTTCCGCCGGCGGCAACATCAACAAGATGGCGGAGCGCGCGGAAAAGGGCCTGCACAGCGAATGGCTGGCCATGGCCGACGAGGGCAAGGAAATCCTGCTCGGCCTCTTGCGCCTGCAGAAGCCGATCATCGCCCGCGTCAACGGCCACGCCATGGGCCTCGGCGCGACGCTGGCGGTGTTCTGCGACATCTCGGTCATGGTCGATACCGCCAAGATCGCCGACACGCATGTGAAGGTCGGCCTCGTTGCGGGCGACGGCGGCTCGCTGATCTGGCCGCTCCTGATCGGCTATCCGCGCGCCAAGGAACTGCTGATGTTCGGCGAGACCATTACCGGCGCGCAGGCCGCGCAGTACGGCCTCGTGAACTACGCGGTGCCGGCGGCGGAACTCGATGCCAAGGTCGATGACATGGCCGACAGGCTCGCGGCCGGTGCGACCAAGGCGATCAGCGGCACCAAGATGGCGATCAACATGCTGCTGCGGAACCAGCTGGAGGGTCTGATCGACACCCATTTCGGGTTCGAGACCGCCACCTATCTCAGCGACGACCACCGCGAGGCCGCCACGGCCTTCCGCGACAAGCGCGAGCCGAAGTTCACTGGTCGGTAGACACGTCCGGCATGGCCGGGGCAAGCCCGGCCATGACGGTACGCCGCTCTAGCAGTTCGCGCGGTTGAACAGGCCGTCGGCCCGCACCTTGTCGGGGCTCGACACGATGGCGATGGTCGGCAGGCCGATCATGAAGTGGTCCTTGTCGCTGGCCGCCAGCGTGCCAAGAATGGTGTCCAGCTTGCCGGCGTTGTTCTCAAGCCACTTGGCCAGGGTCGGGCCATCGGTCTTGCCGCCGTTCGCCTCGACCGCCTGCTTGAAGATGTGCAGCATCGAGTACGACTGGCCAATGCCCGACGGGCCGCCCTTCTTCGCCAGGTCCGGCACCGCCGCCTCGGCGCGCTTGATGAACTTCGCGAAGTTCGAGGTGCCCAGCGCATCGGTCTTGCACGCCGAATAGCCGCCCCACGCGGTCGCCGAGATGTTGTCGAACGAGCCCGCCGGCACTTCACGCGCAATGGCCTGGCCGTAGTTCGTGATGGTCGTGTTCGAGACCACCGGCACCTTCCAGCCCACGTCGTTCATCGTGACGATCAGCTTCTTCGAATCCTCGCGCGTCGAGCTGACGAACAGCACGACATCGACGCCGGCCCGGCGCAGGCCGAGAATCTGCGGCGTCATGTCATCGACGTTGAACGGGAATTCCTGGATCGCCGTGGCGGTCATGCCGCTGGTCTTCAGTTCGTCGTTCATCGCCTCGACCGCCGCCTTCGACAGGCCGCCATTGTCGGACAGGATGCCGATCTTCTTGTAGCCCTTGTCCTTCACCGCGTAGCGGACCATGGGAATGGCCTGGCCGGCGGCGCTGGCGCTGTCCGAGAAGTGGTACGGCGCGACCGTGGTGTTCAGCAGCGGCGAGGCCGCCGTGGTGATGAACAGGATCTTGGCTTCCGTCGTCACCAGGTTGGCGGGGATGGTCTCCTGGCTGGTCGGCGGGCCCATAATGGCGACGACCTTTTCCTGGAACACCAGGCGCTTCGCCTCGTTCGAGGCCTGGGTGCCATCGCTGGCGGTATCGGCCCAGACCATTTCGATCTGCTTGCCGGCAATGCCGCCGGCCGCATTGATTTCGGCCTGGGCCAGCTTGTTGCCGGCCTCGTACGACAGGCCGACCAGGGCGGCGCCGCCGGTCAGCGGAATGAGGCCGCCGATGCGCATCTTCTCCTGCGCGGACGCGGTGGCGGCGATGGTTACGGTAAAGGCGCCGGCCAAAGCCAGGGCGCGGAACGTCATCTTGTTTGTCATACTTTGTTTCCTCCCAATCGGAACAACCGAACGTGGCATATCGGTAGCGCGTTGGCTACTGGCTGCGGAGCCACGCCTCATCCTTCGACAGGCTCAGGATAAGGGCGACTTCAATTCCCGACTGGCCTCGTGCCGGGCCCGACGAAGCGCGCGGCGGGTCAAAAACGTTCGGGGCGCGGCAGGCACCCGGCCCACCGCGCCCCGCCGCCTTAGGCCAGTCCTAGCAGCCGGCGCGCTTCAGCATGCCGTCGCTGCGGATGTCGCCCATGTTCTCGACCATGGTCAGCGAGTCCGCCAGGGCCAGGAAGTGGTTCGTCTTCGACAGGTGCGGATACGCCGCCAGCAGCTTCAGCTTGCCGGAATTGTTCTCCAGCCATTCGGTCATCTTCTTGCCATCCAGGCTGCCGGCGCCTTCTGCCGCCGCCTTCGCCGCGTACAGTTCGTCGTACATCTCGGCCACGTTCACGATCTGCGTCGCCGGGTCCATCTTCGGCTCGAACGCCTTCAGCCGGACCAGGAACTTCGCGTAGTCCGAGGTGCCCAGCGCGTCACCCGTGCAATAGGTGAACGGCTTGATGCCGACGCCGGCCACCAGGCGCTTGATCGCGCTCGGCCCCGCCGTCTTGGCGATCACCGGGTACGAAATCGCAACGCCATTGTTGCCCGCCGCCTGGATGTTCCAGTTCAGCTCGTCCATGTTTTTCAGGATCACCGCCGTGTCGGTCAGGAACGTCTGCGACAGCAGCATGAAATCCGGGTTCTTGGCCTTCACGCGCAGCAGGTTCGGCGTCATGTCGGCGGCGTTCGCCGCGAACTGCTCGATCGTGTAGTTGGTGAAGCCGCGCTCCTTCATGCGCTCCTTCATCCGCTCGATGACGATGATCGAGTTCTGGATCTCGTCGGTCAGGATCGCCAGGTTCTTCGACTTCTTGATGTCCAGCGCGTAGTCCAGCATCGCATCGGCCAGCGAGTTCGAGCCCGGCCCGTAGGTGAACAGGGTCGAGGCCAGCTCCACGGTGATCTGCGCCGAGGTGCCGAAGCTCCAGTACGTCACGCCGGTTTCCTGCGCCATCACTGCCTTGGCGGCGGCGATGGTGGTGGCGCTGTAGAGCGGCCCCAGCATGATGTGCACCTTCTCCTGGTAGATCATGCGCTTGGTCTCGGTCACCGCCTGGGTGGTGTCGGCGGCGTCGTCGCCCTGCACCAGCACCACCGGCCGGCCCAGTATGCCGCCCGCCGCGTTGATCTCGGCGGCCGCCATCTTGGCGCCCAGCAGGGCCGCCAGGCCCGTCTGCGCCCCGCCGCCCGAGGTGGTGAACAGCGCGCCGACCTTCACCGGCTCCTTCGCCTGCGCCAGCGCGCTGTGGGGGCTGGTCAGCAAGGCGGCGCCGGCCAGCGCCAGGGCTGCCAGCGAGACGCCGGAAAGACGGAATAGGGGTGTCGATACGGTCATGAACGGTCCTCCCAGACCTGGCGCTTCGTGCGCCTTGGTGTTCCGGCCCCGCCTGTCAGGACGTCCCGCCGGGGTGCCGGATTGCCGGCCCAGTTTGCGCCCGCGCCACCCATGCCGTCGAATGCATTTTCGAGGCTGCATCAATCTGCCGCCGGCATTGGTCGCCCTGTCCGCCAGGCGGGCTTGATCGCCCCGCGCCATGGCTGAGAATGCGTCGCGCAACGCTGCCAGACGGGATCCAGCAACAATGACCGACCCGGCAGACGCCGCCCCGACATAGACCCTGCCGGGACCGCGCCCTTCCGCGCCTGCATCCTCGCCTGCGCCCGCTTCATCGAGGACATGGTGGTCGAGCAGGCGGGCAGGGGCGTGACGCAGTTCTTTAACCTGGGCCGTTACCCGGCGGCTGGGCCTGGCACCTTCCAAAACTCCCTCAGATCATCGGCGCCCAGCCGACCGGCAACCTTAAGCCTCGAGGCAAGTTCCCTTACACGTTGCGCATGCCCCCACACTATTTTCCACGCTTCATCTTGCGCCTTCTGGAAACTGTCGCGAAGGACAGGATCATATTGGCTGGCCTCGAGATGACGCGTGACGATTGTCAGAAACCCGAAAAACGACGGGATATCGTCCGAAGCGCGACGTGTTCCATATATCGTCCTGCCACTTTCGAGGCTCTCCCCGGCGATGCCGCCCATCAGCATGACAAGATGGGGCCAGTTCGTCTCGATTGCCAAAGGCAGAAGCTGGTCCGCAGTGAGCTGTCCGGCATCTTTCAGGCGAAACAGTTCCGTGAGCCTCGCCCAGGCTTCAGGGTCAAGCCCGGCTTCGCAATGGCCACTCTGCCCATCGCAGACTACCTCGCTGGTCACCAGTCCAAGCACATGCGCCACGGTGGCATGCCCCGCCTCGTGGAGATAGCAAGCCAGCTCTAGGTCGTCCGCTTTCGGATTCTCCATGTCTTCCCCGTGACCTAACTCCCCCGGACCACTCCGCGTTTGTGTTGATTAGAGTTAGCCTCATAAAGTTTACGCGATTTACATGCGCGATATGCTCGCTTGGTGATCCTTGACAAAATAGACGATTAATCCTATATATGGGTTTTTAACCCACACCGGATATTGCCCATGTCCGACGTCGAACCCACTCCCGAGGAACTGGCCGCCTGGCTGGAATCCGAGCGCCTGAAAGGCATTGCCCGCCGCGATGCGCAGGCCGCCGCCGACAAGGCGGCCGCGTCCAAAACCCGCACCGACTTGGAAAAACCGCGCCCGCCGAAATGGTTTCGCGAGATCGAGCGCCACATGGGCGAGCGCATCCGCCGCATCCAGCTCATGGACGGCGCCTGGGTCACGCTGCGCCCCACGCGCCTGCGCTCGCACAACTGGCGGCTGGCGGCGCAGCTCATCGTCGAAGGCAAGTCGCTGTTCGACGTGGCCGAGGAACTGAACATCAGCGTTCGCGAGGTGCGGCGCAAGCTGCGCCCCGGCTCGCGGCTCAGCTCCTACATGGACGAGATCCTGGCCGAGCGCCGCCACCGGCGCGAGATGCGGCTCGACAGCGATGGCGAGCGTCTGCTGGCCAGCATCAACTCGCCCGACATTCTGCCGGGCGACCAGGACAAGGTGCTGCTGCGCTGGCTGGCGCAATATGTCACGCGCGCGCGGCCGGCGCCCCGCACGGCCAGGCCGGCAAAGCGTCCATCGGCGCGGCCGGCAGGGCGGGCCGTGCTGGCCGGTGCGTCGCCGCTGGGCGCCATCGAAACTGCACCAGGCGCCCTCGAAACTCACCCGGGCGCACATCAAACTCATTCAAGTGCGCGCGAAACTGCACCGGGCGCGATTGAAACTGCGCCGGCCACCAGGGAAACCCGCGGCAATCCGCGGCCCCCGGCCGCAGGGGGCTGAAAATCGCCGCTCTGCCTTGACGGAACGGCAGGCCGGGCCTTGAATGGCCACATTATGGAATCGGGCGCGCCACAGGTGCGCCAAGGGAGAGTGCCATGCGTAGCGCTGCGATCATCAAGCTCAAGTCCGTCCGCGACCAGGTCAGCGAGGAGGAGTGGAACGAGCGCGTCGCGCTGGCCGCCTGCTACAGGCTGATCGCGAAGTACGGCATGACCGACCTGGTCTACAACCACATCACCGCGCGGGTCCCGGGCGCCGAGGAGCACATCCTCATCAACCCCTATGGTTTCCTCTATACCGAGATCACGGCCTCGTCGTTCTACAAGATCGACCTCAAGGGCAATGTGGTGTCCAAGCCCGACACGCCCTACGAGATCAACATGGGCGGCTACGTGCTGCACAGCGCGGTGCACGAGGCGCGCCCCGACATCAACTGCGTGCTGCACACCCATGGCCGCGCCTCGACCGCCATCTCGGCGATGAAGTGCGGCCTGCTGCCGATCTCGCAGACGTCGATGCGCTTCTACAACCGCGTCAGCTACCACGACTTCGAAGGCCCCGCGATCGACACCGACGAGAAGCAGCGCGTCGTCGCCGACCTCGGGCCCGAAAACAAGGTCATGGTGCTGCGCAACCACGGCACCATCGTCTGCGGCGCGTCGGTGCCCGAGGCCTTCAACCTCATCTACTTCTTCGAGAATGCCTGCCGCATCCAGGTCGATGCCATGGCCGGCGGCATGGCCAACGTCAACATCGCGCCCGAGCAAGTGGCGCTGCGCACCCGCCATGTGTTCGAAACCGGCCCGAACGGCAAGCCGCCGGGCATGGACGGCCGCTTCGAATGGATCGCTTTGATCCGCCAGCTCGACCGCGAAGACCCCAGCTACCGCGACTAGGCTTCGGTAACTCCCTCTCCCCTTGCGGGAGAGGGCGCTTCGCGTCGATCCGCACGAGGCGTAACCGCACATGAAGCTCGCCCTCTCGATCCTCGGCCTCGATACCTGGTTCGGCGGCGATATCGCCGCCGTCATCCCGCTGGTCCAGCTCGCCGACCGCAAGGGCATCGACCAGCTCACCTTGTCCGACCACGTCATCATGTCGGAGGCGACGGACAAGTATCCCTATGGTGCGTTCCCGTCGCCGCCGGACTCGCCGTGGTTCGAGCCGATGGTGCTGCTCGCCGCCGTCGCGTCCGCCACGACGCGCATCCGCCTCGCCACCGGCATCCTCATTTCGCCGCTGCGCCCCGCCGTGCTGCTGGCCAAGCAGGCGGCGACGCTCGACGTGCTGTCGCGCGGCCGTCTCGACCTCGGCGTCGGTGTCGGCTGGCAGCGCGAGGAATACGACGCCTGCGGCGTGCCGTGGTCGGGCCGCTTCGCGTACCTTGAGGAACAGGTGCGCGTCTGCCAGACCTTGTGGCGCGATGCACCGGCCAGCTTCCACGGCCAGTTCGTGAACTTCGACCGCCTCTACTCGCTGCCGCGCCCGGTGCAGCCCGGCGGCGTGCCGGTGACCTTCGGCCTGCCACCCACCTCGCGTCACTTTGCCCGCGTCGCCGAACTCGGCGCCGGCTGGACGCCGATGGAGCGTGATCCCGAACGCCTCGGCCCCATGGTCAATACGCTGCGCCGCATCGTGGCCGATGCCGGCCGCGATCCTGACGCGCTGCTGATCCGCGGCATGGCCAGCGCGGTGCGCGATGCCGACGGCAGGCCCGACCTCGATGCGACACTGGCTTTGGCCCGCCGCCTCAGCGCCGCGGGCCTGACCATGGTGACGTTTTCGCCCGCCGCCTTCTGCCGCGGCCCCGACGATTTCGAGCGCTTTATCGACACGATTTTAATGCTGAAGGATTGAACAATCGCCAGTGGAAAAGCCCCGCCAACAAGGGCACACTGCGGCCATCAAAACGGGAGGTTACGATGACCAAGAAGATGCTCGCGGGCGCCTTTGTGCTCGCGCTCGCGGCTATCGCCGTGCCGGTTCAGGCGCAGGACGCGCTGGCCGGAAAGACCATCAAGATCGGCGTGCTCAGCGACTATTCCAGCCAGTTCGCCTTCTTCACCGGCAAGTACACGCTGCAGGGTGTCGAGATGGCGGTCGAGGACTTCCTCAAGGCGCACCCGAACCGCAAGGTCGAGGTCGTCTCCGCCGACCACCAGAACAAGCCCGATATCGGCTCGACCATCGTCCGCGAATGGTTTGACCGCGGCAATGTCGATGCCGTCGCCGACCTGCCGTTCAGCGCCGTGTCGCTGGCGGTCGCGCCCATCGCCAAGGAAAAGAACAAGGTCATGCTGGCCGCCAGCACGGCGACCACCGCGCTGATCAACGAGCAGTGCATCCCGACCGCGGCGCTCTGGGCGTATAACGCCTATGCGCTCAGCGCCTCGTCGATCCAGGCCATGCTCGCCGCCGGCGACGACACGTTCTTCTTCATCTCGTGGGACAACGCCACCGGCGCCGGCTCGCAGGCCGCCGCCACCGAGATCATCACCAAGGGTGGCGGCAAGGTGGTCGGCAGCGTCAAGCATCCGACCGGCACGCCTGACATGTCGTCCTTCGTGCTGCAGGCGCAGACCTCGAAGGCCAAGGTCATCCTGCTCGCCAATGCGGGCGAGGATCTGTCCAACACTATCAAGTCGGCCGGCGAGTTCGGCGTGATGAAGTCGCAGAAGATGGTCGGCCTGATCATGTCGCTGGTCAACGTGCACCAGCTCGGCCTCAAGGCCACTGCCGGCATGTTCTACGCCGACGGCTTCTACTGGGACCGCACGCCGGAAACCCGGGCGTTCGCCAAGCGCTACTTCGACCGCAACGGCGGCACCAAGATGCCCGACAACGTCGCCGCCGCGAACTACTCCGAGACGCTGCACTACCTGAACGCCGTCGATGCCGTAAAGACCATCGACGCGCAGAAGGTGATGGAGCAGATGCGCAAGACCCCCGTCAACGACATGTACACCACCGGCGGCGTGCTGCGCCCCGATGGCCAGATGATCCACGACTTCTTCCTGTTCCAGGTGAAGACGCCGGAAGAGTCCAAGGGTCCGTGGGACTACCTGAAGGTGGTCCAGACCGTGCCCAAGGAAAAGGCGTTCCTGCCGCTTTCCGAGAGCAAGTGCCCGCTGGTCACCAAGAGCTGATCGGGCCGCCCCCTCGCCCCGGAAACGGGGGGAGGGGGCGACTTGACCGTCCCGCCGTTCCGGCCTATATCGCCCTCATGTTGACCGTCCGCCCGAACCCGTTTTCCTGGTGGCGCGCGCCCATGGGCCCGCCCTTCCGGTAGTCTGTTTTTCGCGCGACTGGATCAGGTATAAAGGCCCGCCAAAACCAAGGCGGGCTTTTCGTTTTTGGAGCATCAGATGGACAAGGCACTCGCCACCGCAGACGGCCCGGTTGGACCGAACGCCCGGGGCTATTTCGGCGAATATGGCGGCATGTTCGTGCCGGAAACGCTGATGCCGGCGATCCACGAACTGACCGCCGCCTTCGAGGCCGCGCGCCATGACCCGGAGTTCAAGCGCGAGTTCGACTACCTGCTGAAATATTACGTGGGGCGGCCCAGCCCGGTCTATTTCGCCGAGCGCCTGACCCAGCATCTCGGCGGCGCCCAGGTCTGGTTCAAGCGGGACGAGCTGAACCACACCGGCGCGCACAAGATCAACAATTGCATCGGGCAGATCCTGCTGGCCCGCCGCATGGGCAAGAAGCGCATCATCGCCGAGACCGGCGCCGGCCAGCACGGCGTCGCCTCCGCCACCGTGGCGGCGCGCTTCGGCCTGACCTGCACCGTCTACATGGGCGCGCTCGATGTCGAGCGCCAGGCGCCGAACGTGTTCCGCATGAAGCTGCTCGGCGCCGAGGTCCGCCCGGTTGAGGCCGGCTCGCGCAGCCTGAAGGACGCGCTGAACGACGCGCTGCGCGACTGGGCCGCGACGTCCGACGATTCCTATTACATGGTCGGCACGGCCGCCGGCCCGCATCCCTATCCGCTGCTGGTGCGCGAGTTCCAGTCCGTCATCGGCACCGAGGCGCGCGCCCAGATGCTCGCGGAGACCGGCCGCCTGCCCGACCTGCTGGTCGCGGCCATTGGCGGCGGCTCGAACGCCATCGGCCTGTTCCACCCGTTCCTCGACACCGACGTGGCCATGACCGGCGTCGAGGCGGCGGGCGAGGGGCTGGACAAGCGGCATGCCGCATCCCTGACCAGGGGCCGCATGGGTATCCTGCACGGCAGCAAGTCCTACGTGCTGCAGGACGGCGACGGCCAGATCATCGAGGCGCACTCGATCTCCGCCGGTCTCGATTATCCCGGCGTCGGGCCGGAGCACGCGGCGCTGAAGGATTCCGGTCGCGTGAAGTACATCCCCGTCGGCGACGATGCGGCGATGGACGCATTCAAGCTGCTGGCCAAGCTGGAAGGCATCATCCCGGCGCTGGAGCCCGCGCACGCGCTGGCGCACGTCATCGACATCGCGCCGAAGATGAAAAAAGACCAGATCATCCTGATGAACCTCTGCGGCCGCGGTGACAAGGATGTGTTCACCGTTGCGCGCCATCTGGGAGTGACGCTGTGAGCACCCGCCTCGCCAACCGCTTCGCCGCCCTCAAGGAAGAGGGCCGCGCCGGCCTCGTCACCTTCACCATGGCGGGCGATCCCGACATGAAGACGTCGCTCGAGATCATGCGCGGCCTGCCGGGCGCCGGCGCCGACATCATCGAGATCGGCATGCCGCATTCCGATCCCATCGGCGACGGCCCGGTCATCCAGCTGGCCGGCAACCGGTCGCTCAAGGCGGGCACGCTGATGTCCGACGTGCTCGACATGGTGCGCGCCTTCCGCCGCGACGACCTCTCCACGCCGGTCATCCTTATGGGCTACATCAACCCGATCCTGAATTTTGGCATTGGCCAGTTCTTCCAGGCCGCGGCCGATGACGGCGTCGATGGCTTCATCATGGTCGACGTGCCGCTCGAGGAAGAGGACCTGATCCGCGGCGCCGCAGACCGTGCTGGGCTGCCGATCATCCGCCTGCTGCCGCCGACCGCCGACGATGCGCGCATCGCAACGCTGGTCAACGGCGCCAGCGGCTTTCTCTACCACGTGGCCCTGGCCGGCGTGACCGGTTCACGCGACGTCGACGCGACCGCCGTCGAGGCCAAGGTGAAGCGGATCCGCGCCGCCACCTCGCTGCCGGTCGCCGTCGGTTTCGGCATCAAGACCGCGGACCGCGCCCGCGCCATCGCCTCTGTTGCCGACGCAGCGGTGGTGGGGACCGCGCTGGTCGACCGCATCGCGCGCAACCTGACGCCCGATGGCAAGGCCGGCCCGCACCTCGTGGCCGATGCGCTTGCCTTCGTCGCGGAACTCGCCGCGGGCGTGCGCAGCGCAAAAAAGGCCGCCTAGGGACTTCGGGGGAAGACATGCTGCGTGACCATATCGAGCGCCTGGTTCAACGCCACGACCTGACGCCTGAGGAAATGGCCGAGGTCATGGGCATCGTCATGGACGGCAAGGCGCCGCCCATGCAGGTGGCCGGTCTGCTGATGGCGCTACGCAGCAAGGGCGAGACCGTGGGCGAGGTGGTCGGCGCCGCCCGTGCCATGCGCGAGCGCGTCCTGCGTCCGCCGCTGGCCGTGGCGCCGCTACTCGACACCTGTGGCACCGGCGGCGACGGCAGCGGCTCGATCAACATTTCCACTGCCGCGGCGTTGATCGCGGCGTCTGCCGGCGCGACGGTTGCCAAGCATGGCAACCGGTCGATCTCGTCCAAAAGCGGCAGCGCCGACCTGCTCGATGCGCTGAAAATCCCGACCGACCTGAATCCGGAGGCCGCCGCCAAGGCGATCCAGACCAACGGTTTCGCCTTCCTGTTCGCCCCGCTCTATCACCCCGCCATGAAGGCGGTCATGCCGGTACGCCGTGAGCTGGTCGTGCGCACGGTGTTCAACATCCTGGGCCCGCTGACCAACCCGGCCGGTGCGCGCACGCAGCTCGTCGGCGTGCCGAACTCCGGACTCGCGGAAAAGATGGCGCTGGCGCTGCGCGATCTCGGCCTCGAGCGCGGCATGGTCGTCACCTCGCGCTCGGGCATGGACGAGATTTCACCCAATGGCGAGACCATGGCCTATGAACTGCGCGACGGGAAGATCAGCCAGCGCATCATTTCCGCCGCAGATTTCGGTCTGGCGCCCGCGCCGCCGGAAAGCATCAGGGGCGGCGACCCATCCGAGAACGCGGCCATCATCCGTGCCGTGCTGGGCGGCGACCCCCATCCCGCCCGCACCGCCATCGTCATGAATACCGGTGCCGCACTCTATGTCGCCGGCCTCGCGAACACGCTCGAGGAAGGCGCGCGCCTGGCCGAACGCACCATCGACTCAGGCGCCGTCACGGCGAAGCTGAAGGCGCTGGCGTCGTGAGCAACCGTCTGACGCCGATCCTCGCCGCGCGCGCCGCCTTCGTGGAGAAGGCCAAGCAGGGCCAGCCGCTGGCCGAGCTGATGTCCCTGGTGCCGACCATGCCGGCCGGCCGTGGCTTCCGCCGCGCGATCCAGGCCCCGGGCCTTGCCATCATCGCCGAGGTGAAGCGCAGTTCGCCCTCGCAGGGCACGATCCGCGCCGGCGCCGATCCGGTCGAGATTGCCAAGGGTTACGAGCGCGCGGGTGCCGGCTGCATCTCGGTCCTGACCGAGCCCGACTGGTTCAACGGCCGGCTGGAGGACATGCAGGAGGCGCGCGCCGCCATCCGCCTGCCGGTCATCCGCAAGGACTTCACCGTCGATTTCTGGCAGATCGCCGAAAGCCGCCTGGCCGGCGCCGACGCGGTGCTGCTGATCGTCGCCGCCCTGGGTGACCGCCTGCGCGAGTTCATCAGCTTCGCCCGCGAGTGCGGCATCGATGCATTGACCGAGGTCCACACCCGTGCGGAACTCGACATTGCGTTGAAAGCCGGCGCCGATCTCATCGGCGTCAACAACCGCGACCTGACCACGTTCGAGATCGACCTTGCGGTCAGCGAACGCCTGCGGCCGCTGGTGCCCGCCGGCATCCCGTTCGTGTCCGAAAGCGGCATTGCCACCGTTGCCGACATGAAGCGCATGGCCGCCATCGGCGCCGACGCGGTACTGATCGGCACCTCGCTGATGGCGGCCGCGGATCCGTTCGCGAAGCTGGCCGAGCTCAAGGCTGCCGCGTGACGTGGGTCAAGATCTGCGGCATCACGAACGCTGAAGACGCCGCCGCCGCGGTGGCGGCCGGCGCCGACGCGCTGGGCTTCATCTTCTTCCGCGGGTCGAAGCGCTATGTCGATCCCGCCGTGGTTGGCGCCATCAGGGTGCCCGAAGGCGTAACCAAGGTCGGCGTGTTCGTCGATGCGCCGCTGTATGAAATCCGCAAGGTCCGCGAACAGGCGGGTCTCTCGATGATCCAGCTCCATGGCCATGAACTCCCGGCGGTGGCGGCGGCGCTCGGCAATGTCGCCAAGGTCTTCCGCCGCGGCGAGCCGCTGGCCAAGGCCGCGGCTTTCCCTGACGCCATCGCCATGTTCGACGGGCCGGAAGGCGGCTCCGGCCAGAAGGCCGACTGGAGCGTCGCCAGGCAATGCGCCCGCCTGCGCCAGGTCATCCTGGCCGGCGGTCTGACGCCCGAAAATGTCGGCGAGGCGATCCGCGCCGTGCATCCCTGGGGCGTCGATGTGTCGTCGGGTGTCGAACTGTCGCCCGGCAAGAAGGACCACGACAAGGTCAGGGCGTTCATCGCCGCCGCCCGCAAGGGGTGAAACCGGCCGCGCCTTCCGTCGTTGTACCTGTATCCAGGGGAGCGAGACCCATAAGCCAGGACTTCGGCTTCGGCATCGAGGAAGAGTATTTCATCACCAGTCCGCGCACGCGGACGACGCTGTCGCACATGCCGCAGCGCATGCTGGACCGCGCGCGCGATGCGCTGGGTGCGCAGGTCAGCCGCGAGATGCTGCAGTCGCAAATCGAGGTGGTGAGCAAGGTCTGCCATTCCGCCGCCGAGGGGCGCGAGGAGATGCTGCACCTCCGCGGCACCGTCTGCGCCATCGCCAGCGACTACGACCTGGGCCTCATCGCGTCGGGCACCCACCCGATGGCCGAATGGGCCGAGCAGAAGCAGACCGACAAGCCGCGCTACGACGTGGTGATGGACGACCTGCGCATGCTGGGCCAGCGCAACCTGCTGTGCGGCCAGCATGTCCACGTGTCGCTGCCCGATCCGTCACGCCGCGTCGAGGTGATGAACCGCGTGGTGCCGTTCCTGCCGGTGCTGCTGGCGCTGTCGACCTCGTCGCCGTTCTGGAAGAAGCACCGCACCGGCCTGATGGGCTATCGTCTCGTGGCTTATGACGAACTGCCGCGCACCGGCATTCCGCCGCTGTTCCCCGAACCGGCCGACTATGACCGCTATATCGAAACGCTGACGGCCGCTGGCGTCATTCCGGATTCGAGCTACATCTGGTGGGCGATCCGGCCATCGCTGAAATACCCGACGCTGGAACTGCGCGTCGCCGATTGCTGCACCCATATCGACGATGCGCTGTGCGTCGCGGCGCTTTACCGCTGCCTGATCCGGCACCTGTACTTAAATCCCGAGGTTAACGCCGGCTGGACCGAGATCACCCGCCTGGTCGCCGACGAGAACAAGTGGCGCGCCCAGCGCTACGGCATCGACGGCGGCCTGGTCGATGAGGCAAGCCGCCGCCTGCTGTCGTTTCCGGAACTTCTGGACCGCATCCTCACGATGGTGGGCGAGGATGCCAAGGCGCTGAACTGCGAGGCGGAAATCGGCCATGCCCGCGAGATCGTCAAGCGCGGCACCAGCGCGCACGGCCAGCTTGCCGTTTACCGCGAGGCGCGCGACCATGGGCTGAGCCGCCTCGACGCGCTGAAGAAGGTGGTCGACTGGCTGTTGGATACCACCCGCCCGAAATGACCCGATGACCGATGCGCTCCCTGTCGATGCGGTCCTGCCCCAGCTGACCGCCGCTTTGGCGCGTGGCCCGAACGCCGTGCTGGTCGCGCCGCCCGGCGCCGGCAAGACCACGCGCGTGCCGTTGGCCCTGCTCGATGCACCGTGGGTAAGCGGCGGCAAGCTGATCGTGCTGGAACCGCGCCGGCTCGCCGCCCGCGCCGCAGCAGCACGTATGGCGCGCACGCTGAATGAACCGGTCGGGCAGACAATCGGCTTCCGCGTCCGCCTGCAGTCGCGCGTGTCGGCGAAGACGCGCATCGAGGTGGTGACCGAGGGCGTGTTCGCCCGCATGATCCTCGACGATCCCGGTCTCGACGGCGTGGCCGCCGTTTTGTTCGACGAGTATCACGAACGCAGCCTCGACGCCGATCTCGGCCTCGCTCTGGCGCTGGATGCGCAAGGAGGTCTCAGGCCCGACCTCCGCATTCTCGCCATGTCGGCCACGCTCGACGGCGCGCGCGTGGCGACGCTGCTGAATGATGCGCCGCTGGTGGAAAGCGAGGGCCGCGCCTTCCCGGTCGAGACCCGCTATCTGGGCCGCGACCCGCGCCGCGATGCCGGCGATGCCGCCGCCGACGCGGTATTGCAGGCGCTCGAGAGCGAGACCGGTTCCATCCTGGTCTTCCTGCCCGGCGCGCGCGAAATCCGCCGCGCCGAGCGCGTGCTGGGCGAGAAGTTGCGCGATCCCAAGGTCATCGTCGCGCCTTTGTTCGGCGCCATGGAGGGCGAGGCGCAGGATCGCGCCATCGAGCTGGCGCCGCCCGGCCAGCGCAAGATCGTGCTGGCCACCTCCATTGCCGAGACCAGTCTCACCATCGAGGGCGTCCGGGTAGTGATCGATTCAGGCCTCGCCCGCGTGCCGCGCTACGATCCGAACACCGGCCTCACGGGTCTGGAAACCGTGCGTGTGTCACGCGCCGCCGCCGACCAGCGCCGCGGCCGCGCCGGCCGCACGCAGCCCGGCACCTGCTGGCGCCTGTGGGACGAGGAGGGCACCCGCGCGCTGATGCCCTTCGCCCGGCCGGAAGTGCTGGAGGCCGATCTGGCGCCGCTGGCGCTGACCCTGGCGGAATGGGGCGTCACCGACCCGAATACGCTGCGCTGGCTCGATGCACCGCCATCAGGCGCGTGGCGCGAGGCGGTGTCGCTGTTGCGCGAACTCGATGCCCTCGATGCCGATGGGCGCCTGACCGGGCAGGGCAGGGCGCTGGCGAAGCTGCCGCTGCCGCCGCGCCTGGGCCATATGGTGATCGCGGCGGGCGCGGAGGCGTCGCTCGCCGTGCGCATCGCCGTGCTGTTGACCGAGCGCGGCCTTGGTGGCCGGGATGCCGACCTGCGCCATCGCCTGGCGCTGCTCGAAACCGATCGCGGCAATCGCGCGCAGGATGCCCGCTGCCTCGCCGACAACTGGCTGCGCCTTGCGGGCGGGGCGCGTTCCGACGTTTCGCGCGAACGCGCCGGCGCGATCCTGGCGCTGGCGTTTCCCGACCGCATCGCCCGCGCGCGCCCCGGCCGCGCCGGTGAGTTCATCCTCGCCAATGGCCGTGGCGCCATCGTCGATCCGGCCGATGCCATGGCGCGTGAGCCGTTCCTTGCCGTCGCCGAACTGGCGGATACCGGCGCGCAGAGCCGCATCCTGCTGGCTGCGCCGTTGTCGCTCGCCGAAATCGAGTCTGAATTCAGTAGCCATATCGAGGATGTCGAGGACCTGCGTTACGACGCGGCCGCCGACCTCATCCGTGCGCGGCGCGTGCGCCGCCTCGGCAAGGTCGAACTGGCGGAGCAGGCACTGCCGCATCCCGATCCCGCCGCCGTGGCAGCTGCACTTTGCACGGCTCTCGTCGCGCGCGGCGTGCAGGCCTTGCCGTGGACGCCATCGGTGCGCCAGTGGCGCGACCGGGCGGAATTTCTGCGCACCGCCGAGGGCGGTGACTGGCCCGACATGTCCGACGCGACGCTGATGGCGACGCTGCCGGACTGGCTCGGGCCGTATCTCGCCGGCCGCAAGCGCCTGTCCGAAGTCTCGCCCGACGACCTGCGCACCGCGCTGGCCGCGCGCCTGAGCCATGCGCAGCAGCAGCGCATCGAGCGCGAGGCGCCAACCCATTTCGAGGCGCCGACCGGCTCGACCTTCGCCATCGATTACGGCGCCGATGGCGGGCCGGCCGTGTCTTGCCGGCTGCAGGAATTGTTCGGCCTCGCGCGCCATCCTGGCATTGCCGGCGGCCGGGTGCCCTTGGTCTTTCATCTACTGTCGCCCGGCCACCGCCCGGTGCAGATCACCCGCGACCTTCCGGGCTTCTGGGCCGGCTCGTACCAGGCGGTGAAAGCCGAGATGAAGGGCCGCTACCCCAAACATCCCTGGCCCGACGACCCTCTCACCGCGCCGCCGACACGGCGCGCGAAGCCGCGCGGCACGTGAGCCGCCCCACGCTTCGACAGGCCCAGCATGAGGCTAGTGAAAGATTTTCAAGTCGTCCTCATCCTGAGCTTGTCGAAGGGTGAGGCGCTTGGCTGGCCCCTGATCTACAGCCGGTACACCCGCACCGCGTTGTCGTGGAACAGCGCGCTCCGCTCGTCGTCCGAATAGCCCTTGGTCGCGTCGTCGAAGTCCTGCCACATCTGCTTGTAGCTGACGCACACCTTGTCGAGCGGGAAGTTGCTGCCGAACACGCAGCGCTTCGGCCCGAACAGGTCGATCATCGTGGTGATGAACGGCTTGATCCGCTCCATCGACCAGGCGGTGGAATGGGCCCGCATGCCAAAGCCGGAAATCTTCATGACCGTGTTCGGCAGCGCCGCCAGCAGGGAAATGTTGGCACGCCAGCGCTCGTACGGTTCCCCCAGCTGCAGGTCGGGCACGCCGGAATGTTCCACCACGAACAGGATGTCGGGGTTCTCGCGGACGATCTCGGCGGCCTCCGCCATCTGTTGCTGGAAGACCAGAAGGTCGAACACCAGGTTGTGCTTGCGCAGCAATTTCAGGCCCGTCCGCCAGGCGGGCATTTTCAGGTAGTCCGGATACTTCACCGGATCGGCCAGGTACTCGTGCACCAGGTGGCGGATGCCGCGCACGTTCTTGTACTGGCAATGCTGTTCCAGTTCGGCCTCTGCGTTCGGGTCGGCCGGATTGGTGCGGGCGACAATGGCGTGCGGGAAGCCGCGCGATACCGCTTTGTCGTCGGCAATGCTCTGCACCCACTCGGTTTCATAGACCGATTTCGGCGGTTCGATGCCGGCCTGCAGGTGGACCGATTTCACGACACCGGTGCCCGCGATATCGGCCAGCAGATCGCCGATCAGGTAGTTGTTCTGCAGGATGGCGTTGCCGCCCGAGAGATGCCGCCCCTTTTCGTGCATGAAGGGGTAGTGGTTCTTCAGGTCCCACAGGTGGTGATGGGTATCGACAATTTTCATCGTTTCCTCCGCTGCCCGCAATCTGCCCAGCATGGCCGCGCTGGGCAAGGCCTATCGCCGTGCCGTAGAATGGCGAAAAGCTTTTACAGGGTGGAACGACGTGGATTACGACCCCCGGACCGGCGACCATGGCCTGCCGCACGACCCGTTCAACGCGCTGGTCGTGCCGCGCCCCATTGGCTGGATCACCACCATCGGCCGAAACGGCGTCGTGAACCTCGCGCCCTACAGCTATTTCAACGCCATCGCCGCCAAGCCGCCCTATGTGATGTTCTCCAGCATCAACCGCAAGGATTCGCAGCGCAACGCCGAGGAGACCGGCGAGTTCACCTGCAGCCTCGCCACCTGGGACCTGCGCGAGGAGTTGAACGAGACCTCCGCGCCCCTGCCGCCGGGCGAGAGCGAGGTGGCGCGCGCCGGCCTGGAAATGGCGCCGTCGGTGTCGGTGAAGCCGCCGCGCGTCGCACGGTCACCTGCCGCGCTGGAATGCACCTATGTGAAAACGGTCGACCTGCCGCCAGTAAACGGCAAGCCTAACCCGGCCGGCATCGTCATCGGCGCCGTGGTGCGCATTCACGTGGACGACGCCTTCATCAAGGACGGCCGGTTCGACCTGTTGCGCGCCCGGCCGATCTCGCGGCTGGGCTATATGGACTACGCGCCGGTCGATATGATCTTCGCCATGGACCGCCCCAAATAGGGCCGGGAGGAAGCCCATGCTCCTGAACAGGTTGCCGGCATGACCATGGTCATTCGCCACTTCCCCTACTTCCTCGTCGTGGCCGAGGAAGAGCACTTCCAGCGCGCCGCCGTGCGCCTGAACATTGCGCAGTCGGCGTTGTCGCGACGCATGCGCGACCTCGAGGCGGAGCTTGGCGGCGTGCAGCTGTTCGAGCGCCTGCCGCGCGGCGTACGCCTCACCGCCGGTGGCCGGGTGTTCCTGGAAGACGTGCGCCGCATCCTGGCGGAGTCCGAGCGCGCCGGGCAGCGCGCCGCCCGTGTCATGCGCGGCCAGGTAGGCTCGTTGCGCGTCACCTTCAACGAGGTGGTGGTGCGCCAGCGCTTCCTGGCCGACGTGTTCCAGTCGTTCCGCCACACGCATCCCGATGTTGAGTTCGAACTGGTGCCGATGATCTCCGACCTGCAGCACGAGGAACTGGGTGACGAGAAGATCGACGCCGGCTTCATGTTCAACGCGCCGCCCGAAGCGCATGCCGAACGCCTGCCGATTCTCACCGATCGTCTCGAACTCGCCATGCTCAAGTCGCACCCCATGGCCAACAAACCGGACCTGCGGCTCGAGGACATCAAGCACGACGATTTTATCTGGGCCTCGCGAAAGCTGAGCCGCCCGATGAGCTACCAGATGATCGCCGCCTGCCAGGCGCAGGGCATTTCGCCGCACATCGTGATGGAGGTCTATTCCTCCGAGATCACTTTCAACATGGTGGCTATGGGCGTCGGCGTCGGCTGGGTGCCGTCCTGCCAGCGCGGGCGCGAACCCGAGAATGTCGTCGTCCGCCGGGTCGAGGATTTCGAGGTGCCGCTGAACCTGGAACTCGTGTGGCCGGCCAGCAACAAGTCACCGGTGCTTGCGGCCTTCGTCGCGGCGGTGGCCGCGGCGACCGAACAGCACCGGTCCAAGGGCAGCACCGCGATTTAACCGGCTGGGAGGAATTATGCGCGCCATCCTGATCGACCGCTTCGGTGGTCCCGATGTCATGCACATGGCCGAGGTGCCGGTGCCCGCGATCGATGCCGACGACGTGCTGATCCGCGTCGTCTGCGCCAGCGCCAATCCGGCCGACTGGAAATGCCGCGAAGGCTGGCTGAACAAGCTGGGCCACTTCCATGGCTCGCTGCCGCATGTGCTGGGCTTCGATGCCGCCGGCACGGTGGAAAAGGTCGGCGCCAATGTGAAGGACTTCCGCCCCGGCCAGCGTGTCTACACCTTCTGCAACCAGGGAACCGGCCGCTGGGGCAGCTATGCCGAGTTCGTCGCCGCGACGCAGGCGACAGTGGCGCCGATGCCCGACGCGCTGGGCTTTGCCGAGGCCGCCGCCATTCCCACCGCGGGGCTCACCGCATGGCAGGGCCTGTTCGATGTCGGCGGTACCAAGGCCGGCGACAAGGTGCTGGTCCATGGCGGTGCCGGCGGCGTCGGCTCTTACGGCATCCAGTTCGCCCGCATGGCGGGGGCGGAGGTCGCCACCACCTGCGGCACCGCCAATGTGGATTATGTCCGCGGCCTCGGCGCCGCCCGCGCCATCGACTACCGGACCGAGGACGTGGCCGCCGCGGTGCAGGCCTGGGCGCCGGGTGGTGTCGATGTCCTGCTCGATTCCATCGGCCTGAACACCTTGCCTGGCGCCATCGACATGGTGCGTCCCGGCGGCGCGCTGGTGAACGTTGCGACGCTGGCCGACATTGCCGGCCCCGATGCCGAACGGGCGAAAAAGCGCGGCATCCGCATGATCGATTTCGCCGGCAAGAGGCGCGACCTGGCGCAAGAGGACATGATCCAGATCGCCGCCGCCCATGCGGATGGCCGGGTCAGGCCGCCCGCGATCCGGGTATTTCCCCTGGAGCAAATTGCCGAGGTCCATCGCCTGCTCGAGGCCGGCCACGTCCGTGGAAAACTGGTCCTCCAGGTCGCCTGAGCCAGGCCCTTCCTGCTTCCTTGTCCGGACAGCCAAGCGCCGATAAGGTGCGCCCCAATTGCATTGAACGGCCCTGAAGAGGCCCTGCGGAGGAAATTATGGGTTTGATGTCCGGCATCAAGGTGATCGATCTGACCTGGGGCATGGCCGGCCCGGTGGCCACCATGCTGTTCGCCGACAACGGCGCCGATGTCATCAAGGTCGAACCGCCGGGCGGCGACCCGTTCCGCTATCTCAAGGCCTATCACGTCTGGAACCGCGGCAAGCGCTCGGTCACTGCCGACCTGAAGACGCCGGAGGGCAAGCAGTTCGTGCTCGATCTCTGCCGCGACGCCGACATCGTCATCGAAAGCTTCCGCCCCGGCGCAATGGACCGCCTCGGCCTTGGCTTCGACGAGATGCACAAGAAATTCCCGCGCCTCGTCTATACCTCGATTTCGGGCTATGGCGCCGACCATCCACGCCGCAACGAGCCGGGCCACGAGGGCCTGATCGACACCTATCTCGGCATGCATGACGAGCAGCAGGGCACGCGTCCCGGCCCGCGCTACAACGCACTGCCGGTCGCCTCCTACGGTGCGTGCTTCCTCGCCGGCATGGGCGCGCTGGCCGCCTTGCGCGCGCGCGACATTACCGGCCGCGGCCAGCATGTCGAAACGTCCATGGCCGACGGCCTGGTCATGCTCAACATCATGAACTGGTACTGGTCCGAGCAGCATTGCGACAAGGGCAAGACCACGCCGCCCGCCGGCAAGCTGTTCATGCGCCACCTGATGCAGCTGGGCGTCATGGGGACCAGCGACGGCAAGTTCATGCAGGTTCATACCGGCCCGGTCGGCAAGTGGCAGCAGGCCATTGCGCTGCTCGGCCTCAAGGACAAGGTGCCCGACCTGCCCATCGGCCAGGAAAAGGCCCTGCCATTCCCGCCCGAGGAGGCGCGTTTCCTGGAAAAGGCGGTGCCCGAGGCGCTGGCCCAGAAGCCGCGCGAGCACTGGCTGAAAGTGTTCGAGGAGGCCGATATCGCGGCCCTGCCGGTCGATCCCCCGGGCGTTGCGTTCGACGATCCGCAGATCGTGCACGAGAAGCTGATCATCACCGTCGATGATCCCGAACTCGGCCCCATCAAGATGGTCGGCCCGACGATGAAGTGCCCGCAGGCGCCGCCCGCCGTGCGTGGCCCGGCCCCGACCGTGGGCCAGCACAACGCCGAGGTCCGTGCCGAACTCGCGGCGGCGAAGCCCAGGGCGGTGCCGCCGCCGACCGGCAAGTCGCTGAAGCATCCGATGGAAGGCGTCCGCATCCTCGATTTCGGCGCTTTCTTCGCCGGCCCCTTCGCCTCGAAGATGATGTCCGATTTCGGCGCCGACGTGATCAAGGTCGAGCCGCCGGCGGGCGAGGCCATGCGCAATTCCGACGGCCCGTTCCGCGCGGCGCAGCGCGGCAAGCGCGACATCGCCATCGACATGAAGTCGAAGGAGGGCCAGGCGATCATGCGCGACCTGATCGCCAAGGCCGACATCATCACCCACAACATGCGCCCCGGCGCCGCCGAGCGGCTGGGCATCGACTATGAGTCGGCGAAGAAGATCAAGCCGGACGTCGTCTATCTCTATGCCCCGGGCTTCGGCTCGACCGGCCCGCGCGTGCACCTGCAGGCCTTTGCGCCGATGGTCTCGGGCATGTGCGGCGTGCTGTCCCAGGCGGCGGGCAAGGGCAACAAGCCCTGCCAGACGGTCACCAACGAGGACCATATCAACGGCTCGCTCGGCGCCGTGTGGCTGCTGATGGGCCTGAACTACAAGAACCGCACCGGCCAGGGCGTGTACATGGAGGCCTCGCTGATGACCTCGACCCTGTTCGCGCAAGGCGAGACCATCTTGAAGCCCGATGGCACGCCGGTCTTCCGCTTCGAGTCCGACAGCCAGCAATACGGCCTCGGCCCGCTCGAGCGCCTGTACCCCACCGCCGACGGTCATGTCTGCATGGTCGCCGCCACGCCACGCGAATGGCAGGCACTGACCAAGGTGCAGGGCCTCGAGGCGCTGGCGACCGACAAGCGCTTCGCTGAACGCGCCGGCCGCGACAAGGATGCAGATGCATTGGCCGGCGTCCTCGAAGTCTGGTTCAAGGGCCGCAGCACCAACGACGCGGTGGCTGCGCTGCGCAAGACAGGCGTGCCGTGCGAAGTGCCGCACGCCAGCCGCAATGTCGATTACTTCTTCGACGAGCAGAACGTGAAGCTGGGCCGCGTCGTGTCGTACGAACACAAGAAGTTCGGCAAGATGCGCGACATGGGCCACGCCATCCGCTTCTCGGAGACGCCTGGGCACATCCCCGGCCCGTCGCCGCTGCTGGGCGAACACACGGTCGAAATCCTGCGCGAGTACGGCTATGCCGAGGACAAGATCAAGGCGTTCGTCGATCAGAAGCTCGTCCGGGTCGCGTAAATACTTCTGCCGTCATCGCCGGACTTGTTCCGGCGATCTTGTGCAGCCGTGAAAGATGCCCGGGACACGCCCGGGCATGACGCGGTGTTTAAGGGTCGCCTTCAGCCCCGCGTCGAGGCGCGTGACGCCAGCAGCTGCACCGGCACCACGACCACCAGCAGGGCTGCCACCAGCAGGAACGACACGGCGGCTGCGCCCGGCACGTCGGGGAAGTCCCACATCGTGTAGACGACCGACGCGATGACCACGTTGTTCGTCGTCATCAGCACCAGCGGGATGGTCAGGTCGCGCGCGCTGTGCGCCGCAACCCACAGCCAGCCGTTCGCCACCTGTGGCCAGACCAGGGGCAGGATGACCTTGCGCAGGCTGGTCGCCCAGCTGGCGCCGCTGATCATCGCCGCATCGCCCAGCTCCTTGTGGATCTGGATCAGCGCGCTGGTCATGGTGCGGGTGCCGAACGCGATGTAGATCGTCAGATGCCCGATGATCAGCACCCAGACCGTGCCGTACAGCGGCGTCTTGATGTACAGAATCAAAATCGCCATCACCATGACGACCGGCGGCACCGCGGTGGGCGCAAAAGACATGACGTCCAGAACGCGGCCCAGCAGGCCGCCGCCGCGCACCGAGAACCACGCCACCAGCGCCGACAGCAGCATGACCACGCTGGCGCTCAGCACCACCAGCAGCACGGTGTTCACCAGCGCGCGCTGCACCAGGGCGGAATCCAGCACCCGGTGGAAATTGGCCAGGCTGGCCAGCGGCAGCGCCTCCAGCGACGGCAGGCGGTAGAACGGGAACAGGCTGGTCCAGGCCAACATCAGCACCGGCAGCGCCATGATCGCGAAGTACAGCATCGCAGCAGTGAATGCCGGCCAGCGCAGCGCGCCCAGCACCGCGGGCTTGGGGCGGAAGCCGCGGCCCGTCACGGTGCGGAACTTCTCACCGGTGCGGATGGCGCGGAAATACAGCCACATCAGCACGACAGCGATGGCCAGCAGCACGACGCCGAAGGCCGACGACAGGGAATAATTCGGAATGCCGTTGTCCGGCACCGACAGCAGGAACACCCGCGTGCTCATGACCGGTATCTTCGCCGTCAGGCCGATGATCAGCGGCAGGTCGAACGCCTGCACCACCGCCATCACCATGTAGATGCCGATCGAGAACAGCCCCGGCGTCAGCAGCGGCAGCGTGATGCGCCGGGCCACCGCAAACCGGCCGCCGCCCAGCACGCGCGCCGCGCTTTCCATCTGCGGGTCCATGTTGCGCAGCAGGCCGGCGATCATCACGTACGCCGTCGGCACGACGCTCAGCGCGGTGATCAGGATCAGCGACCAGAACGAGTAGATGGTGAACAGCGCGCCCTGCACGCCGAACAGGTTGCGCGCCAGCACGTTCAGTGCGCCGTTGCCCGGGTTGATCAGCAGGATCCAGCCGAAGCCGATCACCAGCGGCGGCACCGCCATCCAGGCAAACATCATGACGCGGATCAACGCCTGGCCCGGCATGTCGGTCCGCTCGGTCAGCCAGGCGATAAAGGTGGCGATAGCGACGCCGATACCGACGCTGCCCGCCGCGTACAACAGCGTGTTGCCGATGATGGTCGGGGTGGCCGGGTGCTCGAAGATGGCCTTGAAGTTACTGAACGTGACCGCCCAGGTCTCCAGCGGCATGGTGTTCGGCGGCGCCACGCTGGCGCGCAGCAGCACCGCCAGTGGCCCCAGCACCAGCACGCCGACAATGGCCAGCAGCACGATGCCGGTGATTTTCTGCTGGTCCACTCGCCAGCGCCGCGGGCGGCGGTCGGTCGCCGCCATGGTCACGGGAGGCTGCCGGAATCCGGCGGCACCAGCACGCAGCGCTCCGGCGGCAGTTCCACCGTCACCGTCTGGCCCGGAGCTACCTGGCGGTAGGGATCGACGACGATCTTCAGCAGGCCGGCGCCGACGCGCACTTCGCCTTCCACCACGTCGCCCAGAAAGCTCACCTGTTCGACCGTGCCGGCATAGCAGTTCTGCCCGCCGATGCCGGGCCCGTGCAGGCGCACCGCCTGCGGCCGGATGACGACAATGCCGTCGTTCAGGTCGGTGGCCGCGGCCGGGCAGCGGATCGTGCCGATCGGGGTTTCCACATCGACCATCGCGCCATTGCCGTTAACGCGGCCGGCGACCAGGTTGCTGCGGCCCATGAAGTCGGCGGCAAAGGCGCTTTCCGGGCGCAGGTAGATGTCCTGTGGCGTGCCCTGCTGGACGATGACGCCGTCGCGCATCAGCGCCAGCTTGTCCGACATGCCCATGGCCTCGACCTGGTCATGGGTCACGAACAGCGTCGTGATGCCCAGCGACTTCACCAGCTGGCGCAGTTCGATCCGCATGGTGTCGCGCAGCTTGGCGTCCAGGTTGCTCAGCGGCTCGTCCAGCAGCAGCAGGCGCGGCTCGTGGACCAGGGCGCGGGCCAGGGCCACGCGTTGCTGCTGGCCGCCGCTCAGGTGCGGGGCCAGGCGGTCGGCGAACGCGCCCAGTTTCACCAGGTCCAGCGCGCGCTTCACCCGCTCGGCAATCTCCGCCTTGCCGGTTTTCCGTTCACCGTGCGCCAGCGGAAAGGCCACGTTGTCGAACACGGTCATGTGCGGCCAGATCGCGTAGGACTGGAACACCATGCCCAGCTGTCGCCGGTTGGCCGGAATGTTGATGCCCCCGGCTGAGGCATAGACGACAGTGTCGCCCATCGCGATCTCGCCGCTGTCGGGCGTTTCCAGCCCGGCAATGCTCTGCAGCATTGTCGTCTTGCCGCAGCCGCTGGGCCCCAGCAGGGCGAAGAAGTCGCCATCGGCGATGTCGAACGACACGCCGCGCAGCGCCCGCACCGCGCCATTGTCGTGGCGGGCCGGAAAGGTCTTGGTCAGGTCACGGACGGCGAGCATCGCTTGATCTTATCCCGCCGTCCGCAGAACCGTTGCGCCTACTTGCCGGCCAGCATGTCGGTAATGGCCTTGCGCACCTCGGCGTTTTCCTCGACTTCCTTGCCCTTCAGCGCCGGCGGGGCCGAGAACTTGGCGCCGCTCTTGGCCTGCTGCGCCTTCACCATCTGGGCGATCTTCGAATTCGGGTCGGCCAGGACCGGCGTCGGCTCGGTCTTGTCGGCCAGCGCCACGCCTTCGGTTGCCAGCCACGCGGTGAACAGGCGCGCCGCGTTCGGGTGCGGGGCCTTTTCCGGCACGTAGGCGTGCGCCGGCAGGTGCAGGACGAAGTCCGAGAAGACCTTGAACTTTACCGGCTCGTTCAGGCGCGCGCTGCGCTCCGAGGTGTGGAAGCTGGTAATGCCCAGCGGCACCTGGCCGACCGAGACCGCGCGGGTCACCGCCGGGGTGCCGCGCTCCAGGACCGGGTTGTTGGCCAGCAGGCGCTTCGACATGTCGATCGCCTTGTCCTTGCCGACCACGTAGCTGACCAGGTCCATCGGCACCAGCACCAGCGCGTTGACGGCGACCTTGCCCTTCCACTTCGGGTCCAGCAGGTCGGCCAGCGAGTCCGGCACCTCGTTGTCCTTCAGCAGGTTCGAGTTCCACGCCATGCCATAGATCACGTCGAGGATGGGCAGGGCATAGCCGCGGATGTCAGGGATCGCCGCGTCGGCGACCGCCTTGATGGTCGGCAGTTCCTTGCCGAATACCTCGGCCCACGGATAGGGCTTCAGCATGTCGCGCTGCAGCAGCGCGGAAATTTCCTGCGACGAGCCGGCCCCGATGACGTCGAATGACACGGTGTTGCCGGCGGCGCCCTCGGCGATCACCTTGGTGCCGGTCTGGGTCGACGGCAGCGGCTGCCACTCGGCCTTGATGTTGGTGCCGAAGCGCTTGTTGAACGCCTCGAACAGCGCCTTGTGGGTTTCCGGCAGGCCGGGACTGGAAACCGCGATGGACAGCGCGCCTTCCTTCTTGGCCCCGTCCAGCACGCTCTGGAACGTCGGCGCCTGCGCCAGCGCGGAGGTGGCGAACAGCGCGGCTAGCACGGCGGCAAGGCCGGAAATGCGGATCATGGTTCTCTCCCTGGTTTTGTTGGCGGCAGTTTACGGATGGCCGGGGAAGGGGGCAACCGGCGCGCAACATTCTGTGCGTCATGATGATGCGGTGATACTGACAATACGTATTTACAACCATAAGGATGTGTTCGTATCTTTTGGTTGTATTCTATTGAGGCGTCATGAATGCCATTCTTGGCTATTTAGCGTCACACTGGCGCGGTGAGCAGCCCTTGTGGCGTGCCGCCATCGTAAATACGATTCTGCTGTATGCGGTGGTCATCATCGCGCTTTTTTATGCTGGCGTAATAGACGAGCGCGGCATCCCCAAACCTGACTGGGTTCATCTTCCGGTCTGCATTTTTATGCTTTGGGGGTGGGTGGGCGCTGTGCGCAGCGCGCTTGTAGAGGTGCGACGCCCGAGTTGGGTCAGAAAAGTCTTCGCCATCGCCGCAATAGGTCTTGCTGCGTGGTGGGTGATTGAACAGGGTTACGAAATGCTCGCCTACCTCTGGCGAAGCCTTACCTGATTTGGCGGAGGGATAGGTGAACGCAATTTTCGCTTATCTGATGTTGCACTGGCGTGGTGAGCAGCTGCTCTGGCGTTCGGCATTGATCAATGGCCTGCTCGCCTATGTCACGCTGGCGGTGGTGTTGGTTGCAAGCGGACCTGCGTCATCACGGACCGATGGTTCTTCTATGCTGGCTCGGTTGTTTTTGCTCTTCGGCTAATCTGGGCGTTGGTCGGAATTGTCCGCGCCTCGCTGGTTCTTCTACGCCGGCCAGATTCATCGGCACTCGGCAAGGCCGCCGCGTTTTTTGCTGTGGCCGTGGTGATCGCCGTTGTCATCCTCACTGCACGCGATCTTGGCAGAATGGTTGGGCCGGTCTGAACTCTGTCGAAATGGCGTGCCGCCTCACGCTTCGACAAGCTCACCATGAGGCTAGTGGGAGAGGCCTAAAGTAGCCTCATCCTGAGCCTGTCGAAGGGTGAGCGGGCCAAACGCCTCGCGGCGCTAGTTCCGCCCGCCGCCTTCCAGCAACCGGCGCGCAATCACCTGGGCCTGGATTTCCGCCGCGCCCTCGAAAATATTCAGGATGCGCGCGTCGCACAGCACGCGGCTGATGACATATTCCTCGGCATAGCCGTTGCCGCCGTGCACCTGCAGCGCGTTGTCCGCGTTCGCCCAGGCGGTGCGCGCGCCCAGCAGCTTGGCCATGCCGGCCTCCAGGTCGCAGCGCCGGCCCGCGTCCTTCTCGCGCGCGGCGTGGTAGGTCATCTGCCGCGTCATCATGGTTTCCACCGCCATCATGGCCAGCTTGCCGTGCACGCGGGGAAATTCGAAAATCGGCTTGCCGAACTGCACGCGGTCCTGGGCGTATTTCAGGCCCAGTTCCAGCGCGCATTGCGCGACGCCCAGCGCGCGGGCGCCGGTCTGGATGCGGGCACTCTCGAACGTCGCCATCAGCTGCTTGAAGCCCTGGCCCTCGGCCCCGCCCAGCAGGTTCTCGGCCTTCACCTCGAAGCCGTCGAAGGCGAGCTCATATTCCTTCATGCCGCGATAGCCCAGCACGCGGATTTCGCCGCCGGTCATGCCCTTGGCGGGGAACAGGTTGTCCGGCGTGCCGCGTGGCTTCTCGGCCAGCATCATCGACAGGCCGCGATAATCTGTCGTGTCCGGGTTGGTGCGCACCAGCAGCGTCATCAGGTCGGTGCGCGAGGCGTGGGTGATCCACGTCTTGTTGCCGGTCACGCGATACACATCGCCGTCCTTCACCGCGCGGGTGCGAAGCGAGCCCAGGTCCGAACCCGTATTCGGTTCGGTGAACACTGCCGTCGGCAAAATTTCGCCCGAGGCCAAAAGCGGCAGCCACTTGTCCTTCTGCGCCTGCGTGCCGCCCGACATGATCAGTTCGGCCGCGATCTCGGCGCGCGTGCCAAGCGAACCGACGCCGATATAGCCGCGCGACAATTCCTCCGACACGATGCACATGGCGATCTTGCCTAGCCCTGAGCCGCCATACTCCTCCGGAATGGTCAGGCCGAACACGCCCAGCTCGCCCATTTCCTGCACGATCTCGATGGGGATCAGGATGTCCTTCTTGTGCCACTCATGCGCGAAGGGCGAGACCTTGGTGTCGGCAAACTTGCGGAACTGGTCGCTGACCATGGCCATGGTCTCGTCCAGGCCGTAATCGCCGAATTCGCCATGGGCGATCAGCCGGGCCAGCTTCTGCCGCGCGGCGGGGCTGTTGCCGGTATTGCGCAGCACCTTGGTCGCGTCCAGGTACGGGTCGAAATCCGCCGCCTCGAGTCCCAGGTCGCGCGGCCGCACCACCTCGTTCTGGCTCAGGCTGATGCCGCCGGCGATCTGGCTCAGGTATTCGCCGAAGCCGATCTGCACGATCAGCTTTTCCGTTTCGCCGAACTTGCCCTCGGCGCTCAGGCGCTCGGCCCAGTTCAGGGTCTGGCGCAGCGTCTCCACGTAGGTCGCAAACCAGGCCAGGCCGTGGGCGGCGAACTGCTCGGCATCCACGCTCGACGCCGCCACCTTCTGGCCCACGGTCCGCTTGGCGGCCGCCAGCAGCTTGTCGGCGGCGGCCAGGCCGTCGCGGCAGGCACTGATCGGGTCGGAAACGGGCGCGGCGGTCTTCAAAGCGGCAGTCATGCTCAACCTATGGGCAGGGATTCCGGGGCGGGCGGCACAATAGGGCCATTGCCCGCTTACTAAGCATAAATTAGGCCATGCTGCCCCGCAGGCTGCGGACGATGGCCTCCAGCCGTTCGGCCGTCACGTCGCCGGGCGGCAGGGCCGCGCCGGCCACCGCCTCAACCTCGCGCCGCCAGATGCCGGCCGGGCCCAGCAGCGGGCCCTTGAACGGTCCGCCATGGGCCTGGCTGAACAGGCTGCCCCACAGGCCGCGCAGCGCCAGCGGCACGACCGGCACCGGCGTCTCGCGCACGATGCGCTCGATGCCCGGGCGGAAGTCATGAATTTCGCCGTCGTCGGTCAGCGAACCCTCGGGAAAAATGCAGACCAGGTCGCCGGCGCGCAGCGCATCGCCGATCAGCCGGAATGCGGCATCCAGCGTCGCCGGCTCCTCCTTGCGCGGCGCAATGGGAATGGCGCCGGCCAGCCGCACGAACCACTGCACGACAGGCTGCCGCGCGCGGTCGGCGTCGATGACGAACCGTACCGGCCGGTCGCACAACGCGGCGACGATCAGCGCATCGACAAACGTCACATGGTTCGGCGCAATGATGGCGCCGCCGCTCGTCGGCACGGGCAAGGGTCCATGCCGCCGCAACCGGAACATCGCCTTCGCCAGCAGCTTCACGCCGAGGTGCAGCAGGCGCTCGCCGAAATTGCGGTACGCGCCTGAACGCTCAGCCCCGCCGCCCGCGATCAATTCGGTCGCTTAGCCGTTCCCCGCCTCGATCGCGTCCTCGATGGTGCGCAGGCCGGGGACCTTGGCGCTGACCAGCACGGCCATGTTGCCGGGCTTGTGCTGGTTCTTCCACATCTTGGTGTGGGCGCGCGGGATGTCCTCCCACGGGAACACCTCGCTCATGCACGGGTCGATGCGCCGCTCGACCACCAGCTGGTTGGCCTGGCTGGCCTGCAGCAGGTTGGCGAAGTGGCTGCCCTGGATGCGCTTCTGCCGCATCCACACAAAGCGCGCGTCCATGGTCAGGTTGTAGCCGGTGGTGCCGGCGCAGAAGACCACCATGCCGCCGCGCTTCACCACGAAGCACGACACCGGGAAGGTCTGCTCGCCCGGATGCTCGAACACGAAGTCGACGTCGTTGCCCTTGCCGGTAATGTCCCAGATCGCCTTGCCGAAGGCGCGGCAGCGCTTCATGTAGTCGGCATAGCCCGCCGTATCCATCACGTCGGGCATGCGGCCCCAGCAGTCGAACTTGTTGCGCTGGATCACGCCCTTGGCGCCCAGGCCCATGACGAAGTCGGTCTTGCTCTCGTCCGAGATCACGCCGATGGCATTGGCGCCCGACACGGCGATCAGCTGGATCGCCATCGAGCCCAGGCCGCCGGCTGCGCCCCAGACCAGCACGTTGTGCCCCGGGCGCAGGATGTGCGGCCGGTGACCGAACAGCATGCGGTAGGCGGTGGCCAATGTGAGCGTGTAGCTGGCGCTCTCCTCCCAGGTCAGGTGCTTCGGCCGCGGCATCAGCTGGCGCGACTGCACCCGGGCGAACTGCGCGAAACTGCCGTCCGGCGTCTCGTAGCCCCAGATGCGCTGGGTGGGGCTGAACATCGGGTCGCCGCCGTTGCACTCCTCGTCGTCGCCGTCGTCCTGGTTGCAGTGGACGACCACCTCGTCGCCGACCTTCCAGCGCGTCACGCGGCGGCCCACCTTCCACACCACGCCCGACGCATCGGAACCCGCGATGTGGTAAGGCGCGCCGTGCCCGTCGAACGGCGAGATCGGAATGCCGAGGCCGGCCCATACGCCGTTGAAGTTCACGCCGGCGGCCATGACCAGGATCAGAACCTCGTCGGAGTCGATCTCCGGCACGTCGACGACTTCCAGCTTCATCGAGTCTTCCGGCGGGCCGTGCCGCTCGCGCCGGATTGCCCAGGCGTGCATCTGCTTCGGCACATGGCCCAGCGGCGGAATCTCGCCGACGTCGTAAGGGTCCTTGAAGATGCCAGTCGGGGCTGCCGGCTGCTGCACGGCTGCGGCGCTGCTGTTTGCCATCGTCATTCCTTGTGTAACCCTGTCCTCGAACGCCGCGCGGCCCTGTCGGTGCCGGGGCTGTAACGAAAATCGTTGCGCCGCGCCTTCGCAACTGCAAGATTTATTTTGCGGCGCAGCAATTGTTAGAGCCGTTCCGGAAAGTTGTTGAGTCGGAGGAATCAGTTGTGATTCGCTTACGGGCATCCGAATCGGATGTGGGAGATGCCCGATGTGGACGCCCGAACACCGCCGCGCAGCTGACCGGCGCGGCCTGCGTTACCCGAGCGACCTGA